>JAJONO010000012.1 GCA_021323535.1 Bacteroidota bacterium
AGCGGAAATCCTGTTGCGATGAGCGCAGGAATTGCGCAATTATCTCAATGTCTCGCTAAAGATTTTTACAAGGATCTTGAGGAAAAAACAAATTATCTTGTTGACGGAATCAATCAGGTAAATAGATTCAAATTGTTTAAATTGTTTAAACTGGGATCGATATTCTGGATTGCGTTTACAGAAAAAGACGCCATCACATCTGCCGAAGATATTGATCCGAACTCGATGTCGTATTTCAAAACATTGTATCATTCCTTGCTTGAGCAGGGAGTGTATCTTGGCCCGAGTGGATACGAAGTAGGTTTTATGAGCAGTGCGCATACGAAGGAAGATTTGGATAAGACGATTGCAGCGTTTGGGAAATCAATTGAACTTTTAAAGGCGTGAAAAGAATAGTTTTTCTATGTCTGTTAGTTGTGCTTATAACGTCATGTAAAAAAAGACCTTTAAATTACCGGAATAAATATCTGGGTGACTGGGAATTTTCAATCACAGAAAAGAATTCTTCGGGAAATACTATAAAAAGTTACACTGAAAAAGGTTCTATAGTGTATGGAAAAGAAGAGTATACAATAAAAATTATTATGCCAACAGCGTATTTATCTCACGACTACCAGCTAATCAAGCACTCAAAAAAAATATCGGATGGCCCGCGACAGCCCGGTGCTACAACTAAATACGACACTGAGGGATCGTTTAGCAGTAAGTCTTCATTAAGTTTTCAATCGCAGGTTAGTTATCCCGGAGGTTATGTTAATTATGAAGTTACCGGAATTAAAACAAGTAAATGATTTGGTTGAGATGCCCACTAAGGATTAAAGCCCACTCATTAAATGAGCCAACTCCTTCGTCAAACTCTTCCTGCTATACTTTTCAACCGCTTCTTCATTGCGATGGATTTGTTCGTTTTTGAAAAGACTTAAAATATTTTTTTCAAGAGTTGATTCATCGCCAAAATTACTGATGAGCCCAACATTGGTTTCGTTAAGCTGAGAGGCAAGATCGCCGTCAGTTGGACCAATTGCTAGCACCGGAACTTTTGCAGCCATGTATTCGTAGAACTTCCCTGTAAGAATTCCTTTCGCGTTTTTGGTGTTGTTTACCAGTAACAAAAGTACTTTCGATTTTTGTTGTTCAATGATGACTTCGCTATGTGGAAGATACTCTATCTTATTGACATATTTCGTAAGGCCGGCTTTTTCAATTTCTTCTTTTACAAAAATATCGATCTTACCAACGAGTTTTATTTCAAGTTGTTTTTCGAATTCAGCATTTTCGCCGATCATTTTCTTAAGAACTTTCCATAACACACCTGGATTCCTGTCTTTTACCAGTGTTCCTATATGAGCGATACTGAATTTTTTATCTTTTTCTACAGGAGTTTTTGAAACATCGTCGCTATCGTATCCATTCGGAATGACTTTGAATTTGCCAATGTTCTTTCCCCCGGCACTTGTGTAAATGTCGCGAAACTCGTCACACATTGTCTTTCCAATACTTATGACTTCATTAGCTTCGTTTAAAACTTTGAGTTCAAGCTCGTGATGCTTTTTATCAGCGCTTTTACTTAACATCAGTTTTTCATAAAAATCAATATTGGTCCATGGGTCCCTGAAATCGGCAATCCATTTCAGCTCCGGATGTTTTTTCTTAAGGCCAAGAGCTATCATGTGCATACTGTGAGGCGGCCCGCTGCTGATCACATATCTGATATTGTATTTATTTATGTAATCGTTGAGGTATTTTATACTGGGCCTGATCCAATATTTTCTTGCATCAGGAATAAAAAAGTTTCCACGTATCCACACACTGATCTTTTCTGTGAGCCCTGTTTTTTTATTTTCACTTAAAAAAGAAGCGTTGATCTTATCTTCTTTTTTCCGTCCAATAAATTTTTTGTAGATATTATAAGGTTCCCAGATCTCGGTTTTTAAAACTGTAAGATCTTTTGGGACATCTTTCTCAAGACTTTTGTCAATCACAGGCATTTCGCCATTAAGAGCCGTATAAACAACAGGCTCCCATCCGAACTCGCGAAGGTATTTTACAAACTTAAGACAACGTTGCACGCCTGCACCGCCTGCAGGGGGCCAGTAATAGGTTAGTATGAGTACTTTTTTCAAATAATGGGGATTATTCTTTTGCCTTCTCTTTCAGCAGCGCTAATTTAAGAACTTCTTCCATTTGTGTTACATAATGAAAACTTAAACCTTTTAAATAATCGGCCTTGATGTATTCAACGTCCTTGCGATTGTCTTCACAAAGAATGATCTCCTTAATGCCAGCACGCTTCGCCGCGAGTATTTTTTCTTTGATACCGCCAACTGGAAGAACTTTTCCGCGTAAGGTAATTTCTCCTGTCATAGCCAGCGCTCGCCTTACTTTACGTTTTGTGAACGCGCTCGCGATGGATGTCAGCATGGTAACACCCGCACTTGGTCCGTCTTTCGGAGTTGCTCCTTCAGGAATATGAATGTGAATGTTGTAATCTTCAAAAACTTCGGGTTTTAGATCCAGTAACTGAGGATGCGCCTTTAAGTATTCCAATGCAAGAACAGCGCTTTCTTTCATCACTTCTCCAAGATTGCCGGTAAGTGTTAACTTGCCCGCTTTGCTTTTGCTAAGGCTGGTTTCAATAAATAAAATATCGCCGCCTACTTGCGTCCAGGCTAAACCTGTTACAACACCGGCTATTTCATTGCCCTGGTATTTATCTTTTAAGTGCGAAGGGCCAAGAATTTTTGTGATCTGCTCCTCGGTAAGTTTTGGAATATCTTCGTCTTTCGCAATATGCACCGCAGCATGACGAGCGATCTTGGAAATTCGTTTTTCAAGATTTCTTACGCCGCTTTCTGCCGTGTAATTCTCAATTAAAAATTCAAGTGATTTATCTGTGATCTTTAACTGTGTTTTTTTCAAGCCGCTTTCTTCAACCTGTTTAGGAATAAGATGACGTTTGGCGATTTCCAGTTTTTCCTCAACAGTATACCCGTTTACTTCAATGATCTCCATCCGGTCGCGCAAAGCAGGTTGTATGCTTGACAGATTGTTACAAGTAGCTATGAACATGACTTTACTGAGATCGTAATCCATTTCAAGAAAATTATCATAGAATGTCGCGTTCTGTTCCGGATCCAGTACTTCAAGAAGAGCCGACGAAGGATCGCCATGATAATCGTTTCCTACTTTATCAATTTCATCAAGGATAAAAACAGGGTTTGATGATTGAATTTTTTTAAGATTCTGCAAAATCCGTCCAGGCATGGCTCCGATATAGGTTTTACGATGACCACGTATCTCACTTTCATCTTTTAATCCACCAAGACTCATTCTCACGTACTTTCTGTTGAGCGCTTTTGCAATGCTTTTTCCTAACGATGTTTTACCAACACCCGGAGGACCATAAAGACAAATGATAGGTGATTTCAGATTTCCTTTCAGTTTAAGAACTGCAAGGTGTTCTATGATTCTTTCTTTTACTTTTTCTAATCCGAAGTGATCTTCATCCAGGATCTGTTCAGCATTACTGAGATCGAAATTGTCCTGAGTAGTTTCATTCCACGGAAGTTCAAGAAGAAGTTCTATATAATTAGTTTGAATACCGTATTCAGCGGCGTTAGGATTCATGCGCTGAAGTTTTGCGAGCTGTTTTTCAAAAGTTTCTTTTACAACGGCGCTCCACTTTTTACTTTGCGCTTTTTCTTTGTAGCCGCTTATTTCCTGCTCAAAATTATTTCCACCTAATTCTTCCTGAATGGTTTTGATCTGCTGGTTGAGGAAATATTCACGTTGTTGTTTATCGAGATCCATTTTAGTTTTATTCTGGATCTGACTTCTGAGTTCGAGCATCTGAAATTCTTTGTTCAGATATTCAAGCACAAGCAAACTACGTTCTTTTAAATGCGCCACTTCAAGCATTTTTTGTTTTTCTTCGGTCTTAGCGCTCATGTTCGAAGAAATGAAATTCACCAGAAAGGTTGGGCTATCAATATTGTTGATCGCGAATCCAGCGTCGCTTGGAATGTTAGGAGAAAGTTTTACGATTTGCACCGAGGTTTCTTTCAGGTTCGAAATAATGGCCTGAAATTCCTGGTCTGTTTTTGGCGGTTTATCTTCATCAAATGCACTCACTTTTGCTTTATGGTAAGGCTCCGTCTGAACAAACTTATCAATTTTAAAACGACGTTTTCCCTGAATGATAATGGTGGTATTTCCATCGGGCATTCTAAGCATTTTTATGATGAAGGCAACGGTTCCTACTTTGTAAAGATCGTCGGCAGTTGGTTCCTCAATCGAATCGCTTTTCTGCGCTACAACACCAATGGTTTTATCTCCTTTATTGTAATCTTTTATTAGTTGTATCGATTTATCCCTCCCAACAGTGATTGGTATAACCACACCTGGAAAAAGAACAGTGTTACGAAGCGGTAATATTGGCAGAATGTCGGGGATCTTTTCATTCTGCATGTTATCCTCGTCCTCGCTGCTTAACAGTGGAATAAAATCAGCATCGTCGTCAATGCTTGTCTTTATCCCTAAATCATCTAAGTCTCCAAAAGTCATTGTAATTCCATTTTTATAGTGTTGTACATATTCTATGCCACAGCCTAAACCAGACTATCTGGCAGTTCCTTCTGGCATGCGCACAAAGAAGGAATATCCGTTTTCATCATATAATTTCCTCAATTCCGGATAAATTTCAAGTTCTTTTTCGTCTTTTGTTTTGGAAATAATGAAAGCGGGTTTATCAATTTTTCCCGTTTTAAGCCATGCACCGTAAGCAAGAGGGAAGGATGTAAATCGCGAATGCCCATCAGCTTCCATCTGATCAAGTTTTTCCTTTACTGATTTCTTTTGCTCATGGTTGGCGTAATGGGAAGGCTTGCGTTCCGAATAAAATAAATACGCATAGCTCTTAAAACCGTGGGTCTCTACATAACAATCATGACGGCTGCAGGCTTTGTAAAACTCAATAGCGGCGTGCTGTGTATATTGCTCCACTTTAGGTACAATAATATTAATTGAAAAATAAATGAAAGCCAGGTTGGCAACAAAACCGTAGTAGACTAACGTTAATTTCTTTTTATTGATTCCTATAAAAATCAGCATGGAAGCCGCGAGGAAAATAATACCCAGAAAGGATTCAAAGCCGCTCCAGTGAACGTTTGCTTCAAGATTACCACGTGCAAATTCATCGTCAACAAGCGTACCGTTAATTAAAGCAGATTTAAACGAATCAATGAATCCGATGAGAATTACAAGAACACTTACAATAATTGCAATCATCCAGTAGAACCATTTGATGGTGAAGCCGAATTTTATTTTTTCGAAAAAATGAACAAGCGCTAACGTAGCGATGAATGTAAGTGGAAAATAACAGAGGGAAGAGTAATGCACAATTTTTGTTTTAACAACAGAGAAAAGAATGAGTACCACCCAGAATAAACACAGCATGAACCTTCTGCATAAAAGTTGAAACGGCGTGAGCTCTTCTTTTTTCCGGTAACCGGCAATGAACAAAAATGACGCAGGAAAACATCCGAGTAACAAAACAACCATGTGGTAAAAAAAGGGCCCATCGTGACCCGAGTCACCGGTTTCAAAAAGACGAACCTGATACGTGATGAATTCTTCAATTACTTTTCCGTTCCCTCTCATTAATTCAAACAGGAACCATGAAAGGGAAACGAACAGGGTTGTTGCCGCAAAAACCATAAACGGTTTTGAAAGAAACTGTTTAAGGTTTCTGGATAGAATAGCTACCGCCAGAACAGTAAGAGCTACAATTACCAAAGCAGCCGGACCTTTTGTGAGAACCGCGAGCCCCAGAAAAAAACCTGCCAGTAATGCGTTAAGAACTTCTTTTTTGCCCGAAGAATTATTCACGAAGAGAATAATATTGTAAATGGAGATGAAAATTAAAAGATTGAACCATGGATCGATGATCCCTGAACGAAAAAATAAATGCGGTAGAATAGTGGAGACGTAGATCAAACACCAAAGCAGCCCGAATTTATTGGAGTGGATCTTCCGGCCTATGTGAAACAAGGTGATAAGGGAAACAATGCTGCAGAGGGCATTTGGAAGACGTGCCGCAAATTCATTTATGCCAAAAATATTCATGGATGCAGCCTGCAGCCAGATGAAAACAGGTGGTTTTTCCCAGAAAGGAAGATAGTTGAGCTGAACCTGGGAGTAATTTCCCGATACGATCATTTCCCTTGCGCATTCGGCAAAATTGATCTCGTCCCAATCAAAAAGCGGACAATTACCAATGAACGGAATAAAAATTATTCCTGCAATTAATGCAATGAGCGTTGTAAGCGCTGCGTTATTTTTAAGTATTGGCAACGTTCTTTTTTAATTTTAAAAGAGGTTTATTAATCCTCGTGAACCTGTCTCTTCCAATGAACACATAATAATAAATAAGGCTGCTTCCGGTTCCTATTAAACTTCCCGCGGTAATGTCAATTAGCCAGTGTTGTGAAAGATAAACCCGGCTAAAACCAGAAATAAGAGCGAGAAGAAAGAAAAGAATTTTATAAGACTGTTTTGTACTTGTAAAAATAAGGCACATAAAAATTGCAAATACCTGGGTGGAATGTCCGCTTGGAAAACTGTTATGAATATGAAGATCGGTTCCTTCAACATAGTGAAGTGGTTTATGAATGGTCCAGTCGAATACGTGACTTGGCCGATCCACATCATCATAGAATTTATATTTAAGAATACTTGTAATAATCGTTGCCGTAAAAAAAGAAATCGTAGCGTAAATCCCGGTTCTCAGATTGTAAAACAGGATACCAAGAAAAAGAAAAGGTAAAACTAAGCCATCGCCAAGGTAGGTCATGTAAAAAAAGAAGGTATCCCAGAACGGATTTCCTACATAGTTGTTGATGTAAGAATGTACTGCTACTTTTCCATAAGTACCCGCGTAATACAGTGCAACAGATACAAGTGCAAGGTAAAGTGTTAATACGGGAAAATTATTTTTCAGGAAACTTTTCAAGTTTTACAATGATTTTGCTTCGTTCCAGTATTTATCGAGTTCATCGAGTTTGCAATCCGAAATTTGTTTTCCCTGGGCTTTCACTTTAGTTTCCATATAGGAAAAACGTTTAATGAATTTCTGGTTAGTATGTTCAAGAGAATCCTCAGGATTGATATTTAAAAATCTCGCGTAATTTATCAGAGAGAAAAGAAGGTCGCCGAATTCATGTTCTGCTTTTTTCATATCGCCTTTTTTTACTTCTTCTCTGAACTCTTCCAGTTCTTCCTCAACTTTTTCAAACACCTGTTCGGGTTTATCCCAATCAAACCCAACAGCGCGTGCTTTCTCTTGAATGCGATATGCTTTCAGAAGAGCCGGCATGCTGTTTGGAACGCCGGAAAGAACAGATGTGTTTCCGTTTTTTTCTTTTTGTTTGAGTTGCTCCCAATTCTGTTTTACCTGTTCCTCGGTTTCAGCTTTTACATTGCTGTAAATGTGAGGGTGACGGAAAATCAGTTTTTCACAAAGAGCGTCTATCACATCTTTGATGTCAAAGGTTTTTGTTTCGCTGGCAATACGCGAATAAAAAACAATGTGAAGTAAAATATCGCCAAGTTCTTTTTTTATTTCGTTGAGATCATTTTTCAGAATAGCATCACTGAGCTCATATGTTTCTTCAATGGTAAGATATCTGATACTTTCAATGGTTTGTTTTTTGTCCCAAGGACATTGCTCCCGCAATTCGTCCATGATTTTTAAAAGGCGTAAAAATGATTCCGCGCGTTGATCCATATCCTACAAATTTAACAAATAAATAAGCTTTTGTTTTTAACATGGAAAATATGTTAACTTATTTTAATTATTTTAGCGAACCCCTTTGCAATGCGCAGGCTACACTTAATATTTCAGATACTTTTTTATGCCATTTCTTTTTCCCAAAACGGAATTACATGCCATCCCGATTGGCAAATTAAGCCTTCGGTAAATCAGGGTTTTATTCTTGAGCATCGGAGTACTATCGGACATCTTGTAAAGGGATACCCGACTATTTACGAGCTTAATGTCAGTAAACCGACTTTAGGAAATAAATTATGGCATCACGAGAATAACATGCCTGATGTAGGTATGTCTTTTTCTGTTCTCGATTTTAAAAATCCTGATCAATTAGGTTACGCATTTTCAGTAGCTCCTTATGCCGAAATTCCTTTGAACAAGGATAAAAGATCCAGGATGATCTTGCGTTTATGTTGGGGTGTTAGCTATCTGGATAAGTGTTTTGATGTTAAGAAAAACCCAAAAAATATAGCTATTGGAAGTCATATTAATTCATTTGTGCAATTTAAATGGTTCTGGCAGATCCCACTTTCAGAAAAAATACGATTTGAACCAGGATTCTCTTTTAGCCATGCGAGCAATGCCCGTGCTAAAGTTCCTAATTTGGGATTGAATGTTGTTGGATTAAACGCGGCTTTTAATTTCCTGATTCCAGGAAAAGCATGCTCGCCTCTTTCATCTATTGATTCGTCAGCTAAAGTAAGGTCAAAAAATGAATTGCTTACGTACGCGTCGTTTGGTTACAATCAGCGCGAAGTTGCTACGGAACCTCTGTATAATTTGCATGTTACCGCTACTTATCACAGGAATGTAAGGAACACACATAAATGGGGTATAGGCACCGATATTTTTATTGATCAGAATTATCTTATAGATTACAAACAGGAATTTAAAAAAAGCGCTTCAGGTATTGATAATACCCGAATAGCCATTAAGTTCTGTTACTCTTACAATTTAGGCAGAATAAGTTTTCCGATAGATATTGGTTATTATGTTTTTCAGAAAGTAAAACCCGATGGACCAGTTGTGAGCAGGATAGGGGTACGTTATTATAGCAAGTGCGGAGTAATAGCGGCTATAGGGCTAAGAACACATTTTGCAGTTGCTTACGATTTTGAATATGGATTAGGTTATCGTTTCTTTTTATAACAGTTTGACAAAACACATTACATATTTTTTTATAGCTCTCGTTTTCTTTTCGTGTAAAAAAGAGAATTCAACAGATTGTCTTAAGTCCAACGGAAGCGAAATTACGGTGGAGAGAAATCTGGATGCTTTTAAAACTGTTATTGTTAACGATAAAATTGATCTTAATATTATAAGAGGTACCAGTTACAAAGTGGAAGTCACTGCCGGAAAAAATATTATTGGAAATATTTCTACAATTACTTCAGACCACGTGCTTGAGATCAGCAATAACAACAAATGTAATTTTGTTCGGGGGTATAAAAAGCGTGTAGTCGTTACCATCACAGTGCCCGTTATCAGAAAAATAGTGAACAATGGAGTAGGCACTGTGAAATGCACCAACGATCTTATTCAGGATTCCATTTTTGTTCGCGCCGAAAATTCAGGAGACATTCACGTCAGCGGACAATTTAAATTACTGCAGACTAGTTCTCATGGAAACGGAGATATTTATCTTAATGGAGTTTGCGATAAATTGTACGTTTACATGTTCGGTACCAACTTTCTAAAGGGAGAGAATTTAAAAGTAAATAATTATACATTCATAGAAACCATAAGTCTCGGAGATTGCACCATTAAAGCGCCGCAGGGCGGCATACTCGATTATAATCTGTGGAGAAGCGGTAATATTTATTATAGCGGAGATCCTGCCATCATCAATGATTTGAGTGATGGTTCAGGAAAAGGAAAACTAATCAAACAATAATTACTGGGGCTTGTAGTATTTTTTTGCTTCCGGCATAAAAGCCTGAAGATCTTTAATACGTCTCTCATCACTCGGGTGTGTGCTCAGAATTTCAGGTGGTTTTTGTCCGCCACCTTGTGCCATACGTTGCCAGAAAGCAACCGCTGCTTCAGGATTATAGCCCCCCATAGCGGCAAATATCAAGCCCATTTTATCGGCCTCTGTTTCGTGTTTTCTGCTGTAGCTAAGAACTCCTAGTGTTGATGAGATACCATAAGCCTGCTGAAACAGCTCTTGTGTTACCTGTGGTTTTTGTGACAGTGCCACCGAAAGTGCAACGCCACCAAGTTGCACAAGTAATCCCTGGCTCATACGCTGGTTACCATGCCTGGCAATCGCATGTGCAATTTCATGACCCATTACAACGGCGAGACTTTGTTCGTCCTGCGTAACGGGGAGTAATCCTGTATAAACTACCACTTTTCCACCTGGCATACACCATGCGTTTACGGTATTATCGTCGACCACATTAAATTCCCAGGCAAAACCTTCGAGTTCTTTCGACAGTTTTTTCTGAGCGTAATAAGATTCAACAGCTTTTTGTATTCTTAGTCCACAACGTTTTACCATTTTAACACGGTCATCCGACTCAGGTAAAGGAGGATTGGCTGCCAAAAACTCTTTGTATTGACCATAGCTCATGGCCATCATTTCGTTTTCCGGAATAAGCGTAAGTGAACGGCTTCCGGTAATGGCATTTTTATGACATGCCATAATAACTGCAAGGAGACATGCAGCAATGATTGATTTTTTCATAAGATTAATCTTCTATTCTGGCAGTAAGACCGCGTTCCAGTAAACTTTCGCAAAAAGGTTTTAATTTTTTGAAAGTTCCGTTTTTCACAACGCATTTGCCTTTAAAATGAACTAAATGGGTACACTGTTCAGCCTGTAAAGGGTCATGTTTGCAGACTTTGATGAGGCATTCAATCACATGTTCAAATGTGTTAAAATCATCATTGTAAAGAACAAGCGCTTTTGTAGCTTCTTCTTTCAGTACGACTTCTATTATTTCCTGTTCAAGGAGATCAGGAGACTCTAAAATACCCATAGTTGTTAAAGGAACAAAAGTAGCAAAAATTGTTGTCTTTTTCAAGTCAGGCCATGCCTGCCATTATGATCAAAAATGTTAAAAAAACGTGCCAGTTTTTAAAATGATTTAGGTATATGTTAAAAACAAATGCATTTGTTCATAACCCGAAAGTAGCAGTAAAATAAGAGAAGGGACTTAGTAAAGTAGTGGTTTAAATGAGTGAAAAAACCAACCATTTGTAATCGGTTTATTAAATTTGATTAAATAAAAATTCACCCATGAATAAAAAGTTAAATTTTATTGTATTCGCACTTAGTTTTCTAGTAACCGGAATGTTTGCGCAAACCGGTAAAAATTCTTACGATGAGGCCACCAACAATGTCATATCTAAGGAGAAAAGTAACTTCGTAGAAAACCAGCAATACCTGAAGTCATCAACATCGTTTAAGAACTACGTGCAGTTTTATGCCGATTCTTTAAGTGGCTTTGATGAGATCGCACCATCTCAACAGTTGATGGCGAGCCACTTCGTAGGAAGTGAATTCACGTATGTGATGAATCAGTTGAAGAGGCAATTCATCAATTCTAAATATAAAATCGGAGAATTTTCGCCGTCGGCTAACATGCCTGCAGGTAGTAATAACAAACCCATTGGTGGCGGCGGGGGTGGAAATACTACGTTTGCGGCCCCATGTGTGAACGAAGATTTTGAATCAACTCCTGTAGGAACATATAATACAGCTTTAGCGGTTACCGGGTGGACAATTGGAAGCAGTAACAATCCATGGGGTGGTGGTACAGGAGGTGGAGCCTGTGTAACACCTGCAAACGTTTCTAACGGAAGTCCTGAGTTTTCAATTGTGGCTACACCATACGCCGGGGTACCTTACCTGGGAACTTTACCAAATTCACCCCTCGGTGGAACAAGAGTTGCACGATTAAACAATACGAGTCCCGGAGTTTTGATTACTCAAATGAGACAAACATTTCCGGTTACTGCAGCTAATACATTATTCCAGTTTGCGTATGCAGGTTCATGGGATGGATCAGGACACGCTTGCTGCGACCAGCCTTTCTTTAAAGTAGATTTATATAACTGTGCAGGTGTGCCTCTTCCTTGCTCTTCAATCAGTTTAACACCGTCTGGTGCGGCTTGTGTTAGTGGTGTTCCGGGTTATTCAGTAACAAATGGTATTTCATGGACCAACTGGGTTGTTAAATATATTGACCTTACTCCTTATATCGGAAGTTGTGTAACCATTAAAGTAACCAATGGTGACTGTAACGGTGGCGCTCACCACGGATCTGCTTATTTCGATGCCAAATGCGGTGGTAACTTAGTTGGTAGCGGTTTGGGTGGAAACGCTGGTAACATTCAGGGTCCTGTAAGTTTCTGTGCAGGTTCTAATGCAGCTAGTATTGTTGCTCCTTTAGGATATGCAGTGTACTCATGGGCAGGTCCTCCGGGTGTAACTTATACACCAAATCCTCCAACAGCGCCTCAGATCACCGTTCAGCCGGTAACTGTCGGACAGGTGTTTACTGTAACCATGGTTTCGGCTTCAGGTTGTACGTTTACAGCAAAGGATACAATCAAATATTCAAGTGTTTACATTAGTCAGATAAATACGGCATCTACCTGTCCTAACGGAGCGAGTGGTTCAGCCACGGTGTTCGCATCAGGAAGTAGTAGTCCTATCTCTTTTACATATCAATCATTATCTAATCCAACATTAAATTTATCAGCAAATACCACTTCGGTAATCAATAGTTTACCACCTGGAACTTATACCGTAATTGCAGCCGGAGGTGGGGGAGCCTGCGGTACAGCGTCTTATTCTTTCGCGATCACAACCTCACCACCTAACTATTTCCAATATGCGGCCCCTTATTGTGGTAACACCGCTGTATTATCGAATCAGGGTGGATCAAACTTCCAGTGGTATAATAACCTTACGCCTATACCTGCACCTGCTGGTACAGCGGCTGGTTACACAATTACTCCTGCCTCTGCGGGAGCAGTGTATTATTTATCCTATACAACTTTACAGGGTTGTAAGGATTCTATAAAATATACATTGCAGGCTGCTATACCTGGCGGGGTATCGGTTCCATCTGTAGGATTGATATGTACCGGGGCAACCAACGGCACGGCGGCAGTTGTCGTTGTTCCTGCAGCAAACACTCCTACGGGATTGGCCCAGTTCAATGTGTTTTCTACGGGAACCACAACACCTTATTCGTCAACTCTGGCGCCTTCGCCTTCTAACACATTTATTACAAGTGGGCTAAGCGGCGGAACGTATAGTGTGTCCGTTTACGACGGCGCATGTAAGTATGGAACAACATTTACGGTCTCGCCTTATGTATTTGATTATACGGTCACGCCAACTACCGGAACCATATGCCAGGGCGCTTCGCTTACACCATCCATCAACTTTGGATTAAATATAATCGGTACCCCTTGTTCTACGAACGGGGTGGGTCCAGCTTGTTCTACACCAGCGGTTTACCAGATGGGAGCTACATCAAGCGGGCAGAACGCTAATACTACATGGCCGGCACCTTATGGAAACTGGTACAGAAACGCGCGCCACCAGATGTTATTCACTGCTGCTGAATTAACAGCTATGGGAGTGGGACAAGGCTATTTAACCAGTCTGGCATTCAGCGTTACCACAATCAACGGTACAACCAATTATCCTGGTTACACCATAAGAATTAAGTGTACAAATGTTACATCTTTATCAGGAGGGTTTGATAACGCGGGCTTGTTCCAGGTATTTAGCTCTAATATTGCAATTGCAACAGGATGGAATACCCATACATTTGCTACTCCATATTATTGGGACGGTGTATCCAATATTCTTGTTGATATTTGTTATAACCTTACGCCTGGATATACAACCAATAGTATTTCTCCATACATGAATCCTGGATTTGCTTCCTGCCGGATATGGTATAGCGATGTAACGGTAGCTTGTATGACTACGGCGGCACCTTTGCAAACAACAAATAACAGACCAATCTGCAGGTTCGGAAATTGCAGTGCACCAAATCCTAATGCGTTTACTTACACATGGACGCCAGCGACTTTCCTTGCTCCTACAAACCAGCCGACAACAGTTATTACTCCAACAACGGCTCCGGGAACAATGACTTCATATAATTATTCGGTAACACTTACACCAACGATGGTTAACTGTCCTGTTACAAAAACCTTCACTGCAACTGTGGTAAATCCTGTTACTCCAACTATTACACCTATTACTAACTTATGTAACACTTTTGCACCTTATACTATTACTGTAACTCCTACAGGTGGTACATTCAGTACTGGTGTTGCGGGTAACCCGATCGGTGCTGCAAGCGGTATTATTACACCGGCTTTAGCAGCCATTGGAACCAATACATTTATGTATTCGGTTGGCGTGGGATCTTGTGTAGCTTCGAACACAGCAAGCTTCCAGGTATCTCAGTATAACACTGCCGCCTTAACAAGTTCAATTGCGCCAATGTGTGTAACCAGTCCAGTTGTTAACCTTAACGGTATTGTTCAAAGTACTACAGCCGGTGTATGGAGCGGAACCAGTGTAAGCGGAAATTATAATTTTACGCCAACTGGTCTTGCAACAAACACATACGCGCTAGTTTATAATACAACTTCAACACCAAACGCTACTGTTTGTCCTGATGCAAGCACAATAGTGGTATCTGTATTAAATCCACCAACTCCAACAATTACTGCGATCGGGCCATTCTGTAACACCATGGCTAACCAACAAATGGTGGTTATACCGAATACGGGAACCTGGACGCCGGTATCATTCCAGACTCCAACGGGTATTTTCAGTCCTTCGCAGGCTGCTATAGGAAGCAATACGGTTCAGTATGTGATCGGAACATTTACTTGTAATACACAGGCCACTTCAACCATTAATATTGAAGCATTTGTTCCTGCAGTAATTACAGGAAGTATTTCTGATAAATGTAATACTGGTTCCCAGGTGAACTTAAATCCTCTTACAACCAATAACCTTGGTTCGTGGACAGGTTCTGGTATTACCGGATTTGTTTTTGATCCTGGTACATCAGGTACCGGTAACATTGTTCTTTCATATAACACTAACTCATCTCCTATAGGATTATGTCCTGATCAGGCAACACTAGCGGTTAATGTTTACTCATTGGCAATCCCTGCGGTAACACAGATAGGACCTTTCTGTAACATGCATGGAGCGGCAATGATACCTGTAACTCCATTAGGAGGTATCTTCAGCGGACCAGCAAATACCGGAATGGTAAATCAGGCCGGTTTATTTACACCTGCTAATGCTGCCATCGGACCAAACGTAATTAATTACAGCGTATCTTCTGGGCCTTGTGTGGCTTTTGCTCAAACAACCATTAACGTTGAAGCATTTGTTTCTGCCGATTTCCATAAGTATGCAGGACCATACTGTAAAAACGATCCGCCTATTAACCTGAACAGTATTGTGCAGACGCCTGGTGGAACATGGTCGGGACCTTCGCAGATAAATGGTTTATTTACTCCTGCTAATGCAAACATTGGTAACAACAATATTGTTGTTTACTACACTAACTCTTCACCAACAGCAAGTTTGTGTCCTGATAGTTCGGCGCTTCGCATCCAGGTGAACGATATCCCAAATGTGAACATTGTAAGCAATCTTGAAAAAGGTTGTGTGCCGGTTGAAGTTCAGTTTAACACCCCAAGTGCTAACTCCGGTAGCGGAACATGGAACTTTGGTGATGGATCAGCTACGCAAAGCGGATTAAATGTTACGCACACGTTTAATAATCCTGGTTCTTATACTGTAACATTAAATTACCAGGATGAAATAGGTTGTTCAACGCAAGCTATATTACCTTACGCAATTAACGCCTTCCCGGTTCCTCATGCTAACTTTAACTACAGCCCTGATGATATTACATTGATTGATCCTACGGTACAATTCAACAACTTAAGTACAATACTTGGTAACAATACTTACAAGTGGCAGATTGCCGATATGTACCAGTTGAATGATGTAAATCCTAAAGTGAAATTTGAGATTGCAGGAGAATATATGATTACCCTTACAGCAACAACACCTGAAGGATGTAAAGATGTAGTAAGCCAGGTAATCAGTGTAAGAAATGATTATGGTGTTTATATTCCAAACTCATTCACTCCAAACTTCGATGGTGTAAACGATATCTTTATCCCGGTGTTCTCGCCTTTCGGATTAGATCTTAAAGTTTATGATTTAGAAATTTTCGATCGTTGGGGTCTGTCTTTATTCAGAACAAAAGACGCTACTGTAGGTTGGAATGGATTTGCAAAAGGAACAGAAGATCCACTTAAGCAGGATGTATATGTTTACAAGATCAGATTTAAAGACGCGGAAGGTAAGATCCACAATAAAACCGGACATGTAAGCTTACTCCGATAAACCAAAATGATAATACTTAAAAGAGCTGTCAGAAATGACGGCTCTTTTTGTTTTTTCACTCAATTAATGTTAAAACACCGATTTTAGACTAATTACTAAAAATAAAAGGTGACTGACTTCTTTGAGTGTACAAGCGCCGGAAAAAAGGCGGTTTAGGCGCTTTTACAGAAAAATAAAATCGTGTGAAACGTTGTAACTTAGTATAGTGGCTCAAAGCAGCCGTTTTTACTAAATAAAATCAATTGTACTGTTCAATGAATTTTTTTGTTACCAAAGTTAAACTGATCGCTTTTTTCAGTTTATTATCAGCAGGATTTTTTAGTCAGACCAACAACACCTGTGCTAATGCAACTCCTTTCTGTACCGGAAACACTATGCAATTTCCTGCCGGTGTAAATGCAGGTAGTGCACAAGGCGGACCGAGTTATGGCTGTCTGGGGTCACAACCTAATCCCGCATGGTTTTACATGCAGATTGCCAATGGTGGACCAATTTCAATTGTAATGTCGGCCAACAACGATATCGATTTTATCTGCTGGGGACCATTTCCGAATCTTGCATCGTCTTGTGGAAATTTAACCGGGGGAAATATTCAGTCGTGCAGTTATTCAGGAGCAGCTACTGAAACATGCACCATCGCAAACGCAATTCCTGGACAATTTTACGTTTTACTAATCACCAATTTTTCTAATTCAAACCAGCAGATCACTTTTAACCAGAACAACGCAACAACACCAGGCGCTGGTAGCACCAACTGCGGATTGATCTGTACAATTACAGCTACTAACAGTGGCATGGTTTGTTCCGGACAAAATGCTACACTATCGGCAACAACAGGCACCGCGGTTTCATCCTTTACGTGGACAGGTCCCGGAGGCTTTACATCAAACGTGCTAAATCCTGTGGTGACGAATATAACCGCAGTTTCTGTTTACACAATTAAAGGAGCAACAAGTTCCAGTACCTGCCAGGCTACAACAACCATTAATGTTACACAACCGCCTGTATACACGGTTACCCCACTTACATCAACCGTTTGCCAGGGAGGAGTATTTACACCTTCTGTAACTTTCGGACAAGGCTTTAGCGGAACTCCATGCTCCAATACAGGCGTGGGTCCGGCGTGCGCATCTCCAGCCATTACACAGGTCGGAAACCCGCAAACAGGACAAAACGGAACAACTACATGGCCAGCCCCTTATGGTAACTGGTATAAGAATGCGCGACACCAGATGTTATTCACAGCCGCGGAATTAAACGCTGCAGGAATAGGAATGGGATACATCACAAATCTCGCATTCAATGTTATTACGGTAAACGGAACAATAAATTACCCGGGATATACGATCAGACTAAAATGTACTAACGTAACTGCATTAAGCGGAGGATTTGATAATACAGGATGGTTCACGGTTTTCAGCTCCAATGTTGCAGTGGCGGCAGGATGGAACACGCATAACTTTACGGCCCCGTATTACTGGGACGGAGTTTCAAATCTGCTTGTTGATATATGTTATAACATAACACCTAATTATACATCGAACTGTATTTCACCTTACCGTGCAACTGCATTTAATTCCTGCAGGGTTTGGTACAGCGATGTGGCTACGGCTTGTATGACCGGGGCAAATCCTTTGATCACAACAGTGAATAGACCATTGATCCGCTTTGGAAATTGTACAACTCCAAATCCGAGCGCGTTTTCTTATAGCTGGAGCCCAGGGCCCGGAATTGCGGCGCCTACAGCTTCAAGCACCGCAATTACAACTCAACCAATAACAGGAACACTTTCCACGGCTATTTACAGCGTAGTGGTTTCGCCCACAAATATCAGTTGTCCGGCAATGCAAACTCTTACTGTTACAATTGCAAATCCACTTACGCCAACATTAACAATCCCGGGCCCGTTATGTAACACGGCAAACACGGTTAATCTTAATGCTGTACCTGGAGGGGGAACATGGACCAATAATGGAGGTGTGAGTGCCGGCGGAATATTAACTCCGGCATTGGCGCCTATCGGAACAAGCTCTGTTCTTTATTCAACAGTTGTGGGCTCATGTATTGCTACAAGTACCGCGGCCATTAATGTTTCACAATTTAATACAGCTGCGTTTACAACCTCTATTGCGCCTATGTGTGTAACAAGCCCAATCGTAAACTTAAACAGCATTGTACAAAGTACCGTAAATGGAACATGGAGCGGAGTTAACGTTAATAATAATTCATTTAACCCATCGGGGCTATCAACAAATATTTATACTTTAACTTATAACACAACATCATCGCCAAACGCAACACTTTGTCCGGATGTAAATAGTATTGCCATATCAGTTCTTAACCCTCCTACACCTACGATCTCAGCAATTGGCCCGTATTGTAATACTGCTGGAAATATACAGATGATAGTGAGTCCGAATAGTGGCACGTGGACGCCGGTAGTTTATCAGACACCAACAGGAATTTTTAGCCCTTCGCAGGCCGCCATCGGAAGTAACACAGTGCAATACGTTATAGGAACATTTACCTGTAACACACAAGCTACTTCTACCATTAATGTTGAAGCATTTGTTCCTGCGGTGATCACGGGAAGTATTTCTGATAAATGTAATACCGCATCGCAGGTAAATTTAACGCCTCTTGTAGTAAACAATACCGGAACATGGAGCGGGCCAGGTGTAACTGGTTCTGTGTTTGATCCTTCAGCTTCAGGAACAGGAAATTTAACGCTTACTTACAATACAAATTCATCCCCGGTAGGTTTATGTCCTGACCAGGCAACACTTGCGGTAAATGTATTTTCGCTTGCAACTCCGGTTATAACACAGATTGGGCCATTCTGTAATATGCACGGTGCTGTTATGATACCGGTAACTCCATTGGGAGGATATTTCAGCAGTTCAGGAAATGGCGCTGTCAATAACCAGGGATTGTTTGTCCCTCCAAATGCATCGATAGGACAAAATATAATTAACTATAGTGTTTCGGCCGGACCATGTGTAGCAACTGCTCAGACAACGATTAATATAGAAGCATTTGTGTCGGCCGACTTTACCAAATACGCCGGACCATTCTGTAAAAACGATCCACCAATAAATCTTAACAGTATTGTTCAGAATCAGGGCGGAACATGGTCGGGACCAACGCAGGTAAACGGTTTATTTACTCCTGCTAACGCTAACATAGGAAACAACAATATTGTTATCTATTATACGAATTCATCACCAACGCCAAGTCTTTGTCCCGATAGTTCTGCCATGCGTATCCAGGTGAGTGATATTCCCCAGGTAAATGTTGTAAGTAATGTTGAAAAAGGCTGCAGGCCAGTTGAGGTTACATTTAATACGCCAAGCGCAAATTCAGGAATAGGAACCTGGAACTTTGGAGATGGTTCTTCCACGCAGAATGGATTAACAGCAAATCATACATTCGATGCTCCGGGGTCTTATACAATTTCTTTTACCTATATAAATGATATGGGATGTGGTACGCAAGCGGTACTTCCATATGCAATAAAAGTTTTTGATGTGCCTCACGCCGCGTTTAGTTTCAGTCCGGAAGAAGTTAGTATGATCGATCCGAAAATTCAGTTTACCAATCTTAGTACCATACTTGGAAACAATACTTACCAATGGCAGATTGCCGATAAGTATCAGCTTAACGATGTAAATCCCCAGGTGATCTTTGACAAAGCGGGAGATTACATGATAACTCTTACCGCTAAAACGCCTGAAGGCTGTAAGGATATTACAAGCCAGCGTGTAACAATAAGAAATGATTACGGAGTATATGTTCCTAATTCATTTACGCCAAACTATGATGGAGTGAATGATATCTTTATCCCGGTTTTCTCACCTTATGGATTGGATCTTAATGTTTATGATCTCGAAATTTTTGATAGATGGGGCGCTTCTTTATTCCATACAAAAGATTATACGGTTGGCTGGGATGGTTTAGCGAAGGGAACTTCAGACCCGGTTAAACAGGATGTATATGTTTACAGGATAAAATACAAAGACGCTGAAGGAAAGATCTATCACAAGACAGGACATGTAAGTTTACTAAAGTAGACGATAGTTTATAGCCAACAGTTTATAGAGAAGGAGCTTTCAGAAATGATGGCTCTTTTTTGATTCTAGAAGAAAGAACTGAGGAAGCGAAGTATGCAGAGAATAATGAAGTAATAATATTTTAAGAAAAAATCTTCTGAGAACTCAGCTTACTGCGCGTTTGTCTGCGAGAACTAAACCTTAAACCCAATTACCAGCACGTCGTCAATTTGTTTCTGGTTACCTTTCCAGGTATTGAATGTATTTTCAATTTCGCTGAGCTGTTCGTTTGCAGAGAGATTGTGCACTTTGAGAAGAAGATCCTCGAAACGTGTGCTCAGGAATTTCTTTTTGGTTAATTCACCCATCTGGTCAGCAAAACCATCGGTAGTGAGATAAACGGCTGTGATATCGGAGAGATCTACACCAATGGAATACAATTGATCATTAGTACGTAAGTCGAATACACCGTTGATAGAATTGATCTGAGATTCTGTCTTTTCTACTTTTCCGTTTCCAACAAGGTATAGCGTTTGATTGGCGCCTGCGAACATCAATCTCTTTTTCTCAGAATCGATTTTACAAATAGAAATATCCATTCCGTCGGGATTGATCTCTTCTTTTTGTTTTGATACAAGGGTAGAGGAGAGGCCGGAACACAAAGCTTTTAAAATTTCTGCGGGATCGGTGATGTTTTTATGTGTTACAATTTCATTAAGTAAAGTGCTTCCTACCATGCTGAGAAAAGCACCCGGAACGCCATGTCCGGTACAATCTGCAACGGCAAGGATCATTTCTTTGCTATCCGGAAGTGAACAGAACCAGTAAAAATCACCGCTTACAATGTCTTTCGGACGGTAAAGGATAAAACTTTCAGTGAAAACTTTTTTAAGAATGGTGTCGTTCGGAAGAATGGAACTTTGAATCCGCTTAGCGTAGTTAATACTGTCAATGATCTGTTTCTGGTTTCTTTCCACGAGTGATTTTTGCTCTTCAACTTCCAGTTTTTGTTTCGAAATAACACTGTTCACCTGTTTTTTCTGCCTGTAGCTTATGAAAATGAAAATGGCGAGAAGCAACATGAAACCAAACGCTACGATGAATAAATTCCGGATGGTTTTTTGTTTTTCATTTTCTTCTTTTGCAATCGTCTCCTTTTTTTCCTGTTCAAGATTTGAGGCGCTTTCTTTTTTCTCGAATTCGTAATTCATTTCAATGCGAATGCTTTTCGATGTATTTTCGGCATTGGTAACGCTATCCTTATATTGAATGTACTTTTTATAATTCTGGAAGGCATCTTCCATCTTGCCCGTGTTAGTATTGAATTCAGAAATGGCTTTGTAACATTCACCAATATAGGTTGGCAATCCTAATCTTTGATAAGTTTCGAGGGCCTTGTTCAGATACGAACTGGCTTCCTGGATGTTTTTTTGCCTGTTTCCAATTCCTTTTTTGATCATGGAAGTGTAAATGGTGCCCGTGTTGAGGTAAACCAGTCCCAGATACTGATACTGGCGGTTAGATTGCTGCTCTAACATATCGCGCGCTTTCAATGAGTATTCCAAAGCTTTTTCATGTTCGTTCATGGACTCATAGGTGCTTCCAATATTTACATAAGCAAGAGCTATCTCAAGAACATTGTCGGTTTTTTCAACAAGCTTAAGATATTTCATGAAATACTCCAGTGCTTTCGGATGTTCGCCTTTTTCACCGTATACGGCGCCAATATTTGTAACGGCCATACTGGTAACGTCCTTGTCTTTTATTAATTCTCCGATGGCCTGTTCTTTTTTGTAGTATTCCAGCGCTTTATCATATTCGTTCTGGTTTGTAAAACAAACACCGAGACTATTATACACTGTGGCAATTTCGTTCTTGTTATTGGTTTCTTCCATTAGCTTAAGCGCTTTGAAAAAAAACTCCATTGCAACAGGGTTATTTTCCTGTACCAGGTAATTTGTTCCAATGTAATTATAACACATGGCCAAATCTTTAGGGTCGCCCAATTCCTGGCGAATCTTCAGTTCCCTTTTGTATTCACGTGTGGAGTTAGGAATATCTTCATAGGTGTAATAGGCATACCCAAGACTGCTAATGGCATCTGCGAGACATTTTTTGCCTTCTTTGCTAAAACCCTCTTCAATTAATTTATTGGAAATGTTCTCAGCAATACGCGCGTGTTTAATAGCGGTTGAATGATCGCCTCTGAAACTACATTTACGGCTAAGAGAAACGAGTACATTAACACGTGATGTATCTTTAAGTGAAGGATCGCCGGCTTTGGCATTAAGCGTTTTAAGAATCCTGAGAAGAGAATCAATCGATCTGTCCCTTTGTGAAAAAAGGTTTAAGCACAGTACAAAACATATCAGGGAAATAAAATATCTCACGAATCCGGGATTAATCCGGAAATAAAGATATCAATAAATTAATTCTTACCTAAAAAACACCTAAAAAAAGAAAGACCCGGAGAGTTTCCGGGTCTTTTCATTATGCTTTATCTTCTTTTTTACTTCGTTTTCCTTTTGGTTTGTGAGTAGAAACAACGATCTCATCTTTTTCCTTGTTGTAATCCACTTCCAGTTCGTCACCTTCACTTAAATTACTTTTGATGATCTCTTCGGCCATAGGATCTTCGAGATATTTCTGAATGGCACGTTTTAAAGGCCTTGCGCCATAATTCGGATCATATCCTTTTTCAACAATGTAATCTTTAGCCGCATCAGTAATTTTGATAGTATATCCTAATCCTGTTACGCGTCCGAATAAATGTCCAAGTTCAATATCAATGATCTTGTGAATATCTTCACGGGTAAGAGAGTTAAACATGATCACATCATCGATACGGTTAAGAAATTCAGGAGCGAATGCTTTCTTGAGCGCATTCTGAATTACACCTTGACTGGCTTCTTCCTCGCCTTCTTTTCTTGAACTTGTTCCGAATCCAACACCTGTTCCGAAATCTTTTAACTGGCGTGCACCAATGTTAGACGTCATTATGATAATGGTATTTTTGAAGTCGATTTTTCTTCCCAGACTATCAGTTAACTGACCATCGTCGAGAACCTGTAACAACATGTTGAATACATCCGGATGCGCTTTTTCGATCTCATCGAGTAACACAACCGCATAAGGACGACGACGAACCTTTTCGGTTAATTGTCCGCCTTCTTCATAACCTACATATCCCGGAGGAGCTCCGATGAGGCGGGTTACAGCGAATTTTTCCATGTACTCACTCATGTCGATACGGATCAACGCATCATCATTATCAAATAAATGTTTCGCTAAAATTTTCGCTAATTGTGTTTTACCAACACCTGTAGGTCCAAGGAAAATAAATGAACCGATCGGTTTGTTCGGATCTTTTAATCCGGCGCGGTTACGCTGAATGGCTTTCACCACTTTTGCAAGCGCGGCATCCTGGCCAATTACTTTTCCTTTGAGAAGTTCGTTCATCTTCACGAGTTTTTCTCCCTCGTTCTGGTTGACGCGTTGAACAGGAACGCCGCTCATCATACTCACTACTTCTGCTACATTTTCTTCCGTAACGGTTACGCGGTTCTGTTTGGTTTCTTCTTCCCAGGCTTTTTTAGCTGTTTCGAGCTGTGTCTGTAATTGCTTCTCAGTATCACGTAAGCGGGCAGCTTCTTCGTATTTCTGACTGCGTACGACCTGGTTTTTTAATTCTTTTATCTCTTCAATTTTCGCTTCGATGTCGAGAATATTTTGCGGCACATTGATGTTAGTGATGTGAACACGGCTTCCCGCTTCATCCAACGCGTCAATGGCTTTATCTGGTAAGTGCCTGTCGGTAATATATCTTGCAGTTAAAGAAACACAAGCTTTAATTGCTTCGTCTGTATAAGTAACATTGTGATGATCTTCATATTTTGATTTGATATTGTGAAGGATCTGTAAAGATTCATCCTGTGTTGCAGGCTCAACAATTACTTTCTGGAAACGGCGCTCTAAAGCTCCGTCTTTCTCAATATACTGACGGTATTCATCAAGTGTGGTTGCACCGATACATTGAATTTCGCCACGCGCTAAAGCGGGCTTGAACATGTTGCTGGCGTCTAAACTTCCGCTTGCGCCACCTGCGCCAATGATGGTGTGAATTTCGTCAATGAATAAAATTACGTCAGGGCTTTTCTCAAGCTCGTTCATAACAGCCTTCATACGCTCTTCAAATTGTCCACGGTATTTAGTTCCGGCAACGAGAGAAGCAAGATCTAAAGTAACAACACGTTTGTTAAACAGAACGCGGCTCACTTTTCTTTGTACAATTCTTAAAGCGAGCCCTTCAGCAATACTTGATTTACCAACACCGGGTTCTCCAATGAGAATAGGGTTGTTCTTCTTACGACGTGAAAGAATCTGCGAAACGCGTTCGATCTCTTTCTCGCGTCCCACAACAGGATCAAGTTTTCCGTCCTCTGCCATTTTGGTAAGATCCCTGCCAAAATTGTCGAGAACCGGCGTTTTTGACTTGCTATCTCCTTGTTTCTTCTGGCTGCCAGGATTGTTGCTGGCGCCAAAGTTTGAATCATCTGCGTCCTCATCGTCGTTTCCGGCGGCTGAGTTTTCGATTTTTCCAGGGTTATCAAGGAACCCTTCGAGTTCTGCGCGTGTGGCATCATAATCCACTCCGCTTTTTAATAAAGTCTTTGTAACGATATTGTCATTATCTTTCAATATACACAACAAAAGATGTTCGGTGCCTATTTGTACCGACTTAAAGGTTTTCGCCTCTAAATACGTCAGTTTAAGCGTTTTTTCGGCCTGTTTTACAAGGGGAATGTTGGCCAGGTTGTTTGTTTTACGAATTCCAGGAGTTAAATTCTGTTCGATCGTACGGCGTAACTCTTGCGAATCAACGCCTAAATTTTTCAATAAACGCATTCCAACACCATCGCCGTCACGAATCATTCCTAACATAAGGTGTTCAATTCCGATAAAATCGTGTCCCAAACGAAGTGCCTCTTCACGGCTGTAGGTAATCACATCTTTTACCCGGGGAGAAAATTTTGCTTCCATAAAAATATCCTTTCTAATGGTTAAGTTACATATATAATGCCAATCTCAAAAATAGGTTATAATAAGTGGAAAGTTAAATTTTATAACCGGTTTTTTTAACAAAATTTTTGTTGATAAGTTTTGGCTGTAATCGCTGATTTTTCGCTACTTTCATGGGTTCTTAAAGGATTTTTTTCAGCCTTTTTTTCGACGTACAAAAGTTAAAAATGAGGCATGACAAAAGTTCATAAAACTTAACAAAAGAAACTAAATAGTATGGCACACGAAGGAGAAAAAATTATTCCGATTAACATTGAAGATGAAATGAAAACGGCTTACATCGATTATTCGATGTCGGTTATCGTTTCAAGGGCATTACCTGACGTGCGTGACGGCTTAAAACCGGTTCACCGCCGCGTATTGTACGGAATGCTTGATTTAGGAGTTTTACATAACCGCCCTTATAAAAAATCAGCGCGTATTGTTGGGGAAGTATTGGGTAAATATCACCCCCATGGCGATGCCAGCGTTTATGACACTATGGTGCGTATGGCGCAGGATTGGAGCCTGCGTTACATGCTGGTTGACGGACAGGGAAATTTTGGAAGTATGGATGGTGATCCTCCTGCGGCAATGCGTTATACAGAAGTTCGTTTCAGAAAGATCACTGAAGAAATGCTCGCGGATATTGAAAAAGAAACTGTTGATTTTCGTCCTAACTTCGATGATAGTTTAACTGAACCAACTGTTCTTCCTACAAAAATACCTAACCTCCTGGTAAACGGAGCATCAGGAATTGCTGTAGGTATGGCCACGAACATGGCACCGCATAATTTAAGTGAGGTAATTGATGCTACTATGGCTTACATCGACAACCGCGATATTGATGTTGTTGGTTTAATGAAATTTGTCAAAGCGCCTGATTTTCCAACAGGTGGAATCATTTATGGTTATGAAGGTGTGAAAGAAGCTTTTGCTACTGGCCGTGGCCGCGTAGTAATGCGCGCGAAAGCTGTTATTGAACAGGTTGGTGACCGTGAGAGAATTATTGTTACAGAAGTTCCTTACCAGATCAATAAAGCAGAGATGATCAAACGTCAGTGGGAACTTTGCAATGAGAAAAAGATTGAAGGTATCAGCGAGATCCGTGATGAAAGTAACCGCGAAGGAATTCGTGTAGTGTACGAATTAAGAAGAGATGCTATCAGCAATGTTGTATTAAATAATTTATACAAGTTTACCGCGTTACAGACTTCATTCTCAATTAATAATGTTGTTCTCGTAAATGGTCGTCCCGAAATACTTAACCTGAAACAACAAATTCATTATTTTGTTGAGCACCGTCACGATGTGGTTGTGCGTCGTACCAAATATGAATTAGCGCAAGCCGAAAAGCGCGCACATATTTTACAGGGATTATTAGTTGCTCTCGATAACCTCGACGATGTAATTAAAATTATCCGCGAAAGCGAAACTCCTGATGTAGCGCGCGATGAATTAATGTCAAAATTTAGCTTATCGGAAGTTCAGTCACGCGCGATCCTCGACATGCGTTTAAGAACTCTTACAGGACTGGAACGTGATAAATTAAAAGCAGAATTTGATGAGCTCATGAAAACAATTGCTCATCTCAACGATATTTTAAATAACGAACCATTGCGTTACAATATTATTAAGGACGAATTACTGGAAGTAAAACAGAAGTTCGGTGATGAGCGCCGCAGTGAAATTGTTTATGTGGGCGATGATCTTAAAATTGAAGACATGATCGCCGATGAAGATGTGGTAATTACTATTTCTCATATGGGATATATGAAACGCACCAATCTTGATGAGTATCGCGCGCAAGGCCGCGGTGGAAAAGGAAGTAAAGGGTCGAGCACACGCGATGAAGATTTCATTGAGCACATGTTCATAGCTTCAACGCACAATTATTTATTATTATTTACAGAAAAAGGACAATGTTACTGGATACGTGCTTACGAAGTTCCGGAAGGAAATAAACAAAGTAAGGGCCGTGCAATTCAGAACTTAATCAGTATTGCACCTGATGATAAAGTAAAAGCCTTCATAAATGTAACAAGTCTTGATAAAGAAGAATATATCAATAACAACTTTATCATTCTTTGCACAAGAGATGGAATTATCAAGAAAACTTCTTTAGAAGCCTATTCACGTCCACGTGCTAATGGTATTAATGCTATTACTATTCGCGAAGGAGATGTGCTTTTAGAAGCAGCATTAACAAACGGAACGAGCGAGATCATGCTTGCTACTAAACTTGGTAAAGTGTGCCGCTTCAATGAAGAGAAAGTAAGACCGATGGGACGTAATGCCAGCGGAGTTATCGGTATTGATCTGAACGACGAAGAAGGAGGAAAAAATGAAGTGATCGGAATGATCTGTATAGACAATCCTCAAACCAATGTTCTCGTAGTTTCAGAAAAAGGATATGGCAAGCGTAGCGATATTGAAGAATACCGTGTAACCAACCGTGGTGGAAAAGGTGTGAAGACCATTAACATTACAGACAAAACCGGGAACCTTGTTGGGATTAAATCAGTAACTGACGCAGACGATCTGATGATCATCACTAAAAACGGAATCACTATTCGTTTAAATGTAAGTTCTCTCCGTGTTATGGGTAGAGCCACGCAAGGTGTTAGATTGATCAATATTTCAGAGTCGGATGAAATTGCTGCTGTAACAAAAGTGGATCATGAAGAAGAAGTGGCCGATGAAAATTCGGTCATAACTCCTGAAAATGCTTCATCTGAAGAAACAGGAACTGCGCCTGAAGAGAATGGGGATAATAACAGCGACGAAACACCAAAAGATTAGATTCAAGAACTAAGAATCAAGATTCAAGACTTGTCTCTTGAATCTTGTCTCTTGATTCTTATATAAATATTTCTTCGCCCATAAAGAATGTTAAATCCGCAAAAGCGGTATGTAAATTGGAAATAAAAACGTCTGAATAAAAAGACATATTACGCATATGAAAAAAATCGGAATACTGAGTTTAGCCTTACTGCCTGTATTTGGCTTCTCACAAAAAGCAAAAGTACAAACAGCATGGAGAGCACTAAACGATTATGAAGCCACTGTAAAAGATGGTAAACCTGATCTGGTTTATCTGACTAAAGCAAAAGACGCTATTGATGTGGCTTTGACTCATGAGGATACTAAAAATCAGGGTAAAACACACGCTTACAAAGCGCGTATCAGCTACGCGTTTTATCAGAACGCACTTAATGCAGAATTAAAAAAACTGGAGCCAACCGTTCAGGATAAAAATGAAAGAGCCATGCTGGCATATGGTAATACTCCTCTCGCAGATTTTGAAACAGCAAACGAGGAGATCAACAAAATCCAGGAAGTTGATCCTAAATTCATGGAAACTATAAAGGATGGTCTAACAAAAGGAACCTCCATGTTAGGTGAAGAGGATATTAAAATTGCCATGGTTACCCAGCAGATCAAAATGGAATCGGCCAATATTGCACAAGGAAAATACAAGGCAAAAAAATACGACGAAGCAGCTGACTATTTTTACAAAACAGCATTCCTCAATACTTTACTTTATAAAGTGAAGGATACAGCTAACTTCTACAATGCCTGCATCTCAGCCGGAAAAGCTAAAAATCCAACCAAGATCATTGACTACAACAAAAAAATGATTGACAGTAAAATTGCTACTCCCTATAATTACGAATCCATGTACAACGCTCAAATGTCTAAACTGGATACAACCGCTGCAATGGAGATCCTGAAAAAAGGAAGAGTGGCTTTCCCTGGCGATTTAAGTTTAATGAACAAGGAAACAGATTACTATTTAGCTAAAGGAAAACAGGAAGAGGCTCTCAATAACTTAAAAGTGTCGATCGAAAAAGATCCTAAAAATCCGGTGTTCTATCTTATATCGGGCCAGATCTACGATGGTATGGCCAATCCAAAAGAAAAGGGTACCATGAAGGAGCTTCCAAAACCGGCTAACTATGAGGAATGTATTAAAAATGCTGAAACGTATTATCAGAAGGGTATTGACCTGAATTCTCCTAACAAAGAATACCAGTATAATCTGATCTTTAACCTTGGCGCTCTTTACAATAACTATGGCGGATATTATCAGAACCGTCAGCCTGCTACTATTACCGAAATGGCTAAGACACAAAAAGAAAACGAAGCCAAATCACAGGAAGCATTTAAAAAAGCAATCCCGCTTCTTGAACAGGCCCTTGCTATCAAACCTGATGATCGTCCTACTATGATCGCTTTAAGAAAGCTTTACATGTTCACAAAACAGGACGATAAAGCGAAAGACATGAACGAAAGATTGAAAAAACAATAAATAAAATCCCCGGAAATTCGCCGGGGATTTTTAATTTTATACAATGATTAAACAGCTATTTTTTACCGCCTGTATTTTATGCCTTGGAGCTTTAAAACTTGTTTCACAAACCGAAGATGAAAAAACACTTGCGCTTTTCAAATCGGCTTACGAAAAACAAGAAAACAAAAAGTACAAAGAAGCTTACGAAGATTATACGGCCTATCTTCATAAGCGCCCAACTGATAGCACAGCGTTATATAACCGTGGACTTTGCAGTTACGACAATCGTGATTATAAATCAGCCATTTGGGATTTAAGGCATAGTATCGCGCGTGGAAGAAAAGGATCGGATGTGTATTATCTTATTTCTGTGAGCGAATACATGCTTAAGAATTATAAGGAAGCTGTAAGGGTTATGGATTCATCCCTGGTGTATGATCCGGATTATGGACTGGCACTTTGTTACAAAGGAGCAAGTCTTGTTTATCTCGAAAAATATGACGATGCTTTAAAAGTACTTAACCAGGCCGAAGCAGTAGAAAAGAATTACGAAAGAATTCATCATTTCAGATGTATAGCAAAATATTACCTCAAGGATTACAAAGGAAGCCTGGAGGACTGCAACAAAGCCCTTTCGCTGAAGAACGATTATGAAACTCATTTCTGGAAAGGATTGAACCTGATCTATCTTAAAAAATACAAGGAAGGAATAACGGAGTATGATACAGTTATTGCCCACGATAAAAAATACGCGAAAGCGCATTATAACCGGGCGGTGGCTTACCTGGACCTGGAACAATATACAAAAGCGCTCGAAGACAATAAAAAATGCCTTGAAATAGATCCAACTTACAGAGATGCTTATTACAATAAAGGACTTTGCCTTTTTTATCTTGAAAGATATAATGAAGCTGAAGTAGATTTTAATTCAGCTATAGATCTTGGATCCACCGATTATAAAACTTATTGTTACCGCGGCGCTACGCTTTATTATCTCGAAAAGGATGACCTGGCGATGAAGGATCTGAACAAATCCATTGAATTAAAGAACGATTATTATACAAGCTACTATTACCGCGCGCCACTTAAATATGATCTTAACGATGCTAAAGGTTGTATTGAAGATTGTGATAAAGCTCTTGCCCTAAAAAAGGATTATTATCTCTTTTACATGCGGGGCAATGGTAAATTCAAACAAAAAAATTACGAAGCTGCGTTGGAAGATTATAATGAAAGTATAAAACTGAAAAACGATTATAAGCCAGCCATTATGGAGCGTGGTGTTATTAATTATACCCTTTATAAAGATGTGCCGGCTATGAATGATCTGGACCTTGCAATTAAATTGGATCCAAAAAGCGGAAGAGCATTTTATTACCGCGGCCTTCTTAAAAAATATAATCTTAAAAACAACCCTAACAGTTGCTCCGATCTTTTAATGGCGCAGAAGCTTGGTTATGCCGATGCTTCGGAAGAGCTGGCTAAGGGAGGATGTAAACAATAAAGTCAAAAGTTAAAAGTCAAAAGAGAGTCTCTTCAATGTGTTTTTCTTTTGACTTAGTTTCCTTTTGACTTATAATTGAATTCTCCCATCTTTCATCACTAATGTTCTGTCGGCCATTTTAGCGAGTTCTGAGTTATGAGTCACAATTACAAAAGTCTGTTTCAGGTTATCACGTAAACGGAAGAACAACTGGTGAAGTTCTTCGGCGTTTTTACTGTCGAGATTACCACTTGGTTCATCTGCAAAAATAACTCCGGGATTATTCATTAACGCTCTTGCCACAGCCACGCGCTGCTGTTCACCGCCACTGAGTTCGGAAGGCTTATGATCGATGCGGTCTTTTAAATTGAAAAGTTCGAGTAATTCGATGGCTCTTTTTTCGCTTTCCTTTTTATTTTTTTTTGCAATGAGTGCAGGAATACACACATTTTCCATGGCTGTAAATTCGGGAAGAAGCTGGTGGAACTGAAAAACGAAACCAATGTTGAGGTTTCTGAAAGCCGCAAGTTTAAAATCGGGAAGAGAAAACACATCCTGGTTATTAATGTAAACTTCGCCGCTATTTGGTCGGTCGAGTGTCCCTAAAATAGTAAGCAAAGTAGTTTTACCGGCACCTGAGGAACCAACAATGGATACTACTTCGCCCTGCTTGATTTCAAGATCAACTCCTTTGAGAATATCCAGCTCGCCGTACTTTTTTCTGATGTTTTTAACGATGATCATTTTCTACGACAAATATAAGTAACACATTAGAGTAATGATCAAAATTCCGAGAATATCCAATACAATTCCCACTTTGAACATATCTTTTATATCGATTTGTTTGGTGCCAAACACAATGGTATTGGCGGCTGTGGCCACCGGAAGCATGAAGCCCAGCGAGGAAGCAAATGTAGCGGGCATCATGAGCAACAGCGGATCAAGGTCCAGTTCTTTCTGAAGCGCCATCATCACCGGAATGGCCAGCTGTATACTTGCAATGTTGGAAGCAAATTCGCTGATGAGTGTAACAATTAAGCAAATGCCAAGAATGATAAGCACCGGCGAAACACCTTTGAGCACACATAAACTGCTGGCGAGCCATTTACTTAATCCTGTTACTTCAAAGCCATAGGCCAGAGCGAAACCTGAACCAAACATGAGAATAATATCATAGCGTAATTTTTTCGCGTCTTCCCAGATAAGAAGCGCCTCTCCTTTGTTTGTTTTTGAAGGAATAAGAAATAATGCGAGGGCGGCTATCAATGCAACAAGAGCATCTTCAATGTATTTTGGTGTAACAAATAAGTTACTCCAGCCTTTGAATTTAAAGTTCCCGAAATCTATATCGGCCTTTGTGAACCATCCTAGAATGCAAAAGATAAAAATGACAAACACCCATTTTTCTTCGTAAGAAAATTTTCCTAATGAACCATAGGTTTGTTTGAAATAGGATTGCTCGATCTTAAGCTCGACTTTATTCCTGAGAAAGTAAAAATGAAGGACAAAAAAAGTGACCAATAAAAACGTTAGCGAAATAGGATAACCGATCATGCTCCATTTTAAAAAGTTGAGCGCGTGGTCCTGGGGAAAAGCCTCCTTGAAAGCCTTAAAAAAATACATGTTAGGAGGCGTTCCAACAGGTGTGGCCATTCCGCCTATAGTTGCGGAAAAAGCCAGTCCGAGTAAAACAGCCGCGGCAAATTTTTCATAATTTCTGGTGATGTAATTTTTTGTTTCACCAATCAAAGCAAACACCGCGCCGAATAACATCATAGTGGTGGCTGTATTACTTATCCAGTTACTAATTAAGTAGGTCGAAATCATGACGCCGAACAAAATTGTTGCGGGAGTTTTTCCAACTACGGAAAGTATTTTTAGTGCTACACGCTTATGAAAGTTCCATTTTTCGATAGCGAAAGCGAGCATGAATCCCCCAATGAATAAAAAGATGATGCTGTCGGAATATTGCTGCGCTACAGTTTTGGTATCGCTTATACCAAGTACAGGAAGCATGAGTACAGGAACCAGAGCGGTAACAGCGAGACTCACCGCTTCGCTGAACCACCAGATCACCATCCAGATGGCGACCCCGGCCATAAGAGTAACTTTATAATTGTTAGGGTCGAGGTTTACAAAAAGGCAGAACAGCGTTGCAACAAGAGGCCCAAGTATCTGGAAAATATGATTGCGGGAGAGACGCATTACTTTCTGAATTTTTTCTGAAGCATTTCGCCTACTTTTTTGTCAATGATCAGAGTAAGATCATTGTCGCTTATTTTTTTCAGATCTATCCATCGCATAGATTGCGCGCCTTCTTTTTTTACGTAATCATGCACTTTTTCTGTAACGTTAAATGTGATAGGTTGTTTTGTGTCAACCATATAATAAATGCTAATAACCTGGCTGTTGGTATCGAAAGCAGAATGAACAAAAAAATCAGTGGTGTAGAAATGTTTCACCACAAATACATCCAGGTTCAGTTCTTCTTTAAATTCCCTGACGATGCAATCTTTGCTTCCTTCGCCGAACTCTAATCCGCCACCCGGGAATTTTGTGATCTGATGACCCTTAATGTACTCATCGGACACAAGAACTTTCTTATCCTTGATAAGAATTCCGTACACTCTTACGTTGAATCTCTTTGCCACAAAGTAAAAATATAGAAATAATGCGCAGAAAAAAACAATCCTTTAAATGTTTCATAAAAAAGACTAAAAGTGCAATAATATGATAAAAACTACGCTATTAGGATCGATCCATAATTGTTATATTCGCTGCTCATGGGAAAAAACCTTGTCATAATTCCTACCTATAACGAGATAGAGAACATCGAGAAGATGGTGCGCAGGGTTTTTAGCCTCCCCACAGAATTTCATTTACTTATTGTTGACGATGGATCACCTGATGGTACCGCAGTGAAGGTGAAAGAACTTCAGAAAGAATTTGCAGGACTTCACATCGAGGAACGTAAGGGCAAGCTGGGCCTTGGTACCGCATATATTCATGGTTTCAGATGGGGATTGGCACGTGATTACGATTATATTTTCGAAATGGATTGTGATTTCAGTCATAATCCCGATGATCTGGAACGTTTGCTTGCTGCTTGTAAAAATGGAGCGGATGTAGCCGTTGGATCCAGATATGTGAAAGGTGGAAATGTGAGCAACTGGGATATGAAACGTATCCTGCTTTCTTATTTCGCGTCGCTTTACGTGCGTCTTGTTCTTTGGTTCAATGTAAAAGATACTACGGCAGGATTTAAATGCTATAAACGAAAAGTTCTGGAAACGATCAACCTCGACAGGATCAAATTCATGGGATATGCTTTCCAGATAGAAATGAAATACAGCGCCTACAAAAAAGGATTCAAAATCGTTGAAGTTCCTATCACATTTGTGGACAGGGTAGAAGGCGTTAGTAAAATGAGCACCAAAATTTTCAAAGAGGCTTTCTGGGGTGTTTTGCAGATGCGGTTTGCGAAGAGGGATTAATTCTGGTTCTTGCAGAGTGAGTTGAGGAAGCGATGTTCGCAGATTATTCAACAACCCTTACATAAAAATTTCCTACGAATGGCCAAAAGCGTTTTGCCTGCTTTTTCGCGCGAAAAGTAGGAGAAGAAAAAATTGATTAATTTAAAGAAACGATAGTTCTGCGAGAACTATTTCACTAAGGTTCCATTCGCTCTCAGCAATTCCGTTTCAGCTTTCTTCACATTGTAAAGTGCATTGATGTAACGCGTCTGAGCGTCCTCGAGATTTTTTTGTGTTTCGATGGTTTCAAGGAGATTCGTTTTTCCGATCTTATATCTCTCCAGCGAAACATCAAGCACTTCTTTTGAATCGGCAAGATTCTGTTTTTCGAGTTCAAGTATTTTTTTGTTGGTAAGGAAACCCTGATAAGTGATGTACACCATAGCGTCCAGGCTTTGTTTGGTTTGCTCGGTAATGTATTTCTGATTGAGGAGATTGATCTGTCTTTCTTTTACCAGTTTATTATTTCTGTTGCCGTTAAAGAGTAACCAGCTTGCTGTTATCCCTCCATTTAAACCCTGTTGCTGGTTCAGGAAAATAATACCTGCCTGGCTTTGCGCACGTGTAAAATTATAAGCGCCGTTCAGCTGTACAAAAGGAAGATTTGCCGAACGGGCCTCTGTAATGGTTTGATTGATGATGAGTTCGTTTTGTTTCGAGATCATCATGAGCGAATTACTTTTCTCCGCTGTTTTTTTGAGGTCTTCCAATACAGGATTATAATTCGCTATAATGGAATCACCCGTTTTAAATTCAGTGTCCACGCTCCTTACAAGCAAATTATTGAGTGAAGCTTTTGCTGTTACTAATTCCAATTGGAGTTGTAGAATGGCGCTCTTAGCTTTATTCTCGTCGGATTGCGTGAGAAGAAGATCCACTTTTGAATCGGAGCCGATTTCCATTTTTACTTTCGCGAGTTTTTTTCTCTCGGCGTAAATTTCAAGGTTCTGGTTGGCCGCTTTGATAAGTTCGTTGATCCTAACAATATTGTAATAAGCAAGAATGATTTCCTGAATAGTAATTTCCATCTGTTCTTTTAACTGAATGGAACTTAATTGTTCTGTCTGAGTCAGTCTTTTCTTTACAGCAAACATTCGTAAGCCGTCGAAGATAGTCCAGCTTACATTCAGCGAGGCTCCGAGGTTGCTGGAAGCCGCCCCCGTTCTGTCCTGCACGGTTCCTGTATTAAATTCCTGATGCGAGTTAACGTTGGCCATATTAAGGTTTCCATTCAAACTTACCTGAGGCGACATGCCCGCGTTGCCTAAATTATTTTGAGCTTTACTTATTTCAATATTGTTTTTTGAAATGAGAACGTCATAATTTTTTTCGAGCCCCAGTTTAATTGCATTGTCAATGGTAAGCACTTCCTGTGCAGAAATATTCAGAACACAAAAAATACCAATAAGTATGTTAGCGGATTTTTTTAGCATTCCTTTTTCGTTTGATGATGAATGAATAAACAAGTGATGTGAGGGCAGGTATCACATATAAAGTTAAGATCATTGAGAATAAAAGCCCGCCAATAACTACAATCCCCATTCCCATACGGCTTTTTGCGCCTGCGCCTAACGCAAGAGCAATTGGCAAAGCTCCAAGTATGGTTGCCAGGCTTGTCATCAGAATTGGTCTTAAACGTGCTGTAGAGGCGTTAATGAGAGATTTTCTCAATGTCATGCCCTTCTTTCTTAACTGGTTGGTGAACTCAATGATCAGGATCCCATTCTTGGTTACTAAGCCAATCAACATGATCATTCCAATCTGGCTGAAAATGTTAAGCGTTTGATTAAAATACCATAATGAAAATACTGCTCCCGCCAATGCCGTAGGAACCGTCATTAAAATAATGAAAGGCTCAAGAAAACTTTCGAATTGAGCTGCTAATAATAAATAAATGAGAACCAGAGCAAGAACAAACGCGAATAAAATATTGGAAGAACTCTCGGCATAATCCCTGGATGATCCGGTTAAGGCTGTAGAAAAACTTTCATCAAGAATTTCTTTTGCGATCATTTCCATTTCTTTAATACCATCACCAATAGTTTTCCCGGGGGCCAATCCTGCAGAAACCGTAGCGGATTGATAACGGTTGTAATGGTACAATTGAGGAGGACTGCTTTTTTCCGAAATTTTTGTGATATTGTCCAACTGGATCATTTCACCTTTATTATTCCTTACAAAAAGATCGCTTAAGTCACGCGGGTCATTTCTGTTGCTTCTGTCCACCTGGCCAATTACCTGATATTGCTTGTCGCCCTTCGTGTAATAACTGAAACGTTGTCCGCTCATGGCTAACTGAATGGTCTGTGCGATATCAGCAATAGAAACGCCAAGTGTTTTAGCTTTATCTCTGAGAATTTCAACAGTTAGTTCCGGCTTACTGAATTTAAGGTTGGCGTCAAACCCCTGGAACGTTGGATTTTTACTTACCGCTTCCAGAAACAGAGGAAGTTTTTCCTGAAGTTTTTTGAAGTCATTGTTTTGCAGTACAAACTGAACTGGCAGATTTCCTTTTGGTCCACCGCCTGATGAAATAGATTGTTCCTGTATCACGAACACTTTTCCTTCAGGGAAACGACTCACGTATTTATTGATGTAATCCGCGATTTCCTGTTGCGTACGTGTTCTGTCCTGTGCCTGTGTTAACGCGAGTCTCACAAAACCTGTGTTTACCGCGCCCGATCCTGCAAAACCCGGAGCAGTAACGGTAAGAAGAACATTTTTTTCGGGAACAGAATCATCGATAAATGTAGATACTTTTTCCATCAGCGCGTCTGTGGATTCAAAGCTGGAACCTTCAGGGCCGGTATATGTTAATCGTAACCAGTTCCTGTCCTCGAGGGGAGATAGTTCTGATTGAAGCGTTGATCCGAAATAAAAAATGGAAGCAATTGAAACAACAAGAATTATAATGGCGGGATGCAGGATCTCTCCCCATATACCTTTCCATTTTTTTCTTAAGAAATTAGTAATTGAATTTCTGAACCAGTTATCAAGTCCGGCAAAAAACGGTTCCGACCATACGTAAAATCTGCTGCGTTTGTGATAGTCTTTTCTTACCAGTTTTGCATTCAGAGTAGGGGTGAGGGTAAGCGAGACAAAAGCGGAGATCAGAACAGCTCCTGCAAGTACCACTCCAAATTCGCGGAATAATCGTCCTACAAATCCTTCAAGAAAAATAACGGGCATAAAAACTGCGGCGAGTGTCAATGATGTAGAAATAACTGCCATGTAAATTTCACGGGTTCCTTCAATCGCGGCTTGTTCGGGCTTCATGCCTTTTTCAAGTTTCTTGAAAATATTTTCCGTTACCACAATACCGTCATCAACAACAAGTCCTGTTGCAAGAACAATGGCGAGAAGTGTTAGTACATTGATAGAATAATCCATCACATACATAATAAAGAAAGCTCCGATAAGAGATACGGGAATATCAATTAAAGGACGAAACGCGATGAGCCAGTCGCGGAAGAACAGGTATACAATTAAAATTACGAGAAGAATAGCGATGATGAGAGTTTCTTCAACTTCAATGATCGATTTTTTAATGAAGCGTGTATTGTCAAGTGCAATATTGATTTTATAATCTTTAGGAAGATCTTTTTTCAGTTGCTCGTAACGTTTGTAGAATTCATTGGAGATGTCGATATAATTTGCGCCGGGTTGAGGAACAATTCCCAATCCGATCATTGGCGTTCCCGATTCTTTCAGAATGGTTTCTTCGTTTTCGGGACCCAGTTCAATTTTCGCGATATCTCCTAACCGTACAATATTTTCTCCATCCTGTTTTACGATCAGACTTTCAAATTCGCTTTCTGTTGTTACACGGCCTATTGTGTTTACAGTGAGCTCGGTCATGTTACCAACAATTTTACCTGAAGGAAGATCGACATTCTCACGGTCCAATGCAGTTTTTACGTCAAGTGGAGTAAGATTATAAGCTGCCAGTTTTTTAGGCTCAATGCGAATTCGCATTGAATATCGTCTTTGTCCCCAAATCTGAATGCTACTAACACCAGGAATGGTCTGAAGATTTTGAGCAATCACATTTTCAGCGTAATCACTCACTTCAAGTAACGAACGTTTGTCGCTCACGAAAGTCATCGACAGGATTGCATCGCTGTTGGCATCGGCTTTAGTAACTACAGGGGGCGCATCAATATCCTGCGGTAACTGACGAAGAGCCTGCGACACTTTATCGCGTACATCGTTAGCCGCCGATTCAAGATTTGAACTGAGATTAAATTCAACAGTGATAATGCTGGATCCCTGGTTTGAAGCGCCTGTTATTGTTTTAATACCATCAATTCCGTTGATTGCTTTTTCGAGCGGCTCTGTAATTTGTGATTGAATAACTTCTGCATTGGCGCCGGTATAACTTGTTCGCACAGTAATAACAGGAGGATCAACGGAAGGATACTCCCTTACGCCAAGGAATTTATAACCAATGGCCCCGAACAGCACAATGATGATCGACATAACTGCCGAAAGCACTGGTTTTTTTACACTTAAAGAAGCTAAGTCCATTTTATTTTCCTGTTCGTATCAGTTTTAATTTAGAATCTTTTTTTACAGACATCAATCCGGTAGTAAGAACTGTGTCGCCAACATTTAAGCCTTCCAGGATCTGTATTTTATCTTCGGTTCTTATTCCGGTAATAACTTTTATCTCCCGGGCAATTCCGTTTTTACTGATCCATACTTTTTGCCCTTTTAAAACAGGGATCACACTTTGAGTTGGAATCATAATGGTAGATGTTTCTTTTCCGAGATCGATGAAAACTTTCACAAAACTTCCGGGATAAAAATTCTCATTGCCTGAATAGAGCGCTCTTCCTTTCAGGGTACGCGTTGCTTCGTCAATTCTTGGTTCCAGCGCGTAAATTTCGGCTGAGTAGGTTTTAGCGCTTTCGCCTGAAGCGAAGTTTACTCTTAATCCCTTCTTAATAACAGAACTGTATTTTTCAGGAACAGAGAATTCAATATATAAAGGTTTTAACTGAATGAGAGAAGCTATGACCTGGGTGGGACTGACATAAGCTCCTTCGCTGATATTTTTTAAACCAATAACGCCCGGGAACGGAGCCGTAATATTTGTTTTGGCGAGCTGAGCTGTAATGAAGGACTGATCGGCTTTCAAGGATTCAAGTTCGTTGTTCTGAATGTCGTATTCTTCCTGTGAAATTCCTTTTACATCCAGAAGTTTTTTTAAACGCGCGAGTTTTTCTTCCGACAATTTTACCTGTATTTTATTTTTCTGAAGTTGTGCCTGAAGATCGGCGTCATTGATCTTAATGATCGGGGCCCCTTTGTTCACACTTTCACCTTCTTTAAAATAAATGGCGGTTACTTTTCCCGAGACTTCAGGTTTGATCTCAATATCATTGAGGGCGCCTGTCTTTCCTGTAGTGTAAACGTTATTGGTAAATTCAGATGTTTCTGCAACAATATAGTTTACAGAAATAGGTCCTTGCTGTTTTCCTTTATTTCCTGCGGCAAGGCCCTGTTCTTTTTTAGGAAAGAAAATGAATTTTATTCCAATCAGAATGGCGATAATAAGAATGACAATGGTCCAGGCAGGGATCTTTTTCATTTTGACTGTTTTGTTTTTTTGTAGTTAAAAAAGAGGTCGTTTTTAGGGATTTCTTCAAGGTTGGCTACCAGTTTTTCCAGAATAGAGTTAAACGTGTTCCTGTCTTTTTCTGAAATATTATTGAAGAGTTGTTTATCCACTGTTGTAAATGTTCTGGCAATTTCCTTCGATTGTTTTTCTCCTTTTTTAGACAGGGAAATGAAATGTTCGCGCCTGTCTCTAGGATTTACTTTACGTTCGATGAGACCTGCTTTTGAAAGTGAGTCGAGGATCTTTACCATGGCTGTTTTATCTATATACAGATTGTCGCAGATCTCCTGCTGACAACAGCAGCCGTTACGATTACTGATATAATAGAGAATGGAATAATATCTTTCGGTATCAAGCTGCTCGAGTTTTTTTGATAAAACCCCGTAGTATAATTTGGACAAAATGAGGGTTTTTGTTCCCAACGGCACTTCTAGTTCCTTCTTCATCTTAAGCCGATTAGTTGTAAAATAAAATAGTTGACAAATATAACCATTTTAATTCTGACCTGGGTTTTTTGGCTATTTTTAAGATTAGTGTTAAACTTTTAATTTGGCCCGAATTATATTAATTTAGGCGGCGTTTAACTATCATGAAAAAAACCTTTTTCGTATTCGCTTTTGTTCTTACAGGAACCTGTATTTTTTCCCAGGAAAAACATCTTAAGAATCTTACCCAGCTTACTTATGGCGGAGATAATGCCGAAGCTTATTTCAGCCCCAACGGAAAATTTGTTTCGTTCCAGAGTAATAATAAAAGCTGGGGGCTTCAATGCGATCAGATCTTCAGGCTGGATATTAAGGGCGCGTCAAAGGATACAAGTTATAAACCAAAAAGAGTCAGTACCGGTAAGGGCCGCACTACCTGTAGTTATGTAATGCCTAACGGAAAAGATATTCTTTACGCAAGTACTCATCTGGGTGGAGATAGTTGTCCGCCCGCTCCCGAAATAAAAGGAAAATACTTATGGGCAGTGTATAAGAGCTTCGACATTTTTGTAGCTGATGCTAAAGGAAAAATTACAAAGCAGTTAACAAATTCTGCGGGCTACGATGCCGAAGCAACCATCTCTCCTAAAGGTGATAAGATTGTTTTTACCAGTGACAGAAGTGGTGATCTTGAATTGTGGACCATGGATATTGACGGAAAAAATCAAAAACAGATCACCACAGGATTGGGTTACGATGGTGGCGCGTTCTTCTCACCTGATGGAAAGAAGTTAGTGTTCCGTTCTTCACGCCCAACAAGTGAAGAAGAAATAAAGGAGTATAAAGAATTGTTATCACAGGGACTTGTGGCGCCAACCAACATGGAGCTTTATACCTGTAATGTTGACGGGAGCGATCTAAAACAAGTTACTAAACTGGGTAAGGCCAACTGGGCCCCGTTCTATCATCCTTCTGGAAAGAAGATTGTTTTTTCGAGCAATCATCATAGTAACAAAGGATACGATTTTCAGTTGTATATGATCAATGAAGACGGAACAGGATTGGAACAAATTACCAATGAAAGTATTTTCAATGCATTTCCAATGTTTAGTCCAGACGGAAAAAAACTAATTTTCTCTTCTAACAGAAAAAATCACGGTACGCGTGATACCAATTTGTTTATTGCAGATTGGGTGGACTAACGTGCAACAACAATTCTTTTTGTCATTGAAGTTCCATTTGAGGTCACCGTTATAAAATACACCCCCGGTGAAATATCGTTGAGCTGAAGTGTAAGATCAGTGCTCATTGTTTTAGAAATTACCGTTTCACCGAGAATATTGCATACGTTTACCTCTTTTTGTTTTTCGGATACTGTAATCACATTCAGAAAAGAGCTTGCAGGATTTGGGAATAAAATAAAGCTGGAAGGATCAGGTTCTTTTTCATTTATCTTATCAGGCGCTACTGTAATTTTTCTTACGATACAATTAAAATTTTCTGCAACGTACATCATGCCGGCGGGGTCAAATGTAATATCGTTAGGCGCATACATTTGGGCGCTGGTTGGCGGTCCTCCATCTCCGCTATATCCAATGGTCCCGTTTCCTGCAACAGTTGTCATAATTCCAGAGCTGTTAACCTTTCTTATTTTCATTGCAGCGTAATCGCAGAAGTAAAGATTCCCATAAACATCGAATGCCATCCCATGTATGGCACCTAACGATGGAGTTGTAGCAGCCATTCCTTCTACGGGGGAAACAGTTCCTCCTCCCACGATTGTTGTTATATTTCCTGACGAAGTTACCTTTCTGATTCGGGACCCGGGTGTAATCCCGCTATATCCATGATCGGCAATATAAATATTTCCCGCTCCGTCAAAAGCAACTCCCATAGGATAACCAGTCTCTGCGTTTATCGCTAAACCGCCATCGCCAGAGGTACCGGCGGTTCCTATTCCTGCAAACGTAGTGATGATCCCAGAAGTATTAATTTTACGTACACGGTGATTATAAGTGTCACTGATAAAAATGTTCCCTGACGGATCAATGTCAATAGCGTGAGGTTTATTAATCTCAGCGTTGATGGCCGGACCTCCGTCGCCTGAAAAACCAAAGTTTCCATTTCCCGCAATTGTAGTTATAATACCCGATGTGTTTATTTTTCGTATTTTATTGTCTTGTCCTTCTGGAAAATAAATATTTCCGGCGGCATCAATTTCTACATCATAAATCCAGCCTAAGCTCGCAGAGGTGGCAGGGATCCCATCTCCGGTAGAGATGCCACCGCCAGCAAAAGTTGAAATAATTCCCGATGTATTAACTTTTCTTATCCGAGCGTTTACGCGGTCCGCAATATAAATGTTCCCTAAAGCGTCTATAGCTACTCCCATTGCTCCATATAACTGGGCAGCTGTTGCAGGTCCTCCATCTCCGCTGAAACCTGGAGAAGTTCCAATGCCAGCAAAAGTGCCGATTGTTTGTGATTGTAAGGAATAAAACAGAAGCGTTCCCAAAAAGAATAAAAATACCTTCATGATAATTTATTTTAAAAATAATTTATTTAAAACGGATAACGCAGTGAGCCGCTATTTATTATACGCACGTTTAATGATAATTAAACGTCACCACCAGGTCACGATGACCAGGTTGATTATGACAACTGGTGCAGATGGCAGCGTTCTTTTGAGTATAAAGAAAATTACCGTCTTTCTTTACTTCTCCCCATAACCAACTCCCGCTTCGTTTATACATGTATGCATAAAGCTCGAGTTCGCCATTGAGAAGAACATCTTTTACAAGAAAAGAACCATCCGGAAATGTTCCGTTCACGGGAAGTTTGCCATTATCGTTCATGGCTTTAAACGCGATTGAATTTGCGCGTAGTTTAAAACTTCCGTGCGGACTGTTTCCCGCGGCGTTCAGAACTATAGCAGGATCGTTTTTATAATAGGTGTGATAAGAAGCTTTTGCAGTATCAAGAAGTGCAAGATCGGAATAAGCAAGTTCAGGGTTCTTTCCTACCTGTTTTGTACAGGAAGCTAAAACTACTGAAATAAAAATAATAATTCCTGGTTTCATTACAATCCTTTAATCTATTATACGACGAAGTTCTTCAATTAGTTTTTCCCAATTGAATCTTTCTTTCATAATTGTTAGCGAGGACACTTTTTTTGAATCTATTTCTGAAGGAGGTGTTTTCAGGATTTTTTCTAAAGTAGTTTTAATGGTTTCCGGATCGGAGCTATTAATGAGCCACCCGGTTTTATCATTCACCAGAACGTTTGTAGCGCCAACATCGGTAGCAAGAACAGCTACACCATTGGCCATGGCTTCCAGGATAACGTTTGGCATACCTTCGCTCCAGCTAGGACAAACAAGCACATCACAACTTCTCATGAGACCCATTAACTGATTTTTATCCCTTATTTCTCCATGATACTTTATGTTTTTACCTGCGATCTTCTTATCGTCAGGGATAGGCCCGATAAAATTGAATTGAAAATTATTACCACTCAGGCTTTGCAAGGCTTTATTCAATTCTTCAATTCCTTTTCGTCTTTCATAACGTCCAAGAAATAAAAATGAAATCTGATCACCGGTAGGACGTATGTTATCGATTATGGTTTGGATTTCTACACCACTTGGTATCACAGCAATTTTTGATGCATCAACTCCAATAGAACGGATAATATCGGTGATCTTACCACCGTAAGAAAAAACAACATCGGCGTGTCGCGAGATCCATTTCACAGGTTTACGAAGTAATAAAATGTGCTGGAGTTTTGTTTTAGTGTCCGGCGATTTCTGGAACATTTCGTAACCGTGAAATTTGACACCGATCTTCGCGCAGTTTATTTTCCCGGCTTTTTTTTGTTCAATCAGGTACCAGCCTGTAAAACCTTTTGTATAAATAAAATCATAGGTACTTAAGTTGCCCTTTATTTTTTCGAAGATGAGTCGCGAATGCTCATAAGAATTACGGATGTAATGTCCGGGTAACTTTGAGCTTTTTGGGAAATCTACAATAATGGAATTGATGTACTTTTTTTCTTCTGAGCTGAAGAATTCAAGTTTTGAAATATCGTAAGTACTTGCGTTGAAATGAACGAGATCGATGTGAATTTTATTTTTCGCGAGATATTTACACAGATAGAAGGAATGTTTTTGCATACCTCCCAAAACATACGGCCAGATGCCGTCGGTTATCATAGCCACTTTCATGAATGAAGTTTTCCTGTTGTTGGCATGATAGAATTTTATTGAAGCGCTTAGTTTTTTACATACATGACTTCTTTCACTGCTTTAATTGTTCTTGACACATTTGGCAAGCTGGCCTCAATTAAAGTTGGCGCGTAAGGAAGCGGAGTATCAGCGGTAGTAATGGCTTTGATAGGGGCATCGAGGTAATCGAATGCATCTTTCTGGATCTTATAAGCGATCTCACGACTAAGGCTGGCTAATGGCCATGCTTCTTCAACAATCACTAAACGATTAGTTTTTTTAACCGAGTTGATCACTGTGTCGTAATCGATCGGACGAACAGTACGAAGATCGATCACTTCGCATGAAATTCCTTCATTCTCTAATTCTTTCGCTGCAGCCATAGCCACTTTGAGAATTTTTCCGAATGAAACAATGGTAACATCTGTTCCTTGTTTTTTAATATCGGCAACGCCAAGCGGAATAATATATTCTTCTTCAGGAACTTCACCTTTGTCGCCATACATCTGTTCACTTTCCATGAAAATAACAGGATCGTTATCACGAATAGCACTTTTTAAAAGTCCTTTTGCATCGTAAGGATTACTAGGTACAACCACTTTGAGACCCGGGCAGTTTGCATACCAGTTCTCGAAAGCCTGAGAGTGTTGAGAACTTAACATTCCTGCACTGGCCGTTGGCCCACGGAAAACAATAGGAACGTTATACTGACCGCCACTCATGCTGTACATTTTAGCGGCGCTGTTAATTATCTGGTCAATGGCAACGAGACTGAAATTAAAGGTCATGAATTCGATGATAGGACGCAAACCATTAGAAGCTGCACCTACGCCTATACCAGCAAAACCAAGTTCAGCAATAGGAGTATCGATAATACGTTTTTCGCCAAACTCAGCAAGCATTCCTTTGCTCACTTTGTAGGCACCGTTGTATTCGGCTACTTCCTCACCCATTAAAAAGATCTTTTCGTCTTTGCGCATTTCTTCGCTCATTGCTTCGCGCAGGGCCTCTCTGAATTCAATAACTCTCATAAAAATTTTAAAAAGAATAAGTCCAAAAATAAGAAAAAAAACGAAGGGAAAACAATGAACGACGACTTATTTTTTACCACAGAGACACGGAGAAACAGAGGAGTTTTTTATAGATATTACGATTAATTTTATCTCCGCGTTCTCTGTTTCTTTGCGGTAATTTCTTTAGCATTTGTAAAAGAAACTTAAGTGGTTTTTTTACCGGATACACATTGTATCAGATCTTTTTCCTGAAGGTATTTGTTGGCCATGTTGCGGATATCTTCCGGGGTCACAGTTTTTACGGCGTTAAAGTAACGGTCAAAATACGAGTAATCGAGCCCAAACTCCCATATAGCCTTGAATTTATCGGCGAGTGCAAAAGGTCCATCTACACTGCGGAGGATCTGCCCTAAAATGTAATTTCTTACCGTTTCAAGTTCAGAATCGCTTACTAATTCTTCTCTCAGGATTTTAATTTCCTTGTAAGTTTCATCCAGTGCCTGTTGTGTAACATCGGAGCCGACTTCAGTTGAGATGAAAAAATATCCCGTGTCTACGAGCGACATTAAACCGCTTCCAATGCCATAAGTAAAACCTTTATCCTCGCGGATATTGGCCATTAAACGCGATCCAAAATATCCACCCAGAATGGTGTTCATTACCTGGAAATGATAATAATCAGGATGTGTTTTGTTGAACATGATCCTTCCCACACGAATAGCGCTTTGAATAGCGTCGGTTTTTTCAAAATGGTGGATGCGTTCCGTAGTTGTTTGAAGGGGTACAGCTGTTCTTGTAATACTCTGAACGTTTACTCCCCAATCTTTGTTTCCAAAAAAAGTTTCCAGAGTATCGTTCAGGTTGTTTGGAAGATTTCCGGAGGCAATGATGGTACAATTTTTTGACTGGTAGAATTTGCTGTAAAATTCCCTGATCTCATTGATATTAACGCGTTCAAAATCCGAATCCTGAACATCGATACCGTAAGGATGTTTAACACCGAAGAGCAACTCACTGAATTTTCTTCTTGCAATAACGTTTACCTTTTGAGAATTGATAAGGTGTTTTTGTTTTTTATTAGCGATATGAATGCGGAACTCTTCTTCTGAAAAAACAGGACACTTCACAATTTCCTCAATGAAACGCAGGCTTTCGGTAAGATATTTGTTCAGGGAAAACAAGGTGATGCAGGCATAATCCTGTCCAACTCCCAGTTCAATGAAAGAACCGTAAAAATCAATTCCGTCGCTGATCTGATTGGCGTTAAACGATTTTGTTCCTGTTTCAAGTAACGAATTTGTGGTTGACGCAATTAGGGCCGCAGGTTGATAAAACATTCCTGCTTTAAAAATAAATTCGAGTTTTATAATTTCCTGGCTGCCCGCGTTGATGGAATGCACGTCAATTCCATTGCTGAGTTTACCTGAAACAGCTTTAATAACATCTACCTTACTAATGGTTTTGAATTCCGGCGCTAATGTTCTGTCTATCGTCATTATAAAAGAGGTTTTTTGGTTATTTGATAATTCATTAAATAAAATTCAGTGGGAACGCGGTAATTAACACCTTTCCCCGAGAGCTGGTATAACTTAACATCATTGATCGAAATATGTATGTTTTGTTTTTCAATGTTCCAGATATAAGCAATAAGGGTTGTTTTTGGAGGCAGACTTTGACCGGTAAGTTTTAAATGTTTTTCCTGTCCGTTAAGATCGCTGCCCAGCCAGTTCAAAGGTACTCTTTTATACCAAACATCTTCATGTTTTTCGTTCTGTACCTGCAAAGTTAAAAACGCGTTAAAAGGCCTGGGAACCGAACTGAACTTTATTGAAACATACATTTCGACCGGATTTTTAAAGGCGAAACTTGTATCGTTAAAACGAATAAATTCATGAAATTCTCCTTCGCCTTTCAGTTCTTTGTTGTAGGCCTCAAAGAACGTGTGATGTGTTATTTTTTCTTTGCGTTTTAAGAGCACACGCTCCCATTTTTCGTCGTAGCCAATCTCATCGTAAAACTCTTTGTAGAAAGGTTGTTCACGTTTCATCGCGAAATAATAATCGCAGTTCATCTGCATTTCTTCCGAATTGTCCATGGGGTTAAGAACAGATTGTCCCCTGTAATTCAAAAAAGTATAATTCATTTCACGTACGCGGTGGCCGCCAATGGTAAATACCTGTTTTTCCTTTTCAAATTCACTTTTTAATTGTTCGTAAAGGGCTTTTGGCATTGTGTGGTAAAAGAATGAAGAAAAATTCTGCAGGTTAAACGAGATAATAAAAAACAGTAGTGTTGATACTGTTATCACCGGAGAAATAAATCGCGATAACATCCTGAAATCGTCAAGGAAAAAAGAAAAGCTCAAAGCAAAGAGGACAAAAAAGAAAAGTCCTGTTCTGTCTTCGGGATAATTTACGTCGAGTATCTTTTTCTGGAGGTAAAAAGCGGCCACAAGAATGGCCAGAAAAAAAGCATAAAAATTCTTTGTCTGAAACAATTTATCAAGGGAGAAAACCCTGAATGAAGAATAAACAGCGAACAGAATAATTATACAGAAAGAAATAAGAACAAGAAGCTGTAGCCATAAAGTTTCGGTTCCATAAATCATTTGCATCAACGATTTAAAAGTAACCTCCCAGTAATTATCACCAGCGCCGGCATCCAGCGAGCCGTGTTCTTTATAGAAAAATGAAAATTTTATCCAGAAAACAAGGATTGAAATATTAACCAACTGAAGGAGAATGTTTCCAATATTGAAAAATATTTTTCTGCTGAATTGAAAAATGTAAATGTAAAACAAAAGTACGGTTACAATCACCACAAAAATCAGATTTGCGGCAAGAGCCAGTTGAATGAAAAACGAAAACAGGATCAGTTGTTTGAATTTTTTTTCGCTTAAATAATCGTGTAAATAAGAAAGACCAAGAACCATGAAACCCATTGATAATCCGTAGCCACGGCATAGTTCAAAAAAATCGAGGAAATTGAACGTAAGAATTAAAAAAGCTGTAAGAAGTATTTTGGAAGAATAGTTTTTGAGGTATTTAAAATGACGGAATGTGCCTATACACAGAAAAATAAAAGAAAGAATATTAGGTAACCGAAGAACAAAACGGTTGGAACCCGCAATATGATAACACACATTGGTAAGAGCGCTGTTTAAAACGTGATTGTTGGTGTAAATGTGGGCTTTGTAAGGCAGATAATTATCACTTTGCACGTAAAAGAAAAAGGTGGCGGTTTCATCATGACTGAATGGAATACAGAATGCTCTTAAACAAATGACAATAAAAGAGGCGAAGCAGGTGAGCCAGAAAATTTTATTGAAATATTTGTCCAGAAAGACGACCACTAATCCAGTAAGTAAACCTTGTGTTTATCGTATTTTTCAAGAGTGCGGATGCCCGAAGAAGAAATATGTTCGAATTCCTTATCGCAGAAAATATTAATGATCTTGATGTTTGGCATTAATTCCTGGATATAACGATACTGGTTCTGTTCATACTGAAAATCTGTAGAGTTTCTCAGGCCCCTTACAACAATTACATCATAACCGAGCGAGCTCACAAAATCGGTGAGAAGCCCGGTGTATTCTTCCATCTGGTGATACTGAATTATTTTTGGGATCGGCCAGGTTCTGTCATTTTTATCAGGATTTTTCCCGAAGGCAACAATGACTTTATCAAAGATACGTTCCGCTTTTTCAAGAACGTTATAATGTCCTTTATGAAACGGATTAAAACTTCCACAGAATACGCCGATCAATGGTTTACGTTGTTTCACATATTCAATTAACATATCCAGTTTGCCGTTCTTATTTAATTTCTGAAGAATCTCAATTCTTTTTGGAAGATAAATTCTATGGTCCACAAACTGAAACTCCCTGAAGATCTGATGCTCGTATTCCACCAGTTTTTCGAAAGGTTGTTCAAGTATACTCAGATCGGCAGTAATGAGTAATTGGGATTTATCGGAAGAAGCTTTATGCGTCTTCGTATCCATGATCAACTGATAAATGTTTTTTTTCTGCGCGTCATTTAGCCCCGAACCATTGGCATGCTGCATGAATAAATTTGCCGATTGCTCTTCATTATCTCCCGCTTTAGGATCATAAACAGCATCGTGATAAACGGCTGCCAGAAATAATTCATCATCAAAATTGTTTTGCTTTGCTAATCGCGATATTACATCCAGCAAATGATCAATGGTGTGATAAAAACGATGGGATTCATTGTAACGGGCCAGAACTTCAATCGGGAATTTAAGATCCGTTAAACGTTTCGAGATGTAATTAATATCACTCATGATATATTATGTTTTATGAAGAAGCCTTTTTGGCGAGATAGTACAATGTACTGCAATTGCTTTCGTTAAGAATAAGGTTGGCCTGTTCTTTTATTTTCTGAGACGTGACTTCAGAATATCTTTCTATTTCCTGGTTAATAAGATCGGCATCGCCAAGCAATTCTGAAATGGCAAGATTAGTGGCTTTAGTAAGAACATCTGTTTCACTGAAAGTAAGTGTTGATTCTACTTTGTTTTTACATTTCTGTAATTCGGTTTCATCAACCAGTTCATTTTTTATTTTTGCCAGTTCGCCGTTAATAGCGATTTCAGCTTGTTCCATAGTAACGCCTTCGGCCGTTTTTCCGCTTATCACAAAAAGACCTTTATCAAGATCGCCCATAACATAGGCGTTAATCTCATTGAAAACCTGTTTTTCTTTTACCAAAGTTTTATAGAGACGTGAAGAATTTCCACGACTGAGAATGTCTGATAAAATATCTACGGTGTGATATTCCTTATCGGTGCGGGCGCACATTTTGTAAGTTTTGTAAATGGCGTCGGCCGGAACATCGCGTTCAACAGTTAATTTTCTTGCTTCGGTTTGTTTAGGTTCAACAGGAAGATTTCGTTCAGGTTTTTTTCCGGATGGAATAGGGGCGAACCATTTTTCTGAAAGTGTTTTAACCTGTGCCAGATCAACATCTCCGGCCACTACCATAATTGCGTTAGAAGGATTGTAATGTGTTTTGAAAAAAGATTTCACATCGTCCATGGTAGCATCTTCGATATGAGAAATTTCTTTTCCGATGGTGGCCCATTTGTATGGATGCGTGGTGTAGGCAAGTGGACGAAGTAATAACCAAACATCGCCGTAAGGCTGGTTTAAATAACGTTGTTTAAATTCTTCGATCACCACGCTGCGTTGTACCTCAAGACTCTTGTCGGTGAAAGCGAGGCTTAACATGCGGTCGCTTTCGAGCCAGAAAGCCGTTTCAAGATTTTCGGCGGGAACGGTGCAGTAATAATTGGTAATATCATTCGTGGTAAAAGCGTTGTTTTCGCCACCTACCAATTGTAAAGGTTCATCGTAGTTTGGAACATTAATACTTCCTCCAAACATAAGATGTTCGAAAAGATGCGCGAAACCGGTTTTGTTTTCACTTTCATCGCGCGCGCCAACATCATAAAGAATATTAATGCAGGCCATTGGAGTGCTTTTATCCTGATGAACAATGACTGTGAGTCCGTTCGCTAATTTGAATTTTTCGTAATGGATCATTTAAGGGAAATAGATAACTACATCAAAATTCAGAAATAAATTTCACAAAAGCACCGCTTAGCTACTTAATTTTTGAAGTGCTTGTATAGTAAGTTTAAAATCGTTATATATCTCGTTAACTACTTCGGCGGCGGGTTTAATTTCTTTAATGGCGCTGCTAATTTGTCCTATTTCCAATTCGCCTTCATTTAAATCGCCTTCAAACATTCCTTTTTTCGCGCGTGCCCGTCCGAGTAATTGAGTGAGTTCTTCAACCGTGGCGCCTTTTTTTTCGGCTGCATCCACTTCGCTAAAAAATTTATTTTTTATAAGACGAACAGGCGTCAGTTGCTTTAGTGTAAGTTGTGTGTCACCTTCTTTAGTATTGATCACGGCATCTTTAAAGTTTTGATGCGCGCTGCTTTCAGGAGTGGCCACAAAACGGCTCCCTACCTGTACGGCGTCGGCCCCAAGAGCAAAAGCCGCGGCCATCTGAGAACCGGTTCCTATTCCGCCGGCGGCTATGAGCGGAAGAGCAACCGCTTTTCTAACCTGTGGAATAAGTACCAGCGTAGTGGTTTCTTCGCGTCCGTTATGTCCCCCGGCTTCAAACCCTTCGGCCACAATGGCATCAACACCTGCTTCCTGGCATTTAACGGCAAATTTTACACCACTTACAACATGAACCACAGTAATTCCGTGTTGTTTGAGATGGGCGGTCCAGGTTTTTGGATTTCCGGCGCTGGTAAAAACGATCTTAACACCTTCTTCAATAATGATTTTGATATGTTCTTCAATATTGGGATAAAGGAGGGGGACATTTACCCCAAAAGGCTTGCTGGTGGCTTGTTTACACTTTTGAATGTGGGTTCGTAAAACGTCGGGATACATACTGCCGGAGCCAATAAGACCAAGTCCGCCGGCATTACTAACGGCACTGGCCAGTTCCCAGCCGCTGCACCAGATCATACCTGCCTGGATGATGGGTTTCTGAATGTTAAAAAGCTGGCAGATGCGGTTATTTTCCATGAAAAAGTGTTGTATAAAACGCCTGAAAATTAAGTATTTATTCCTGAAAGTGGGCTTAAATTTTATACAAAACAAATTTTGGTCAAACCACATGAAATTATTACATTTGGAAGACTTTTATAGTATTTATTTACATGAAAAAACTATTTACCTTACTTTTATTCGTAACAATCGGCTTTGGTCTTAAGGCTCAATGGCTGTGGGACTATGGATTCAGGCTGGGTGCAAGCAATTACCTGGGAGACATTGGGGGTAAAGAAAAGACCCGTCGTGATTTTGTGGCTGATATGAAACTGGCTAAAACCCGCTGGGATGGCGGTGTTTTTGTACGTTATAAATGGAGACCAAAACTTTCTTTTAAAGCAGCATTTGATTACATCAGGGTAGAAGGCGATGACAAATTATCGTCAAATCCTGGAAGGATGTACCGCAACTTTAACTTCAAAAACGACATGTTCGATGTTGCTGCAACAGGCGAATTTTTCTTTTTCGAAGATCCGGATCTTGGAAACACGTACCGTTACAGAAACAGTTTCCGTGCTTATGTTTTTGGTGGAGTAGGAGGTTTTTATACCAACCCAAAATCTTTATATCAGGGTGAGTGGGTAAAACTAAGAGATTACGCAAACGAAGGTGTTGAGTACAAAAGTATTGTGCTAAACATTCCTATGGGAATGGGTTTTTACTTTACGTTTGATAAGAAACACCGCTTTGGTTTTGAAATGAACTATCGCAAAACATTTACTGATTATATCGATGATATCAGCGGTAATTATCCTGAAACAGCTCCTGGAGATGCCTATTCTCAGGGTCTTGTTCTTAGAACCACTGAGCTTGAGCCTACAGTTATCAGCGATAATCCCGGTGCTTATAAATCTCACACATGGGGCAACAAACGTGGTGATAAAACCCATAAGGATGCTTATATGACTGTTAGCTTAAGCTACAGTTATGTGATTCGTGGAAAAAGTAGTTTCTACAGAGCCAGAAACAATGGTTTCTTCAGCCGTAAAGGGAAACGAAAAATGCGTAAAATACGCGCGAAATTCTAAACAGAAATTCAAAATAAAAAAATCCCATACATTTGGGATTTTTTTATTTTTAAACCTTGCCAAACTCATTATCTTTGTGCCGCCTATCATAAAATAGATCAAAGATCACTTTATGACAGCCAGGTAGATTAATAAATCTCTTCACCAAAAATAAAAAACAAAACGTGAAAAAAATTCTTATACCAGCTTTTGTAATTCTTCTCGCTTCTTGCGCAGAAAAAAAAGACGACGGCAAGGTTGACAGTAATGATATTAAGAATTCTGCCAGTGCCGACGGAAAAGTAACATCCGATCTTCCTGAAATGAAATTTGAAGAAGAAACGTATGACTTTGGAAAAATGACACAAGGTGAAAAGGTGAGTCACGCTTTCATCTTTAAAAACACCGGAAGCGAAAGTCTTATCATTAGCGGCGCCAGTGGAAGCTGTGGTTGTACTGTTCCTGAATGGCCAAAAGAACCCATCAGACCGGGCGGAGAAGGAAAGATAAATGTAGTGTTTAACAGTGAAGGAAAAAGCGGGGCCATGGAAAAAACAGTGACGGTAATTACCAACTGTGAACCAGCCACTAAAATTTTAAGAATCAAAGCGGAAATTATTGTTCCGGAAGTAGCCAGATAAATTTAATTAAAAATGAAGCGTGAAAACGTTTCTTGATATAAACAAAATAAAACAAATAAACAGAACAAATGATCGGACAAATTATCTTAATGGGCCAGCCTCAACAGGGCCAGAATTCACTGATGTCGTTTTTACCTTTAGTGGCAATCGTAGTAGTATTTTATTTCTTTATGATCAGGCCGCAAATGAAGAAAGCGAAAGAGCAGAAAAAATACATCGAGGCTCTTAAAAAAGGAGACAAGATCCTTACCATCGGTGGTATCTACGGAAAAATTGTAGATGTACGTGAAGACGGTTCCATTCTAATGGAGGTTGAAGACGGTTCAAAAATGAGAATCTCTAAAAACGCTGTATCAAACGACGCTACTGCAATTAATCAAACCAACAGTTAATTTTTTGCAAGGGTTAAACCTTAAATATTCAAATACTAAAAAAAAGCCGGCTAAAACTACGGCTTTTTTTGTTTGCCTTCTTTTAGCCGGAATGCTTTGGGGAATAAAAATACTTAATACAGTATATGATCATCAGCGTTTCAGGATTCCGGTGATGTTCCGCAACATTCCGCAAAATAAAAAACCAACACAAGCGTTGCCCGATCATCTTACTATTGATGTAAAAGCAAGCGGATTAAAATTGCTGCTTATTTACATGAAGCAACCATTTAAAACTCTGGAAGTAGATTTCAATGATCTTAAATCGGTAAACAAACAACAGAACTATCTTCTTTCGCCTGCTACCATACGTTTTAAAAATAGTCTCAAGTTTGAAGCTGATATTGTTCAGGTAAGTCCCGATGTGCTTTATTTTACAGAGAAAAGCGGTTACCAGAAAAATGTTCCGGTTAAAGTTCCGTTGTACGTAAAATGCGTTCAGGGTTATGGTTACCGCACCCCTGAACTTACACCGGCGTTTGCCACAATTGTTGGCGACAGCAACGCTATTAAAGCAGTTGACACAATTTATACGCAGGCTCTGTCGTTAAACAATCTGTCGCAGAACACTGAAAAGAAAATGGCGGTAATAAGACCCAATGAAAATGTGTATTGTAATGTTCATGAAGTGGATGTGAAAATAGAAGTGGATAAACTCATTGAACACATTGTGTATATTCCTGTGGAAGTAGGAACCAACGATCTGAATGTAAAAAGTATTAATGTATTTCCTTCGAGAGTGAAAGTAAAGTTTACTGCTTTACAGAATAATTTCAACCCCGCTGATACGGCTTCATTCAATGCTACTGCAAATAGTTCAGCCATTTCAAAATCAGGCAGAACACCGGTGTTCATTAGTACACAGCCCGGAAATATTAATGTGCTTTCAATAGAACCCAAAGAAGTTGAACTTTTAATAATAAAGAAATGATTGTTGGTTTAACCGGTGGAATAGGGAGCGGTAAAAGTATTGTAGCAAAAATATTCGGAATGCTGGGCTGCGCATTGTTTAACAGCGATGAGGCCGCGAAAGAAATTTATTTTGATGAAGTCATCAGGGAAAAAGTAATTGCTTTGCTTGGAAAAGAGGCTTACCTGAGCGACACCGAAATCAACAAAACATTCATTGGATCAAAGATCTTCAGCGACACTGTTTTATTACATCAGTTAAACGGAATCATTCATCCGGCTGTAAAAGAGGAATTCAAAAAATTTGTAGTAACCAACCCGGGAAAACTTATTATAAAGGAAACCGCCTTGTTATTTGAAGCAAAAATTGATGGCGACGTGGATAAGATCATTCTTGTTGCAGCAAACGATGAACTCCGCATTAAGCGTGTGATGAGAAGGGACGGATTAAATGAACAGGATGTGATCAGGAAAATAAAGAGCCAGTTACCACAAGAGGAGAAAATTAAACGTTCGCATTTTGTGATTTATAATAATGAGCAAGAGTTTCTCATCACCCAGGTATTGGATGTTTATAATAAATTAAAAGGGAATGTATAGAAAAGATCTTCTTGTAAGACAATTTGAAGAATTCGGAAAAGTACTCGCGCTTATTCTTGGTTTTAAAAAAATGAAGGACTGGGAGAAATTTGAAAAGGAAGTTGCCGACGCTGCCCGTAATTTTACATTGTACGAGATCAGCGATGTTGAAGGGATGTCAAAAGAGGACTTTGAACGCATGGTTTTGAATAATGAGGCCATGACTCCTGATAAGACTAAGATTTTAGCCACTTTGCTGTTCGAAAAAATGTGTTATTACGAAGAGCAGAATTATCCGTTGGCATCAACCGATCTCAAAAATAAATGTACCTTGTTATACCAAAAGTATAAAGATGATTTAATGGAAAACGAGTATGATCTCGATGTACATTATAAACTTGAATTTTTAAAAAACAAAGCATAAAATGAAAATGAGAATCCCCACCGTTATTCTGAGTATATTATTTGCTGCCGGCGTTGGCGCGCAAACGACATACCATTACGAAAAATTAAAATCGGGCGAAGGCAAAATGAAAAAGGGCCAGAAAGAAGGCGCCTGGAAACACTGGAACTATATGGGTTTTCCGAGTGTTGAAGCCAATTACAAGGAAGGTAAGCTCAACGGAAAAGCTACATATTACCATTCCGATTACTGGGATTCTGAAGCTGGTACGCTTGAAGCCATGGTAAAGGATAAAGAGATTTACAACCTTCGCGTTAAACGCCAGAAAGCTTTCGAAGAATTTAAAGATGACTGGAACCTTTTACTGGAGAAGAAATTCTTTTACATAGATAAGGTCATTCACTACACCAATAATAAAGCTGATACAGTGAATGTATACAAAAAAGGCAAATTCAAAGAGCAATGGGTTTATCCCACAAGTGATACTACAACTTACATTCAGAGAACTTTTCAGAACGCGAGCTATAAGGATACTATTAACCAGATCATAGAAGAACAAACCTATAAAAATAACAAGAAAAGCGGTGCGTATAGAAAATATAACACTAAGTATGTGGATGTTGTTATGTCTTCGGGCTTTTATCTCGACGGCCGCAGGGATAGTATCTGGATCTATGAATCTTCTTATGACAATACAAAAACCATTAGCCGTTACCGCGATGGTAAATACCATGGACTTTATTTGCGTACAAAAGGTGAAACCATTCTGGATTCGATGCTTTACCTGAACGATAAAAAAGAAGGTTTATGTAAGAGCTATAAGAAAAACTATAGCTACAGTTATAAGAATAAAGACAAGAGCAAAGACACAACCTGGACATACGCCACTTATGAAAGAGGTAAGCTGAACGGAATGCAGGTGAGTTATGTGAGCGGCGTTCCTACGAGCAGTTGTAATTATATTAATGGTAAAAAAGATGGCAGGGAAGTTATTTACAAGGACGGAGCACTGAGCGAATCAACAAACTATGTAATGGATAAAAGAGTAGGAGAGCAATTGTTGTATCATGAAAACGGGGATCTGAAATCGAAAGGTTATTTTAAAAATGACAAAAGAGATAGTCTCTGGCAAAAATGGAACTCAGAGAAAAAACTAAGATCCTCGTCGCTATACCGCGATGGAAGAATTGCAAAGGAAGACGAGTATTACGAAGATGGAAAACTCCGTTACCATTACGAAACCAAAGGAGAGAATTCAACCACGGTTTATTATTATCCGACAGGAAAAAAGAGAAAGGAAACGATCATTACTCCTGACAGAGAAACTGTGACCCGTTGGGATGAAGACGGTAAAAAAGAAGTAGATGTAAAAGAGAAGAAAAGACCGAAAAAATATTATGACGAGGATGAAGAAACGGTTTCTGAATATAAAAGCAAGTATAAGTCGAAAAAGACCTATGACACCGATGGCGATTACGATGAAGAACTTGAACCGCCTGTAATGATAGAAGAAAAAAGCAACGGAACATCAGATAGGTATGATAAATACAGCAAGTACGATAAATATCGCAAAAAGGATAAAGAAGAAGACGAGGATTATGATAAAGCGGCATTTGTTGGGGGTGAGAAAAAACAAACAGAGTATCTTAACCTTATGACCCGGAACGATCGTAGAGAATTTACCGGTGGTTTCCCGATACAGGCAGTAGTAACCATAAGTGATAAGGGAGAAATTACTTATATAAAAGTTGAAAACAAAGGCGCCAAGAAAGTGAAGAAAAAATATTTAAAGGAAGCTGAGCGCATTGTGTTGATGATGCCAAAGTGGGAACCAGCTAAAAAGAACTATAAACGAGTGAGTGAAAATACAGGCTTCAATGTCTGGTTTTCTGAAAAATAAAAATAAAAAAAGGGAAGTGAGAGCTTCCCTTTTTTTATTCTGTTAAAGAAAAACTTGTAGTAGGTTTTCCTTTTTTGTTTTGAAAGGCTGCTTAAAACAGATTACTGGAGTACAACTTTTTTTGTAACCGGCTTTTGTTTGTCTCCTGAAACTGTAATAAAATAAATCCCACGTTTAAGATCGTTCATTTGTATTTCGGTCTCGTATCTTTTCTGTCCGCCTGTTTCAACAGTGTATTCATTTACAATATTGCCTACCACGTTTGTTATGCAGATCTTAAGGCTTTGCATGATATCAGAAGACTCCAGTACAAGTGTTGTGTTTCCGTTTGTAGGATTCGGGAAAATGGAGGATTCGAAATAATTTTTTCCAACATCCTTTTTCGGAAATAGATCAGACTGTTTGATCACCATCACACCATTATCAAGTTTCTTTACTTTTGAACTGTCGATACCTGAAATTTTCCTCGCATTATAATTATTGATAGACGAACAGTTCTCATCACTAATGAAATACCTGCCTGCCTGAAGCTGAGAATTGGCCTGTATCGAAACTTTATTTTCTGCAGTGGCTTTAAATGTGGTATAAGTAAAAGGAACTGTAGAATTAATTATGGTGAGATCATTCTGTGCAAGCTGGTTATGATTGATCGGCGACTCGTTTTGTACCGTTAAATTACCCGCGATGGTTTTTACGTATCCCGAATGTTCGTACCAGGAAGGATATTTGTCGTACTGATGAGTGGCCACTTTGATCCGGTAATATTTTCCGTCCTGCAATTGGTATCCTTGCGGTACAAAATAGCCATTAACGTTAAATGCCTTAAAATTACCTCTTTCTTGTTCAACAGTTAAGTCACCATCATAAATGAAATACCAGTCTGAATATTCCGGACCGATGGTATTAAGATACCTGTCGCATTCCTGGACGCTGATAAATAGTTGTAAAAAGTAACAATGACACCATGTTCCGAATGCCTTAAGGTCTGTTCTTGTAGATGCCCATTGGTGTGCAATCTGTCCGCACCATCTGTTCTGTTCCGATGCTTTGAAATTCCATTCAGAACCACTTCCGCATGAACCCGAAGAAGGATATAACCAGATATCGCTTTTACAAACATTAATGAGCTTGTTTGTTGCCTGGTTGTTAATAGTAAAATTAACCGTTCTGCATCCATCATTATTGGCGGAATTAGGATCCGGAGTAGTGGATGGAGGAGGACAAAATGCATTAACGGTTGAAGCGCCTGAATTGATAGGATCAAGCCAGAAACCTAAGCCGCCATCGGTCCATGCTTTTGAAAATTTTGATATTCTCACCCAATCATTATTATACGTCCCACCTACACAATCTCCGGGACCACCATTAAGAGAACCAATCACCCTGTGATAATAATCAAAGATTGGCGCTCCTGAAGATCCGGGCTCTTGAGCCCCTACGGCCCATTTGGTTCGATAAAAACCCATAGAAGAATTGGGGAACGGATCGGTGACATATTGAATGGACTCAAGATCCTGATTTAAAGACACACTGATTGATTTTTCCAGGGCGTCAGGATGATGTATCATGGTGTAAGGTTTCTGTAAGATGGTGAGCGACGATGACTTGTTCCAGCCTGCATAACAAACCCCAAATTTGCGAAGAGTTTCTTTCGATGTATTCATTTTAAGAAGAGCATAATCAAAATCGGAAATATCATATTTTGAAGCCATGTCACTACTTCCGTAAACGGATTGGATCATGTTCATCTGCGTTACACCCTGTTGCGTATTACAGATACTTGTTTCGTAGTTGAACAGAAAAAATATAGTACTCGGATCATATTCTGCTTTATACTGGTTGTTACTGTTTTTGATAACGTGCCCGGCTGTGAGCACATAAGGCCCTTCGGAATTGGAAGTTGTATTCATCAGATTTCCGGTCCCAACACCAAACAGTCCATACGTTCCTGAATGGTAAAGAATCAAAACAACCGATTTTTTTTCATTATCCCATCCGTAACCTTCAGGGCATTTGATATTAATTTCACAAGCTCCTGTAACGCCACTCGTTTTTGATACAAGCGGGCTGTCATTAAAAACATGTATGATGGAATGTATTTCCAACTGTGGAATTCCGGGATCGGAAACGCGTTGGTTGTATTCAAGAACGACTTTATTGCCTTTGAAAGGTGCGATCCCGAATTTGATAGGGCCGGTAAAAGAAGAATCGGGATTATTTTCCCAGGTAAAAGCGCCTGTAAGATTGGTTCTGTCCTCGCTGTACAAAAACAGTTCCCCGGTCAGAGGCAGATTGAATTTTGAAAAGTAAAGCTGAATAGCTTCTGCTGTTGTGGATTCAATAACATATCTCCAGACTTTTACGCTGTCGATAACCTCATAGGTACCATTGGCAATAATATCAATGGTTTGTTTCATTTCTTTTCCATACAATTTGGATGTGCAGGTTGAACAGGCAACTGCAAGCGAATCTGCCTGGGTTCTTAATGCTGTGGAGTTTAAAGCGCTTGTTGCAAAGTTATTCAAACTGGTTCCCACCGTCCTGTAGTTTGGCAGCGAAGGTATCGTACTGTTTATCCTGAAAGTATATGGAAGCCCGCCGCTATTGTATTGCGCATTCAACAGATGCATTTGTCCCAGTATAAAAATGACGACAATTATTATTTTGTGTTTCATTGTTTAGTATTTATGGTTTGAATAATTAGATTAAGTTCTCTGAGAAACAATTATTATTTGTTTTTCTCAAGTGATTTAATCCTTTTCTCTAACTCAATGATGTATAGCGTAAGCTCTTCTATTTTTTCCATTTGTTTTACCTGCAACTCTGCTAAGTTCATTCCGTTCTCCTCAACTTCTTTAGCGCTTGGGATATTTGGTAAATGCTGGTTGTCTTTAATATAACTTTCCAGTTCAGCAAGAGTTTTTAGTTTATACTCCTTTGAGAAAACGTAATCTGGGAAAGTTAGGGTGCTGGCCCATACGTTCACTTCTCTAGCGTAAACAAACCCGCTGGTCTTTACTTTAAAATTTACTTTACCTGCCACGGCATCCTTCACTTCAAACGCATCGGCCGAAACAGATGGATTGATGCTGAGTGCTATTTTTCCACTGCCAAACAATGACATAACAGGAGCGCTGGTGTAAAAAGGACCAGGATTCGGGCCGGTGAATAAAGCAAGGCCTATTGCATTTGGATTAGACATGGATATGATCGTATTTGCATAACCGGTTGCTTCACCGCTTGATTCAAAAATAGCAGCAGTTTGTCCTGTAGAAGCGCTTCCTCTTACATTAAATCTCGTGCTTGGCCAGATGTAATCACTTTGTGCAGAATTACCAACAACCACCTGTCCATTTTTAAAAAACATAGCATCGTTTCCGTCGGTCGCTAAACGCGCCTGGCCTGATTTTTCCTGGATGAGTTCCACAGATCCCCACATGTTGGCCGCGCCAACAGTGCTTTTGTATGGCTTACTTGTTCCGTCTAAACCCTGTGCTGTTACCATTAACTTTGATGTAGCACTATTCTGATTAAACATGAAATCTTCATCAAGAGGAATGTAACCCGGATGATCTCCGCCAATGATTTTTCCGCTTCTGTCAAGGAACATACGCGAAAGATTATTGGTGCGCATTTCAAAATCATCATTAGTAGTTGTTCCGATAATCTGCGATGAACTGCCTCCAAACGAGTTGCCTCCGATGTCCCATGCAACAGATGTTATAACAGGATTACCCGGAATTAATTTTCCTGTAGGATCGGCATACACAAAACGGTTTCCTGTTCCGGATAACTGAGTGGAAAAAAGATCGGAGTTGAACTGGGTGCTTCCAAGAACGTTTACATCACCGCCAACCGTTAGATCGGTAGCTACTTTAGCATCGCCATTCACATCAAGCGCGGCATTAGGAGCAGACGTGCCAATTCCTATTCGCCCATTGGTACCACTAATAAATAAGCGGTTAGCTGAACCTGTTACATCTTTAATAATAAAATGTCCCGCGCCTTCAGCATTGCCAGGCCCGGTAGACCATATACCCCAGTTTTTTCCGGGAGTGGTTGAATTGGTGTTCCATAAATTGATACCACTTTGTCCGTTTCCTAATTGATTAATAAGTAACCCGTAACCCGCCGAACTGGTTGTTTGAATGTGCAGAGGGTTAGTAGGAGTAGTTGTACCAAGACCAACATTTATACCATTCTGATAAAGCATTGAACCTGTAATGTTGTTTGCTCCGTTGAAGCGTGGTATTGGCCCTCCTACACCACTGCCTGTTCCTGATCCTGTAATGGGTTGCGCAACACTGATTGTAGTCAAACATGTGAGTGCTGCGATTTTAAATAATAATTTCATAGTGTAGTTGTTTTTATTCTCAAAGCTACTTTCAACTCAAAAAATAAAATCGGCTATCTATTATTCACCACAAAAAAATCTATATCTGGTGAGTTCTGTTGAGAATTCAGAAAATGGTTTTGAAACTAAATGGATAAAGAAATGGAATTTCTGATTTTTGAATTCAGATTTTTTTCAGACTGAAACTTTTAAATCCCGAACCGGAACTTTTAATTTTTTGATTTTGGAAACTTTTGCCTTGTCATCTCATCCCCAGCCACTTCAGGAATTCTTCTTTCTTGTTTTTTGAAAGAGGTACCTGGCAATTGTCTTTGGTGATAATGGTGCCACCATTGTCTTTGGTGAAGCGCGTTACGTGATTGAGATTGATGATGTGCGACTGATGAACGCGCATAAAACTATTTTCCTTATTGCAAAGTAATGTTTCGTAATCACCTATTGTTTTTGAGATCATGAGCTTGCTTCCGCTCGTGGTATAAACATTTGTGTAGTTGGAATCCGACTCTAAACGAACGATATCACTTTTGTTAAGATATTCTACTTTTTCCTTTGTGTGAAAAGGAATTTTTCCCTGCGATTGCGCGGTAAGATCGGTAAACAATTTTTCTATATCGGGGAGTTCCTGTTTTTTCGCAATTCTTTCTCTTACTTTCTGCACAGCTTTTTCAAGATCCTCATGATCAACAGGCTTGAGAAGATAGTCGAGCGCGTTATTTTTTATGGCTTTGATTGCGTACTCCTCATGAGCTGTTGTGAATATGAGACTAAAGCCGCGGTATTTTAATCGCTGTAGAAGCTCGAACCCGTTCAGATGCGGCATGTTGATATCGAGAAAAACAATTTCGGGTTTATAGTTTTCAATAAGGTCTATTCCTTTTTCAGCATCGGTTGATTCAGCAACAATTTTTACATCGTTTATGAATTTTTCCAAAAGAAGTTTAATGCTGTTGATTCCTTTTTGTTCGTCGTCAATAATAATTGCTCTTAGATTCATTGGGTGTAAGAATGGGTATGGTAATCGTTACTTTTGTTCCGGTACTGTTTCCTTGCTCATCTTTTTTATCAATAAATTCAAATCCACAGTTTATGTTCTTTGTTTTCTGTAAAAGTTCGAGCCGCTGTTTTATAAATTCTATGGCCAGCGATTGTTTTGTTTTTAAAATGATAACATCTGGTTTTTTAAAGTTGCGTCCAACGCCATTATCTTCTACCACACAATTTAAACATTTTTCGTTTATATAAGCGAAAGAAACTTTAAGTTTTTTATCCCCCTTTTTTTGTAATAAACCGTGCCAGATTGCATTCTCAATAAAGGGTTGAACAAGCAGATGAGGAATTTCAACAGCGCCCATGTTTAATCGTTCATCTACTTCGATTTCATATTTAAAAACCGATTCAAAACGAAGCGCTTCTATTTCAATGTACCGTTTTAGCAGATCAATTTCATCTTCAAGCGTTATGGTATCGGAAGTGTTGCTTTCCAATAATTTTCGTACCAGTTTTGAAAACTTTGCAAGATAACGGTAGGCATTCTCGTTATCGCCACCAAGAATAAACTGCTGTATCGAGTTAAGCGAATTGAAAATAAAATGTGGATTCATTTGCGCTTTCACCGCTTTTGTTTCGAGTTCATACATGCTGACCTTTAAATCATTTTTCTCACGCTCCTTTTTCAGAATGCGGACGTAACGGTATCTCAGCGCCAGCACAAGCAGCGCCGCCGTAACAACTATTTCCAATGCAATGAACCATATTTTCTGCCAGAAGGGCTTGTCTATGCTGAATGTTATTTTTTTATCAGCTTTTATCCATTCTCCCTGGTTGTTTTTTGCTTCAACAATAAATTCATATTCTCCCTGTGAAAGAGATGGAAAGTTAAGGTTGGTTTCAGTTGTATAGTTCCATTCATTATCACCCCGGTTTATTTTATAGCGATATAAAATACTCCTGTTCACATTATAAAAAAGTCCTTCGTAAGTTATATTGATGTCAGATTGACTATACTTTAGCATAACATTTGCATCCGGATCATAATCTTTTGAGTTAGCTCTAAGGGAAGTCAGGTACAATCTGCTTTCAGCTGGTTTTACATCTGTATCGAATGTGTAAATTTTATTGCCAGAATTAAAGCAGGCTTTATTTCTGAGAAGAAAGATCTCATTTGTTGAAGAGGCATCGAGGAAACTGTTGAGTGGATAACTGAAAATATCGTATTCGTTTTTGGTTTTAAAGATAATTTTACTGATTCCTTTATTAGTGCTTACCCATAGAACATTACCGCGTAATGTGATTGACTTACAGATATTACTTATTAATCCTTTTTTTTCGTTAATGGTATCAATACTATTTCCGTTTTTTATCAGAATGCCCTGTGCGTTTGTTGCAATGTAAAGTGTATTTCCGGATATTTTAAGATCTTCGATTCTTGTTTCCAGTATTCTATTCTTTTCAGTTATATCTGAATGAGTAAAATTATAAAGTCCCCGTAAGCCCCCCAGGTAAATTTTATTGTTTACAGAATCGTAAACCCCCGCTGTAATACGGTCTTTACTACGGTAAATAGTATCAAGAAGTTCCGGAGAATGACGGTCTGTAAATGAAACAGCGTTAAGCCCAAGACACATAAGTTTATTCTTTACTTTTATAACGAACCTTGGGGTAAGCGGAGCTCCATTGGCTAAAAAACATGGGGTTGTTTTGCCTGAAGTAATGTTTTTAATATAACTACTGGATCCCCGCACGAAAATAAATTCGTTGGTATTTAAAGGATGGATTAAGCTCATACGACTACCATCTCCTTTTTCATTGGCAATTAGTTTTATGGTGCTGGTGTTTGTTCCCACAGTTGTCATAATAGTTCTGCCTGAAACATACCAGGAAATAAGAGATGAATCGTTTACAGCAAGCGAGTGAACAATTGGTTCGAAATCAGAAAATGGCGCAAGGCTTTTAATGTTCTGGCTCGGCATATAAAAAACTCCAGCCTCGAGTGTCGAAAACCAATATCCTCCCTGGTAATCTTTTACCGCATAAGTGAATGTGTAACCCTTTAAAAGGCCATCAAAAACTGCCATTTCGGGTTTATTATCAGGGTAAATACATGTAACACCTTTTAACCTTTCTCCAATAAGCAAAGCGTTTCCTTCTCCCTGCATAATAGTAATTAAAGGCGTTTCAAACTGGCGGGTGGAAATCATTTTCGTTCTCAGGTCAATTGTTTTAAGTTGTTCGTTGGCTAACAGAAATATTTTTTGCCCGGTACCGAAAACCCTGATAAATAAAGTGTTTTTCAGGACACCAAAATCATCTGAAACAAGCAGTTTATTCTGTTTGTCGTAAATGTACATGTTGAACTTTTTTTCCGCTTTTGTCGATCTACTATCGGTATAAACAAAATCTTCGTTGAGCATAACAAGTTTTAATCCTACTTTCATCTGGTCATCTTTCCATATTTCGGAAGTTTTGTTGCTTGTATAGGGAGGTTCTATTTTAAGAAATGAAACAGATCGGGTATTTCTTTTTCCTACATAAAGAATATCGTTGTCAATAGCGAACGAACATACGATCCCATCTTTAATAAAATCAATTATTTTTTCATTGGCGCTGATAACGTGAACTGTATCATTAAGAATAAATCCAAGCTTACCGGAAAATGTCCTGTACCAGATACGCCCTTTTTTATCTTCTTTAACTTCAAATACCGTATTATCGGGCAAGCCATTAGAAGCATCAAAGGTTTTAAAATTATTGCCATTGTATTTTACAAGTCCGGCATCAGAACAAATCCAGATATATCCTTTTTTGTCGTGATGAAGAAAATAAATTTCGTTGCTTGGGAGTCCGTTCCGGGTATTAAAATTTTTCAGAACCGCTGTCTGCGCCTCCGTTAAAAAGGGAAGCACCAGGAGGATTATGCGCAGAATTCGGCCCAATAGGATAGTGATTAAACAAATTTAATGGCTTAATTCTAATTCACAACAAAAGGTAAAAAGAAAACGCATTCCAATGAATTTCGTACTTTTGCGCCGTGGAATACAAGCTTCACAGTTTAAACGAAGAACAAAAATTGCTGCTCGACCAGGGAAAGCTCCTGCCTCTGATGGAAGAATTTTATACCATTCAGGGTGAAGGTTACAATACCGGCAAAGCAGCTTATTTTATCCGTATTGGCGGTTGCGATGTAGGCTGTCACTGGTGCGATGTGAAAGAAAGCTGGGACGCTAATATTCATCCGTTAACTCCTGTTGAAAAGATCATTGAAAATCTGAAACAATACAACGCTAAAAGTGTTGTTGTAACGGGTGGGGAGCCGCTTATTTATAATCTCGATTATCTGACCTTGCTTTTGAAACAAAATGGCATTGAAACATTCATAGAGACTTCAGGTGCATACAGCCTCAGTGGCAAGTGGGATTGGATATGTCTCTCGCCGAAAAAGACAATGGAGCCAAAACAGGAGGTTTATTCAAATGCGCATGAACTGAAAATTATCGTGTACAATAACAACGATTTTAAATGGGCAGAAGAGCAGGCGAAGAAAGTAAACAAAACGTGTTACCTGTTTCTTCAACCCGAGTGGAGTAAACGAGAACAACTTACCCCGCAGATCATTGAGTACGTAAAATCAAATCCTAATTGGATGATTTCATTGCAGACTCATAAGTACATGAATATTCCATAGGGAAGTTTAAACGTTGATTAAGCATGTTTAAAATTGTTCAAAAAGCTGAGGTGAATGTTTTAAACAATTTCAACAACTTTAAACTACTTTGCACAATATCTTCGTATCTTCACCATTCTAAAAATCAAAACAAATGAAGTTTTTTATCGATACAGCAAATTTAGCGCAGATCAAAGAAGCACAAGACCTTGGCGTGTTAGATGGTGTAACCACCAATCCATCACTGATGGCGAAAGAAGGAATCAAAGGTCAGGATAACATCCTTAAACATTATGTGGATATCTGTAATATTGTTGATGGTGACGTTAGCGCCGAAGTTATTTCAACCGATTTTGACGGAATGGTAAAGGAAGGGGAGGCTCTCGCGGAACTTCATCCGCAGATCGTTGTAAAAGTTCCTATGATCAAAGATGGTGTAAAAGCAATTAAGTATTTCACAGAAAAAGGTATCCGCACCAACTGTACACTTGTATTTAGTGCCGGACAGGCCCTTCTCGCCGCTAAAGCGGGCGCAACTTATGTTTCTCCTTTCATTGGAAGATTAGATGACGTAAGTGTTGACGGTCTAAATCTTATTGAAGAGATCCGCCTTATTTATGATAACTATGGTTACGAAACACAGATCCTCGCGGCGAGTGTTCGTCATCCTATGCACATTATCAATTGCGCGAAGATCGGAGCCGATGTGGCAACTTGTCCGCTCAGCGCCATTACAGCATTATTAAAACATCCTCTTACAGATAGCGGACTTGCACAGTTTTTGGCTGACGCGAAAAAGTAGTGAAGTAGAAATTCAAAACGTTTCATTTTACCATTCATAAAATCCCGTTCATAAGAACGGGATTTTATTGTTTCGGAATTATTCAACCCCTTCAGGGTTGTGAAAGTTTTTTTTACACGTCTTAATAATATTGAACCCTTTCAGGGTTCGGTTTTTTTTAGAATACAACAAGCACGCTTTAGATTTACTTCTAAATTCAAAGAAGTCCGAAGGACTTCAATATTATTAGAAAAAATGAAATTTTTGCGTCACAACCCTGAAGGGGTTGAATCCAAAATGACATTGGTTGCAGTCTTCTCTTAATAGTCATTGGGATTGTTTCTTATCCTCAGAAGGAGAGACGGCACTTAAATCGGTTTATACTCTTCAAAAGTTAAAATGTTTTGAAAGCGTATAAAAAGTACTATATTCGGTTTGTTAAACGAAGCATGCAATAGCCATGTCCTTTATTAAAGTTTAAAAATTGTTCAGCGTTCAAAATTGTTTAAACTACTTTAAACTATTTTAAACCTTTAAACTGATCCCCTAAAATGGCAGTTATGTGCGAATAAAACTCAATCGCATGAAAAAAATTACTTTGATCGTACTTTCAGTCTTAAGTTCTTTAGGTGTATTCAGCCAGGCAAACATTCTGTTTAAAGCGCCTCCCGGAAATAACGCCACAACCCAGGTGAGGGCCCCAAATGGAAATGCCCAGCATACTACCATGCGAGGTGTTTTCCTGGTTACAGCCAATGAACTAACTCCTTACATGTTACCCGGCACCAACATTTCCACTTTTGGTTTTACCTTAAGCGCGGGTGTCACTGGTACAGCGTGTACGGGTAGTTTTTCTGTGTATCTTGAAAATACAGGCGATATCACCTATAATAAAGGCGCAAGTTATAGCACAGCTATTACGCCTATGACAATAGCCTATAATGGGAATATGACCGTTCCTATTGCCGCAGGAGCAACCTCTATTGGTCTTACCCTTACAACTCCTTTCACCTATACAGGTGGGGGATTATATGTTGCCTACGACTGGATCTCATCCGGACCATTTTCTCCAACCGTTGCTACTTACCAGGCCGATAATTCTCTTGCCAACAGAGGCGCCACTAACTCAACTACTGTTGCACCTGCAGGCGATGCTATGGCAACAACAGCATTCTCACCTGTATTTTTATGGGGCGCGCCAAACACCGCTACCAATGATGTTCAGGTGCTTGCTATCGAAGCGCCGGGAAGCGTTGCGGGTGTGTTAAATGTTCCGCATACCATTCGCGGTATTGTGAAAAACGGAAGTAATGCCACGTTGAATAATATTCCGGTTACTGTGAATGTAACCGGGGCCAACACATACGCCAATACGTTAACTGTTACAACACTTGCCGCCGGGGCGCAAACCACTGTAAACTTCACAGGTTTTAATCCGCAGGTAAACGGCGTTAACACAATCACCGTGGATGTACCAACCGACCAGCTTTCAAATAATAATTCAAAATCATCTACTCAAAGTGTAACCTGTAATTACTTCGGACAGGCGCCACAGCCCGCTACATATACAAGTGGAGTAGGGTTCGCGACCGGAAGCGGTATTATTGCCGCAAGAATGATACCTCCTGCCACAACAACCTGTATAGGTACAAGAATAGGTATCAGTGGAGATGCCAACACCAGTGGAAAATCCATATGGGGTGTGCTTATCAATAATGTTGGAACAATTCTCGCCAGTAGTAATACTTTGGTTATAACACCAGGAATGCTCGGTACGGCACAAACGCTCACTTACACTGTTCCGGCCAATGTAACTTCGGGTATTACGTATTATGTAGGTATCGCACAACCTGCAACGGCTACAGGTTTCTGGCCGGTAGGCGCAACTCCTGCAACTTACGTTCCGGCCGGTACATATGTAACAACGTTTACTACCGGAGGATTTCCTGGAACCGTAACACAGAATTTAGGGTACATGTGGCTCGATGCTATTTTCGCAAATACAGCAACTATTTCCGCAACTCCTGCTTCTTCATTAGTGTGCGCGGGGTATTCAGTGAATCTTTTCTCAACAGGAGCGGCAACGTATTCATGGAACACCGGACAAACAGGAACACCTGTTGCAGTAACTCCAACAGGCACAGCTAATACATACACGGTGGTAGGAACAACTTCGGTAGGATGTTCAGCTACAAATACCCTTTCTGTAAGTACTCAACCTTCTCCAACTGTAACCACGTCGAGTTCCAACAGCATTATGTGTTCAGGAGCCACAAGTTCGCTAACTGCTAACGGCGCCGACACTTATAGCTGGAGCACCAGCGGAACAACATCTGTGATTGCGGTGACACCTTCTGTTACCACAACATACAGTGTGGCAGGAACCAACACAACAACAGGTTGCAGCGCCACTTCAACCATTATGGTAACTATCGATACGCCAACTATTTCAATTAATAGTCCAACTGCTATTTGTGCAGGAACAGTTGCACCATTACAGGCTTCGGGAGCCAATTCGTACACCTGGAGCACAGGTTCAACGTTTTCAGCGGTGGCGGTTAGTCCGACTATAACATCTAATTACACAGTTACCGGAACAAATACAACAGGGTGTACAGGTACGGCCTCGGTGCAGGTGATTGTAAACCCGAATCCTACCTTTTCAATTGTGGCAGCTCCGGCAGCTTCATTGTGTTCGGGCGATAGTTTTACCCTTGGTATGAATGGGGCGCCAAATTATAGTGTATACTCCTGGAACGGTATTGGAAGTTTAAATGGAACTAGTCCGACTTCGTTTTCGATCGTTTACACGCCTACTGCCACATCGGTTTACACTGTTGTTGGAAGTAATACTGTGAATTGTATGAATACAAAAACAATTTCTGTTAGTGTGGTTTCCTGTGTTGGAATCAACGAAACATCTGGAGTTAATTATGGAATTGAAATATATCCGAACCCAAATCATGGCTCATTGAACGTTTCTTTTGAAAACCTTTCACCGGGAACAAGCATCCGGATCTATAACATAATGGGGGCGCTGATCAAAGATGTAAAAGCAACTTCTGCTAAAACACTGATAGATCTTCAGAATGAAGCCAACGGCGTTTATATGCTTAAAGTGATGCAGGGCGATAAACTGATCAGAAGCGCCAAAATTGTGAAACAGTAGGCAAAATTTAAGGACTTCGCCAAAGTGCCCCGAGGTAATGGCTTCGGGGGACTTTTTTTGCCATTTTTTGCCATTTTGTTGACTTTTTAGTCAACAATTTTTTTGGAAATACGTAAAAATCACTATCTTTGAGCCCTTAATAAAAAACAGATACACATGTATTTATCATCACAAGTAAAGAAAGACATTTTTAAGAAATACGCTGGAAGCGATAAAAATACAGGAAGCGCGGAATCACAAATCGCTCTTTTTACACAAAGAATTGATCATTTAACCGGTCACTTAAAAAGCAATAAGAAAGATTTCGGTACTCAACGCGCTTTATTGAACTTAGTAGGTAAGCGTCGTGCGTTATTAGATTATTTAAAGAAAAATGATCTTACACGTTACCGTGCAATTATTAAAACATTAGATATCCGTAAATAATCTACGGGCAAAAAATTATGGAGGGGGCATTTCGAAGGAGTATTCGAAGTGCCTTTTTCATTAATACCTGATTCTTGTACTTTGATTCAAGAGACAAGAATCAAGAACCAGGACACAAGATAAACAAGTAATAAATATATAAACCGTTCCGGAAACGCCGGAACACAAAACAAAAAACAAATGTCACAAATAGGAATCACACACAGCTTTGATCTCGGAGACGGAAGAGCTGTAACATTAGAAACCGGAAAACTCGCCAAACAGGCCGATGGATCGGTTGTTCTTAAACTGGGAAACACTATGATCCTTGCTACTATCGTTAGTAACAAAGATGCAAAAGAAGGTGTCGACTTTTTACCATTAACAGTAGATTACCAGGAAAAATATGCTTCTACAGGCCGCTTCCCTGGTGGATTTTTCCGCCGCGAAGCAAAATTGTCAGATTACGAAGTACTTATTTCACGTATCGTTGACCGTGCAATCCGTCCGCTTTTCCCGGAAGATTATCACTCTGATACTCAGTTAATGCTTTCATTAATTTCTTCTGACAGAGAAACATTGCCAGATGCACTCGTTGGTCTCGCAGCCTCTGCAGCTATCGCCGTTTCAGATATTCCGTTCAACGGACCAATTTCTGAAGTACGTGTAGCTAAGATTGAAGGGAAACTTTGTATCAATCCTTCAAAAACAGAATTGGCAAACAGTACCATCGATATGATCGTTGCAGGATCTGAGCGTGATATCGTTATGGTGGAAGGTGAAATGAGCGAAGTAAGCGAAGCAGAAATGCTTGAAGCTATTAAATTCGGTCACGAAGCTATCAAAGGTCATATCAAAGGTATTAAGGAATTCGCAATGAAAGCCGGGAATAAAGCTAAACGCGAATACAACCACGAAACTAACGATGCCGACTTAAGAACAAAAGTTCATAAAGAAACGTATGATAAAGTTTATGCAGTAGCTAAAAAACTACAAGCCGATAAACACGGACGTAAAAATGATTTCAAAGCTGTTCTCGATGAATTCAAAAAAACATTCAGCGAAGAAGAACTTAAAGAAAAAGAAGGTCTCATTAATAAATATTACCACGAGGTTGAATATGATGCAGTGCGTCGTTTAGCGCTTGATGAAAAAGTTCGTCTCGATGGCCGTAAAACTACCGACATCCGTCACATCTGGGCCGAAGTAAATTATTTACCAATGCCACACGGAAGCGCGGTGTTTACCCGTGGAGAAACTCAATCGTTAACTACTGTAACTTTAGGAACTCCTAAAGACGCAATGATGATCGACGGAGCATTCAACCAGGGAGAAGACAGATTCTTATTACATTACAACTTCCCTGGATTCAGTACAGGCGAAGCAAAACCTAATCGTGGCGTTGGTCGCCGCGAAGTTGGTCACGGTAACTTAGCGTTACGCGCCCTTAAAAAAGTGGTTCCAACCGATACAGGTTATACAATTCGTATAGTAAGTGATATTCTTGAAAGTAACGGTTCATCATCAATGGCTACTGTTTGCGCAGGAACTCTTGCGTTAATGGATGCCGGCGTAAAAATCAAAAAACCGGTTGCAGGTATTGCAATGGGATTGATTACCGATGATAAAGGTGCTTATGCAATTTTATCTGACATCTTAGGTGATGAAGATCATTTAGGAGATATGGACTTTAAAGTGTGTGGTACAAGAGATGGTATCACTGCTGTTCAGATGGATCTGAAAGTGAACGGACTTCCTTACGAAGTAATGTCACAAGCCATGGAACAAGCTAAAGCGGGTCGTTTACATATCATGAATGAAATGCTGAAAGCAATTGATACACCGCGTGAAGATTACAAACCACACGCGCCACGTTTCGAGAAAATTGTTATTCCTGGTGAATTCATCGGAGCAGTAATCGGTCCTGGTGGAAAAGTGATCCAGGAAATGCAACGTTCAACCAACACAACTATTGTTATTACTGAAGAAGGTAAAACAGGAATTGTTGAGGTGTTCGGAACCAGTAAAGATGATGTAATGGCTGCAATGGCCAAGATCCGCGGAATTGTAGCAGTTCCTGAACTTGGAGCGATCTACGAAGCAAAAGTAAAATCGATCATGCCTTACGGAGCATTTGTTGAAATTCTTCCGGGTAAAGATGGGTTGTTACACATCAGCGAGTACGATTGGAAACGTATTGATACTTTAGAAGGTGTAGTAAAAGAAGGAGATATCGTAAAAGTGAAATACGTTGGCGATGATCCTAAAACCAAAAAAATAAAACTCAGCCGCAAAGCGCTTCTTCCTAAACCGGAAGGAATGAAAGTGGAAGAGAAGAAAGAAGCATAATTTCTAAATTCAGATTTATAATTTAAATCCTGGTTCTATGAGCCGGGATTTTTTTGCTTTACAACAGATGATTGTTTTTTGTAACTTCGTTCCAGGTGAAAAGTAAATTTCCAATAAGCATACTTATCCTGTTTATTCTTGCTTCCTGTTCGGTTGATAAACGTATCTATCGGAAAGGTTATCACATTGGCTGGCTTCATCATAAAAAAGAGATCAGACTTCATGAAAATAAAACCGAAGTCGCTAAAACTATTTCGAAGTCCGAAGAGCCCGTAGCTATTGAAGTTGC
>JAJONO010000080.1 GCA_021323535.1 Bacteroidota bacterium
GTTTTCATTACATCCGGAATATGAATTTCCTTCATCCACTTGAGCCAGTCGGTGTGAATATCGTTTGAAATATTTACAGTAACGTTATAGATAAACATGGTGCTAAGGTACGATTAATGTTCAGAATCTTACAAGAGACAATGTCATCCTGACGAAGAAGGATCTGCTCTTTTGTGATCGTAAAAGCCCGGATCCCTCGTGCCTCGGGATGACGGCTCTTTTTGTGAGAGCAAAAAATACGAGGACAAAGACAAAGAATATTTGTAATTTTATAGCTATTATGTTTAGTTCATTTGTTGAAGAGCTTCGCTGGCGTGGCGTCATACACGATATGATGCCTGGCACCGAAGAATTACTTGCTAAAGAAATGGTTACCGGCTACATCGGTTTCGATCCTACCGCCGATTCACTTCATGTGGGGAGTCTCACACAGATCATCACCCTTATCCGTTTACAGAAAGCGGGACATAAACCAATTGCCCTCATTGGCGGAGCCACCGGAATGGTTGGTGATCCAAGCGGTAAATCCGCTGAGAGAAATCTTCTCGACGAGGAAACACTTAACAACTACATTGAAGGAATTAAAAGACAGCTTCAGAAATTTCTCGTAGTAGATAATTCACCAAACAGCGTTGAGTTCGTGAACAACAATGACTGGATGAAAGGTTATTCCTTTCTCAATTTCATTCGCGACGCCGGTAAACACATTACCGTGAATTATATGATGGCAAAAGATTCCGTGAAGAACCGCCTCGACAGCGGAATGAGCTTCACCGAATTCAGCTACCAGCTATTACAGGCCTTTGATTTTTATCATCTGTACAGCAATAAGAACTGTAAAATACAAATGGGAGGATCCGACCAATGGGGGAACATCACCAGCGGCACAGAACTCATCCGTCGTAAATGCAGCGGCGAAGCTTACGCACTAACAACACAACTGATCAAAAAATCTGACGGGACAAAATTCGGAAAATCTGAAAGCGGAAACATCTGGCTCGATCCTACGAAAACATCACCCTACAAATTTTTTCAATTCTGGAGAAATACAGCAGACGAAGACGCAAAAAACTACATTAAAATATTTACGTTCTTATCGAAAGAAGAAATTGACTTGCTGATAGCCGAACATGACAAGGATCCTGGAAAAAACGTGCTTCAGAAAGCGCTTGCTAAAGAAATAACCACCATGGTTCATAGCAAAGAAGATTATGAATCTGCACTTGAAACCAGCAAGATCTTATTTGATGGCACGATTGTTGATTTAGCGAAACTGGATGAAGAAACTTTCTTAGATATATTCAATGGCGTACCACAATATTCTGTTTCGAAACAGGAAATTGAAAATGGTGTCGGCATTCTGGATCTTCTTGCCGAGAAAACAAAAATTTTTCCAAGTAAAGGAGAAGCACGCAAAATGATACAGGGAGGCGGAGTAAGTATTAACAAGGAAAAAGTCTCGTCACACGAGGCGCTGATTAATGCATCGGCGTTGATTAAGAATAAATATCTTCTTGTTCAGAAAGGAAAAAGAAACTACTATCTCTGTTCGGTAAATTAATTATGGCACTCAAGCAATCACAGCAACTACGCCTCTCGCAAAAACTTTTGCCGCAACAGATTCTGCTCATGAAATTGTTGCAGTTGCCTACGCTTGCTCTTGAAGAAAGAATCAAAGAAGAACTGGAAGCCAATCCTGCCCTCGAAGAAGGCGAGAACGAAGCTGCTGAAGAAGAAGTTTACGAGAATGATACCACCGAAGCCGAAGATGATCTTGATGAGAACGGCGACGTAAAAGAATCAGAAGATCCAAAGGCCAACAACGACGTGGAGATGGAAGATTATATGGATGATGAAGAACTTGATTCTTACAAGTATGAAGTGGTTAACAAAGGACCGGATGATGAAAACCGCGAATTTGTAGTAGTTGAAGGACCAGGGTTTCATGAACAACTCGAACAGCAGCTTGGCTTAAAAGATCTCGATAATAAAGAATATACTATAGGAACATATCTCATTGGTTGTCTCGATGAAGATGGATACATTCGACGTGAACTGGAACTGATCGTTGATGATCTTGCGTTTAATTACAACCTTACCACCACAATTGAAGAGGTTGAAAAAATTCTCCTGGTCATTCAGAGTTTCGATCCTCCGGGAGTAGGAGCAAGGAGCCTTCAGGAATGTTTATTGATTCAGCTCGATCGTAAAAAAGAAAAAACACGCGAAGTGGTGCTCGCCATTGATGTGATCAAACACCAGATGGATGAGTTCTCAAAAAAACACTACGATAAAATTCTTCGTCGTCTCGCTATTGATAACGACGATCTTAAAGATATTATTGAAGTCATTAAACACTTAAACCCCCGTCCAGGTAACAGCGATACAAAAGGAGTTGGTAACAGTGAGGTTGTTCCCGATTTTTTAGTTGGTGTAAATGATGGTAAACCCGAATTAAGTCTCAATGGAAGAAATCTCCCCGACCTTAAGATCAGCAAAGAATATATTGAAATGCTCAGGGAATATTCGAAGAGCAAGAATAAAGATGGGAAAGAAGCCTCTGGGTTTATAAAGAACAAAATTGAAAATGCGGAGTGGTTCATTGAAGCATTAAATCAGCGTTACACTACACTTCTTCTTTGCATGCAATGTATTCTCGAATACCAGGAAGAATATTTTGTTACGGGCGATGAAAGCAAGATCCGCCCTATGATCCTCAAAGATATTGCAAACCGTGTGGGACTTGATCTTTCTACTGTTTCACGCGTGGCAAACAGCAAATATGTTCAGACACCTTATGGCACCTTTCTTCTCAAAACTTTCTTTAGCGAAAGCATGAGCACCGAAAGCGGAGAAGAAGTTAGCAGTCGCGAAATAAAACGCATTCTCAAAGATTACGTTGACCAGGAAGACAAAAAACATCCACTGACCGACGATGAGCTTTGCGCTAAACTCAAAGAAAAAGGGTATACCATTGCCCGCCGTACAGTTGCCAAATACCGCGAGCAGCTGGATATTCCGGTGGGCCGTCTTCGTAAGGAAGTTTGATTTTCACGACCCTCACTCACTCTGGGCATTCGCACTTTTTGAAATTTACATAATATCAGCTAAGCGCATTTCTCCTTCGTCTGCCGCGGCGGATCAGAATCACGTTTACCAGCCTCATACGCGTCAAAAGCACCGCTAACCCAACCTTTACTTCCTGACACTTGTAATCCTATTCATAAGCCTTTGTATTCACATAGTATTAGCAGGCTTTAAAGCCGGCTTCTGCTCAATGAAACAATAGGTTTACCCAGATAAAGAAATTTGTTAAAAAAAGCAAATCCCCTCTTAATTTTAGCTAACTTTAAATGAACTTCTTAACATGAATAAAACTTTACGGTAATGAAAAAAATAGTTCAACTCTTCGCCAGTGTACTATTATTATTTGTGGTAACGTCTGCTAAAGCACAAATTCTGATCAACGAATATTCCTGCTCAAATCTTACTTCGTTTGTCGACAATTTTAACGAGACGGAAGACTGGATCGAAATTTATAATACAACTGCAGCTCCGGTTAATCTACAGAATTATTGCATCAGCGATAAACTTAACAATCTTGGTAAATGGAAATTCGGTGCCGGTGTTACCATTCCCGCGAATGGTTTCCTTAGAATATGGGCGTCGAATAACAACATTAATACCGGCGCAAACCTTCACACTAATTTTTCATTAAAACAATGTAAGAATGATAAGATCTTTTTATCAAGCCCTGCATTGGTAATTCTGGATTCTCTTACAACCAAAAGAACACAAACCGCGCACTCGCGTGGAAGAACAACAAACGGTGCCGCCACCTGGAGCCTCTTCATTAATCCAACTCCAAACGCCAGTAACAATACAGCAACCCCATATCAATCAAATTACGCTTCTACGCCAGTAATAAGCCTTGGACCGGGATTTTATTCAGGATCTCAGAACGTTACTATTACTTCGCCCGATGCCGGAACTTCGATCCGTTACACGCTTAACGGAAGTACCCCAACTGCCACATCAACACTTTACACCGGGGCCATTACCATTACTACCACGCAGGTATTACGTGCAGCGGCCATTAGCACCAACACATCTATCAGAAACAGCTTTATTAACAGCAATACTTATTTCATTAACGTAACACATAGCACAAATGTAATTTCCATTTTCGGGGATCAGGTTCTCACGCTTCTTAACGGAACACAAATTAAACCTGTTACAGGCATTGAATATTTTGTTGGCGGTGTTTTAAAAACCGAAGCAGTTGGAGAAACCAATGAGCACGGCAACGACTCATGGGCCTATAATCAACGTGGTATTGATATGATCATTCGCGACGAGATGGGTTACAACCATTCTCTCACACATCAGCTATTTGATCTCAAAACACGGGACGAATTTCAACGGATTATTTTTAAAGCAGCAGCTAACGATAATTATCCTTTCGAAGGATCACCAAACTCCAATTTCCCGGGCGAACTTGGCGGGGCACATCTTCGTGATCAATACATTCACACCGTTTCTCAAAAAGCAAAATTACATGTTGACGAAAGAACCTGGGCGCCGGCAATTCTTTATGCCAACGGACAATATTGGGGCGTGTACGACATTCGTGAAAAAGTAGATGATAAGGATTTTACAAAATATTACTACAATACAAAAGAAGATTCCTTACAGTTCCTTCAGACCTGGGGAGGCACCTGGTCGGCTTACGGTGGCGCACAAGCGCAAACAGATTGGAACACATTAAAAAACTTTATTACTACCAATCAAATGAGCGTTGCCGCAAACTATAATACAGCCATTGCGCAATTTGATGAAAAAAGTCTGGCCGATTACGTTATTATTAATTCGTACGTTGTTTGCTCTGACTGGTTAAACTGGAACACTGCATGGTGGCGCGGTACAAACCAGAGCTGCACCAAGAAAAAATGGCGATACATGTTGTGGGACGAAGACGCCACCTTAAAACATTATATCAATTACACAAACGTTCCTAATCTTGATGTAGACGCGGATCCTTGCGACCCGCAGGCGCTTCCGAATCCCGGTAACCAGGGACACATTCCGATTCTTAACGCGTTTCTCACTAACCCTACATTCAAACAATATTACATCATGCGTTATTTCGATCTGTTGAACGCAGGATTAAGCTGTACGCGAATGCTTGCCATTATGGATAGCATGGTTGCTATAATAACTCCCGAAATGCCAAAGCAGATCCAGAAATGGGGTGGCTCGGTACCACAATGGTCGGCTAACGTAACCGCGATGAGAAATTTTATTCAGGCACGTTGCGATTCTGTTACGAAAGGGTTCAGTGGTTGTTATCAGACAACAGGTCCGTATAAAATTAAAATCAACGCCGATCCTCCAACTGCAGGAACCGTAGATTTTAACTCATTAAATATTACAACATTTTTATGGCAGGGAACTTATCCCGGAAATCTCGCCAATCTTTTAAAAGCAAACGCGAAACCCGGCTTTTGTTTCTCGCATTGGACAACCAACTTCCATACGTTGCAACCTGCTATGACTTCTTCCAACGTCTCGCTCTATCTCGTGAACAAGGATAGCATTGTGGCGCATTTTATTCCAACACCAACCGTGAATGTTGCGGTTCCTTCTGTCTCTATTTGTCAGGGAAACACCGTTCAACTTAACGCTGTAAGCAATGGAACACAAATTGCTTGGGCACCGGTAAATTATCTGAGCTGTTCAAATTGTTCTAATCCTATTGTTAGTCCAATTGCGTCTGGACAGTTCACGTATCAGGTTTCGTCGGGAACATCGCCATCATGTATGTCGAGCAAAACAGCAACCGTTGTTGTAACTCCGGGAGCCACCGCAGGATTTACGATGACAACGCCGCCGAATGTTTTACCGGTAACGGTTACAGTTACAAACCAGTCTTACCAGAGTAACACTTTCTCGTGGTATTGTACGAACGGATCTTCTTCTACAAGTTCAACCACTGCAGCCTTTCAGTTAACAGAACCCGGATTATACGGAGTTACTCTTATTGCTTACGGTGCGAATGGCTGTAACGATACCATTGAGAAATCGATAACCATTAGCGATACGGTGAAATATTATCCACCATACATTAAACAACCTTTACCAAACGTGTTTACTCCAAATGGAGATGGCGTGAACGATTCGTGGGGACCAATTATGCGTTATGTTGCAGAGATGAATATTCTCATTATGGATCGCTGGGGTAAAAAAGTAATTGAGCTTAAGAGTCCAAGCGACAGATGGTATGGCGATCACACCAATGGAAAGGATTGTCCTGCCGGAACATACTATTATTTCTTTAAAGCCAAGGATATATTAGGAAAAGAATACGAAGAGAACGGGTGGGTGCAGTTGCAGAGGTAACGTTAAATGATAAATTTTAAAGTATAAATGAGGGAGCAGAGATGCTCCCTTTTTTGTTTGTGTGACAGCGCTTTTTATTACTGTATCGTATTTATACACTCTAATTTTTTTCCAATTAAATAGTTTGACTTCGTGTCTGAAACCTAAGTAAACACCCGGGAATTCCTTGCAGATAACATAGTAAAGATTAAGTTTTACTTCGACAACAACTTTATTACGATTTAAAAAAACTGTTTGATATTCGGACAAGGTGATTTATTTCCAGACAGTTTAATATATCTGCTTTAAAAGTCGATGATATTGAAAGTAAGCAAAATGAATGAATGGTATAATAATAGCAATTGTTACGTACCAATATTTAAACGTATGAAACAAAAGCTGGCAAAAAAATATGTAAAGTATAAAGCGCTCATAAAAATGACGCTTATGCTTGTATTGATATTTAAGAACTTCAACTCGTTGGGGCAAACCCAAGCGCCTCCTGGTTACGATTGGAAGGCGGTAACCTTCAGAGAAAAAGACCTGATGAATAATCCTGTCCTTACACAGACAACAAGTGGTGATGAATGGTGGTATAGTCACAAAAACCTATTAGACGCTAACGGTAACCAGATAGGATATATTGCCGTAGGATATATTGCTGATTTTGTAAAACCCGGCGATGAAACTAAAATGAGAAATGTATTTAACGAAGGAACTGATTCGCCGTTTAACCTATATGCCCTTACAGGAAGTTTGTTCACTACTAATCCAGGACTAAGGGGATCCTGTTCAGAATTTTATAATGTAATGAACGCCAGCGCAACCACCGATGCTGCAGAAGACCGTACAGAATTCAGAGGTATGGTTGCAAGGTTGGACATGAAAGGCAATATGATTTGGTGCAGGTTACCCACAATAAGCGGAGATGGTTTGGAGGAAGTTGTACAGGGTAATGATGGTTACATTTATGTGATAGGAACCCATTTAGGGGCGAAAAATTTAAATTTTAGTAATAATAATGCCAACCGATCTTTTCTACCATATAATAAAACAAATTCAAGTCCTGCAAATTTTTTTGATACTCAGCAATATAGTAGTATTTCAACAGGCTCATCCCCCCACATGTACATTGCCAAATATGATCTGGATGGAGTAAAGCAATGGGAAGGATTGTATGGACACACCAGTTTTTCAAATCCAAACGATGCATGGAATGCTTACAGTGTGGGATATGATCTCATTATTAATTCAAATGGTTCATTATACGGTGTAGGCAGAGCGCCTACAAGTAATAGCCCATCTGCTAGTCACCAGTTATTCGTTGTGAAGGTAGATCCTTCCAATGGAAATCTCTTATCTGAAACCCTGCTTCCATTTCCAACATCTCCTAATAGTTATGGACAGTTTTGTTCTTATGTAGAAGGCCGGAGCATATGTGAAATCGACGCGAATGGCAACATGGCAATCGGTTGCAAGGGTGATTACCCTGCAAGTAATTTAGATTATCAGCGTGGCTTAGTTTATTCTATTACACCAGGATTGAGTCTGAATTCCGCATGGTCAGCGAATAATCCCATAAGTATTGCCGCTGTTAATGGCGCCGCAAAAACATCTAACATATGGGAAATAAATTATCATAATGCCAAACAGGAGGTCCTGGTCGGACTTATTACAGATTGTGATCAATGTGCGTATACTGGAAACGCTTCCGGTATAGGGAAAATATACAGACTTAAAGCTTCGGATGGTAGTTTCTCAACCCAGGGAGTTAATCCCAGTGTAATGGGTGTAGTTAATGCATTTGATTTGCGTGTTGGTGTTATTGAAACTTCTGACGGAGGTTTTGCCGCAGGCTCATCCAGAAGACAAACGACTTTACCGGTGCCCTCGTTAAGTACTTTTGGGCCTACTTTTTCTACGTGTCCTGACTTTGTAAATTCAGGGAACACAACTATTTCATCAATGAGCGGAAACGTTTATGGGGACTGGGATACCGATCCATTAATTGTGAAATTTGATGCCAATGGCAATAAAACCTGGGAATGGAATGAAGATATTGTACCTGGAAGGACCCGGCAAATTCCTCCTGGCGATTTTAAGCGACAGGAGTGTATGTATAAATTATCAGAAGCCCAGGATAAAGGGCTGGTAATTTCGGGTAATTGTAGTTTTAATCGTGACGATAATTATATGGTTAAACTATATCATCCTTGTAATCTTACACAAACATACGACATTAATGGAGGCATGATGATACTGGGAAATGTGACATGGAATACTTCAAAAAAAGTGATCGGTAAAATAATAATTAAACCCGGCGGAATTTTAACTATAACGGGTTCAACCACAAAAATACGTTTCGCTGATTCTAAAATGTCAGGCGTTCCCACGTATATTGAAATTGAACCGGGAGGAAAACTGGAAGTTACTAACGGGGCCGAACTTACTTCTATCGATAACACAATATGCCCAGGTAGTATGTGGGATGGCATTGCAGTTCTTGGTAATTCATTTCAAGGTCAGGGAGTATGGAGTAATATTACATCAATTCCTACACAAGGGTTTTTATATATGAATTCGGCAACCATCAGTAATGCCCGTTGTGCTGTTACAACAGGAACTATAGATCCGTATAATATAGGAGCTCAGGATGCTTTAGGACACACTGGCGGCGTGGTTCGTGCGTTTAACAGTTATTTTATTGACAACAATCGCGACGTTCAGATGTTCAAGTACATCAATCCGAATAATTATAATATGAATAAAAGTGTTTTTTCCTGCTGCCATTTTTTAATTAATAATAAAATAAACAATAGCGAAAATCCTGTCTTCAGAATTTATCTGAATAATGTGATAGGGGTTGGACTTAAAGGAAATGAATTTGCTTACAATGCCGGAAACGCATATCCTCCGTCAGACAGAGGTTGGGGGATTAAAAGCGACGACGCAGCTTATACAGTGGAGGATTTTTGTGGCAACAGTTCCTGCAGTACTTACACGCAAAGTACTTTTAGCCATTTAACAATGGGAATAGAAGCTGATAATTGCAATTATCTACGTACGGTTAATGTTGACCATGCAATTTTTAATAACACATACATGTACGCTTCTTCAATTACCGGGGGTATAACACTACATAATGTGGCTACGCCTCAGCTCAAACGCAATCTCATCACCTTTGCCGATCAGTTTGGATATGGTATTTCAATCAATAATTCTAAAAACTATTCCGTTAATAATAATACTGTTCATTGTACATATAGCGGAAACGGCGTAGGCATTTATCTTTCAAACAGCGGTTCGGGTTCCCATAAAGTATACAGGAACACTATAAGTCATCTGGGTATGGGTATTTCTCCGCAATATGCGAATAGTGGTTGTTTTAATAATACCTGCAATCCAAATGATGGTTTGATCATGAACTGCAACACCTTCAGTAATAATACATATGATATAGCAATGTTGGGCCCGAATACACCAGGACTTAATCCTTCGGTAAGAGAAAATCAGGGAATTCTCACTAATCCGCTTAACCTTGCTAAGCTGGTTCGAAACCGCTATAGTAACACAACCTGTACTAACTACAACAAATGGTACACTGAAAACACGAGTAAAATTATAAATCATGCCGCTCATTTAAACAGTGCTAACAATATTACACAGCCAAATACCCCACAGGCCAGTTGTGCCAGTCCTATGGTTTCTGTCTACAATTCGGGAGTAAATTTTGATCCTTCTCATTGCCCGGAAAATGAAAGCACCCCGATTGTTAACCCGCCAAGTTGCCACAAGTGTTCGAAATTAGCTGATATTAATCATGCCTTAGGAGGGGCATTTTCTCGTGTTGCCAGCCTTTCTTCCAACTATTCTAATTTACTTGACGGAGGTAATACCCAGGCTTTGCTTAACCTTATTAAACCAACTAATTCCGCTACATATATAAAAACGCAGCTGACGAATAGCAGCCCATATTTGAGCGATACTGTCCTAAAAAAATACTTCAACTATTCTGGTACTTCTGTAAATGATGTAATTGATATTCATAACCTTAATAAGCCGGTTACGCAGTCAGCCTGGAATGTGATTATGTCTCGCGGCTTTTTACCAGTAGACATGGCAATCCTGGAAGATCAGCAAACCGAGGACCCTCTGAGTGATCGTAGAATAGCGGAGGATGAGCTAGGCCATTCACAAGCCGAGCTTCAGTATATTTACGGGGAAAAGCTAAATTATTTTCTTGGAGACACCCTGGAAACTTCGACTGATTCAGTTATAAAGCTCTTAACAGATAATGTAGGAAATCTTGCAGACGCAAAAACATTACGGATTAGCGCATATGCTAATAAGGGGGATTATACAAGAGCCTTTGCCTATGCTGATTCTTTAAATTCCATACCGGAATTTACTGAAATTATGACTTTACAATTAGCATTATTACAGTTAGACACTGCTCTTAATGGGTTCAATAAAATTAAAACTAATCCTTCGCTTTATGGTATAATTACGACCTATGCTACGGATTCCACCAAAGCAGGAAGTTGGTTGGCAAGAGCTGTGTTGAGACAGGTATATGGGAATAATATGAACCTTATGTATCTTTACCCTTCAGAGGGCGGCGCGCGCTCTATGTTTCAGAACCAGAATATACTGGCTAAGAAATCAGAATCAGAGGAAATTCATCAGCTAATGGTTTATCCTAATCCCAGCAGTTCTGATTTTAATGTTTATTACAAGACGGGAGAAATGATAGAAGTACAATATTTCATCACAGATATTTTGGGGAAACAGCTTAAAGCAGGAAGAATTAAAAGTAATACGGTTTCCGAAATTAATACGGTCAATTTAAGTAACGGCATTTACTTTTTAGCTGTATATAAGGACGCTAATTTATTAGACAAACAGAAATTAATATTGTCGAAGTAACTAGTCTCCACTAAAAAATAGGATAAAAGAGCAGCAACTTTACAGATGCTGCTCTTTTACTTTAATAAAATAATTTACTTCACCTGCGTCGCCTTAATTGCCATTACGTACTTTATAACGGCGTCTTTACCTGCCTCATTCAAGCGGGCCCTGAAAGCCATATCGGAAATAATGCTCGACCATTGCGCTTCGTTGAATGCGTAAATACTTTTGGCTTTATGACAATTTACACAAGCACCAGCTGTATAAAGTTGATGACCGAATTTTAACTGATCCAAGGTGGCATCCGCGTAATTGGTTTTAATGGCCTTGAGTTCATTTTCTCCGGGTTCGTATATGCCATCAGCCGATTTAGTGATGAGCATTGGCCCGGCAGGCGCATTCGTAGTTGTTGTTTTTTCAGTAGCAACGCTTGTAGTTTTTTTGGTGGAATGACAAGCTGCAAGAATAATGACCGTTACGCTAATTACGGAGAGGATAGTTGCTTTCATATTGTTGTTTGTACCAAAGTAGTACAATTAACAACAGGTAACATTAAAAAAGATGTTAATGAGATGTTAATGTAGTTCCCGCAGAGAAACGCAAAACAGGCAGAGAACGTAGAGGCCTGTATAACATTTCTCAGCGGACTCAGCTTTTTCAGCGGTAACCTATTTAATTCCCATCCACATTTTCCACCACTAATTTTGGCTGGCAGGATTCACCGAGTACACTCTTTGCCATTTCTTCCCAACGTTTTGTTACATCAGGAATCCAGGCGTCGGCTTTTGAAATAATAACAGGAGGGCCACTGGTATATCCTGCGAGGTAACCTTCCTGGCCAATAAAGTCAATCATCATATCCTGGTCATAAAGATTTTCATCAGTAAGAAATTTTTTAGCGGCGGCAATAATTTCATCACGCTTGGTGTCATCATCCATATAATGAATGTCTTTAATATTATGAATTTCGAAGCTGAGGTGGAGGTTTACTGACATTAGTTGAATTTTTATTTAAACAAATATAAATTATTATTTCATTTCTTTTCTGAAAGCATTCATCGCTTCTTCATCACTGAATTTTTTAATGATGGTACCTGAATCATTCACAAGGCGATAGAAAATATCACGGCCGTTTTCACCAATATCGCTTTGCGCTGCGAAGAAAAAACCTTTGTATTGCCCGCTATTAATTTGCTCGAAGCTTTCAGCGGTAAAAAGATCTGTCCACATGCCTGTTTTAATGTTTACCTGAACGAGCTCATTTGCAGTTGCGTATTTTTCAGTTACAAAAAGAATTTCTTTGCCGTCGGGTGTAAGTGTAGGGTTGATGATATTCAGAATGTCGGTTGTACCTTCCAGCCCATCTTCGAAAGGTTTCTTTTGGGTGATGACGGACTCTGAAAGATCGTCAATGTTAACACACATTAACTGCTTTCGTTGTACAGCGGGGTTAATATCGTCGCGCACAAACACTACAAGGCCTTCGTCTTTTACTAATATGGGATCATTATCTGTACCATTGAAAGTAAGCTGTTTTTCGGTCCCGTCTTCAAAAGCAACATATACGTTTTTGTTTTTTTCGTGAACTTTTGCTGGAAAGGTCTTAACTTCTTTTATTGTGTTTGTTTCCTGTATAATTTCCTTTTGTACCGGTGAAGAACAGGAAGAGAGAAGGATGAGACCGGATAAAGCGGCAGGCAATAAATTTTTCATAGAGAATTGTACTTAAAGCTCAAATCTAAAAAAAGTTTGAATTCATTTACCCATATTACCGATAAATTGTAAAATCAGGTGCCTGAACCGGGTAGCACCCACTCCCAGGCATCGCCGATTTCGTGATCCTGAACTATAGCTGAAAACACAAACCCGCATTTTTCCAGAATTGTTGTAGAAGAATTTTTTTCGGGAGCAGTCTTTGCTGTGATAGCAATTTTAGGATCAGTCTTTTTCGCAATTTCAATAAGTTGTCTGCATGACGCAGTAGAAATTCCTTGCCCTTCAAATTGTTTAAATGTCCAATATGAAACTTCAACTTTATTATTTTTGGGAGGGCCGGTAAACGCAGCGGTTCCAACAATCATATCATCACGTTTTACAAAGTAACCAATCCATGGCAAATGAAATCCGATTTGCGGATAATAATCATTCCACATTTTAAGGAGCATTTGACAATCTTCGGAAGCGTATTCTGCTTTGGTGTTATCTTCGTTAACAGGAATAGGGTGGAGAGTTAGATTCATTTCTGCAAATGTACTAAAATCTAATAAAGTCGTGTAAAACGAGAACCTGTGTGTTCGCAGCCTGCACCGGGTGCAGACTAAAGGTGGTCAAAAGCGGGAATAAGTTTGAAAGCTGAAGATAAGATTATCTTTAATGTGCCTCCAGCCAATTCACGCCTACACCCATTCCAACTTCTACAGGAACGCTTAATGGAAGAGCAGTTTTCATGTGATGCTCAATGATGGGCTTTACAGTTTCAAGCTCTGGTTTGTAAACATCGAACACTAATTCGTCATGCACCTGCAAGACCATCTTAGTTTTAAAATTATTTTCGCGCAGCTCTTTGTCAATGTTGATCATGGCCACTTTGATCATGTCGGCTGCCGAACCTTGTATTGGCGCGTTAATGGCATTTCTCTCGGCAAAACTTCTAACGGTAGGATTAGCGGAGTTAATGTCGCGCAGCCAGCGTTTACGCCCGAGCAATGTTTTTACATAACCATTCTCTCTTGCAAAATTGACTTCATTGTCCATGTAACCTTTAATGCCTGGATACTCTTTAAAATAATTATTGATGAGTTCCTGGGCTTCTTTACGCGGAATGTTGAGGTTTTCAGCGAGCCCAAAAGCACCTTGTCCGTAAATGATACCAAAGTTCACACTCTTACTTTTGTAACGCATTTCTTTTGTTACCGCGCTTTCTTCAATGCCATACACTTTTGCTGCTGTTGCCGTGTGAATGTCTTTGTTGAGATTAAATGCCTCGCACATATTTTTGTCGCCACTGATGCTGGCCACAATACGTAATTCGATCTGCGAATAATCGGCACTTAGTAAAACGTAGTCTTCGTTGCGGGGAATAAAAGCTTTGCGTATTTGCCTTCCTCTTTCGGTACGGATAGGGATGTTCTGTAAGTTCGGGTTATCGCTGCTTAGGCGCCCTGTAACAGCAACAACCTGGTTGAACGATGTATGAATATGTTTTGTTTTTTCGTTCACCAACTCAGGAAGCGAATCCACGTAAGTAGATTTTAATTTTACCAATTCGCGGTAATCCAGAATTTTTGAAACGATAGGGTGGGAGTTCTCAAGTTTACTGAGAACATCTTCACTTGTTGCGTACTGACCTGTTTTTGTTTTCTTTGGCTTTTCAACGATCTTTAAATAATCGAAGAGAATTTCTCCTACTTGTTTTGGAGAAGAAACGTTGAATTTTGTCCCCGCGAGATCCTGAATTTCTTTTTCTACAATGGTAATATCGCCGGCAAGTTGCGCCGAAAAATCTTTTAATCCCGCTACATCAAGATTAATTCCTTCGCGCTCCATGTTGGCGAGCACTTTAATGAGAGGAACCTCTACTTCATTGAATAATTTGTCAACCTCAAAGTTTTTTAATTCGGGAGCAAAACGTTCTTTAAGTTGTAAAGTAATGTCGGCGTCTTCGGCAGCGTATTCCTTAATAGTGTCGATAGGAACCTGGCGCATGCTCAGCTGTTCTTTCCCTTTTTTTCCAATGAGCGTATCAATGCTAACCGGCGAATAGTTCAGATACGTTTCGGCAAGAATATCCATACCATGACGCATTTCTGGCATAATGAGAAAGTGCGCCACCATGGTATCGAATAGTTTGTTTTTTATTTCGATGCCATAGTTCTGTAAAATGTGATAATCGTATTTAATGTTCTGGCCAATGAGTATTTTGTTCGCATCTGCAAATATGGGCGCAAAACGGTTGAGTAATTGTTCGGCAGCAACTCTCTCTTCGGGAAACGGAACGTAATACGCGTGCTTTGTCTTTACAGAGAAAGACATTCCAACGATTTCAGCCTGCAGGGAATTGAGCCCGGTAGTTTCTGTATCAAAGCAAAATTCTGTATGTGTATTGATCAGGTTGATGAGTGCAGTTACTTTTTCAGGAGTTTCAACAAGTTCGTACTCGTGTTCAACATCGTTAATAGTTTTAAATGTTGCAACGGTTTCTGTAGCGAGAGCCGCTCCGCCGCCACTCTTGCTGTTTTGTATCATGAAGAAATCGGCTGTGCTGAACAGATCAATTTGTCCTTCCGATGATTTTGCTTTGTAACTTGGAGTTTCATTGGCAAGTTTTTCGGTTCCGCCAATGTCTTCTCCTAAAATGTTTTGTGCAATTCTTCTGAATTCTAATTCTTTGAAAATTTCACGAAGCGCATCTTTGTTATATTCTTTAAGAGCGAGAACCTGTTCATCCAATTCAACCGGACAGTCAAGAATGATCGTCGCCAATCGTTTCGACTGAAACGCGAGATCTTTATTATTTTCAACTTTCTCTTTTAACTTTCCTTTTAGTTTATCCGTGTTTTGATACAGGCCTTCAATGCTTCCGTAATCTTTGATAAGTTGGATGGCGGTTTTTTCTCCAACGCCGGGAATACCGGGAATGTTATCCACCTTGTCTCCCATGAGTCCGAGAATATCAATAAGTTCGCCTACGCTACGGATATCCCATTTTTTGCATACTTCTTCCGGACCAAGAATTTCGGCGCCGTTGCCCAATCGTGCAGGTTTGTAAATGAACGTGTTTGAATCAACGAGTTGACCGTAATCTTTATCAGGAGTCATCATATAAGTGGTGAAACCTGCCAGTTCAGCTTTTTTCGCCAGCGTACCAATGATGTCATCGGCTTCAAATCCAGGAAGGCCTATCACCTCAATATTAAATCCTTTAATAAGATCAATGATCAGGGGAATGGACAAGCGAAGATCTTCAGGCATTTCGTCGCGGTTGGCTTTGTAAGCTTCGAACTCTTCGTGGCGCTGTGTTGGGGCATCGGTATCAAATACAACTGCTATGTGTGTAGGCTTTTCTTTATTGAGAATTTCGAGAAGCGTATTGGTAAAACCAAAAATGGCGGAGGTGTTAAATCCTTTAGAGTTAACACGTGGGTTATTAGTGAACGCGAAATATGAACGGTAAATAAGGGCGAACGCGTCGAGGAGAAATAATTTTTTATCGGTTTCTTTTGTTATCATCTTAATATTGGGATAATGATGAACGATAAAGGATAAAAGACCTGCTCTGGTCATTTATCATTTATCATTCGTCTTTTGTCTGTATCGTGGCCCACAAGGGCGCGCGCTAATTACTCTTCTTCCAGTCGTTGTATTTATTGATCACTTCAACTGCGCTTTCAGCGTTAAATTTCTTTTCTTCTTTATAATCATTGGCGAATCCTGATTGCCCGCTCATCCATTCCTGGATCTGTTTTTTAAATTTTCCTTCTTTTACATCCGTCATTTTTTTATCGCCTTCTTTGTAAAGAAAATATTCGAAATCGTAAGTGGTTTCATTCATCACCACTACTTCGTAAGCGGATTTATAAAGGAAAATGGGCCCGTTGGTCATACGTTTGTAGAACATAGGCTCATCATTAAAGTTAAAAGCCACAAAATGATTGTCGTCGAAGCCGTAGCCTTTTACTTTATTGGGTTTATAATTTTTTTGCTGGCCCCCGGCATCTTTGAAAAATACTTTGAGATAATTATCTTTTTCCTTCTTAGGATTGATTTTTACTTCGCCCTTCAGGGTGTCGCCTTTATCATTGATCATATAACCTTTAACAAAGGTAATTTGCGAAAATCCACTGAAAAATGGGATGAAAAAAACGAGTAAAAAAAACTGTTTTGTAAATAGTGCTTTCATGGTTTTTGTCTCTGGAAACCCAAAGAAAATGAATTTTATTCAAAGTTAGAAGTATTGTTAGTACTGTGTGAAAAACCTGCCTTAAAGTATGTTATTTAATGGGTTTCTAAAGGTTTTTTATGAATCTTCATAGAGGAAAAAGGCTCTTTTTAAGCGGGTCTTAGAATAAATTGTTATTTTTAATATCTTATTCAGTTAAAAATGAAGATTGGTGTTAAAATTGCGTTCGCCTTTTTTTCGATTGCCAGCATTTCCATGCTCGTGATCGGATTTATCAGTTATAACAACGCCAAAGATTCACTGCAAAAACAGTCCTTCGAAAAACTGACCGCAGTGAGGGAAACCAAGGCCGACCAGATACAGGATTACTTCCAGGATATACAGGACCAACTGCAGACTTACGCCGAAACGCCAATGGTGACTGAAGCGATGCGGGAATTCAAGGCCGGATTTAATTCCATTCAACAGGAGCTTAAAATTGATGATGCGAAGCTGGAAGAACAAAGAAAGAAAACCGATAACTATATAGAAACGGAATTTTTATCGCGGCTCAACAAGAACATTGATGAAAAAGTAACGCTTAACGATGAAGCTTCTCACAGCGCCCCGGCCATTATTCTGCAAAATCTTTATATCATTAATAACCCGAACAGTGTTGGTGAAAAACAAAAAATGCTGGTGAGCACCGATGGAAGTTCTTACTCGCGTACCCACGAAAAATTTCACGATGTATTCAGAAATTTCATTGAGAAATTCGGATATTATGATCTGTTCCTCATTGACAATTTAACCGGAAATGTGGTTTATACGGTTTACAAGGAAGTAGACTTCGCGTCTTCACTGGAGAACGGCCATTATAAAACAACCAATCTTGCAGATGCTTTCAACGCGGTAAAAAACGCGAAGGACAAAAACACATTGAAGATCGTTGATTATCTCCCATATCATCCTTCTTACAACGCGCATGCTTCATTTATCGCCTGCCCTATCTTCGATGGAAATGTTCAGGTTGGCGTGCTTGCGTTCCAGATGCCGATAGACCGCATTAACGATATTATGACCAGCAAACAAAGATGGTCGAGCGTGGGTTTAGGAACAACCGGAGAAACATACATTATCGGGGAAGATTATACGCTGAGAAACCAGTCGCGCTTTTTAATTGAAGACAGCGTTAACTATTTTAAAATGCTGCGCGATTTAAAAGTGTCTGAAAAAACAATTTCGAAGATCAAAAGTTTCAATAGCACCATAGGCTTACAGGAAGTAAAAACCGAAGGAACCAAGGCCGCGCTTAACGATACCAGCGACACCCGCATCTTTAACGATTACCGTGGCGTTTCTGTTTTATCAGCCTTTAAACCATTGAAGATTGCTAACATGCACTGGGTTATTCTAAGCGAAATTGACGAAGCTGAAGCATTTGCAGAAGTGGACACATTACGAAACAGGATCATCATCGCGTTTTTATGTTTGCTAATACTTGTATTTGCGACTTCGTATTTTATGTCGAGACAGATTACGCGTCCGCTTAAAGAATTAACAGTGGAAGCGCAGGAACTTGGTAATGGAAATTTAAATGTTGAAATTGTAACAGGAAGAAAAGATGAGATCGGCGTTTTGGCTGATAGCTTTAAAAAGATGCAGGGATCGATTACGAAACTGATCATGGATCTTCGTGATATTAATCATTCTCTCGAAGAGAAAGTCGAAGAGCGCACCGCGGAAGTAGTCAATCAAAAGAATATCATTGAAGAGAAACAAAAAGAGATCGTGGATTCTATTCTATACGCGAAGAGAATTCAGACGGCTATTCTTGCGCACGATCTTTACCTGGAAAAACATTTACCGGAACATTTTGTTCTTTTTAAACCAAAGGATCATATTAGCGGAGATTTCTACTGGGCCACAAAAAAAGATAATCGTTTTTATCTTGCTGTATGCGATTCTACGGGACACGGTGTTCCCGGAGCTTTCATGAGTTTATTGAACATTGCTTTCTTAAACGAAGCCATTACCGAAAAAGGAATAGTAAAACCAAACGAAATTTTAAATCACGTTCGCGCGCGTTTGATCCGTAATATTTCTAAAGAAGGAAACAAAGACGGGATGGACGGAATTTTATTATGTATTGATAAAAACACAAACACATACAGTTATGCTGCAGCGCATAATTGTCCGGTTGTGTTACATAACGGCGAACTCATTGAATATACAGCCGACAAAATGCCAATAGGAGCTGGCATACGTGAAGATTCATTCGAACATCATGATCTTCCTCTTGTATCGGGAGACATTTTATACATGTACACCGACGGTTACGCCGATCAGTTTGGCGGACCAAAAGGAAAAAAGTTCAAATATAAACAACTGAACGATCTGCTGATCAATCACAGTAACGCGAGTATGAGCTCGCAAAAAACAATGCTTAACGCCGCCTTCGAAGAATGGAGAGGCAAACTGGAGCAGATTGATGACGTGTGTGTTTTCGGGATACGTATTCCTTAGAAATACTCTATAATTTCCCGCAAAGGTTTCGCAGATTTACGCAAAGCTTTGCGTCATACTTCGCGCGTCTTTGCGAGAAAGAATACCGAAGTATGTATCTTTTCTTAATCGTTTACATTATTACTTCAAACAAAATGAATGATGAAACACACAGCTTTCACATATGGAATTGCATTGCTTTTTGTGTGCCA
>JAJONO010000081.1 GCA_021323535.1 Bacteroidota bacterium
TTTGGCCGAAGGACAAACCTACGATGTTGATCTGAAAGAAATCAAAGTAGCAACCTTAACAGCTAAACTGAATTCCAAGTATCCTTTCGCTGCAACAGAAGATCTGGTAAAAGGAATCGATATGCATTTCTTCGAACAAAAAGAAGATATTCGTATGAGGAAGATTGCGAAGCGTGAAGAGATTAAAAAAAGGATGTACGCGGTGGTTTATCCGTGTAATGGTATGCCGACAAATGTAATCCCGCAATTGGTTGAAGCTAAGTAATATTAATTTCTCGCAGAGAATTCGCAGAGTTTTTTCTCTGCGGAACTTTGCGAAACCTTCGCGAGCCTCTGCGAGAAACCATAGAACCCTTAGACAACAATATTCACAATCTTCTTCGGCACAACAATAACCTTCTTAGGCGTTGCTCCGTTTAAGTGTTTCTGAACATCTTCGCGACTCATGACTTCCTTCTCAATTTCCTGTACAGAAAGCGTTGCCGGCAGTTCAATCATTAAACGGGTTTTGCCATTGAAGGAAATAGGATAATTGAAAGCGTCCTCTACTAAATAAGCTTCATTGAATTCAGGAAATTTAGCATAGGCAATACTTTCAGTATGATAGCGTGTTTGTTACATTTCTGCTCTGTGAGTTCATTCACACAGATCATGAAATTACTTACCGATGTGTTATAAGAGAAGCGCTCAATATCCTCAGAAATTTTCTTGATGGTTTTATGTAAGGTTTTTAATTCAGCTTTTGTTGGTTCAACATCCGTTACAGTAAAAGTATTGTTCGCATAAAACAATCTCCACAGCTTTTTCAGGAATCCTGAAACTCCTGTAATACCATTAGTGTTCCAGGGCTTGCTTTGCTCAAGCGGACCTAAGAACATTTCATAAAGACGAAGAGTATCGGCGCCGTAATATTCGCAAATAGAGTCGGGAGTTACAACATTGTACCAGCGCTTGCTCATTTTTTCAACGGCAGTGCTGCACATTAATTTTCCGTTTTCCAGTTCAAATTCGATGTCGGCAAAATCATCACGCCATTTTTTTAAGGCTTCAACATCTACCACGTTATTGTCAACCATGTTCACATCCACGTGAATCATAGTTGTATCATAATTCTTTTTAAATCCAGCAGAAACAATTTTATTCTGATTGTTTACACGGTGAACCATCGTCGATGTTCCCTGTATCATCCCCTGATTAATCAACTTCTGTGCAGGCTCATCAACAGGAATGTATCCAAAGTCTTTCAGAAACTTTGTCCAGAAACGCACATACAATAAATGCCCGGTCGCATGTTCGCTTCCTCCAATATAAAGATCCACGTTCTGCCAGTAATCCATAAGGTTTTTATCGGCAATGGTTTTGTCGTTATTTGCGTCCATGTATCGTAAAAAGTACCACGAGCTTCCGGCCCAGCCAGGCATTGTTGTCCATTCGTAATCAAATTCGTTTTTGTATTTCCAACCCTTCGCTCGTGCTAAAGGCGGTTCCCCATCTTCGGTCGGTAAAAATTTATCTACTTCCGGTAACACAAGAGGTAATTCATTTTCAGGAATAGCATGCGGAATTCCATTTTTGTAATAAATAGGAATAGGTTCTCCCCAATAACGTTGTCTTCCGAAAACGGCGTCACGCAATCTGTAATTTATTTTTCCTGAACCTAAATTCTTTTTTTCAATTTCTTCAATGGCTTTTTTGATCGCGGCTTTTACATTCAATCCGTTTAAGAAATCGGAATTGATTAGAGTTCCTTCTTTTTCATCCCACGAATTTTCTTCAAAATTATGTTCTGAAGGCGGAGTAATGACCTGCGGCTTAGTTAAACCAAAATGCGTCGCGAAACGAAAATCTCTTTCATCATGTGCAGGTACAGCCATTACAGCACCTGTTCCGTATCCGGCTAAAACATAATCTCCCACCCATATCGGAATTTGTTTTCCTGTGAAAGGATGCTCCACATAAGAACCCGTGAACACACCGCTTACTTTCGTGACATCGGCTTGTCTTTCGCGTTCACTTCTGTTCTTAGATTTAGTCACATATTCGTCAACCGTAGCTTTTTGTTCTGCGGTCGTAATTTTTTCTACAAGGGCATGCTCCGGAGCAAGGGTTACGAATGAAACGCCAAAGATGGTATCGGGACGGGTAGTGAAGACTTCGATACTTTCTTTTGAATTTTGAATTTTGAACTTGAGACTTGTGCCTTCTGAACGTCCAATCCAATATCTCTGCGATTCCTTCAAACTCTCAGGCCAGTCAATCACATCTAATCCATCCAGCAATCGTTGAGCATACGCAGTAATTCTCATGCTCCATTGTTTCATCAGTTTTCTTTCTACAGGATGTCCGCCACGTTCGCTTACTCCGTCTTTGACTTCGTCGTTGGCAAGAACGGTTCCTAAAGCAGGACACCAGTTCACATACGCTTCACCCAGGTAAGCAATTCGGTATTGCATCAATGTATCCGATTTTTCTTTTTCAGAAAATGTTTTCCATTGTTCAGCAGAAAACGATTTTGTTTCTTCATCGCAACAGGCATCTACGTTTGCGTTTCCGTTCTTCTCGAATTCAGAAATGAGTGTTTCAATTTTTTCTGCTTTGTCACTTTTCTTATTGTACCAACTGTTGAATAACTGAATGAAGATCCATTGCGTCCATTTGTAATATTGCGGATCAGAGGTTCTTACTTCTCTGTCCCAGTCAAAACTGAAACCAATTTTATCTAACTGTTCTCTGTAACGTTTAATATTTTGTTCGGTGGTAACAGCGGGGTGCTGACCAGTCTGAATAGCGTATTGCTCTGCAGGTAATCCAAAAGAATCGTATCCCATCGGGTGAAGAACATTGAATCCTTTATGACGCTTATAGCGTGCCATAATATCGGAAGCAATGTAACCAAGAGGGTGACCAACGTGAAGCCCGGCGCCGGAAGGATACGGAAACATATCGAGCACATAATACTTCGGCTTCGAAGAATTATTATCGGCTTTAAATGTTTTGTCTTTGGCCCAGCGAGCCTGCCACTTTTTTTCTATTTCAATGAAATGATAGTCCATACAAATCTTTCGTCTAAGACATGCAAAGATAAGCTAATAAAAGGATTGGCAAAAAGGGGAAAGAGGTAGGAGGTTGTGTTTAAAAAGACACGAGTTAACGTGAATTTTTATCAATGAAAACGTGATTATAGTTCAATCTCATTCGACCAGAGAATGTTTTTGACGTTTTCTAAATTGTGAATGGATTCTCTTTTTCCGGAAGAGTCTGGTTCTGCAGGTACTTTAATGAGCTTTATTCCGAGTTTTACTTTTTCTTGTGAATTTTGCGAAGTTCCTGCGAGATAAGCATTGAAAATTGTTTTGGCATTTGTTTCAGGGAGTACAGAAATAATAGTGGGAGCGTTTTTAGTGCATTCTGTTGGAGGAATAAATACGTTGGGATTCGAGAAACAATAAATATCCTCCCATGAACAGGACATGGTTAGATATCTTAAAGTATCCTTTGTGTTGTTCCAGAGAGTGGTCTCCAGTAAAACTACACCGGTTGAATCTGTCTTCTTTGATTCAATCGCTTTTATCTGCAATGTATAGGGTGGGAGAGGAGTGGCTAATGCAGTTACAGTTTCATTTTTCGGTTCTTCTGTACAGGAAACAAAAAATACAACCAATAAAAAACCGATAATGATTTTTTTCATTTAGTTGAAATAACTTTTCGATCCATTCACAATCCCGATCACCTTTCCTTTCATAGTCTTGTTGAAGAAAGGTGAATTTTTTGAGCGCGAGTTATTTGTTTTCTCGGTAAGTGTTGTTTCTCCGCTTGTACTAAAGAGTGTAAGATTGGCTTCCGATCCTTCTTCAATTTTTGGTTCTTCTATTCCTAAAATATTTCTCGGATCGCTTGTAAAACATCTTACGATCGCGTTAATGTTATCTTCTTTCAGAGCTTCGAGCGCGCAGCTGAAGCTGGTCTGTAAGTTAATGGCGCCGTTATCAGCAAGATCAAATTCCAGTTCTTTGCTTTCAATGTCCTGCGGTAAATGATCACTCACGATGACACTGATAGTGCCGTTCTCCACCGCGTTTCTTAATGCCTGCACATCTTTTTTACTTCTGAGAGGCGGATTTAATTTGTAGTTGGTATCAAATTCTTTCAGAGATGAATCGTCGAGGTAAAGATTTAAACTTGAAACTCCGGCTGTAACATTCAATCCGTTCGCTTTCGCTTTTTTGATCAGATCAATACTTCCTTTGGTGCTGATAGTCGGAATGTGCATTTTTCCTCCTGTATATTCAAGTACCGATAAATTTCTTTGCAACATTAACTCTTCGGCGAGTGCTGGAATTCCTTTTAGTCCTAGTCCCACAGCTACCTCACCTTCGTTCATTTGTCCTCCGTGAGAAATACTTTCGTCGTTACAATGTGTGATGATGAATGAATCTACATTAACAGCATATTGAAGCGCTCTCATTAACGTGCCTGCGTCTTTGATAGCGTGTTTATAGTCGCTGAAACCCACCGCACCGGAGCGTTTCATATCGTACATTTCTGCAAGGTCTTTTCCTTTTGCGTCAACAGTTATGGTTCCGAGAGGATACACATCCACCACTTTGTTTTTGGTTTTGTTGATGATGTATTCGATCTGCGCTTTGTTGTGAAGGGCGGGATTGTTATAGCTGTGAATGCAAACTCCTGTAAATCCTCCTGCTGCCGCGCAATCAATTAAGGAATTAATATCTTCTTTGTGTTCGAAGCCCGGGTCGCAGGAAACAGTCTGAAGATCAAGCCAGCCACTTGATACGCAGAGACCTTCTTCTTCAATCACTTTTATATTTCCTTTTGCGGAAATAGATTTTTTAATTTCAACGATCTTACCGCCCTCCACCAGGATATCCATCACTTTATTGTTGTTAGGATTTTTGTCTGAAATGATCCGGGCCTGTTTAATAAGAATGTTCATGCTGTTATTTTAAAAATCGTAATAAAAGTATTTCAAGTAAAACAAAACTTAAAGCTAAAATTATAAATAATTTCCACAATTTTTTACCCTGAGCCTCTTCCAGGATCTGTTTCGAAATATCTTCGCTGGTATTATCCATCACGCTGAAGTTTTTCCAGCCCTTATCGCTGATCATTTTAATAAGTTCATCCGAAGCATAACAGGCCAGATCAGATTCGGTTCTTGAGTAGTTGAATGCCAGTGGAAGTACAGCCATGTTGTTTTTAATGACCTGGTAAAAGCCCGGGCTGCTTATCTGCGAACGCGTGTAGAGCAACATGCTGTTATTAACCTGATGTATTTCAGGAATAATGTCAGATTTGTTATTGAGTTCTTTAATATGCGGAGGTTGCTCGCTCGTGCTGGCTTCGTTTTTAAGGCTGATGACATTATTGGAATGAACTTCGTAAAATAATTGCGATGCTTTTAAGCTGTTAAAACAGATCCGATAAATTGTCGGGACAAACAAAGCATGCTTTCCGAAATTTCCTGAATAATCGTTCAATGGGGCAGAGGAAAGATAAATGGATCCGTTGCCAAAGCGGTTCAGGCCTAAAAGCACGTCGCCATTCTGAAGCGTGAGGATATTCTCGAAATTACTTTTGCTGTTGCGTGATGTCTTGTAATGTTTGGTGATGAGCGGAAGATTGATTCTGTCTTCCATTTTTTCGAATACGCCGGTATAGAATTTATTCGCGGTTTCAATCTTGTCGGTCTTGATCGAAAATGTATCCAGGTTCTGCAACGCGGGTAACTGAAACGATCCCAGGAATTGGTTATAAGAATCAATGTCGGCATTCGTGGAAGGGATGATCAGTAAAGATCCGCCCTGCGACATGAATTTTGAAATTTCGGAAAGTAATCCGGAACTCATCCCGGAAAGTTCGTTGAGTACAATTACATCGCTCGATTTAAACGTACTGAAGTCAATGGCCTGCTCAGAGAAAGAATGAAGACGGAAAAGACTGTCGCTCGTAAAAAGATCTTCGACGTTGTTATCACCTTTAAATTCTTTTCCGTTAATGAGCGTTACTGAAATGTTGATCTCAGAATTAAAAGAAAAGAATAATTCATCATCATGCGAAATCGGATAATCTTCCAATTTTATGGAGCCGAAGTTGAATCCTTTTTCTTTTGCCTCAAATGTAAACTGTATTTCTTTTTTCGACATTGGGTCCAGCGAATAAGACGCAATGGCCAATGGAACTTTATTGATGAATAATTTCGCAGAGCCAGCGTTCACAGGATTTCCGCCCATGTTCACGACTATAGCGTGAAGCTTCTGAATAAATCCTTTTTGCTGAAGTGGCGTTTCAAACCAGCAGCTGTCTATGTAAACATTATTTACCTGGTTAGCGCTTAACGGAACCAATGTGGTACGGATGGAAGTATCACTGTTGGCTGTTAATAGATCGAAGGTGGATTTCTGCGCGTCTGATAACACATACACTTTTTTATTTCTTACTGAAGAACCATTGAGGAATTCGTTCTGGCGTTTAAGAACAGAAGATAGAGATTTTACAGAAGCTGAAATTTTTATTTCATCAATAGCATTCACTACATCTTCTTTCGAATAAAAGCGCTGGTGTCTTCCTTCAAAATCGTTGGTGATTACCTGGAATTTATCGCCGTTACCGAATGCTTTCACAATGTCTTTCGCTCTGAGTTTAGCAATAGAGAGCAGCGGCCCCTGCTTCTGCACGTTTTCCATGCTGAAAGAATTATCAATGTAAATACTAATTGCGTTGGCGCCAAGATCTATCTTCGCGTTTTTATCCGTGAGAACCGGTTGTGAGAAAGCGAGGACCAGGCAGGCAAGCGTGAGACAACGGGCAATAAGAATAAGTATTTCTTTTAAACGTGATTTGGATTTGCTTTCGTGCTGGATCTCTTTCAGGAATTTTACATTTGTGAAATAGACTTTCTTGTAACGTCTGAAATTAAAAAGATGGATGATGATAGGAACACTTATCGTAAAAAGGGCCCACAGGAAAGCGGGGTGAACGAACATCATAAGGCATAAAGTTAAGGTTTTCCATGTAATTTTTGAAAAAGTACCCCTTTTTTTACGTAAATTAGCATATTGATTCTACCCATGCATTCAGCTATCAGTTCTATAGGCAAAAATTTAATTCTTCTTGGTCTTGTTGCCCTTTCGGCCATCAACTTTTTTTATGGGTGGTTAAGCTGGCAGGATCTCCTCATTGTTCAGTCTTTAACCGGCCTGGCCTACATTTTTTTAAGCTGTTATGAGTTCCTGAATGCCCAGTACCGTGCGCAATTGCCGGTAAAACGCTATTCGTATTTTACCAATAAATATGTGATGTTCAAGGCTCTTAAAATGGGAGTTTTTGTGTCATTTGCCGCCTTGCTTTACCTGGCCGGCAACAATATAAAGTACCTGTATCCGGTGTGTATCCTGATAGCAATTACCGAGGGTCTGGTCATGTATATGAAATACAAAAGAGGAATCTATTTTGTAAGCATCAGTATTTACGCGAATTACCTAATGTTTTCGGACGATAAGCTGGTAAAGCTCTTTGCCTCACAGATAGAGCTGGTGGAATTCAGACATGATATATTCTATTTTGTGAAAAAAGATAAGAAAAGCTTACAGATTAAAATGGTTCATATCCAAGATCGCGAAAACTTTCTTCAGTCCATTAATGAATGGTTGGTAAGAAACAAGGTAAGGATCGGAAACGAATCGGCTACTTCCCTTAAACAAGCTGTTGAGACTGTGTCTTAAGCTGGCCTACAATTGATCCGATAACCCAATCAGGTGGTTTACTCATTCCCAAAACAAATCTTTGCTTTTTTTAGGAAATATCCTTATTTTTGAATATCAATACCCTAAGTAATGAAAAAGTACATTTTTATAGGTTCAACTTGTCTCGCTTTAGCGGCATTTGTATTCTTATCTTGCGAAAAGAAAAAAGATGACAACCGTATCACCCCAACTTACAAAGAAGAGGCTAACGGAACAGCGGGAAATCCCCAACCTGGTAATGTAACAGTAACCGGAACTGTGTCTACGGCAAACCCGGCTTCTGAAAACTCGAGTCTGTTAGTTGGCGGAAGCGGATGGAGCAATCCAACCTGCGCTTCAACAAACAGCTTAACTTTAAGAGGTATTAACGGAAGCATCGACGTAACCATCAATTTCCTAATCCCTCCAGCAGCAGGAACCACCACATACAACGTGGCAGGCAGCCCTGGTCCCGGAGTTTGTTCAATGGTTGTTCAAAATGCACCTAACCAGCCGGCCGGAATTGTATGGTATGGTAAATCAGGAGTTGTATCGGTTCAAACTACGACATCTTCTATCAATGCCAGTTTCCAGAGCGTAGCCTGTGTTCAGCAAAGTTTTAACTTTCCTATGGTTTCTGTGAGCGGAAACATTGGTTGTAACTAATTTGAAAAACAATTTTATATGAGAAGCGTGAGGATTATTTCTTCACGCTTTTTTGTTTTTATAAACACTTAAGTTTTGCCTGTTTAAAAAAGATAACTTAGCACAAAATTAAATTATGCATTTAGTAGCGCCTTCTGTTTTATCGGCCAATTTTGGCAACCTTCAGGCAGACATTGAAATGATCAATAACAGCAATGCTGACTGGTTTCATGTGGATGTAATGGACGGTGTTTTTGTTCCCAATATCTCTTTCGGCTTTCCTGTATTAAAAGTGCTTCAGAAGCTCGCGAAAAAACCGTTAGATGTTCATCTCATGATCGTTGATCCTGACCGTTACGTTCAGGCCTTCAAAGAAGCAGGAGCTAATATTTTAACTGTTCATCTCGAAGCCTGCACACACCTTCACCGCAGCATACAAAATATAAAAAACCACGGTATGAAAGCCGGCGTGGCCATTAACCCGCACACTAACATCAGTCTGCTCGAAGACACTATTTCTGAAATAGATGTGGTTTGTATGATGAGCGTGAACCCGGGTTTTGGCGGACAGAAATTCATTGAGAACACCTACAACAAAGTTGAAAAACTCAAAAACCTCATTGCCTCTAAAAACGCGAAAACGCTGATCGAAATCGATGGTGGTGTTGATCTTGAAAATTATAAGAAACTTATAAAAGCAGGAGCCAGTGTTCTTGTTGCCGGAAATACAGTGTTCAGCTCTCCGGACCCAACAGCGATGATCGCGAAATTGAAATCGGTTTGATTTAATTACGTCCCCGAAGCGAGCGAATACTACTAATAAACCGCGGCCCGGTTTCCCCTCCCGGGCCGCGGCAACTAAGCACCGCTACTCTTGCGCCAAAACTTCAGCGCAGGAGCACAGATTACGTCTATAGCCGTAATCCGATGATGCAAACATCGTCGATCTGCTCTAAATCGCCTTTCCACGATGTAAATGCTTTTTCAAGTGTATCTTTTTGTTCCTGCATCCCCAATTTTCTGTTTGAGAAAATAAGTTCGGCAAGTTGCTTGTATTTAAATTTTTTTCCTTTTGGTCCGCCGAACTGATCGGCAAATCCATCAGTGAACAGGTAGAGTAAACTTCCTTTCGCCAGCTTGAACATGTGGGTAGTAAACGATTTGTAGGTTTCGCTTTTACCAACGGGCTGTTTCGTAGCTGTGATTTCCTGTATCTTAGTTTCCGCTTGCGTGACTTCTTCTGTTTCTTTTTCAGATTCGCTTGGAATGTACCATAACGGATTATTGGCGCCAGCCCAGGCAATCTCTCTGGTTTTTGTATTTATCACACAAAGAGAAATGTCCATCCCGTCTTTTATTTCCTTGCTGCTTTTCTTAAAAGTGCCAACGACCATTTCTGTGACCTTGTCAAGAATTTCTCCTGGTTTTACAAGGCCGAATTCTTCTACCGCACGGTTAAGAGCGTTACTGCAAACCATACTCACCATAGCTCCCGGAACACCGTGCCCGGTACAATCTGCTGCGGCAATGAAAAAGTAATCGCCTTTACTATCTGCAAAATAGAAATCCCCGGCCACAATATCTTTTGGTTTGTAAAGAATAAAGCTTTCAGGGATAGTATCATAAATTTCTTTTTCAGGGGGCATAATAGCGTCTTGCAGACGTTTCGCGTACACAATGCTGTCAGTGATCTCGTGATTTTTTTCACTGATGATCTTGTTTTTATTTTCAAGTTCTTCCTCGTATTCTTCCGAATCTTTTCTGAACGATTGAACAACAAAAAAGATAACAGCAAATACAGTTAATTGCGCATAAATGAAATACTGAGTAGTGATAAACTCAGGCAAGTTCATTACGGGTGGGTACGCCGACTGATACCATTCTACGAGAAAAAAAACAAGAACATTGGCTGCAAAGAGACCGTAAATTGTTTTCTTATGTTTAAATAAGATCAACGGAATGGTGGCGGTTGTCAAAATCAGATATTTATCGCCCAGCATGGACCCATTATGAACACACACAGCTATCAGAAAACACAAAGGCACAATTGAAAAATAATATCTGCAGAAGAAAAGCTGTCCTTTATAATTTAAGTATGGTGGCAGTGCGAACAGCACCATAAAAGGAATCGTGAAATAAAGGATGTCGTATAAACCAAAGAACGAAACCGTGATTGAGAAAGCGAGCATGAGAAACGTGTTCACCATACTCATTTTATTCATAAACAAAAGGCTTTTACGATCATGTGGAGTTTCTGTAAGCCTGATACCCGCAAAAGTGATTTGTTTAATGACACTATAGAGGTAAATTTTAGTCATAAGTTACTCATCTATAAGGAAGCCTTAAAAGAACAAAAGCTTCGTGTTTGTTTGATTATACCCTACAAGGTTTCGAAGGGTTTCAAACAACTGGATTTAAAACGATATAATGGAAATAGGCCGGACGTTGAAATCGTGAAATTGGTCTTAAAAAAGCACGGATTTAAATGATCTATTTAAAATTCCGTCTTATTGTTAGAAATTGTTTTTTTAACACTCTGGGAATGCGATATTAACCTCATGGGCTATGAGGCACGTTATTCGATTACTTGATGTGGTTTTTTCGATTCCGTAGGAGTCTGACCTGATTAACCCATGGAGTTATGAGGCACATTATCGATTACAGAAGTGGAGTTTTTTTGACCCGTAGGAGTCTGACCTGTATAGACGATATCAGAATATACAGTACATGACCCCAGCGGGCCATATCATAATCTATTCAAACAAATAAGCATCATTGTATTCCACCTTAAAATCATCCAACAATTTAATGTACTCGTCTTTAAAAATTTCATTTAAATGATGAGATTTTTGATTCCTGACGTATGAAGCGATATAATCCAGTTGAGAATGATTTTAAGAAAATGCTCCAAAACCTTCCTGCCATTGAAATTGTGTTTTTGTGAATCCGTTTTCCTTTACGTATTCATTAGAGGATTTTTTTATTTCTCTTACCAGGTCAGATAAACAACACGTTGGTTTCATGCCAATGAGGATATGAATATGATCAGGCATTCCATTTATAGCAATTAATTTTTGACCTTTGTTCTGTATAATTCCTGTAATGTATTTATACAATTCATTTTCCCATGAAGGATGAATTAATGAGTTTCTTTTTCTGACAGCGAAAACAATCTGAATGTAAATTTGAGAATAGGTATTGGCCATGTTTCAAATCTAAAATGAAAAACAACCATCACATTGATGATTTAACGAAATGCTGACGATCATGTACGACCCCGCTGGGGTCGACGATATTTGCAAAACAAATATCTATGCGTGTATGACTCCTACGGAGTCAGAAAGTGTTCACGCCTTCGCTGTTATCTTAATTCCGTAGGAGTAATATGTGTACAATGCAGAGTAGAAAAGGTCGCATATGAATTCGATTGCTTCAAATCTAATGATGAAAACCACTATCATTTGATGATTTAATGACATGGTTGGCAATCATGTGCGACCCGGCGGGGTCAATGATATTTGTAAAACAAATATCTATATGTGTATCACGCTTACGGAGTCAAAAATGACTGATTTTGATTCCAGAATGAAAACATTTGTAAATAACGTGACAATATAATCCTGACTCCGTAGGAGTCAAACTCGTATAGACGATGTTATCACATAAAATACACGACCCCAGCGGGGTCGCACATGAATTCATCCGGTTGGTTTATATAAACAAAAACGCCCATCCGGTTAATTGAATGGGCGTTCTTTTTAAAATTCAATTACAACAATTCCACGCTTCTTTTGATGAAATTGGTGAGGCTCTCACCTTTTAATAATCCCTGCGACAAAAGCGCCAGATCCGTTGCCTGCTTCGTAAGATCTTTTTGTTTGTCGCTATTCTTTTCTTCCAGAATTTTTGAGATTAACGGGTGATTAGAATTCACTACGAGATTGTACATGTCGGGCATGTTGCCATAAAAGCCCATCGATCCGCCGCCGAGCTGGTTCATGTCTTTCATACGTCGCATAAATTCAGGACGGGTAATCAACATCGGCGCATCCTTTTCGCTCAGGTTCTCAAACATTACCATGAATTGATCTTTAGGAACCGCCCCTTCAATGATAGGACGTAATTCTTTTTGCTGATCATCACTAAGTTTACTTATAGTGTTGTCGTCTTTTTTAATAAGCTTGTCAATTGTATCTGAATCCACACGAACAAACGATGTATCTTTCAGTTTGCTTTCCATGTGATTGATGAAATGCGGATCGAGCATTGTCTCCATCAATAACACTTCATAGCCACGGCCTTTTGCAGCATCGATATAAGCGTGCTGTTCGTTCAGGTTGTTGGCATACAAATAAACGAGTTTATTATCTTTATCGGTCTGAACAGGCTTCACATGACTTTCAAATTCCTCGAAGGTGAAGAATTTTCCTTCGCTGGTTTTCAATAAATAGAATTTCGCAGCTTTTTCATAGAATTTTTCATCACTGATCATTCCATACTGAACAAAGATTTTAATATCATCCCATTTCTTTTCAAATTCAGTGCGATCCTTTTTGAAAATCTCCTCAAGTTTATCCGCCACTTTTTTAGTGATGTGAGATGAGATCTTTTTTACGTTTCCATCGGCCTGTAAATAACTGCGACTAACATTTAAGGGAATGTCCGGACTATCAATCACCCCACGCAATAGCGTTAAGAAATCGGGAACGATGTTCTCTACATTATCTGTTACAAAAACCTGGTTGCTGTATAACTGGATCCTGTCCTTTGGCATTTCCAGTTTGTTGCTGAGTTTCGGGAAATATAAAATTCCGGTAAGATTAAAAGGATAATCTACATTTAAATGAATGTTGAAGAGCGGCTCTTCGAATTGCATAGGATACAATTCACGGTAAAACGACTTGTAATCTTCGTCTTTTAAATCGGCTGGTTTTTTTGTCCAGGCCGGATTCGGATTATTGATGATGTTATCCACCTCAATTTCTGTTTCTTTTGGCTCTCCTTTTTCATCTTTTTCGTCGGAAGGGATCCAATCTTTTTTAGTTCCGAATTTTATTTCAACCGGTAAAAACTTACAATACTTTTTAAGGAGACCTTCAATTTTACCGTTCTCTAAATATTCTTCGCAATCTTCGGCGATGTGAAGAACGATGTCGGTTCCTCTTGAGGTTTTGCTGTCAATTTCTTCAATCTGGTATTCCGGACTTCCATCACATTCCCAGCGAACGGCTTTGGCGCCTTCTTTGAATGATAAGGAGAAAATCTCCACTTTTTTAGCTACCATAAAGGCCGAATAAAATCCTAAGCCAAAATGACCGATTACTACATTTTTGTCAACCTTATCTTTGTATTTATTTACGAATTCCTCGGCGCCACTGAAAGCGATCTGGGTGATATACTTCTCTATTTCATCGCTGGTCATACCAATACCTTTATCTTTAATGGTAATGGTTTTGGCAGCCTTGTCAACTACCACCTCTACTTTCAGATCGCCAAGGTCACCTTTGGCTTCGCCCATGCTGCTAAGCGCTTTGAGCTTTTGTGTGGCGTCAACGGCGTTGCTTACAAGTTCACGCAAAAAGATTTCATTATCACTATAAAGAAATTTCTTAATGATGGGGAAAATGTTTTCTGTCTGTACATTAATTTTTCCGGTCGTACTCATATTTCTGTCAATTTTTTATAATGACAGCAAAGATAATACCAATGCGACACTTGTGACAAAATGACCGTGAAAAAATTACATGTCCAGGCGGAAAACCTGTCCTTCTACCAATGTACCCTTTGTGAGAGTGATATTGATCTTCTGGTCTGCTGTATAACCAAGGGTTTGCCCTGATTGAAAGGTAACATCCGAAGAAAGGACATAACTACTGATGTTATAAATGAAATCGTATAATTGTTCAAGCTGCATCGAAGAATTAACAACCTCCAGCTCTCTTTTTCCGAATAGCTCCAGGCCATAAGTGTAAGCTCCGTTACCCTTGTCGCTTTTTCTCAAACCGATATAAATCCAAAGTGAAACAGGAATGGCATCCTCGTGAAGTGATTGTGCATTGTCAACGAATTGTCCTTTTGGAGTAAGGAGAGTTTGACTTCCTGTGTAAACTCCTATGCAATTGGAGGTACTCGCAACCGAAGCAAGTACTTTTGTGAAGAGTTTATAACGTTCAACCTGTGTGCCATTGCCCGACATCATGGTAACAATGGCGTGGCTGGTCATAAGCTTCAGTTCTTCAGAAGCCTTTGGCCAGTTGTAGGCATATTGCGCTGCGCCATCAATATCCGCTGCCGGAATAGACGCAGGCATGTTCATGATCGCTACCATTTCTCCGTTTATAGTCATAACCGATGAATCTTCACCATCTTCCGATTCAATTTTAAGTCCCCAATGATTTTTTAAATGAGATTTTACCTTCGTAATATCGAAAGTTTCATTGCTGGTAAACATAGGCATGGCAAGTAAGATATTGCTTTTCCCTTCGACTTTTTTGTTTTTTGTCTCCTCAGGCTTTTCCTTTTTTCCAAACAATCCAAATAATCCCATGTTATTCTTTTATTAGTTTTTTTGTTTCTGTTTTATTTCCGCTTTCTGCTTTTAAGAAATAAATTCCGGTAGAAAAATTGGTTAAGTCAAGTGTTACAACTTCGTTTTTACTTGCAGCAGAAATTAAAAGCTTACCGCTTACATCATAAAGATATAATTTAATTTCATTTCTGTTATGGTAAAGTTTAATATGAACTTTTTCCTGCGATGGTTGCGGATAAACAGTTTGAATGATTCCTTGGGTAGCTTCATCTTTTTTGTTCAGACCTGTTGCAAGAGAGCAAGTAGTTGGACTACAAAACTTAGATAACATTCTTACATACGCTGCATTAGTATAAATCCCGGCTTCACTGATGGTCCATGAATTTACGGGCCAGTCGTTATTAAAATCTTTATAAGATTTCTGTATCGGCTGATTTAAAGGAGGAGTTACGTTGGTTGCGCACATGGCATTGTTGGCAGCACTTCCGCAACCAGAAGGACAACAGCCGTCCAACGCATAAGAAGGATTTGGTCCGCCAGGAATGTAACCCGGAGGTGGACCATAAGTTGAAACCCCGACTTCATCCCACAAGGCATTCCCATCATGAAACCAGGCGTTGTAAAATTGTGTCACCGAATTTTCTGCCCCCAAACCTCCCATGTTGCTGAGATAGGTTTTATTGTTGGGATTTGTTCCGTGGAAATAATGTACAAACCCCGATGCAGCATTTTTATAATTCGCGGAATTTACTGCATTCAATGAATATTGGTTCATCGCCAAAAACATATTTCCCTGTCTCGATTTTGTTTGATTACTGTTCCATGTCCAGTTATTATTAGCCATCCAGGAGCGGTAAGCATCCGTTTTGTTGGTATAGGCAGGTAGATTGTCGGCATTGTTTGTTGACATGGAATTGGAGTAAGCATTCTGAATTGCATTTTTCACTGAGATAGTCGCTCCAGGAATTTTTGTGTAATACAGGAGAGCGTCCTGTTCTGGGCCTTCGAAGGGATAAGCAAAGTTCCACAACATTAAATGAACATTGTTGTAATTCGCATCTACAAAACTTTTATAAGTCGCATTCCCGGTAAGGGCATAAAGATAAACGGAGGCAGCTACTTTGTGAGCAAACAGATCATAACCCGAAATTTCCTGTTCGCCTGCAGCAAGGGTTCCGGCGTTATAAAATGTTACGCTTGGATTTGCAACGGCCCAGGTGTAGGCATTAACTGCAGCGTTTTGAAGTGTGGTAGCGTAAGTGCTTTGTCCAACCGCGTTAAACTGAATGGCGGCGAGGGCAAACATGGCCGCGCTGGTCAATGCGGCAGAAGTATTAGCCGGTCCGTATGTTCTGAAATTATTATCGGTACTTGGAGGTGTTGCCGCTCCACCACCTACAACCGAAAGAACCGATCCATTGCTCTGCTGCATTTTAAGGAGCCAGTTAAGCTCATATTTTATTTCATCCAGCAGATCCGGAATTCCATTTCCTGATTCGGGTATGTTGTAATTGTCGGGCCACACAGTGGGGTTCTCTTCGTAAGCCAGAAGGAGATCGGTAAGTGTTCCAAATGTAAAATTCACATACTTGTTGTAATCTCCGGCGTCGTGCCAGCCTCCCGATAAATTTTTACTTGTAGAAACATTGGTGTTATTATAAAGACGACAATCCAGGTCCTGTTGCGTATTTGTATGACAGTTGCCATCGGCCCACCCGGCCCCTGCATTTGCAGAAAGTTTTGCTGAGCCGCATCGCTGGTAATAGAACATTCTTACTGCCGCTTTCAAGACATCGTTATAAACGCAATCATCAATTTCAAAACGGAAGGACCCAACGTTATTCGTTACATCAAAAATGTAATACGATCCCGGTGTTGTATAAGAAGAAAAATCAAACCACCATACTTTGTCGCCGCTTTGAGCCTGTGTCGTACCACTGTTCCAGGCCGTAATGCTTGATGTGTAAACAACGGCGTCGGTGAACCAGTTTCTTACCTGGTAAGAGGCGCCCGGACTAAATGTAAAGGTATTGTTATAACCTGTGATTGGATTGGAGATGATGGCTATTTTTTGTCCGTTCTGCGTATATCCAAACTGGTCGGTCTTAATATTCTGAACCGGTGTTACTGTGGATGCATTCACCAGTAAAAACGTGAAACAACACAACATTGAAAAATAAATTTTTTGCATGGGATATTATTTTAACAGGAGTATAATCAAAGTTAACCAAACACATGTTAAATTCCATGGAATTTTATACGAATTCCTGTCATCCTAAATAGCTCTGATAGCAAGCGTTTCAGGGCTCTTTATTTTCAGTACATAAGAAAGATTTTTTTTTTTGCGATAAATTCCTATTTTTGTTTCAATATGATCAAAGACTGGACCAAAGAAGAAATTCTTGATATCTATAACACCCCTCTCTTAGAGCTTATTTCTAAAGCCTCTGAAGTTCACAAACAATACCATGCAATCGGCGAAGTGCAAGTGAGTTCCCTCCTTTCTATTAAAACCGGGGGATGTCCTGAAGACTGCGCCTATTGTCCTCAGGCAGCCCGTTATCACACCGAAGTTAAGGTTCATAAACTCATGAGCGTTGAAGAAGTGAGCGTTTGTGCCGATAATGCAAAATCGGGCGGAGCCAGCCGCATGTGTCTGGGTGCAGCATGGCGAGAGGTTCGCGATAACCGCGACTTTGATAAAGTTCTCGACATGGTTAAAACCATCAACGGCAAAGGTCTTGAAGTATGCGCCACACTTGGGATGGTAACCGAAGATCAGGCTAAAAAACTAGCAGATGCGGGTCTTTATGCCTACAACCACAACATTGATACCTCGGAAGAAAATTATAATAACATCATTTCAACCCGTACTTACGACGATCGTTTAAAAACCATCAATAATGTTCGCAAGGCCGGATTAACAGTATGCTCAGGCGGAATCATAGGCATGGGAGAAAGCGCTGAAGACAGAATTGGAATGTTATATACACTTAGCCTTCTTCGTCCGCAACCCGAAAGTGTTCCTATCAACGCGCTGGTTGCAGTGGAAGGAACGCCATTGGAAGATCAGCCGCCGGTTCCTATCTGGGACATGGTGCGCATGATTGCAACCGCCAGGATCGTATTACCAAAAACAGCAGTGCGTTTAAGCGCTGGCCGTTTGAGCATGAGTATGGAAGGCCAGGCGCTTTGTTTCCTGGCTGGAGCCAATTCCATTTTTGCAGGAGATAAATTATTAACTACTCCAAATCCAAAATATAATGAGGATATGGAGATGTTCAGGATATTAGGACTAACACCAAAAAAAGCATTTGCCGATAAGGCAGTAGAAGAAATTTTACAATAAAATATGTCTTTAAGTCAGCTTCCTGAACATCTTCTTAAGTCGCTCCAGGAGCGGGATCAGAAGGGTTTATTAAGAAAATTGAAGAAAGAATTCCCTGGAATCGATTTCTGCAGTAACGATTATCTTGGTTTTTCCAAGTCCGGAATTTTATCCTCTGCTCTGCAACAGCAAACAAATTCACAAACAGTTTTTGGATCAACGGGTTCTCGTCTTATCAGCGGCAATTCGGAATTGATTGAAGGCGCGGAAAAACACATCGCATTATTTCATCATGGCGAAAGCGCGCTCATTTATAATTCGGGATACGATGCCAATGTAGGTTTGTTCTCCTGCGTTCCGCAAAAAAATGATCTTATTCTTTTTGATGAATTGATACACGCGTCTATTTACGATGGAATCCGTCTTAGTAACGCTGCTTATTTCAAGTTCAGGCACAACAACATTGATTCTTTACAGGAATTAATTACAAGACACAAGGCCAGCTACAACAACATTTACATTGCGGTTGAGAGCGTTTATTCAATGGATGGCGATACTGCCCCTCTTCTCGAAATTGTGGAGTTATGCAAAGCCAGCGAAAAGTTGTATCTCATCGTGGACGAAGCGCATGCCATTGGTGTTTTTGGCAAGCAGGGAAGAGGATTGTGTAACGCTCTCAATATCGAGAAAAATTGTTTTGCCCGTGTTTACACGTATGGAAAAGCGCTTGGCTGTCATGGCGCCACTGTGGTGGGAAGCACAATACTCCGTGACTACCTGGTTAATTTTTCACGTTCATTTATTTATACAACTGCCTTGCCAACTCATAGTATTGAGGCCATTCTTTGCGCGTATAAATTACTTATTGAAACTAACGAGCAGGAAAAGCTTCAGGAGAACATTGCTTATTTTTATTCGAAAGTGGGAACTATTGATGGCTTAATAAAAAGCCAGAGTGCCATTCATTCATTAATCGTGGGAAGAAATATACGCGCCGATGAACTGGAAGCAACGCTTGCCGAAAATAATATTTATGCGAAGGCGATCAAGAGTCCAACCGTCAAGGAAGGAACTGAAAGGGTACGCTTCTGCCTTCATACATTCAATACAAGAGAAGAGATCGATCTTCTTATCAGGTTACTTAAAGCATTTTAAATTTTTTATGGGACGTTATTTTATTTCCGGCATTGGAACCGGGGTCGGAAAAACTTTTATTTCAGCAATATTGACCGAGGCGCTGAAAGCAGATTACTGGAAGCCGATACAATGTGGTACAAAAGACGGTACGGATAAGCAGACCGTATCTTCTCTTGTGAGCAATACAACATCGGTTTTTCATCCCGAAAGTTATTGTTATGATGAACCTGTTTCTCCACATATGGCCGCCGCTATCCGGAACGAAAGAATAAGATCAGATGGTTTTGAAATTCCTCTAACCGATAATGAGCATCTTATTGTTGAAGGAGCGGGAGGATTAATGGTTCCGTTGAATGATGATACTTATGTGGTAGAACTATCACGTTTTTTTGAAACGGATATTATTCTGGTCTGCCGGAACTACCTCGGATGTATCAACCACTCCTTGTTGAGCCTTGATTTTCTTTTAAAAAATGATTACCCGGTAAAAGGAATCATCCTGAATGGAAAGTTTGATAAGGAAGTCCGTTCTGCTATCGTTAACTTTTCTGAACTGCCTGTGCTCGCTGAAATTCCCGAAATTACAGAAATCAATAAAGAAGTTGTTTTACACCAGGCCGGTTTAATTGATCTTAAACTTTTTGCGGATTGACCAACGAAGAGAAGGATAAAAATTTTATCTGGCACCCGTTTACGCATCAGTTAAGCGCTAAAGCGCCGGTTCATATTGTAAAAGGAGAAGGCGTTTATCTTATTGATGAAAAAGGCAACCGTTACATCGATGCGATCTCAAGCTGGTGGGTCAATCTTCACGGGCATTGCCATCCTTATATTTCAAAAAAAGTAAGCGAGCAATTATTTCAACTCGAGCATTCTGTTTTTTCGGATTTCACGCATACCAGCGCCATTGAA
>JAJONO010000013.1 GCA_021323535.1 Bacteroidota bacterium
GTCATCTGCCGCCTGCGACAACTACAAAGTCATCCTCTCTCCAAACATCACATCCGTGGGTAACGGCGGGCCTTATAACTATATCTGGAGCAATGGGGCAGCTACTCATAACAATACTGTGACTGCAAACTTCAATACGAGTCCTAACATCTACACACTCTCTATCAGTGATGGATGTACAGTGCCGGATGCGAGCGCTACATTTACAGTAATTGCTAATCCTTCTCCGCAGTTTGCCTTCACTCCAACATCTATTAAAGGTTGTGCACCGTTAAGTGTATACTTCCAGGCAGTTTCAACAAGTACGGCTTACGACGGATCAACAGATACATATTTCTGGGATTTTGGAATGGGTGGAGAAAGCACCGCATTTGGAAACAACCTCATCAATATATATCCAACACAAGGAACCTATTCGTTCCACATTGGTGCAACAAACATTTACGGTTGTCACAGAGATACAACAACTACAAAAGTGATACAGGTATATCCTGTACCATTTGCAGAGTTTACTCCTAATCCACAATCACCTACAATTCTTGAACCTAACATTCATTTCATTAACCAGTCGCAGGGCGCTAACCAGTTTACATGGGATTTTGGAGATTATGGGTCATTGAATAACTCTTCGAGCATCATGCATCCTGATCACTCTTACGAGTTAGTTGGATTCTACACTGTTTACATGGTAGCGCAAAACTCTTACGGTTGTAAGGACACAGCTATTCATCAGGTAGAGATCAGACCTGAAACGATGGTGTATATTCCTAACGCCTTTACGCCTGACCAGAACGGAAGAAACGATGTGTTCCAGCCGAAAGGTGTTGGTATTAAAGAAGACCCTTACAAAATGGAGATCTTTGATCGTTGGGGCGAGCTCATCTTTACTTCAAATACTTTCCGCACAGGATGGGATGGAACAGTAAAAGGAAGCACTCAGATTGCACAGGACGGAGTTTACATTTACAAAATATTTATAGTTGACCTTGAGGGCAACAAAAAATATTACACGGGTCACGTAACATTGCTTAAGCAATAAACCTATGTTGAGAACTTAACATTAAAACCCTGAAGCAAACACTTCAGGGTTTTTTATTTTTTTGAAAGTAAATACTTTACGAGTTATCAGATGCTTTGTTGAAAACTAAAACCTTTCAAAAAAAGTTTCATCAATTAAAGTTCTTTACTTTTGCCCCAAGCCTCCCCCCTTAGTTCTTTTTACATAATGTTCTACTAACGTTACTTCGTCGCGCTTACTGAATTAAGCGATGCAGTAATTAATAAATACTATAATGATGAACAAATGTTGTAAAAAAAGGGGAGTGCTGTTGGTTTTCAACCTACTTACCTTTGCTGTTTTTGCTCAAACGACCTTCACAGCACCTGTGTTACAGGATACTTATGTTTCAAGTGTTTCGGGTACTAACCCATCCGCTTCTGTTATTAACCTCTCAGAGACCTCTGATATACAAAGAGGATTAATTCAATTTGATCTGTCGGCCATTCCATATGGCGGCTACATTTCCAATGCCGTATTTCATTACCAGGTAATGTCAACAGCCGGGCCAACTGCGCAAAGGAATTATAGTATTCAAATGACACCAGGCTCCTGGAATCAGAGCACTGTTACGTTCACAGGACTTCCCTGGTCGAGCGATGGAACTATAACTGATATGCCGGCTCCGGTTAATACTTCAGCCTTAAACACAGGTGCGTTTAATATAAACGTAACTTCTATGATAGATTATATGTTTGACAGAAAGGTACTGGCAGGCTGGAAACTTCTTCAGACAGCAGGCACCGCTACTTGCGCAATAGCCAGCAGCAATCATATACTTCCTGCAATCAGACCCCGACTGGTTATTACCTATTACAACCCGGTGGTGGTAACGGCCCTAACAATACCGGCAACCAGCAACAGCAGCACAGATGGAAGTGCAGATATATCGGTAACTGGGGGCTCCGGCAATTTCAGTTATCAATGGTACGATGCAGCTTCGTTGCCTCTTGTTAGCACACAGGATATAAATTCAATAGCTGCGGGCTTATATAAACTGGAGGTACAGGATAATGTTACATCGCAATTTTACAGGTATTTCGTGATCGTAGGACATAACCAGGGTTCACTCACAATTAATATACAGCCCGATGAGTTATTTGCGCAAGATAATAATGTGCGTAGCGCGCTGGCATTTGTGATGGGACCACCTGCACCCGAACCCTACCGTAATTACCCGATCGACAATTTTCTGAGATCAGGTAATGCAGGTCTTTCAAATCCTTATATGGCCCTGCTTAAATTCAATTACCTTGGGTTAGAAGAATACAACAATATTATTATTGAAAATGCTGTACTTAACCTGTATGGTAACACTCATGCGAATTCGGGCCTGGGAACAAACTTCAAAATACAACGTATTACACAATCGTGGTATGAAGACTTTGTAACCAATAACAATCAGCCAACATCAACCACGCTTCAGGAAAAAAATATAAACCCCGGCCCCACTTCCGCAGCTCCTGATGTGAGCAGCAACATTACCAACTTTGTGGATTATCATAGTTTAAATCCTACACAGAACTTTGGCTATTTTCTTAAGTGGTACCAAACTGGTTCGGGACTGGGAACAAATAACTATGTTAATTTTCACTCGAGCAGTTCTGCTACAGTAGCGAAGCGTCCGATGTTAAGCATTACATTCAGACCTAAAAAAGATTACGCTGAGTTGCGCAAAAAAACAGATGGTGGAATTTATAACATCAAAAATTTTCTGAATTTCAGATACGCGGAAGAATACAACGATGTAAACAGTTTGCTTGCTTATAACATATACCGCGCAAGCAACAACCAACTGGTAGCTTCGCAGGCCAATCTGAGTCTGCCAGTAAAATACGGTGATAACCGTTATTCCATTAATGTAAAAACCATTATTACAGGTGGGTTAAGTGTTGACACTTATCTGCTGGAAGTAATCAATGAAAAAAACGAAAAGTCTTACCTACGCTTCAAAGTAAACTAATTATGAGTACTGCAAAAACCGTTATTATAAGCAGCATTGTTTCAATAGTTGCTGTAACCCTCTCACTTGCGGTAAATCAAGTGTGTTTTACAAAAAAAATAGCATACGTTAAATTGAATGATGTCTATACCAAATTTGACCTGACTAAAAATTATGAGCAAAAGGCGGAGAAAGCCTCATCCATAAAAAATAATATACTCGACAGTCTTAAGTTACAACTGGAAACAAACTACAGGATCCTTCAAAACCAAAAAGAAAGTGGAAAAATGAATGAAGCCGATATGGTTAATTTTAATCAATTAAGACAGCAGTATACAGAGAAGAAAGAGAGCTTTGAGCGAACCAATGAACAGATGTTGAAATCATATGATGAACAAATATGGACCCAGATAAACACCTACATCATTGAATTCGGAAAAGAAAAAAATTACGACCTGTTGCTGGGAGCCAACGGAAGTGGAAGCATTATGTATTCAGACGATGCAATTGATGTAACAGCGCAGGCCATTGAATTCATTAATGCAAAGCACAAGGGAAAATGAAAAAACTGTTTGCCATACTCTTACTTATGTGCATTGGAGCCTGTAGCAAACAAAAAGCGATGGGAGTTTCAGATTATATAAATATGATCAAAGGAAACAGCGAACTGGGCGTAAAAAAAGAAATGAAGAACATGAAGTTTGTATGCCGGTATAAAACAAACGATGAATTGATACTGTCTGAAGTCAGTGGAAAAGTTTTAAAAAAACAGGCTTACCAGGAATTGTCAAAAAAATACAGCGACATGGTTTATTTTAATTTTCTGATCGAACTTGAAAAAAGCGGAGAAGCAATTGGCGAGAAAGGCGATGAAAGCTATTTTAAGATGCTTGATTATTTTTCGAACCAGATGCAAAACGATTTTTTTGCCGTAGTTAATGGCGATACTATTCCCTGCGCCATCTATCATTACGAACGAAATTTCGAGTTGTCGCCCTACAACAATATTAACCTTGCATTTTCTTCCGCTTTGATAAGAAAAAAAATAACCAACGAATGGCTGGCAGATGTAAGCATTATTTACGACGACAGAATACTTGGAACCGGTCCTCTGCAATTCAATTTCAGTAAAAATAATATTAATGAATTACCCGTTTTGGATTATGAAAAAAACTAAATATAAATTAAGAATAGCTCCTCTTGTAATGGCGGTAGTAATGCTTTTCGAAGTGTTCTATCCAACATCGGCATTGGCTCTTACTTCGGGTTCGGTGCAGGCCGAAACACAAAGCTTCGAACCTATTGGTACAACGCAACTGGTAGATCCGTTTACGGGGGATTTTAATTACAACATCGGTTTACTTACCGTACCCGGACCCAACGGTGGCTATCCTGTTAATCTTTCTTATCACGCTGGTATTTCGCCCGAGATGGAAGCTTCGTGGGTTGGTCTTGGATGGAACTTAAATGCCGGAGCTTTGAATCGTAACATGCGCGGTTTGCCCGATGATTTTTTCGGATCAGATATCGTTAAAAAACAAATGACGATAAAGCCCAACTGGATCTTTGGTTTGAATGTAGGTGTAAATGCAGAGTTGCTCGGCTTTGAAAATCTTAGCAACATTGGCCTCGGAGCAGGCTTATCTTACAATAATTATAAAGGCTTAAATATAAAAGCTGAAATACAATCGCTAAGCGATTATAAAATCAAAATGCTTAAATCTTCAAAACAGGAATTAAGTCTTGGCTTCGATATCAATTTTGATGCACAGGATGGTCCGGATCTGAAAGTAACGCCAACACTTGAAGATGTAGAGGACGAGGCCATTCCTACAAAAGATAAATCAAGAAGTAAAGAACCCGGCAAGATCAAACGTTTTTTTAATAAAGCCGGTGACTGGTTCACCAAAACAGGTAAGAAGGCAAAGTCTGTTTACGACAAAGTTTATGGTGATCCTAAAAAAGCTTATGATAATGCTCTTGCATCAGAAGGACACGCGATCGATTTTGAAAATCCCGCGTTTTCACCTAACACTTCATTTCCCGAAGGTGGTTTCGATGTTACCTTGTGGGCCAAGTTTGGTCCTGCTGTGGGTCTTGGGTTTTATCCTAACCAGATGTGGAAAGGCTTTCTGTTCTTTCAGCATATCAAAGATAAAACACTGGATTTTCCTGCATATGGTTATCTGCACTCCGGTGAAAGAAACCGTGTAGATGATGGAATTGCTCCATACATCAATTACCCTGGAGCCCCAGCGGTTCAGGCTCAGATACGAAGCGGTATGGCGCTTTCCGATTTCAGTCGCGATAATCATGGTGTAAATGCCAACGCGCCTAACCTTCCAGTGCCTATGCATACTTTCGATGTTTTTTCGGCAGGCGCGCAGGGACTTGGTGTTGTGTTCAGACCGCATCGCAACGATGTTGGTATGCTTTATGATTCGCGATGCAATTCCGATTTCACAGATATTGAACTGGGACTTGAACTTGGTTTCGGCAATCTGGTACACGTTGGTGTTAATCCAGGCGTGTCATATACAAGTATGTATACTGGTAAATGGAAAGGGCAGTACAAAGATTTTGATGACACTTACGAATTCACAAACTCCATCTTTGGAAGCAATGACTTACAAGGCAACGATGGCAATACGGTATTCAAAGATCCTTTCTATTTCAGAACTTCAGGAGACAAGACTCATTCTGAAATGGACGCTGCAAAGTACATGAACGACGACCTGGTGAATTTTGAAATGACTTCTGTTGGTGATTACACAAGTGGCAACGTACTTCAGGATTTTGATCTGTCGAATTACAGTCTGAGCATTTTTCCGAAAATAAAAAACCAGGTGGCAGGCAATGCCACAACCCAGGTGCTCACAGGAAATAAAAGTAGCTTTGATCATCCGAGAGAAAACAGCATTCAGTATCGTACAAGGTTCGAGATCAAAAACACTTTACCTACCAATACCATTACCCAGGTAAGCAATTTGTTTAATTCTAACCAGTTCCCTGGCATTACAGTGGGAGCTTCAGGATCTCCGATCGACTATTCTCTGAATGCTGATAAAAAAGGGCATCACCTCGCTGAGTTTTCAATTACGAATCCCGATGGTAATATTTATGTATTTGGATTACCGGTTTATAACACAAAAGATAAAGAAGCTCTTTTCTCTACAGCCAATAATACAACGTTTGACAGAGTTACTTCCTACAACACAACTAACGAAGCTTCAATGAACAACAGCCAGGGCGTAGAAAATTTTTATTCCTCTACGGAAACACCGGCCTACGCAACTTCTTATATGTTAACTGCAATTTACTCGCCCGATTACATTGACATCACAAGTAATGGTCCGAGCGAAGATGATTTTGGTTATTATGTGAAATTCAATTACACCACCATTACAGCTTCCAATAAATATAAATGGCGCGTGCCGTTTGCGGGCGCTATAAAACTGGAGAACTACCTGGATAATGATGGCGATGATAAAGCCATCTACAAATACGGTGAAAGAGAAATTTATTACCTCAACTCTATTGAAACCAAAACTCACCTCGCCGCTTTTGAACTGAATACCACAACACGTTGGGATGGTTATGGCACATCCACCGAAAACTCAACCAATGCGTCGGCACCTATGCGCGACCTTGCACTACCTCTGCGTTACCTCGACAAAATTAAATTATACAGCAAAGCCAACGCAACTACCCCCATAAAAACCGTTCATTTCGAATACGATTATTCATTATGTCCGAACACCATTAACAGCGAGTTTAACTCCACTCAAAATCCAACAAGAGGAAAACTAACGCTCAAGAAAGTATTTTTTACTTATCTCAACAATGATAAAGGAGCACTTAGTCCTTATGAATTTACGTACAGCAATTTTAATCCTGACTACCGCGAACTGTTGTCTGACCGTTGGGGTTATTATAAAGAAGATGTAACTGTGCCTGGTAGCGGAGTGAATTACCGCGTAGGTGATTTTCCATACGTGGATCAGGATAAAGTAAAAGCGGATAAGTTTGCTGAAGCCTGGTCACTCAAACAGATCAAACTTCCTTCCGGCGGACTAATTAAAATAGAATATGAAGCTGACGATTACCAATATGTTCAGGATAAGAAAGCCATGCAGATCCGCGAAATCACCGGCACCGGTTATCTTTCCGGTTCATCTATTGTGCATTCGGGATTTGATATCGACCGGCAACCTGGCTTTGGTCAGCTGCACGATCTGGTGTTCTTTGATCTGAAAACCGATCTCGCCAGCACTAATCAGGCCGAACTGAATAAATACATAGAAGGCATCAAATACATGTATTTTAATGCCAATGTAAAACTCAAAAACAGGCCGCTCACCACCAATAAGGCTTATGATTATGTTGAAGGTTATTGCAGAATAAACCAGGCCTTTGGAATTCAGTTCGACCCTGCAAGCGCCTACACTGTAGGTCCTGATACCTATTACAGCAAAGCCTGTATCCGCGTTGATTTTCAGAAATCGTCCGCTATTGATATTGCCGACGATGGAAAACTTCATCCGTTCAGGAAAGCAGCCTTCGAATACATGAAACTCAGAAGGCCCGAATTATTTTTCCCTTTAAATAATACCAGTTCTAATTCCAATATCGGCGTGCAGGCTCTTTCTGCAATTATTAACCTGGTTCAAAACGCAGGTCAGTTACTTACCAGCTATAACAAATACTGCAAGATCATGGGGTATGGTGACAGGCTTGCCGATGGGTCTGATCCAAGCACAAGCGACGACAGGAAATCTTACCTCCGTATGGTTGCATCAGATGGTCACAAATTCGGAGGCGGACACCGCGTTAAAAAACTCATCATGGATAATCAGTGGAACCTCGCTGATGTGAATGCTACGCGTGAATACGGACAGGAGTTTTATTACAACCTCGCCGACGGTACCAGTTCTGGCGTAGCCGAGTATGAACCTAATTACGGTAACGAAGAAAATCCTCTTAAACTTCCTGAAGATGATTACATGGCAGATCGCACTTTTGTGGCGCGCTTAAAAGAACTATACCAGGATAAACCAATTTGTGAAGATTATTATCCGGGTGCCAATGTGGGTTATTCGAGGGTATTGATAAAAAGTCTTACCCGTGATCTGGGTAGTGGCGAGATAAATAAAAAATCGGCCGGTGGTTTAACTGTGAGCGAATATTTTACAGCAAAAGATTTTCCGTTGATTGAAGAAAAAACAAAAGCCGACAATGCTACATTTGAACAGGGTCTCACCATTCCATTCATTGGTAAAATTAAACTTGCCACGGCGGGTTTTTCACAGGGCTTTAAAGTTACAAGCAACGACATGCATGGAAAACCAAGAGCTGTAAGAGTGTATCCTCACAACACCAACTTTGCACTCTCTAACGCCCAGGCAGTTCATGAGATTGAATACACGTATAATTTGAATGGAAATAAACTGAATAATACTGTAACAGGATTATTCCCCGACGGAAGTACACGCAATATAGAAATAGGTGTAGAAAGAGATTTTGTTATGGACATGAACCAGAATTCGCAGTTTACAATTGACCTGGGACTGGCTACCAATTTTGATCTTACGTTTATACCTCCTTTCCTCTTCCTGGCCACAGCAAATGTTATTCCTATTATCAATTATTCCAACAATACATTCAGAACATTCACTAATGTAAAATCGGTTTACCGCCAGGGAATATTAACAGAGATAAAAGTGAAGAACGATGGCGCAATGACTACCACTAAAAATCTGATGTTCGACGGCTTTTCGGGAAGGCCTGTGCTCACCCAGGTAAATAATGAATTCAACAAACCGGTTTATCATTACGACATGCCGGCTCATTGGTATTATAGCGATATGGGTAATAAATCAATCCACTATAAGTACACCAGCGCCTGTTCGTATAATGCCCCGGCAGCCGGAATCAATATTACTTACGCCAACTATTTTAAAATGGGCGATCGGGTAAGACTTTCCGTTCAGGGCAATTATGGCACACAATTCAAAGATTACTGGATAAAAGGTATCACTTCAGGAGGTGCTTATCAGTTGGTAGATATGCAAGGTGTTTCTTACAATGGTACTCCTTCGTATAACGTGGTAACAATTGTTGAACCGGTAAACAAGAATCTTCTGACTACCGACGCAGGACTTATTGTATCCTTAACAAACCCTGTAACTGATGCCTCTTTTGCGCTGTTGACCGGGTTCAATGCTTATAATACTACAGTACCGGATCCGCCGCCCCTTTCGGGCAACTTTATGTTCTCTGATTGCATTGAAGGAATTATGAAAAATGCTTCGTTTGCTTACTCTGTTTTAGGCAATGAAATTGATTTTACAACCGGAGGCGACTGCAAAGCGCACCTGATACTTCCGGCAGTTATCACTTCCAGCAATTACCCGTTATTTCAATACACTAAAAAAACGGGTAATCTTGTAAGTATTACGAGTGCTACAACTACCGCTGTGCATACTGGCACTTTTGTTGATGATGGTGGCTGCTTCGCTACCTGCCTCGATGGGGTGTTGCATGCAGAAGCATACCGTTTTAAAGATACCTGGACATACGACTACGCTGATGTTGGCAATCCTTTAGCCTATGGCACCACTTCTATCAGCACAGCTGTAAATACAAATATGTATAAATACGGAAGGGTTGGGATCTGGAGGTTCCATGAGAAATACCTTTATCAGAACGACAGAAAACAGTCAGCTCCTAACACCGACATTTCCAAAGATGGAACGTACGCTGTATTCAATTACCATAACTGGTTCACTCCTGGTATAACAGGCACCAATAAGCAATGGAGCAAAACCATGGAGGTAACAAAATATAATCCTTACGGTTTTGAAATTGAAAGTAAGGATTGGTTAAATCAGAATACATCCATTCTCTATGGTTATAACAATAAAGTTGCTTTGGCTATGGGCAGCAGATGTCCGTACGCTCAATTGTCATCCATGAGTTTTGAGGATCAGGCCACCGCTTCATTCATGAATTCGGGGCACGTATCAGTGCAATATGTTACTGTTGGCCCAATGACAATAAACACAAACGACGCGCACACCGGTAACCGTTCATTGCAATTCGGAAATCAGACATTAAAGATCATGAATCTTCAATATGCTAATTCTCCGTCGGCAGGAACAAATTATCACATTGTACCAGGACAGAAATACGTGCTTTCGGCGTGGATCAAAAACAATGTGTCTACTGCATTACCAGCACTTACTTTCCCTGGCAGTACCATAAGCAGCGTGGTTTTTGATAAGGATGTTATTGACGGATGGAGGAGAATGGAAGTCGTATTCTCTTTTAACTCGCTTGTGCTTGGAAATCTTTACAACATCAACATCGCAGCAGGTACCATCTCTAACATACTCATTGATGATATTCGTATTCAGCCGTTCAACAGCCAGGTAAAAACGCTGGTTTATGATCCGGTAAATCTGAATCTGCTCGCAGAACTCGACGACAAGAATTTTGCCACCTTCTATAATTACGACGAAGCTGGCGCGCTGGTACAGATTAAAAAAGAAACAGACAAAGGTATAGTAACTGTAAAATCGTCGAGAGAAAATATTTCACGCTAATGAAGAACAAACTGTTATATATAATCCTGCTGAGTTTATTTTGTCTCACGGCTCATCCCGGAGAGCTTGAGGACCTGCTTAAGTTAAGCAAAACTTACAGCAGTGATAACTTGTCACTGGAATTCAAACTTGACATGAATTACAGTAATCAAAAAAAACAAAGTTATACTGGCAAGTACCTTAAAAACAAAAAAGGGTTTTACTATTCTGTTATTCATATTGAATCTTTTTCGGATGATGTGAATTCGGTGGTGATAGACAAAGATCAGAAATTGATTGTTGTAGGAAACTCTCTCTCCTCCGATAAAACAGGCGATGAAATAAAAAATATGCTTTCTCAGTTTAAGTTCGATTCGGCCGATGTTAAGAACAGGTATGATCTCAAATACATAGCGAACACAAACAAGCTTAAAAAAATAGCTATGAATCTGAAAGATGAGGAAAGTGAATTTGAATCGATAGAAGTTACCCTTATGGAAGATTACACGCTGTCTGAAATACGATACAAGTTCAGAAAATCCACTGCCAGAAATTATGTAACAGATTACACCATAACATATACTAAACAAAAATTAAGCGGCGCTGTATCCATTCCTGTTAAACTCTCGAACTATATAGTTTTAAATGGTAACAGTATAAAACCTGTAAAAGCTTATGAGGGTTATAAACTGGTTGACAACAGATACAAGTATAAATAATACACGAAATATTCACCTATGAAAAAAGTGTTTTTTGCAATATTTACATTTCTTCATCTGATCGCATTTAGTGCCAATGAAGAAGTTGTTTCATCGTTCCAGTCAGGAACAAGCATTGGAAGTAATCAGCCTCTTAGCATAGGGGCCGTAGTTACAACGCAGGATGGCTGGTACTCGTATATGAACCTGAACAATCCGGGCTATCTGAACTTTTTTAAAATAAAAGAAAACAGTGCCATTGTGCGGCTGCGGTACGACGACTCCAAAAAATTTAATCCCGGTGTTGCCTGGTCGCTTACTGTTACTTACAATATCGAGTTGTTTGATATCAATAATACTACCACTCCTTTTTCGACGCTGACCGGCGAAATGCTCACAATTAATTATCTGAGCCATTCTTCGCCAAGTAACTACATAGACATTGCTCTTAAAAAATATTCCAATGCTCCCAAGGTAAGAGTCACTATAACAAACGTGCAGTTCACACCAGGAGGTCCTCCTATTCCTAATATTTATGAAGATATTTACCTGGATGTAATCGAAAACACGGAGCGTTATTATGTTCTTTCGCCAACAACACCTGTGAATGTTTCCGCGCAATCCGGATTTGTTATTTCCAATCCTAACGGAAACTCCAAAGTTCAGTTACCCATAGCCTGGAGTTTTATTTACGGAGCTGAAAGCTATGATGTGGAATGGTTATTTATTGACGCGGGCAATAATCACTTCACTAATAATTATAATTTTAATTTTAAGAATGCTACACGAGTAAATGTATTAGACAATCATTATGAAATTCAATTGGCGTATCCCGCGGGAATTATTTTATACAGAGTAAGGCCCGTAGGTTACGATTACAATGGTACCGATCTGATAAAGGTTGAAGGAGCCTGGAGTTTTGCAAGCGCCGGCACCACCTTCATCAATGCGCCTGCAATTAATACAGCCTATCGTTACGATTTTGCCGGATTGGATCCGGCGAAGAACTGGAACTACAGTAGTTCTTATTCGGAAGAAGGAAAACGTAAAGAAGCCATTGGTTATTTTGACGGAGCATTGCAACCGCGACAAATGACCACCGTTAATTATGAGCAGGATAATATCGTTATTACGGAACCAATCCTGGATTACGAAGGAAGGGAAGCCGGTAAAATTGTTCCTACGCCTACCGTTCACGCGGGTCTTAAATATTATGCAAGTGGTTCATACAATGGTTTCAATCCTAATTACAATCCTTTTGATTTTGATCAGGATATAAATATCAATAACCCTCCGCCTTTGCCTACCACAGCCGGGGCCAGCAAATATTACAGCGTATTGAACAATACAGGCGGTATGCACTCGGCCTATATTTCAGATGCGCAAGGGTATCCTTTTACAAGAACCACTTTTCTTACAGATGGTACCGGACGCGTTAAATCGCAAAGCAATGTTGGCTATGATCTACGTACGGGTTCAGGAAGGGAAATGAATTATATCTACGGAAAACCAAGTACCCAGCCGGAATTAGACAGACTTTTTGGGAATGAAGTTGGTTACATGAACAACTATTTTAAAAAAGGAGTAAAAGATGAGAATGGCCAGACACAAGTTACTTACCTGGATAATCATGGCCGAGTAATAGCTTCCTGTCTCGCGGGTTCTCCACCTTCCAACCTGTATGAATTAGATAATAAACCACCCATTTCTCCGATTGCAGTAAATATTCTGGATGACAATAACACGGTTAATTCTCAAAATCATCTTGTAAGCTCACAGTTTATATCTGTGTTTATGCCAACCTTGTATAAATTCAAATACGATATTAATCCTACCAATTTTTGTAAAAACTGTAAAGGCGGTTACCAGATATGTTCTGATTGCATGTACGATATAGAAATAAGTATCAGGGACCAGGATGGATTTCTTGTGAACCATATTAACATCACCAGCTCTACACCTCCGGTAACTCCTGCTAACGCTAATCCTATTGTGATTACCAATGTTAATTCGGGCTCCGTTGATTTCGAGATAATGCTGCAGCCCGGAGTTTACACCGTTGATAAAGTTCTTAAAGTGAACCAGGGTTCGCTGAATACTTTAACCAACCAATTTATAAATGATCAGTTGTTGAATCCACGTTGTTTTTCATACCCGCGTATACAACCTGAGTCATGCCTCGATGGCTGCAAAAAAGCCTGTGAAGAGAGATACACGCGTTTTAATTTCCTTCTTCAGCAATATTATTATGTAGATGACAATGAAGTTGTAATTACAGCGGCCCAGGCAAACACATTGATTGCTACCTGTGAGCAAACCTGTAAAAGCCCCCAGTATCCCGAAGCTGGCGACCAGTGTACTTTAAAGTTGCTCGCTCTGAAAAAAGATATGAGTCCGGGCGGACAATATTTCAGTAATACCATTGTACAATTTACCAATGACCCTGTACAGGGAATTATTGAAAATCCTGCTTACCAGGCCCAGAAATACGACTGGCTCAATACTAACCTTGCCGCGCAGGCTCCGGGTATCTTTTCGGCATTCAGCGCTTCGGCCGGTGTAACCATTAGCAGTTGGGCCGACGTTGAAACAAACTGGCAACCTGCTTTTGCAGATCATCTTGTTTTATTTCATCCCGAATACTGTGCCTATAAATATTTTTGCGATGGCCAGATAGTTTGCGGCGAACAAGGTACACCAGGTTCATCAACAATAAGTATTTCCGCTTCTAATTCATATGATTATTTACTGACGCACGCCGATTATACAACAGCTCTTGCCAACGGTTATTTCAACACAATAAATTATCCGTTGAGCACATCTCACAGCACCCTGGATTTTATTAACGGTAATGTTACTTATTGTTCTTACACAGCTGCGGTGTCGCCTAACCTCGATCCGTTTATTCAATCGTGTAATGTATCCCTGAGCAAATGCAATATTTCACCGGCTGGTTTTATGGCTAAGTATTTTAAAAGCTATCTCGACATTGGAACCGGAAATTATGTATCCATCTGGTATGTGCTCGACGACCCTGATAATATACATCTGATCGCTACAGCCAGTTCAACAACTCCGCCACAACCGGTGATTGATTTTTTCAAACAGCTGCATGGTGATGGCACAACCACTAATCCGGGTTTATTTGCCACAACTTCAAAGTGGGATTATTTAAAATCGGTTTACCTTTTTTACAAGCAGTTATTCATTTACGATTATTATTCGAAATACGCTTGTCCGCTACCGAGTATCAAGAAACCGCTTAGTACACAACCTCAAAGTGTTTCATTGGTAAATGATCAGTTCACGATACACTATCCTAAAAACCCGATCTTTGAAGCTCTTATGAACGCCTCGGGCACTACCTGCGATTATTTCCAGAATCCGATGGCGCTGGCAAACTCTTTCACTACTACTACTTCCAATGCTCTTGCCACTACCTGCGACAATAATTGTTCAGGAGCCGCAGATACCTGGATGCAACAGCTTTCGGGTTGCAGTTTAACTCCAACTCAACTGGCGGATATTAAATTTTATCTCATCGAAGTCTGTAAAAAAGAATGTAACTCATCAAACATTCAGGGAACCAGCGGATGTAATCCTCCAAGCTCCACCTGCACTTATGTTGCGGGACCAGGAGGCGCCCAGTTCTATACTTTCGCTGATGTAATCAATCATTTCAGTTCTGGGTCGTGCCAGGTTACAATCCACCACCCACCCGCGTTTAACGATGCTAATTGTTCCTGTGCAACGCTTAACCAATACATCAATGAAAATGGCTTAAGCCTGGCAAGTAATGCATCCATTGCTACTGCCCTAAACAATTCTTTCAGTAACGCCACGAGCTATACAGCTTCCGATGTCGCCAACTGGAGAAATGCCTGTAATTTATCTACTGTTACAACAACGCTGTTGTCTTCATTTAACTATCCTGCTTCGTTTATCTGCAGTACTCAAAAATCCGCGTACGATGAAATAGGATGCTCCTGCAGCAAGATAAGTCAGTTCATTAACCAGATCGGTTATGATCCTGCTAATACAGCTCATTACCCATTCATTGTATCTGCTATAAATAATTACTTTGGAATTCCTTTAGCGCAACAAATAAATGTAACGCAGCTAACATTTATTCTTTCTAATTGTGCCACCGGTGGCATTACAAACTACGCCGACTTTCAGTCCAATAATATTCCGGAGATATTGCTTTGTCCTGCTCCTGCAAGCACTAATCCGGAAGACATACAGGCTGCGCAGGATCTGGCCAATTGTATGCAAATTCAGTTAGCCATTGCCACTGCACAGGCCGTTCAGTTATACAACCAGATAGTAACCAACCAAACTCTGTTGTTCCAGCAGACCTATACTAATTTTTGTTTGAATGCTGCCAAAACAGGAAAAGAATCTTTCCTGATGGATTACTTACTGGATGAATTCAAGTATACACTTTATTACTACGATCAGGCCGGTACTCTTGTAAAAACAGTTGCACCTGAAGGTGTAGAACTCATTGTGAACCCTCTTGATTTGCAAGCTGTAAAAGATTACCGCAACGGTATTACTACAACACCTTTCTTCCCACCTCATCGTATGGTCACAAGAAGCAAATACGACACATACAATCAAAAAATAGAACACGACAGTCCTGACGGTGGCCTTACCTATTACTGGTATGATAATAAAGGCCGGGCCGTGAATTCGCAAACGAGCAGGCAAAGAAATACTTTACCAACAGCAAAATATAGTTATAACAGTTTTGAATCTATTGGTAATCGTATCAGCGAAACGGGCGAACTAAAACAAGTAACACCTCTTACGCAAAAAATTGCCCGCGACCGCGATCCTTCCCTCACTTATGCAGCCTGGCGCGCAGCCGCGGTTGGAAGTGAAGTGCAGATCACCAAAACCTATTACGATGTACCAATTGCTTTAACTCCTAATCCGTTTGGCACAACAGGTCAGATAAATACCAGGAACCTTGTAACGAACATTACTTATCAGCAACAATATGGCGCCAACTATGATCAGGGTTTACATTATAGTTATGATGTTAACGGTTTCGGAAATGTTTATGTGCAGGAGAATAATTACCTCGATCCTTCAAGCAGTCCTGTAGTTCCGGTGAGTGAGAGATTCAAAACTATTAGGGTTCAGTATACTCCTGCCGACAGAAACATTCACGAGGTTCAATACCAGGATGGACAAGCCGACAGGTATTACCAGCGCTTTTTGTATGACAAAGACAATAGCCTTGTGCGTGTTTATTCATCCACCGATAAACTCATCTGGGAAACCGACGCTAAATATTTCTTCTACAAGCATTCGTCGCTCGCCAGAACCGAGTATGGCGACAAACAAGTGCAGGGTTGTGATTTTGCCTATACCATGCAAACGTGGCTCAAAGGTATGAACAGCACTTTAATTTCACCTGTAAGAGACATCGGAAAAGATGCAAATCCTCCTATCACCAACATCAACAATCGTTTTCCTATAGATGCCTTTGCCTACACCAATGGTTATTTTAAAAACGATTATTTATCTATTACCCCATCGATCAATACTCCGCCTAATAATTTCATTGCCGATCCTTTCTTTACCAGCAATTCTTACGGAGATTATATTTATAATACGGGTTCAAATCCGAGAAACTTTAATCTATACAACGGTTCCATTAGTAACTCGGCTTTTGCTGAATTAAAAACCGACGGAACCGTGATGGAGGTTTTAGGAAACTCTTACATCTACGACCAGGCTTATCGCTTAAAAGAACGTTATACATTTAAGGACCCTGCGCTTATCGCCAATAATTACTGGACAGGTTCAGCCGTAACAGCAGAGTATAAGGAAGAATTTAATTATGATTATAACGGCAATATCTATAACGCGGTAAGGGATGCGGTTACAACAGGTAATGTTCCTCTTCCAATGGATATTCTCGATTATAAATATCAGCTTGATATGAGCGGTAAACGTGTAAACAACAAAATGTACGGCATCAGTGATCCTGTTCCGGCTGCTAATTATTCCGACGATATTGACACACAGCCTTCAACATTCACTGGTGGTCCTCCCGACAGCGATCCTGGTCTTAACTATTGGTATGATGAAAATGGTCAGTTAATAAAAGACCGTTCAGAAGGTATCCTATCAGTTGAGTACACTCATTTCGGAGCCATTAAAAAAATAAACCGCGATCCTGGTTTTTATAAGCAGATCGGCATCGTTTATTTTTATCCAAGCGATATTGAATTCTTTTATGATGCCAATGGAAGACGTTGTATGAAACTGGAGATCCCGCGCGAAGGTGTAACAGGTAATCCTACCCTTAGTACACCAAAAGCTCAGATATACTGGATATACACAATTTACAACTATGACGTAAGCGGAAACGTAGCGTCGGTTTATGTAAAACAATGGAACGGTTCAGCGGTTGATTTCAGGCTCAAAGAGCAATATACTTATGGTTCGGGACGTACAGCACAGATCAGTAAAAATATAGTGCTGCCGGCTTCACCTCCGCCAACCAATACGGCTCAGCGTGAGTTGGGTTTAAAAAGTTTTGAGATGAAAGGTAATGCGGGTAATATTTATTCTACTATTGCCGATTACAAGGTAAGCGCATTTACATCCGGAACCACGGTAGTTTTATACAGAGCAATTGTGCTCGAGAATAAAGATTATTTTGCTTTTGGTACACCTATGCCTAACAGGAACTTCGTGAATAAACCATATCGTTATGGAAGTAACGGTGGCTCTGAAAAAGACCGTGAGGTTATGATGGGCAAAGAAAACATGTACGGTACTTATTTCAGGGAACTGGATAGTCGCAGCGCCCGCTGGTGGAGCATGGACCCTGTATTCAACCCTTCTGAGAGTCCTTATGCTGTAAATCACAACCATCCTGTAAGCCTTAGCGATCCTTTGGGAGATATGCCTTTAGGACAATGGCTGAAACAACATACCAGCACAAATGTGAGATTCATGATTGAAAAAGATGAGTATGGATGGAGTTACTCTGCCGCCGCATCGGGCGGATTAAGTTTTGCCAAGGACCACCTGAATCTTTCCTTAAATCTGAGTGTACGTTATTATGAAGGCGGTTTAGGATCAACAGGTAGTGGCGACAGGCAAATAGATTTTGTTGCAACACCGGCATTTGCATATAACTATGCCTTGAAGAAGAAAAATTTCGACCGCGGGGTTCCTATTCAGCAAAATATATTTAACTCATACAGTGCATTTGCTGTAGATAATAAAGCCAGGAACTCGTTACTGTATGGAATTAATTTTGTTTGGAACGGCGAAGGTAGACATCAGGCCGTAGCAGGATTTATGCTCAAGTTTAACCGCGTAATTATATCTTCGGCAAACGATGTGTATGGACTTGACGGAGACGATCGCTGGTGGACGGGATCATTCCATTTAGGTTATAACTTCACAGGTATAAATAACGCACTGGGTAAACTTGGCTTTGTTTCTTTTGGTTACGATGCCTTTACCGGAGAACGGATTGTAAAAAACCCGGATGGGAAAACATCCATGGAGCATTATCAGACATATACGTCCGGAGGATACATTTACTATTCACAATCATTGCGCGACCTGGAGCTTACGAATGGTATGCCGGCAATATTCCTTAAATCTACAGGCATTGGACGAAGGGCTTACTATACAGGAGGCACTAAAAAAGGTTTCTTTAACCCTATGTGGCTGCAGAATACCATTCACGACAATTACCCTACAGAACAACTGCCAAGGTTCCAGAGCATTGCACCATTCTTGTTACACTTTGTAAAATATAATTGATGCTTTAATTGATCTTGATGATATGTTATTAAAAGCGGATTCATTTGAGTCCGCTTTTCTCATTTTGATATAGATCTTCCTGCATTTGTAAAAAAATGTCAAAAACGTACGGTTCTTAGGGGATGGAATATTTTTTATAAGTCTTATAGATGGACATATAGAATCCATTTATCATGAAAACCTTAAGAATATTTATTGCCTTCTCAATATTGCTAACAATAATTCAGGCATGTAAAAAGAAAGAAGAAATTCCGGTTATAAAAAGCACACCGTATTATATCCGAATGACAGATGCGCCAGGGCCTTTCTCTGCAGTAAATATTAATTTGCAGGGTGTAGAAATAAAAGGGAACGGATCTACGAACGCTGTTATGCTTAATGTGAATCAGGGTATGTATAATCTTCTCAATTTCTCGAACGGATTAGACACACTTATTGCAACCGGTGAATTGAATATGACAAAGGTTAGTCAGATCCGTCTTATTCTTGGTCCCGGAAACTCAGTTGTAAAAAATGGTGTAACGTATCCATTGGCAACCCCAAGCGCCGAAGAATCGGGATTAAAATTACAGGTACATCAGAATCTTGAAGCAGGTGTTGCCTATTACGTACTTCTGGATTTTGACGCGAATCAGTCGATCGTAGATAACGGAAACGGAGGGTATTCACTAAAGCCGGTTATCAGAACTATTGAAACAGCGCTGAGCGGATCTATAAAAGGCAAAATCAATCCAGTGGTTTCATGTTTTGTTACAGCAGTTTCAGGAGGGATTTCATATTCTTCGCAGGTAAATGCCAACGGAGAATTTATCATTAAAGGATTACCGGCAGGAACTTATACACTTACTGTTACTCCTGTATCTCCTTATGGCGTAACAACTATTTCAAATATTATTGTTACAACCGGAAATGTTTCCAATGTAGGAACTGTAAATATTTAAAACATTAAATCGCTGATAGATTTTCAAGTGAGTTTAATTAACTATCACTTTTTTACTCAGGATTTTTTTTCCTGAGAACACCTTGACTACATACGTGCCAGATGGAATATCTCCGGCATTCATACTGATCTTATGTGATGGAAAATGAAAACGCTCCATTTGTTTTACAATAATTCCAGTCGTGGAAATAATTTCAATTCTATCAATAGCAATTTCTTTTTTAAGGTCAATGGTGAAATTCTCCTGGATAGGATTCGGGTACACTTCAAATGTCAGCTCTTCTTTATTTATCTTTTTTACTCCCGCATAAACATCGGCGATGCTTCCTTTATAAACGCCATTTCCATGTGTAAAGGCCATTAAAGTTGTATCTGCTTTGGAAATTACAAGATCAAAAACCATAGAAATGAGAGGCATTCCCGTTGAAAAAGCGGACCAGTTTTGTCCCCCATCCCCCGATGAAAAAACACCAAAATCACTTCCCGCAAAAATCATATTTGTGTTTTCAGGATCAATGGCAAGACAATGAAACGGAACATCGGGTAAAGTTGAACTTATATTTATCCAGGTGGCACCCGCGTTTGTACTTTTATAAATATGACCTGTTCCAAATCCTGAAAATACTACATACACTTCCTGGCTGTTATAAGGATTTACTTCTATATCCCTGGGATAACGGTTCGGCAAGGTTCCGCTCACATCTGTATAGGTTGTTCCGCCATCCACGCTTCTGAGAATTTTCATCGGCACAGAAGAATAAGGTTCCATCCCACAATACAAAGTGTCAATTGATGTATGCGATACTCCAATAGAAAGAACATAACTATTCGAATTAAGAATGACGGGCCCTACAGGGTTCCAGTTTGCCCCGGCATCTGTTGTTTTAATAATTCCTTCTCCGCCGGCGTACAGAACAGAAGGATTGGAAGGACACATGACAAAAGGTGCCACAAAAGCTGCGTAACCCGAATGAAGATACGTAGGATTGAAATTAAAACCCTGGTTCACCGATTTATAAATCTGCAGCCCCTGTTCCGAAGCATACATGATGTTATTATTTGTAGGATGAATGGCATTGAAGCAACCATCGCCTCCGTTTACGTAATACCAATTGGATGTACCACCATAAAAAAAAGTACAGTTATCCTGCAAACCGCCAAGCGCAACATTTTCATCAGTGGCAGAAACTGAACCAATATAAAACTGTGAAGTAACATAACCATTGGTACATTCATATATGGATGAACAGAAATTATTGGAACGGAAAAGTCCTCCGTCGGTTATCATATAAACTTTATTTGGATCGAGTGGATTGCTGATGATGTCATGAAAATCGGGATGAACATAATTGGTACTTGTGCTTACTCCACCTCCTATCTGCGTAAAATTAGCACCGCTATCAGTGGAACCATATAAGTTTACGCCGGCGGCAAGTATCTTCGAAGAATCTGTTGCGTGAATAAGTAAACCCTTGCAATACCATCCCTGGTAATCATTTATTTCTGTCGATGAATTAACTGTTGTCCAGTTCAAACCCTCATCAACTGATCGGTAAACACCAATGGTATTGTAAATGTTACTGAACACCGCCATCAGAATCTTATTATTTGCTCCATAGGCAGAAACAGTAACGCGCCCGGTACAGGAAGGAGGAAGCCCGTTCACCAGCTTTGTCCATGTTCCGCCACTGTTGCTTGTTTTGTAAAGGCCGTTCCCTACGGTAGAAAAATTTCCGATTCCTGCATAAACAATATTTGTATCCTTCTTATCTATTTCCAGATCCATGGCCATTAAGAGCGACGACACCTGATTCCACGAACTTCCTGCATTTGTTGATTTATAAATTCCTTCTGTTGTACCTGCATAAATAACGTCCGGATTTTTCGGATTAATAATAATATCCCAGATCGCCCGTTGCGATTGATAGTTCCAATTAAGAGAGTATGACCAGGTTAATCCACCATCTGTAGATTTAAGAATTCCCATTCCATGCGAACCACGCGTTGTTCTTACTGCAATTCCGTTCTGCGAAGTGCCATAATTATAGGTTTCTCCCGTACCGATATAAATATTATTTGAATTAAGAGGATCGATGGCGATACTGCTTACGCCAAGGATCGGAAAACCTGTATTCACATAGGTCCATGCATTGGAACCAATTCCTCCTGTGGTCGATTTCCATAAGCCTCCGCTTGCGGACCCCAGCCATATGGTGCTTGTGTCGCTCGCGGAAATAGCAATGCTGATGGTTCGTCCTCCAATATTAGTGGGGCCAATGCTTGTCCACGCACCCGTCACAACATTTTTGGAGTTTTGTAAAAAGTGTGTTCTGTAATAATCAAATGCTTTTCCATAGGCGTCAGCCGGAATGTCGTTAGCCGGAAAAGCGCGGGACTTTGAGATTGCCTGGATAGCCTCCAGAATTTCTCCGCGTTCTTCTTTTTCTTTTGAAAAAAACACCATGGCGCCGATGAGAATGATCATCAGAAAAAAACACACAGCTGATTCTGTTTTCTTCATTAAAAGTTGTAACCAAAATTAAGATATTTCAGATCATGAACAAGGAAAAATCCTTAGTGCTCTATAATCGCCTCAAATCTGTCGAACAACAGGTTCATTTTTTCGACTTCAAAATTATCGGCGAAGGAATGTAAACGCTCGGCATATCTTTCCAGTTCCACACTGTTGTTGGTAACAGCGAACTCTTTCAGCTCTAATGAAAATAGGGTTATATCATCTATACTTTTAAGATGGCGGATCTCGTTCCACTTATTGAACAATTCTTTTTTCAGATTGTTTTTTAATTTCATTTCCAATTCAAAAAACGAATGATCGTTTACAGACTCGCGTGGTAATGAAGACCGGTTCAGAAGTGCTTTTGCCATGCTTCTGAGTAATTTGTCTTTTTGTAAAGGCTTGGTGAGATAATCGTCGCACAATTCACGCGCAAGTGTTTCTTTACTTTGTAAAACAGCCGATGTAACAGCAATAATAACAACATCTCTGAAACGTTCATCGGCTCTTATTCTAAGAATGGCTGTATTCCCATCCATCACCGGCATCATAAGATCCATTAAAACTATATCTGGTGTTGTAATTTCCATCAGGTCCAAAGCTTCTTGTCCGTTCGATGCAAACAAAAGATTGAGATCGTATTCAGAAAGGAATGCCTCCATCACTTCCCTGTTTGCTTCTATATCCTCGGCAATAAGAACAATTTGTCCGTCAAAAACAGAATACAGATCCTGCCTCGGTAATTTTTTATCTTCCTGTGGCTTACCAACTTCAACCCCTGGCAGAAACACCGTAAAAACGCTTCCTACGCCAGCGGCGCTGGAGACACTAATATTTCCATCCATTAATTGAACAAGACGTTTTGTGATGGCGAGACCAAGTCCTGTGCCACCATATTTTCCGGTGTTCTGTCCTTCCTGTTGTTTAAAAGGTTCGAAAATGAAAAACTGTTGCGAAAGCGGAATTCCAATACCGGTATCAATAATGTTGAACCATACGTTAACTTTATTTCCCGCGCTTACATTTGGTGTAAGTTTAATAGCCAGTGTTACGCTACCTTCATTGGTAAATTTTATAGCGTTACCTATTAAATTAAACAGGATCTGGCGAAGGCGCAGTTCGTCGGTTATCACATTCACGGGAACGTGATCGGGTTCAATTGTAATTTTAAAATTGATTTTTTTCTCTGATGATACCTGGGAGAAAATCTGGTACAGCTCATCAATTAACATTCTGAGGTCGACATTTGTTTTTTTGATCTCCACTTCACCTGCCTCAATTTTTGAAAGATCGAGAATATCGTTAATCAGAGAAAGCAGGCTTTTACCCGCTTTAAGAACTCCATCAAGATAACGCTCATATTTTTCGCCTGTGGTTTTACCTTTAAGAAGTTCTGAAAAACCGAGCACCGCGTTTAATGGCGTACGGATCTCGTGACTCATGTTGGCAAGAAATTCGCTTTTGATCCTGTTGGCTTTATCAGCTTCCACTTTTGCGCCATACAGTTCTTTTTGCGCCTCCTTCAATTCTTCCACCGAATCAAGCGCAATTTGTTTTTGCTCTTCGGCAGCAATACGACGCATGTCGGCAAGTTCTTTCTGTTCTTCAACTTCCTTTTGCGCTTTTTCAACAACTTCTTTCTGGCGGCTGATGATACGAAGGCGATTATAAATCAATACGAGTAAAATGGCGATGATACTTAAGCCAATGATCAGCGCGTAAATTCCTTTTTGTTTCTGCTTCATTTTAAGCATCAGTCCCTGCTTATCCTCCACCATTTTCAAACTATCCTGAACCGCTTTTTTCTCGAACGAATAACGGAAACTGTTATACAACGAAGCTTTTTTATTTTTTTCGGAGTTAATGCTGTCGGAAAGCTGCCTGCTGAACGTCTGCATTTCATAGGCTTTTTTATAGTCGCCAAGTTTCGCGTAGATCTCTTTCAGATTATCGCAGTTCAATCCCATTGTTTCCTTGTTACCGATCTCATTCTGTAATTCAAAAGACATTTCAGAATATTTTTTCGCTTCCTGCAGTTTGCCTTCCTTTAACATCACTTCGCCCATGAAACAAAACGTAGCGGCTATTCCCTGTTTATAATTAATGATACTATCAATATGAAGAGCGCGTTTAAAGCAGGTCATAGCTTCATCGTACTCTTTAGCTTTGATGAGCAATCTTCCAAACCCATTATTAGCATTGGCAATGGAATAAAGATCGCCGGATTCATCGGCAAAGTTTAAAGACTTTAAGTAAGCTTCCTTCGATTTACTGATTTCATTTTTCCGCGAAAGAATTTGTCCAAGGTGAGCATACGAATAAGCAATTCCTGCTTTGTTTTTTAATTCTTTCCAGAGCGTGAGGCTTTTGTTGGAGTAGTCGGCTGCCTTGTCCAGTTCATCCAGGGCCAAATGAATTCCGGCAATGTTATGCAGGCAAATTGCTTTACCTTCAACATCGGCGGGCAATCGTATTTTTAAGCTCCGGTGATAATAATCAAGCGCGTTAGCCATATCGCCGGTAGTATTGTAGATAGAACCTATATTACTCAGCGAATACGCAATTCCATCGGTAAAATTGATGCTTTTAGACACCTCCATGCTCTGGAGGTAAAGGTCTTTTGCTGCCTTGAAATTACCTTTACCCTGCTCATAAAAACCAACATTATTCAGGGCGCTTGAAAGATTTTCGGTGTAAAAAGAATGGAGGACAGAACCTTTTTTGAGCGTTCTTAGGTTTTTATCGCAGAGCTTAATTGCAAGATCTGCATACCCTTTAATTTCGGGTGGATCGCAGACTTCACTGATAAAAAGGCAGGTAACTACTTTAACCGAATCGTTTTTTGCATCCCTGAGAACACGTTTGAGGGAATCGATTTCCTGCGCGGAAAATGAGTGGAATAAAAAAAGAACAAACCAGGTAAGTAAATATCTGACGCCTCTGTTCAAGTGGGGATTGAAAGCCGATGTAAAGCTACGAATATATACCAGATAAATGTTAAGCCGGCACTGCTTAAGGCAGAAATCAGGGAAACTGGTGTTAAAATAGACTGAAAATGAATGTTAATCTGATCGACACTTCACAAAAGATGCTTTTTTGAGAAGGTCCTTCCAGAACCGGATTTCAAGCATTTTTCAAATTCAAGGGCTTTATATTTATCGAAGAAAACAGATTGATGAACCAATTGAACCAGCAAACGTACAGAGGTATAATGTACTTCACCGCGTTCATGTCTTGCTATCCTGTCGTCAAAATTACTTGTATATCCAACATAGTACGTTTTATCAGAACACTTGAGAATGTATACTATCCACATAAGGATAAAAGTACGACTTACATTATTTTCTCTATTCCTTTTTAACGAAACTACTGCAGTTAAATCGTACCAATTGTGAGTATTTTGCAACCAGATATAAAAAATAAAGACCTGAAAATTCAGGTCTTTAAATCATTTCGCTTAAGCGATACTCGCTTTCGCGCTTCATTCGGACTGCGTCCGCCGAAGCTCGCTTCAGCGAGCAGAGGCGGAGAAAGAGGGATTCGAACCCCCGGACCTTTAACAGTCAACAGTTTTCAAGACTGCCGCATTAGACCGCTCTGCCATTTCTCCGCGGCAAAAGTACTACTTTTTTTAGTTTTACAAGGAATTTCCGAAAAAAATATTTCGTACCTTTAAAGTATACAAATGTTGAAAAAAACCTTGAATACCGCTAAAACACTGGGACTGTTGGTTATTTTGCTCCTTTCCGGGCTAAAATCTTTTTCCCAGGTGGTTTCCTATTTTAACCTCGGGGCCTTTAATGTTCCATCACAACAACCCTTTCTTGAAACTTATCTTACAGTAGTTGGAAATTCGTGTGGGTATCAAACGGTTGGGTCAAAATACCAGCATTCTATTAATGTTAACCTGGTCATTTTCAAAGATACCACCATTGTTAAGGCCAACAAATACAATCTTATCAGTCCGCCATTCGACGATACTTTAAAAGATCCTACTTTTATCGACAATCAGCGATATCCGCTCGAGAATGGCATTTACACCATTCAAATGACCATTACCGATAATTACCGCCCAAAACAAAAACCTGTTGTTACGAAACAGAAATTTGTAATGAGTTTTAATTCTAAGGAAATACAATCTTCTTCCATACAGGTTCTTGAATCCTATAAAAAAGCCACCACAACTTCTGCCATTACAAAAAGCGGATATGATCTTATTCCTTACAGCGTAAATTATTTTCCCGAGTCACAAACCGATCTGGCTTTTTATTTCGAAACGTATAATACAGATACTGTTCTTGGAAAAAACAGGCCTTTTATTTATTACTATTATCTCGAAACAAAAGAAAGTTTTACAAAACTCAACAGCTACGGCTCTTTTCAGAAACAAACATCTTCAAAAGTAAACCCACTGCTTGCCAAACTCGATATAAGTAAACTCGGCAGTGGAAATTACAACCTTGTTATTGAAGTAAAAGACGAAAACAACAAAATACAGTTCCAGAAAAAATATTTTTTTCAGCGACTTAATAAAGCTGTTGATATTGTAGCGCTTTATGAATTCAGTCAGAAAAAAACCGTGAACGAATATTTTGGCGCATGCAACAATGCCGATACTTTAAAAATGTTTGTGGAATGTCTTTGGCCAATTGCCAATGGGGTTGATAAAGAACGCATCGTGAATCAGTCTGTGAAAAAAGACAAGGAACTAATGAAGAAATTCGTGATCGATTTCTGGCAGAAACGCGCCGCCGATACAGGCAACGCGCTTAAAATGTGGGCCAATTACTACAAGAGTGTACAGGAAGTCATGATCCTGTTCAAATGCGGAAAACAACCAGGCTATTATACCGACCGTGGAAGAGTTTATCTTCAATACGGTCCTCCAAGTCAGCGCTCCCAGCAAAACAACGACCTTAACACTTTCCCTTACGAGATCTGGCAATACTACCGGTTAACGGATAATGTGAACGGGCAATTCTTCAGCAATCGTAAATTTGTTTTCGTAAATAAAATGCTCGCCGACGATTGTCATAATCTTATTCATAGCGATGTGCGTGGCGAAATCTATAATGACAGGTGGCGGTTCGAAGTCACCCGAAGAAATAATAATGGCGTAGGAAATCCTGATAATACGGGCCCTTCCGGAACACAATTCAATCAATTCGACGATTTATATAATAATCCTCGATAAGCAGTATGAACGAACCGAGTGTAGCCGTTGTTGTTCTCAATTTTAACGGAAAATATTTCTTAGAAAAATTTCTTGATACCATTGTAAAATGCTCCTCGCCCCATACTGTTTATGTGGCCGACAATGGAAGCAGCGACGATTCTGTTTCTTATCTTAAAACTAATTTTCCACTGGTAAAAGTCATTGAGAACAAAAACAATTACGGCTATGCCAAAGGTTACAACCTTGCTCTTAAAAATGTAAGCGCCGATTATTTTATTCTTCTTAATAGCGATGTAGAAGTTACTCCGGGCTGGATAAATCCGGTGATTGAACTCATGAACACCGATAAAAAAATTGCAGCCTGTCAGCCAAAACTCCTGGATTATAATAGCCGGAATTTATTTGAATACGCAGGTGCTTCAGGAGGGTTTATTGACACCTATTGTTACCCGTTTTGCAGGGGGCGATTATTCAGCAGCGTTGAAGAGGACAGTAAACAGTTCGACGATGCCGCAGAAGTATTTTGGGCTACTGGCGCCGCTTTGTTTGTGAACGCAAAAGCATTTTGGGAAGTGGGCGGGCTCGATGAAGATTATTTCGCGCACATGGAAGAAATTGATCTGTGCTGGAGATTGAAAAATGTCGGATACAAAATTTACGTGCAGCCAAAATCGGTTGTTTATCATATTGGCGGCGGAACACTTAACAAATTCTCCTCGCAAAAAACCTATCTCAATTTCAGAAATAATTTAACCACACTTATTAAAAACCATCCGGGCGGAACATTAATCTTCAAATTATTTTTCAGGATGATCCTCGACGGAGTGGCGGCTTTTCGTTTTCTGTTAGCAGGAACACCCAAACATTTCTTCGCCGTGATGAAAGCGCATTTTGCTTTTTATTTCAGACTGCCATCCATTCTTAGAAAGAGAAGAGAAATGAAAAAACTACCAGGCTTCAGATTCAATCGCTCGTTTATTTACAAAGGCAACATTGTTGCCGAATACTTCCTGCGAAAAAAACAGAAATTCTCGGAACTGGATAAAGGTTATTTTAACTAACCACAGAAGGTTTTCTGGAAATAGAGAATAAGCCTGCAAAGGTGAATATGCCGTTTATTAAAATGAGTTCCGTTCCTATTTTATATCCACCGAAAATACTTTGCGAAAGCGAATTTAATCCCAGGCTGACATGAAGTTTCTTTTCGTACCATTCAGGACTGCAACAAACATCGATTCCAAGCACGAGAATTGGCGCAATGATACAAACTGCCCATATCAGTTTTTCGTTCAATACACGATTCGTTAAAATCCCGAATGAAAAGAGTCCAAGTAATGGTCCGTAAGTAATACTCGCAAATTTGAGAATAAAATCAATAATGAGTTTATCGTTGATCGCTTTAAAAATAAGCGTCATAATAAAAAATACAATTGCAAAAGTAAAATGGACTTTAAGCCGCGTTTTCTTTTTCTCTTTTTCTGTTCCGGGTTTATTGTTCAGGTTCAAAATGTCAATGCAGAAACAGGAAGTAATAGATGTGATGGCTCCGTCCACACTCGGAAACAATGCCGAAATCAGGGCTATGATAAAAACTATTCCAATAACGCCACTGAACTGATCGCTCAATGCAATGGTTGGAAAAAGATCATCAGGCGCAACTTTCAGATTCTGACTGCTGGCATACAGGTACAAGATCCCTCCAAGAAACAGGAACAGAAAATTTACGATCACCAATACAATCGAGAATGAAATAATGTTCTTCTGCGAATCTTTGGTTGTTTTTACACTGATGTTTTTCTGCATCATTTCCTGGTCAAGCCCAGTCATAGCAATAGCAATAAATGCTCCCCCAAGAATATGTTTCAGAAAAAACGATCCGGACTTCACATCCGTATTAAAAATTTTTGTGTACCCTTTCTCACTCATCAGCGACAATGCATCGCCAAAACCAAGATTCATTGCTTTAATGATAACAATAATGCAAATAACCAATCCTAATAACATTCCAGTTGTTTGAAGTGTGTCGGTATAAATAATTGTTTTTACGCCGCCTTCGAATGTGTATAGCAGAATGAGAACTAAAATAACAAGGGCTGTAACTTCAAAAGAGATTCCTAATTTATCAAAAATGAATATCTGCAGAATACTTATCACAAGGTATAAGCGCGCGGTTGCACCAACCAGTCGCGACAAAATAAAAAATGAAGCCCCTGCTTTATGAGCCGAAACTCCGAAACGTTTTTCGAGATAAGTGTAGATCGATGTAAGATTAAGTTTGTAATACAATGGAATCAGCACAAACGCTATGACCATATAGCCGAGCAGATATCCAAGCACGATCTGGAAATAGAAAAAATTTCCGGAACCAACACCGCCCGGAACACTTACAAAAGTCACCCCACTCAAGCTGGTACCAATCATTCCAAAAGCTACCAGCATCCAGTTGCTATTCTTGTTGCCAATAAAAAAAGATTCGTTATTGGAATTTCTACCCGTATACCAGGCTACAATAAGCAGGATGACGAAATAAGAAATAACAAAAACAAATAACAGCGACGGCGACATGTTTGATTAGTTATACAAAGATTTGTTTTTTAAACTTCTTTAACCCAAAGAGGGAAGAATAGTTCTAAACAATTGCCACGTGAATAAGTAAAATACGGGCTTTATCCGTAATTTTACACTGTTGGAATTCAGCTCCAAAATAATCGAACAAGCTGTAGATGCTTTCTCAAAATTACCGGGCGTAGGAAAAAAAACCGCGCTTCGCTTTGTGCTTCATGTAATCAAACAGGATAAAACGGAAGCTGATAAATTAAGCGCGCTCATTTCGAGATTAAAAACCGATCTCAAATTTTGTGAAAGCTGTTTCAATATCTCCGAAAGTTCTATCTGCGAAATATGCGCCAACCCGGTTCGCGATTCTGCTCTCATTTGTGTGGTGCAGGATTATCGCGATATTCTCGCTATTGAAAAAACGGGCCTTTACAAAGGTCACTATCACGTTCTCGGCGGATTAATTTCCCCGCTGGAAGGTATCGGTCCTTCTAATCTTACCATTGAACCCCTGGTAGAAAAATTAAAATCGGGAAGTATTTCCGAAGTCATTCTTGCTTTAAATGCTACTATGGAAGGTGAAACTACCTCATTTTTCATCTTCAAAAAAATAGCGCCGTATAATGTAAAACTCAGCGCCATTGCACGTGGCATTGCTGTGGGCGATGAATTAGAATATGCCGATGAAGTAACACTTGGCCGTTCAATCACCAACCGTATTCCTTTCGATTCCCTTCTTAAAAAATAATCTGAAAATTAGTCTGGTATTTTAATTAGTAAAAGCCAATTCGTCAGGATTTCTCTTCAAATGTGGACTTTATTTCACGTTCCTGTAATTGGAACGAAATGTGTGGCTCTTTTCATAAAAAGGAACAACTATGAACCTAAACAATTATACGATCAAATCTCAGGAGGCCATTCAGCAAGCCTTACAACTTGCAACGGTTGGAGGACAACAGGCGATTGAAACCGGTCACATACTAAAAGCAATCCTTGAAGTAGATGAAAATGTTACCCCTTATATCCTCAAAAAACTCAACGTTAATCCCGCTTCCTTCGAACGCATGGTTGACAGTGTGATTGCTTCCTATCCGAAAGTTACAGGCGGACAACCATATCTTTCTTCAGCAGCTAATCAGGCGCTTGCAAAAGCCAGTACATTCCTGAAAGAATACAAAGATGAATTTGTTTCTATCGAACATTTACTACTTGGATTAATTAATGCAGGCGACAGTGTTTCTAACCTGATGAAAGACGCTGGCTTAAAAGAAAAAGAAGTAAAAGCCGCTATTACCGAATTGCGAAAAGGCGAACGCGTTACAAGTCAGTCGCAGGAAGAAACCTATAATTCGCTGAACAAATTTGCTATCAATCTTAACGCGATGGCACGTGATGGAAAACTCGATCCGGTTATCGGAAGAGATGAAGAGATAAGACGCGTTTTACAAATTCTATCAAGAAGAACAAAGAACAACCCTATTCTTGTTGGAGAGCCCGGCGTTGGTAAAACCGCTATCGCCGAGGGCCTTGCACACAGGATCAACAATGGGGATGTGCCCGAAAATTTAAAATCTAAACAGGTTTTTTCTCTCGATATGGGTGCCCTTATCGCCGGCGCAAAATTCAAAGGCGAATTCGAAGAGCGTTTAAAAGCCGTGGTAAAAGAAGTGCTCAGCAGCAACGGAGAAATTATTTTATTTATTGACGAAATTCACACACTTGTTGGGGCAGGCGGAAGCGGTGAAGGCGCTATGGACGCGGCTAATATTTTAAAACCCGCTCTTGCCAGGGGAGAATTACGCGCTATCGGTGCAACCACTCTCAACGAGTTTCAGAAATATTTTGAAAAAGATAAAGCGCTCGAACGCCGTTTTCAGAAAGTAATGGTAGATGAACCAGGTTCCGAAGATGCTATTTCTATTTTACGCGGCATCAAGGAAAAATACGAAACGCATCATAAGGTTCGTATTAAAGATGAAGCTATCATTGCCGCGGTGGAACTTAGCCAGCGGTATATAAACGATCGTTTTCTTCCCGACAAGGCCATTGACTTAATGGATGAAGCCGCTTCAAAATTGCGCATGCAAATTAATTCCATGCCAATTGAGCTCGATGAAATTGAACGGAAGATCATGCAATTGGAAATTGAACGCGAAGCTATGAAACGTGAGAACGAAAAAGAAAAAGTTTCTGCGCTTAATAAAGATATTGCCGAACTACAGGATGCAAGAACTGCTTTCCGCGCCAAATGGCAGGCCGAAAAAGAAGTGATTGAGGGCGTGCAAAAAATAAAACTTCAGATAGAGGAATTAAAACAACACGCTATTAATTTCGAGAAACAGGGCGATTACGGAAAAGTTGCCGAGATACGTTATGGTAAAGTAAAAGAAGCTGAAACAAAATTAGCCGAACTCGAAGAAAAATTATCTCAATCAAAAGCCAGTGGTTCCCAATTGGTGAAAGAAGAAGTGGATAGTGAAGATATAGCGGCCGTTATAAGCGTGTGGACAGGTATCCCGGTGAACCGCATGCTTCAGAGCGAAAAAGAAAAATTACTTCGTCTCGAAGAAGAATTACATAAACGTGTGGTCGGTCAGCATGAAGCCATTGAAAGTATTGCTGATGCTGTACGCCGCAGCCGCGCGGGTTTGCAGGATAATAAACGTCCTATCGGATCTTTTATTTTTCTTGGAACAACAGGCGTTGGAAAAACAGAATTAGCAAAGGCCCTCGCTGAATTTTTGTTCAATAACGAGCAGTCCATGACACGCATCGATATGAGCGAATACCAGGAGCGACACGCTGTGAGCCGCCTCATTGGCGCTCCTCCGGGATATGTGGGTTATGACGAAGGCGGACAGTTAACAGAAGCCGTAAGAAGAAAACCATACAGTGTTATTTTACTTGACGAAATTGAAAAAGCGCATCCCGATGTCTTCAACATTTTGTTACAGGTTTTGGATGACGGTCGCCTCACGGATAACAAGGGTCGTGTGGTGAATTTTAAAAACACGATCATTATCATGACCAGCAACATCGGCGCGCATGTGATACAGGATAATTTTGAAAAGATCAATGATCAGAACAAGGAAGATATTCTTGCTAAAACCAAAAGCGAAGTATATGACATTCTGAAGAAGACCATTCGTCCTGAATTTTTAAACCGAATTGATGAAGTGATCATGTTTGAACCTTTATCTAGAGAAGATGTAACCTCGATAGTAAGAATTCAATTCGATCAGATCAGAAAACGTTTGGCCGAACAGGACATCAGCATAACTGTTTCCGACGATGCAATTGAGTGGATGGCGCAATTGGGTTATGATCCGCAGTTTGGCGCACGACCTGTTAAACGTGTCATTCAGAAACAGATCCTTAACGAACTATCAAAACAATTACTCGCAGGAACTGTCGACAAAAGCAAACCCATTGTCATTGATATGTTCGACAATCGTTTTGTGTTCAGGAACTAGAAGTGATCCTAAACAATTGCCTCAATAAAACCACCTTTTCCCGCAATTTAACTACCACATACTGTTAAATTGCGGGTTTTTACCAACCAATAGCTTCTTATCATCGTTAAAGTCGTAATAACAGCCTCCAAAAGTTTCAAATCCGAACTCTTTTTCTTACTTTTATTACAGTTTTGCGATGAAAAAAATTTACATTTTATTTTTTATTCTGTGCTCATTATTTCAGTTTTCCCAGGCTCCACAGTATATTAATTATCAAGGGTTAGCAAGAAACGTTGCAGGGGTCCCATTATCAAACACCCCAATCACTTTAACTCTTTCAATCTGGAACCCGGGAATTACTTTTTCAGAAACCCATGGAGTAACCACCAACCCTCTTGGTTTATTTTCATTGAAGATCGGTGGCGGAAACCAGATTTCAACTCCCTCGTTCGCTTCCATCAACTGGGGCAGTGGAACTTATTCTCTCCAGGTTGTAATCGACGCGGGGTCGGGTCCTGTTAACCTCGGCAGCCAGCAATTGGTAAGTGTTCCATATGCTTTATATGCCGAAAAAGCGGGCAATTCTGTAACTTATTCTACATCTCCGAATTTAACGGTTAGCCCTACTAACGTAATCGACCTTTCCGACAATCTTACTACAACTCCAGGCACTTATGGCAACATTGGCGTTACACAATCACGTGTTCCGTTTTTTGTGGTTGATCAGAAAGGACGACTCACTACTGCGGGTGATTATCTTACTAATGTTTCGGGAGACATCAAAGGAAGGCTGGACAGTCAGTATGTTTCAAAACTCATTGGCGTTCCTCTGGGGTCCGTTTCTCCAATAAGCGGACAGGTATTGCAATTCAACGGAACCAGCTGGAACCCCGCCTCTCCTCCGGCAATAACTAACGTATGGAACTATAACAGCGGATTGATCACGCCTGCAAATAACCCTGCTAATGATAAAGTCGCAATAGGAACTACGGCCGGAGCAGGATTACTAACCGTAAACAACACTAATACAGGAACCATTACTTCAGCTCCCATTGTTAATATTCAGAACAATCTTCCAACATACAACTCTGTGGGCGTTCTCGCCGTTTTTAATTACACCGGAGGAGGTGCGGCCATGTATGCGCAAAACGGAACTTCAATCACAGCATCAGACGGGCTTGTCGTAAACATGACGCATTCGCTTAACACCGGTAATGGTATTATTTCTACCAACTCTGGCCAGGGTCGCGCGGGTTCTTTTATCATAACACCTCAGGCCAGCTCAGCCGACGCGCTTAATGCCTCTACTAACGGCACCGGATACGCTGTGAGAGCAAGCAACAATAATCCTGCCAATGGAAGCGCTTTACTTGCTACTAATGGTTCTTCACTTTTCACAGCTGTTTTCAGCAATGCTTCGGCTGGCGGAGCTATTAACGCAACTGGCTCTGCAGGTGGATCGCTTGTATTAGCAACTAATTCAGGGATAGGACCCGCAATGGCGGGAAATAATACGAACACAAGCAACACCGCAGGCGCACATGGTGTCTTTGGTCAAACCAGCAACACCTCTACCCTGTCGGCCGGAGTATTGGGAAATAATACTGCAGGCGGACCATCGGTATACGGACAAAAATCCGGTGGCGCTTTTGGTAATGCAGGAAGATTTGAAAATTTCAACACTTCCAATTCAGCCGACGCGCTGATTGGAATTTCGCAGGGGTCGGGCGCTGGTGTTCACGCGGGCGCAGGAACCGGAGCAACTTCAGCTTTAGCTCTTCTTGTCAATAACGGACATGTAAGATCCATAGGTCCTGCACCATCGGCTGTGATTGTTGCAACACTTAGTTCAGCCAGTATGGGAATGACTTATACTATGACCAATTGTACTGACGTGAAAGGGTCTGCCATCTGCAGCTTTACAAATACCGGTGTTCTCAATAACTCCTTCCAGGTAACCAATTTTGCGTTCAATAAAGCCTATTCATTGCCTCCAACGGTAGTAATTACACCTGAAGGAAATACATTTAATTTAACAGTTACTTTACTTGAGGTAACGAACAGTTATTTCAGGATACGAATTGCGAATAATTCGGGAGGAAGTGTATCCTGGCCAGCCACAAATTTTCTTAAAATAAATTATATGGTGCTGGAATGATTCCATCCCTGTATCTTTGCGAAAAAATTAAAATAAAGTCACTGAAACAAATAAAATGAAAATGAAAAAAGCTTTCCTGTTCCTTAGTTTGATCTTGTCCTTAAAAGCTGTATCTCAAGCTCCCCCACAATTTATTAATTACCAGGGATTGGTGCGCAACTCCGCGGGTCTTCCTGTAACTAATCAGAACGTCGGAATTAAATTTATTATTCACGAAACAGTTGGCGCCACCACCATTTCTAATTTCCAGGAAGTACAGGTAGCCTTTACCAACTCATTGGGATTATTTACAACTCACATTGGAAAAAACGCTTCTCTTACTTCAGTTAACTGGACCAACACACCGGTATCCCTTGAAGTGCTTATCGATCCTAACGGAGGAACTTCTTATACCAGTCTTGGTTTGCAGGCTATGCAAAGTGTTCCTTTTGCTTTGTATGCGAAGAATGCCGCTAATGTGATTAACTATACAGCGGGCGCAAATATTTTAGTTAGCGGAACAGCTCCAAATCTTATTATCAGCGCAACACCTTCGTTATCTATCATTGGAAATACGGTATCCATTTCTAACGGAAACAATGTAACACTACCGGATTATGTTGCCGGAAATAATATTACAATTGATAATCCAGTTACGGGAAGCACGTACACGGTTAATGCCAATGTACCAAGTTATGTTGCAGGAAACAACGTTACAATAGCCACACCAACGGCAGGGAATGTGTATACGATCAGCGCCGTAACACCTTCGGTAGCGGGATTGAATATTACTCTGAACGCGCCGCATACCGTTACTACATCAAACAGTTCGGCAACTCTTAGTATTGCAGATCCAACCATTACAGGAACAGGAATAACATCAGTAACGTCATCAGGAAATAATTTTACAGTGAATGTTCCGGCACCTAATCTTATCACCAGCGGATTAGCTACTTCAACTACTTCGGGAAATAGTTTTACTGTTAACGTTCCAGTTCCTACAATGAGCGTGAGTGGAAACACACTTGTTTTTAATCAGGGCCCTGTATCCATTTCACAACCCCTTCCATTATCTGGTTGGCAGCTGAACGGAAATTCAGGAACAACTCCGGGAACAGATTTCATTGGTACAAGCGATGCGCAGGCACTTGCGCTTTCAACTTCAAATATTGAAAGAATGAGAATTTTTTCAGGTGGGGGTGTCAGCATTGGTGGCGCAGTTGCAACAAACCTTGGGAGCGCGCTTACCCTACAGGGAACTTCCGCTGCCACTTACGGACATTTTTCAATACGCTCAAATGGAGCAGGAGCGCTTAATCAGGCTTATCAAACTTTTGCCGGAGGAGCCATTGCAACCCGTGTTGGTTTCATTGGAGATTTCTCAACAACTGATTCTGATATTTATCTCCATGGCGAAAATAATTTACGTTTAGGAGCTGGAACAACTTATACCAACTCAGCTATTTTTATTAATGGATCTAACAGTTATGTGGGAATGGGAACAACTTCGCCTAACAGTAAACTCACTGTAGTAGATGCAAACACTCAGAGTGCCATTTTCGGATCCAACACATCTTCTACCCCATCAAGTTCCAATGCCAATGGTATTGAAGGGGTCACTTCAAATAATGACAATTTCGCGGCTGGTGTAAAAGGGCAAAACTCTTCAATTGGTCCTGGTGTATATGGTCTCAATATATCGGGCAGCAGCTCTATTTTCGCTTATGGTGTTTATGGAACCACTAATAGTTCCGGAGCCACAGCCGCCGGTATATTCGGATCCAACCAGGGCCCTGGAATGGGTGTTCATGGAAAAAACACATCTGCTGCACCATCTGGTGACGCGCACGGTGTTAAAGGTGAAACAGGAAACAACGCTGTAAATAGTTATGGTGTTTTTGGTCAGCATTCAGGTATTGGAAGCGGTGTATATGGTATAACAGCTTCGTCGGCTTCAAATGCTTATGGTACTGCCGGTGTAAACAATGGTAACGGCCCAGGTGTTGCAGGTCTCAATCAGAACTTCTCAACTGCTTCGTCAAATGCACATGGAGTTAAAGGTGAAACAGGAAATACTTCAACCAGTGCTGCTGGTGTTAGTGGCGTGAATACTTCAGTGGGATCTGGTGTAATGGGTTCAAACACATATGTTGGCGCTGCTTCTTCAAATGCTCATGGTGTGAGCGGAACAACCAGCAATCAGTCTTCAGGCGCAGCAGGTGTATCCGGAACAAATTTTTCTGTAGGTCCGGGCGTGTATGGTTTTAATCAGAATAGCACAACTCCTTCAACCGGGGCACATGGGGTTATGGGACAAACAGGAAATCCTTCTCCAAACGCTACAGGGGTTATTGGTTATAATACTTCTGCCGGTCCGGGTATTCTTGGATCAAATTCAGGAGTTGTATCTTCAATTTCCGGAGTGGGTGTTCGGGGCGAGACAAGCAACCCGCATCCACAAGCTGCTGGTGTTATAGGACAAAATTATAATGTCGGACCCGGCATGTCAGCAATCAACTCGTACGCAGTTTCATCAATCAATGCCAATGGTTTATATGCCGAAACATCTAACCCTAATGCTTCGGCAGCAGGTGTGTTTGCACGTAACTGGGGGCAAGGGCATGGAGTGTCTGCCATTACAGCAGCATCAGGAACAAACGTAGGAGCTGTTTATGCAGATAACAGCGGTTCAGGGCCATCGGTATTTGGGGTTAAACCTGCAGGTAATGGTCCTGCCGGACGTTTTGAAATCGGAAACAGCGGAAACTCAGCCGACGCGGTGCTTGCTGTTACACAAGGCCCTGGGGCGGCGGTTCACGCTGTTGCAGGAAGTAGCGCAAGTTCGGCTCTGTCTTTAATTGTTGAAGCAGGGCACATGAAAGCGATCGGGCCTCCTGCAACGGTTAATAATGTTGGCACCATTGGAAACTTCTCAGGATTATCTACAAGTTGTACCGGTTGTAATGATGTAAAAGGATTATTAACCATTAGCGTTAACCCGGGTGTTGTTGCGTCAGGAGATTATGTAATCGGGCAAGTAACATTCAACAAGCCATATGCAAGTAATCCCGTAATTGTGCTTACACCAATAAGTGATATGGGAGAAATGTCGTATTATATTTCTGCTATCAATCCGGGATTTTTTCAAGTCAGAATAATCAACAGTAAATCGGTTGCAACTGCACAGCCCGGAAGTTTTAAATTTAATTATATCGTAATCGAATGATGAAGAATATTTATTTCATACTTTGTTTTTTTATTGCAGGATTTACTTTCTCGCAAAGTCCATCGCTGATCAATTACCAGGGAATTGCACGCGACGCTGCAGGTGTTCCAATCACCACTCCTGTGAAAATAAGGTTTGAAATATATTCATCGCTCTCCGGAGGAACTGCTGTTTACAGCGAGGTGCAAACCACTTCAACAAACTCCCTCGGAATTTTCAGCACACAAATAGGAAAAACTACAGGAACCATCAATGTAAACTGGGGCTCTGGAAATAACTGGTTTCTCGATGTTGCCATTGATCCTACAAACGTGGGAACAAATTTTATTTCAACAGGAAGGCAACAATTGGTTAGTGTTCCCTATGCTTTATACGCCAGGGAATCTTCCAATGGTTTACCGCCTGGTGATAAGAACGGACAAACATTACGATGGGATACCACACTTGCAACGGGCCCGGCCTGGGTAAAAGACAATAACCTGACCAATGACGGATCACATGTTGGAATTGGTTTGTTGCCAGCAGGATTAAAATCAAGATTACACGTTATTACAAATGCTATCGCAGATACTTCAGTGATCTTCGCTTATCATCCGAACATAGCATCGAAAGGCGCAGCAGTAAGAGGAATTGCATCAGGGAACGTTGCGTCTTCCACTTCTACTGCCGATCCTTTTGCAGGAGCCATCTTCGGAGGAAGCCACTCATCATCCAATACAGGAAACGGAATGGCAATAGGTAATTTTGGTTCAGGAGCGTCTAACGGTTTGGGTATTGGTGTTGCAGGTATCGCTTATGGCGGAGCGGCTACATCCACCGCTGTTGGTTTATACGCCACATCGCTCGGGGTTCCGGGTTCTAAAACAATAGCCGCTATTTTTGATAAAGGTTCTGTTTATTTTAATGATTCCATCTTCATTACAGGAACAAATTCGGTAAATGCAAATCCAGGAGATGTACTTACACTTTCTCCATATGGACGTGCTAAATGGCAGGCGCCGGGAGGAAGTTCCAGCCCTTTTACTACAAGCGCTAACTTTGTCCATCTCACTGCCGGTAATTTAAATAACCGTGTAGTAATTGGCGCAGGTACACCAAATCTTTTTGGTTACGGAAATAAATTCACTGTACTTAATCCAACAGGAAATAATGACACAGCTGTTTCTGTGATACAGAACTCCAACAAACTAGCCATGTTTGTTACAGCGAATTCTTCAAGCGCGTCTGCTATCTATGCAAAAACAAATGCGTCGGGCTCATCAACCGCTCCGGCAATTTTCGGAGAAGCAACAGGATCTTCGACAAATAACGCCGGTGTATATGGACTAAGCAATAACTTCAGTACAGGCGTTAAAGGATACTCTGGAAGTTTTAACGGTGTATGGGGAGAATCTAATGGAGGCACAGGCGTACTCGGGCAATCTTCAAGTGGTTTCGCGGCACGTTTTTTGCTTACTGCTAACTTCTCAAGTAATCCAGGTGTTTACATTGCCACCAATAGTAACCCACCTGCTCTAAAAGCCGAATCATTTGGAACAGGTCCTGCCATAGAAGCAGTTCAAAGCAACGCAGCTGCAGGATCAAGTAATATTTCACTTCTTATAAAAAACGGACACATTTCTACTACGGGAACCAACACCAACGCTGCCTGCTTCACAACAACTTCGTTTGGCGCCACAGGTTTTGTAGCTAATAAAGCAACTGGCTCCAATGATGTAAGAGGCGAAATACTCGCCACGTTTACACCAAGCGCGGTAATCCCTTCAGGTGGATTTGTAACGATCACTGTAAACTTTGAAAAACCATATTCAGGAGGTTTACCTAACGTTCACATAGAATGTATGGAACAGGTAACAGCTTCGTTAGGACGTTTTATTTCGGGCGGTAGTTCTTCAGGATTTACAGTTAGGTTTTTTAATAATACTCCTGGCGGTATGGGATTAAGCGGTCTCAACTTTAAATATTTTGTAATTGAGTAATACATGAAAAAGATAATTTTTACACTCGCGTTATTCGCCGGTATTCAATTGAGCGCACAAACGATCACACCGCAGGTTATAAACTCTGCAGGCGATCATCGCGCAGTTGGCGCTACCGGGATAACTCTGACCGATAACGTGGGAGAACCGTTCACTGAAACACTTGGCCCTAATGGTAACATTATGATATCGCAGGGTTTTCTTCAACCCGATATTATTTCTGTTCTTGGTCCTTCGGTCTCTGTTTTAAAGAATGATGTGAGCTGCAGCGATAAAAACGACGGAAACATTTCAATCGCCATTACAAACACAACCAGTAATTTTATCGTTACTTATTCGTGGACGCCACCAGCTGTTTGTCCGGGCAACTGTGCATTTATTGATAGCCTCAAGCCAGGTATTTATTCTGTTGTTGTAATTGTTACGAATACAATTACGAATAAAACAGATACTGTTAAACCTTTACCAATTATTATTGCCGATCAGAATGGTCCGTGTAAGGTAAAGATCTACACTGGTATTACACCCAATGGCGATGGTAATAACGATGTTTTCATCATCGACAATATTGAGGAGTTTCCAAACAACAATGTGTCTATTTTTAACCGCTGGGGCGTGAAATTATTTGATAAAAATAATTACAACAATAAAGATGTAGCGTGGCCATTGAAGGATGATATTAACGGCCTTCCGCCAAGCACGTATTTCTACATTCTTAATCTTGGTAACGGAACTGTTCTTAAGGGCTGGGTAGAATTATTAAAAGATTAAATTGATAAAAAAACATCTGACATATTTTTATTTACTGATCTGCACACTGCTTTTATCAGAAACGAGGGCGCAGCAACTGCCTTATACAGGAAACAACATTTGCCTGGATATAATGCAGCCCATTGGAACAACCGCCTTGGTTCCTGCAAAGAATAGTGTGATGAAAGATTTTAACGGAGATTTCCTAAAGGATTATCTTGTGCTGGATATTGCCGCGGGAAGCATCAGTATTTACAAAAACAATAACCCTGGTTTTTCACTGGCTTATTCTTCACCAATAACAGGATCGTTAGACACCCACAATTCTATTGACGCCGCCGACTTTAATGGCGACGGCATGATGGACATTATTGTTTGTTATGGCGGCGTAATTAAAATTCTTAAAAACATTAACAATACCTTTTCGTTTAATCTGGCTAACACGATTAACGTTGTTGCCAATTATAAAACTTCTCCAACCTATCTTAAAGTAGATGATCTTAATGGCGATAACGCACCTGATTTTATTCTTACAGGCTCTCATCTCAACAGCAATCACGGTGTTGCGTTTTTCGCGTACAGAAATGCAGCTCCTGCTTCGTTCTCTTTTGCACTTGAGTACAGTAATCTTTTGTTTTATGGTTCGCCTTCTCTCGACACAACACGTAAAGTAGATGTATGTATCGGAGATGTAGATGCAACAAACGGAAAGGATCTGCTTTATACTTATGGAGAAAAACAAGATACCATGGTTTTTCTTCAGAACACAAGCACAAGCACTTTAAACTTTAATATGATCAAGAAACCTATTCTTCCGATCCAGGGAGGGTTTACTTCGGACTTATGTGAAATGGCAGATTTTGATTCGGATGGCAGATCTGATTTTGTTACTATAAGTAAATTTTCAACAAGCTCACAGATCAATTTATATTTTGGAAATACTTCGTTTAGCGCGTCCCCAATACAAAGCTTCCCTATTTCAGTTTCTCTCACTGATTTCAAGCTCACCGACATTAATACCGATTCTTATCCTGATTTTGTTGGCATTTCAGGCAGCACATTACTTGTGTATGTTTATGATCCTATCAATGGTAAATTCAAAGATAATACACCTATCAACATAGGTCTTCCTGCAAACACCAATGTAATTGAAATGTCTGTAGCGGATTACGACAATAATTTTTTCCAGGATATTATTCTAAAAGCCTGGAATGGCTTGGCCGGTATACCTCGTATTATTCCAAACTTTGCGCATTACGTTACTATTGCCAGTACAAACACAAACATTTGCTCAGGTAATTCGGTAACGCTTACTGCTTCGGGTTCAGTTACGCTAAGTCCTTTAACTTATAATTATAACTGGTATTTCTTCGGAACCCCAACCCCATTCGCAACAGGGTCAACCGCTGTTACAAGCACCGCAGGAATTCATTATGTAATTCTTTCGCACAGCGTTCCTTTCAGCAATGGCTTTAATTGTAATTATACCGGTTTCCCTCAAATGATAAGCGTTGCCCCTAATCCTACTATAGTGGTCGTTGCCGCGCAGCCCACCGTATGCTCCGGAAGCTTCGCGTATTTTAATGCCAGTGGCGCTGAAAGTTATACATGGTTTCCTGCAATGGACGTGAACACAAGTTTCAGCTTCCAGGCTTCACCAACCAATTATTCCGTTGTTGTACAAGGAGAAGATTCCAACGGCTGTCTCGATACTGCCATTGCAAAAGTTTATATCCATCCTGCATTCATAAATAATATTTCCGCGTCAAAAGATCCGGTATGTGTTGGAGATTCTGTTTTTCTTTATTTGCCAGGAGCCACGTCATATACCTGGTCTGTTCCAAACATTAACGCGCCAGCATTGTTATTCTTCCCTAAAAACAGCACAATGGTTATGGTAGATTTTAAGGATATGAACGGATGTATGGCTTCACGAACCATTCAGGTAAACATTAACACAGAATGTGATCTGAAAATATATACACTTATTACTCCAAACGGCGATAACAATAATGATTTTCTGTTTTTAGAAAATATTGAAAGATTCAAAGACAACCATGTTACCATTTATAACCGCTGGGGACTGGAAATTTTCGATCAGCGTAATTACGATAATGTAAACAGGGTATGGCCGGGAAATAACACAAACAACCTTACACCCGGAACATATTACTACATCATTAATCTTGGAAACGGTACAACCAGAAAAGGTTGGATAGAAATAATAAAATCTTAAGAAGAACATGAAGAAAAACTATATACTATTAATTTGTTTTGCACTCGCTCTTGCCGGTAAAGCGCAACAGGATCCGCAATACAATCTCTACCAGTTTAACCAGATGGTGATAAATCCTGCTTATGCAGGAGCACGCGATGTGGTAGCTGTTATTGGAAGCGTAAGAAACCAGTGGGTTGGATTTGATGGAGCGCCTAAGACAACATGCCTGAGTGTTCACGGACCAGTATTAAATAAAAATCTTGGTTTGGGACTCACAATCGTGGGTGATAAAATGGGCCCCAGAAACATGCTTGGCGCCTACGGAAACGTGGCCTATGTTTTAAAGCTGTCCAACAAATATAAACTTTCATTGGGACTAAGCGGAGGTTTTAATCGTTTCCAGTTCGATTTTTCTAAACTCAGTTTTAAAGCTACTGAAAACAATACCGCCTATTTAACGCAGGTTCAAACCTACAACAAGTTTGACGCTAACGGTGGCGCCTATTTCAGAAGCAATACATTCTTTGCCGGCTTAAGCGCTACACACCTGTGGAACTCTGATGTTTATTCCGTAACAGATTCTCTCGGAAAAAATAACCTGAGCTACCGTCTCAGAACACACATGTTCTTCACTATGGGAAAATCATTTAAGATCAATGATAATTTTATTTTCGCTCCAACTATTATGATACGTGATGTGGAAGGAAAAGGAAACGGTGACATTAATTTGAATTTTTTCCTTTTCAAAAAAATGTGGTTTGGTGTTTTCTTCAAAGGTTCTTACGGACCAGGCTTCCTGCTTCAATATTATGTAACCGACAAATTCAGGGTTGCATATAGTTATGACACAGGAATGAAGGATGCAAGACGACTCGGCCCGAGCCATGAGATCATGCTCGGTTTCGATTTCGTAAAAAGTAAATCAAAAGTAATTTCACCTCGTTTTTTATAATTTATGCTCAAGACAAGATATTTAATATTTCTTTTTACAATAACATCATTTGTACTTTTTTCTCAGATAAAAAAGGGCGATAAACTCGCCTCAAAGGCGCAATACATAAAGGCCATCTCAAAGTACAGAAAAGCTGCTAACGGTAATCCTGCTACAAAACAGGAAGCGTATCTCAAGCTGGCCGACTGCTATCGGAAGATCAACGATTACAACAGTGCCGAGATCGCTTACAAAAACGCGCTTGCTATTAACACAAATGTTCCTGCCGATGTGTTCTATAATTACGGCCAGGTTCTTAAAACAAATAATAAATACACCGAGGCAGTTGAACAATACAACAACTACATCAAATTAAAACCAAACGATGTGAATGCCTCAAAAGCGCTTAAATTCTGCAGGGAAATTAAGTACTACATGTCTAAACCAATTGAGTACGAAGTAAAAAACATCGAAAAAATAAATACCGAAAAATCCGAATTTTCTCCGGTAGTGTTCAATAACAAACTTGCTTTTGTTGCCGAAAAAGAACAATTCAATTTTGTGGATTACAGTGTGAATGATTTTAACGGAGAGCCTTACCTCAATATGTACATTACCGAGATAAACGGAGCGGACGCTAAAAAATCAAAAACACTTTCGAAAAAGATCAATACAGATTATCATGATGGTCCTGCATGCGTTAGCGCCGACGGAAAAACACTTTATTTTACACGCGTTAACTACAAAGCCAAAAAAGATTTTGTAAATACAGCCAAGATATATATTGCCACCGGCCACGATCGCAGCTGGGGTAATGTAAGGGCTTTTGATCATAACAGCGATGCTTATTCGGTGGCGCATCCAAGCATTAACCAGGATGAAACAATTCTTTTTTTCTGTAGCGATATGCCCGGTGGGTTTGGAGGAAAAGACATCTGGATGAGTAAGAAAAGCGGAAACACCTGGGAAAAACCAGTGAATCTTGGTCCGGATATTAATACCTCGGGAGATGAAATGTTCCCGACTATTAAGAAAGACGGTATACTTTATTATTCCTCGAATGGTTTACCAGGTTACGGCGGACTTGATCTTTATTCAGCAAAAACAATTGAGGGGAAATGGCTACTTGTAAGAAATGAAGGATTGAACATTAATAGCAGCTACGATGATTTCGGAATTACGTTCCTTAACGATTCTATTGGCTATTTTTCTTCAAACCGTTTAGGCGGTAAAGGAAAAGATGATATTTACTGGTACAAATTCACTAACAAGTTCATTACACTTTCGGGAACAGTTTTATTAACAGAAAATGCCACTGATCCCGCTAAAAAAGTAAACGTGGTTCTCGCTGATGAAAGCGGAAAGCATATCGATAGTACAAAAACAAATGATCAGGGTTTCTTTGAATTTAAAAATCTTGACGGTGACAAAAAATACATGGCAATTATCGATTCAGATGACCCTCAGTTTAACGGAAAGGCAAGATATTATCTGGCTGATAAGAACCAGATCATTCACCGCGTAACAAATAAAATGGGAGATGAGAAATTTGTGTTCAAAAATCTTCCGGTTGATCCAAACGGATTACCTGATCTTTATACCAATGATAATTTAACGCTGGCAGGTAATCTGTTATATGGCGAAAATCCAAGCAAACCGATCAAGAATACGCGTATTAAGATCATAAACGATCACGGAGATGTGGTTGAAGAAACAACTACCAACGAGTTCGGTGCTTTCGCGTTCAGAAATATTCCCGGAGATCAAAACTACATGATCTCTATTGAAGAAACAGATATTTCTCTTCCTGCAAATACCAAAGTAACGCTTACCAATAAAGGTGGTAAAGAATTAAAAACGTTCTATACAGGTAATGGCAAATTCAACTTTAAAATCCTGAGCGCTGATAAAAATCTCCTCAAGGAAATGGATGCAGAAGATGTAAACCTCGTTATGGATATTTTCGGTTACATGTACGACCAGAATAAAAAACCTATTGCCAACGCTAAAATCAAAATTAAGGAAGATGGCAGCGCGTTTGAACCGCAGATGGTTAGTACCAGCGATAAAGGAAAATTCAATTTCAAAAATCTGAAAGGCGATAAAGGTTATTTGTTTGAAGCAGATGAAACAGATCCATCCATGAAAGGTGTAACACGAATTTATATTGCCGATGCCAAAGGAAGAATTTACAAAGTGTTGGATAAAAACGGCACCGGCAAGTTTACCTTTAAAGTATTAGATGCGGATAAAGCCGCAATGGGAGAATTTGTGGTAGACGATCCATGGTTGCAGGTACTTGAAATGAAGAACAAAGCCAAAGCTGAGCTTACGATCATTGAAAATATTTACTACGCTTCAGGAGATTTTAAATTAGATGCGGCAGGAATTAAAATTCTTGACAAAGTTATTACGGTATTGAATTCAAATTCTAAACTTCTAATCGAGTTAAGTTCACACACCGATTCCAAATCAAGCGACCAGTTTAATCTTACGCTTTCTAAAAAGCGCGCGCAGTTTGCAGTGGATTACATGGCTGGAAAAGGAGTTGATAAAAAACGCCTGAAAGCTGTTGGTTATGGTGAAACCAAATTACTTAATAAATGTGTAAACGGAGTTGAATGTAACGATGATGAGCACAAAATAAACCGTCGTACCGAATTTAAAATTACCGAACAGCCTAACCTGTAATTTTTATGAATGTTACTTTATTTGATGATGAGAGCACCTGGAAGAATCTTCTTCCACTAACATATACTCGCCCTGTTTCAGAGATTCGTATAGGAATTCTTACCATTACTCAAAAATGGAACAAATGGCTGAAGACCGAATGCTCACATAAAACACAATCTCATCTTTCTAAAAAATTTTCCGGTTCAAAAGGAGCCTCTCTTTTTGTAAATGGAAGTGTATGCCCGGATGCAGCATTGGTAAAGGCTTTAAAAGCTTTAAAGGAAGGTCAGAAATTAGTGAAAGGAACTCAGCTTATCGCCTTCAACGGAAAAGAGAACGAATTAAACTCATTTAAAACAGTTGAGTATACTGCTAATTTTCTTCAGATAAACAATGTGTGGGATGTTTTTCAGAAGAACGGTGATGCGATCCGTTCCGATTTTGATCTACTCACGAAGAAGAGAAAATCTGTTTCGTTAAGTAAATCTGTTACCGTTATCGGAAAGAAAAACATGATCTTCCTTGAAAAAGGCGCTAAAGCGGAGGCCTGTATTTTAAATACAACTTCCGGACCGATTTATCTCGATAAAGATTCAGAGGTTATGGAGGGTTCGGCAATACGCGGACCGTTTGTTCTTGGCGAACACAGCGTGTTAAAACTCAACACGAAAATTTATGGTCCAACTACTATTGGTCCGCAAAGCAAAGTAGGTGGCGAAGTAAACAACAGTGTTATTTTCGGGTTTACCAATAAAGCTCACGATGGCTTCCTTGGCAACTCGGTACTTGGCGAGTGGTGCAATCTTGGGGCCGATACCAATAATAGTAACCTTAAAAACAATTACGGCAACGTTAAATTGTTCAACTATAAATCAGAAAAGCTTGTAGATACAGGTTTACAATTCTGCGGACTCATTATGGGCGATCATTCCAAGAGCGGCATCAATACCATGTTTAATACAGGAACTGTTGCAGGCGTTGGTGCCAATATTTTTGGCGGAGGATTTCCGGTTACGCATATTCCCAGTTTCAGTTGGGGAGGTTCTCAGGGCTTTGAAACTTACAGACAGAATAAACTTTTTGAAACCGCGGAAAAAGTTTTCGAGCGCCGCGGATTAAATTTCTCACAGCTGGAAAAAGATATTCTTAATGCTGTTTTTGAACTCACTGCAAAATACCGGAATGATTAAAACTATTTCAAAATTTATTTCTTTTATTTCACTTACACTTCTGTTTACTTCTTGTAACAAGGGATACGAGGTAAGAGTAAGAAATCTGTACATTGAACCAATGGATTCGGTAATTATTGGAAGCAAAAAAATTGTGTTTGAGCAGGTTGCCAGACAAGTGTCTACAGATTACCAGAAAATTGACAAGGGAGAATATCCTGTTGTATTTGTTTCTAAATCAAAAGTTCGTATCGCTTCATCCATAACTATTCCGAAACGGAAACACGGAAAACGCACATTACAGATTGATGGTACAGGAAGAGTTCTTGTGCTTGAAGATTAAATTTAATGGAGTGGAGCTATGCCTCGTGCCCCTATTTTATAGTCTTTGGCTGCCCGCAAACAAAAAAGATTAAGAAATTCAGAATTAATAAGCCCTTACATTTTTTCCTTCAATGTAATTGATGAAAGCTTTGTTACTTACTTTATTTCCTCCTGGTGTTGGATAATTTCCAGTGAAATACCAGTCGCCCTGATTTTGCGGACAAGCGTCATTAAGACCTTCAATGCTTTGGTAAATAATTTCGAGCTCGGCTTTAAGGTCCTTCGGTCTCAGCAGTTCAGCAATTTTTTTTGAAACTTCTTCAGCAGTGAAAGGCCTGTAAATTTCTTTTACAAGATTAACTTGCTCCTCTTTTGGTTTTTGGATCTCAAGTTTTGCCTTCTCGTAAATTTCATTGATAAAATCTGATTTTCCCTGATCTTTCAGAAGAGCGATCGCGGCTTCGAATGCAATGAACTTACCGATCACTGCCATGTCGATACCATAACAATCAGGATACCGGATCTGAGGAGCAGAGCTAACTACAATGATTTTTTTAGGATGCAGTCTGTCGAGAATACTAAGTATACTTTTTTTGAGTGTAGTCCCGCGAACAATGCTATCGTCAAGTACCACAAGATTATCTACTCCCTTTTTTACAGTTTCATAAGTGATGTCGTAAACGAGGTTCACAAGACTGTCACGGCTTTCATCATTAGTAATAAATGTTCTTTGTTTTGCATCTTTCGAAACCACTTTGTGAATTCTTGGATGAAAAGAAAGAATATCATTAAGATTTTTTTCGCTTAAATTGTTTTTTAATTTGAGGATTTCCTCAGCTTTCCATTTGTTGATGTACGAATCAATACCTTCAACAAGGCCACCAAATGCTACTTCAGCGGTGTTAGGAATATAACTGAAAACCGTATTCTTCAGATCGCTGTTAATGCTTTTAAGAACTGTTTCAGTAAGATTTTTTCCAAGTAAATTTCTTTCGCGGTAAATATCGGCATCGTTACCCCTGCTAAAATAAATTCTTTCGAATGAACAGGCTTTTCTTTCTCCTGCAGGAATAATTTCTACTTCGCTGAAATGCCCGTCTTTTTTGATAATAGCGGCATGGCCTGGTTTCAATTCCTGAACGTTTTCTATCGGAACATTAAAAACTGTTTGAATCACCGGCCTTTCACTCGCAACAACAATCACTTCATCATCTTTGTAAAAATAAGCAGGTCGTATGCCATTCGGATCACGAAGAACGAAAGCGTCGCCATGCCCTATCATTCCGGCCATTACATATCCGCCGTCCCATTTTTTACTACTTTCAATAAGGATGGAAGCAACGTCAATATTTTCCTGGATAAGTTTACTGATTCTTGCATTCTGATCGGTGCTTTCACGGAATTTTTTAAAAAGTTTATCGTTTTCTTTATCGAGAAAATGACCGATTTTTTCCATCACGGTTACTGTGTCCGCTTTCTCACGGGGGTGCTGACCAAGTTCAACGAGATGTTCAAAAAGTTCATCTACATTGGTAAGATTAAAATTCCCGGCAATAACCAGGTTTCTGCTCATCCAGTTGTTTTGTCGACGGAAAGGATGACAACTATGGATGCTGTTTTTTCCAAAAGTACCGTACCTGAGATGGCCCAACATAAGTTCACCACAAAACGGAATATTATCTTTCTGCCATTGAGCCTTCTTGTACTCTTCGGGGTTTGCTCTCTGGGCCTTTACGAAAAGTTCATTAATTTGCCCGAAAATATCCTGCGTTGCCTTGTGTTCGATAGAGCGCAGCCTGTCAATGTACGTGGTACCGGGCTCTACATCAAGTTTAATAGTTGACACACCTGCTCCATCCTGGCCCCGGTTAATCATTTTCTCCATGAGCTGATATAGCTTATGCAGACCATACCTTGCCGAACCATACTTTGTTTTGTAGTATTCAAGAGGCTTTAAGAGCCTTACAAGGGCCACTCCGCATTCGTGGTGTAATGAATCACTCATAGAGAAATTAAGAGCTGCAAAGTTACTCTTTTGATTCGGGAATTAACAATAATAATTTGAAAAATAAGGACACGCACCCAACGTTTTTTTCCCATTCTTCGTACTAATGTGTATATTTGAAAATTAGTTATTTAACTAAAATTATATCCTATATGTTAAAAAATAAGTTTTTTTTAGTTTTAGCTCTAACCCTCGTTTTAGGCCTGCAAATTATTAAATCTCAGGTGAGTCAGGTTGCAATCCTGTTAAATGAGTACAGTGTAGGAAATACAGGTTATGCTGACAATTACGGTTTGCATGACGCCGTGGAGATTTACAACGCCCATACCTCGTCTGTAAGTCTTCAGAGTTACTACCTCAGCAACGATCGTAACAACCTTTTTAAATGGAAATTTCCGCAAACCTTTACACTTGGCGTTGGTGGTCATGGTATGGTTTATCTCAGTGGAATTAATGAAAGTAAATATCAGGCCGGAACATGGTTTCACCATGCTAACTTTACCATGGATCAGTGTAAAAAACAATGGCTCATTCTTACCACCGACCAAGGCGTTGTTCGTGACTCAATTTATATTCAAAGAACTGCAAAAGGACATACCTGGGGACGGGTTGATTATACGAAAATAGGGATCACTGCATGGCGTCTTTACACTGCGCATTCCTTCCCTATGCCTAATCCTGCCGCCGGAAACTTTAAGAACTACATGTCAATGCCAACTTTCAGCCCAGCTGCGGGATGGGGCCAGAACGGACAAACTCTTCAGATTTTTGTTGACGGAATTTTTGACGCGGATTCTACCGGGAGTTGTAATGAGGTACACTACACAATCGATGGCAGTTTTCCCACAACGGCCGATCCCGTCTATACAGGTACACTCAACGCTCCTATCATAATTACGGATAATATGGTTTTCAGGGCGGTGAACTATCCTAAGAGTGTTACTCCCTTGTATACACCAATGCCAATTTGTCTTACAGAACAGTATCTTCCGAGTTTCTGCGAAACATCAACTTATTTATCAGAAAGCAGTGGTAGTTATGATAATTTTCATCCCGACTTTGGCGTTTTGGCTGTAACGGTTCATACTGCCGATACCAGCTGGTTCAATTCAAGTGGCGCCACAACGCCTACGGTTCATGTGGAGTATTTTGACAAAAAACAACAGATCCTTGAAGGTTATTCAGTTATGCGAAGGCCGCCACAGGAAGCCTGGCTCACCAAACAAAAAGGATATTATCTCACAATTGATGACCAAAGAGGTTACGGTTGTAACTGGGAAGGAAATATCTTTAACGTGGCCGGCCTTGGTACAACTCCGCGTACAGTCTTTCCAACTCTGCATGTAAAGGCAGGGGATATTGAAAGTTCCTCCTTCAGAATATCACCTCCTTCGGCAACGGTGCAGGGAACGGGTTTACGCGATGTATTCCTCCACACACTCGCCCAGAAGTACGATATAAAGGTGAACCCGCTTCACTTTAAACCATTGGTTGTTTTTGTGAATGCAAAATACAAAGGGGTTTACAATTTTGCCGAAGTGTATGATAAATTCTACGAGCAGTATTACAATCCAATTCCGGGTGGACATAAGGACTCTATGCAACTTGAGTTCTATCACAACACCGACGCCTGGACGGTTAACTATGAGGTAGACGGTTCAACAAATAATCAGGCTACATCACTCAACCATTTCAGACAAAATGTGTATGACTGGGTAATGACCCGTCCTCAGAATAACAATACGTATTATCAGACAACGCTCAAACATCTTGACAAAAAAAGCTTCCAGGATTACATGATCACCAATAGTTATGCAATGAACAGTAATCTTTGGAACTATAATGTGGCTTTTGGAAGAAACGGCACTTATGGTAAGGGCGGAAAATGGCATTACTATTTATGGAATGTACCGGCTACATTTACTTTCTCGGCGGTTTTCACAAATACTATGGCCTTTACCAGTTCTATAACACCCGCTTGTTTTGTTCATTCTGTTGTTACAGCGCCTAGTGCTTATGCTGGAAATGGTCATGGGAATATTCTTTCATTGTTAATGGGGACTTATCCTGGAAAGCAATCATGGGGGAATCCTTCATTCCAGCTTGAGTACAGAAACCGTTACCAGGATCTATTAAATACCGCGTTTAAATGTGAAAATATTATCGCGCATTTAAATTACATAGAAGGTCTTTACAAAAAAGAGATGCTTTATCATGAAGATCCGGGTTCAACACCGGTCGCAGGAGCCTTTGCAGCACAGCAAATTGGTGATTGGGATACTTGTATGGCCGGTTTACGCCGTATTATTATGGGCCGATGTGAGTTTATGAAAACTGCATTTAATAAAACAGGTTGTTATACTTTATACGGGCCGCACACGGTGAAGGTAGATGTATATCCTGAGAACGCCGGAAATGTTGTAGTGAACACAATTATTCCTCCTGCCTACCCGTGGGAAGGAAGATATTTTACTACAACCATGAGCTTTAAGGCAATTCCTACAACTACCACGCACGTGTTCCACCATTGGGAGGTTAAGAACCATCCGATCAAGAACAATGATCCGGCAAGTAAAGATTCCATTGCCATTGATTTTAATATGGCCGAAGAAGTGCTTGCCGTGTTTACCGATATCACAGCAGATGTTGATTTGCCAACAGGATTTACTCCAAACGGCGACGGCATGAACGATGACTTCAAACCATTAGGAAGCGCGCTTTATACCAGTGAATATGATTTCAGAATTTGGAACCGTTGGGGCCAGGAGGTGTTCCGAAGCACTGATCCTAAATTTGGATGGGACGGTAATTACGAAGGTAAGCAGGCACAAACCGGGGTTTACGCATACGTCATAACATACAAAAATGTGTATGGCGAAAATAAAATTAAAAAAGGTAATGTAACCCTCATCAGGTAACACCACAAATAAAGAGCACATGAAAAAGATATACTATTTTTCTCTTTTATTTTTTGTAGCTACATCAGGAAACTTAAAGTCGCAGGACATACATTTTTCCCAGGTGCTGGAAGCGCCGTTATTTCTTAGTCCGGCCAACACCGGTTTCTTTAACGGTTATTTTCGCGCTTCTGCAAATTACAGGAACCAGTGGGCGCCAATGGGAAAACCTTATCAAACCATTGGAGTTGCTCTTGATGGAGGATTATTCAAAACAAAAAAACGTAAAGCTTTTGTTGGATTAGGATTAACGGTCTTTAATGATAAGGCTGGCTCCGCAAATCTTCAGAAAACAAATGCACTATTAAACGTTAGCGGTATCCTTAAATTAAGTAAGCGCAGTGTTATGAGTGTTGGTCTTTCAGGAGGAGCCGATGCAACGAATGGTAATTATTCGAGCCTTACATTCGCAAATCAGTTCGATGGAAATACGATCGACCCTGTGAAATCAACAGGAGAAAGCGTTGTTTACCGTCAGTACACCACTACCGACATTAACGCTGGTATTGCTTACGAATACAGCAAAGTTACAGTTGACCAGGATCATGATGATATTATGTCTTTCAGGATAGCTATTGGGGCATTTCATTTAAATCAGCCGCGCCAGGAGTTTGCAGCAGGCTCTGAATTTCGTTTACCTGTAAGATATACCGGTGCTTTAACAACGCGTTACGATTTTGAAGACACTAAGTTTTCAGTGACCCCATCATTTGTTATTCAGAAACAGGCTCAGGCCTGGGAATATATTACCGGATCCTATATTAAATACCGTACAGGTGTTGGAACAAAAGTAACAGGGCAAAAAACCGTGAATGCTATTGGCTTTGGCGCTTTCTATCGTTCTTATGATGCTTTCGTTGCTAAACTTATTTATGAAATGGGCGACTACGGTATCGGTGTTGCTTATGACTTTAACGTATCGGGTTACCGCACCGCTTCAAGATATATGGGTGGCTTTGAAATAAGTCTCAGGTATAATAACCTTGCAAGTTCGCTCTTTGATTCAAGAAGCGAATTCAAGTAAACCGGATCCCTTTATAAAATCTCCTTTATTAATTGAATTGCCATGTACTTTGTACGTGGCAAATTTTTATTTTTGTTGCGCTATAAGCGTATTTATTTAACACACACGCACGAATGAAAAAAAGATCCTCCATTGTTGTAATGATTGTTCTGGCCGTACTGGTTGGATTCTCTATTTATGTTTATAAAAACAAAAAGAAATCGGGAACCATTGACGAAGATCTTCGCAACTTCTCTTATAAAGATACAGCGGCTATTACCAAAATTTTTATAGCCGACAAAGAGGGCGACCAATCCACGATCGTGAGAACAAAAACAGGATGGGTTGTCAATGATAAATATCCTTGCCGTCCCGACGCGATTCTCAATCTTCTTGAAGTGATAAAAAACATAGAAGTAAAAATGCCTGTGTCAAAAAACGCGCGTGACGGTGTTTTAAAGTACATGACCTCAGTGTCGCAGAAAGTAGAAATCTATGTAGGTGATAAACGTGTAAAACAATACTATGTAGGGCATGAAACTCCTGACTCCGAAGGTTCCTATATGCTACTGAGCGATCCTGAAACCGGAGAAAATCACAAGGACCCGTTCATTTGTTTTATTCCGGGATTTAATGGTTTCTTAAATCCAAGATACATCGCAAAGGAAAACGAATGGAGAAACAGAGTGGTAATGAATTATACTCCGCCGCAAATGAAACAGGTAAAAGTAAATTATCCGGCCCAGCCTGATTCATCATTTACCATTGAGATACTTAACACAAACACCTTCAAATTAAAAAATGGTAAAGGAGAAGAAATCCCTTACGATGTCAATAAGATAAAACAATACCTGGCCTATTACCAGAACCTTTCTTATGAAGCACTTTTCACAGGAAAAAACATGATGAAACTGCGGGACTCTTTAGTTCAGCAAAAACCATTTGGAGTTATTACTGTTGTTAGTAACAATTTTAAAAGCGAAGATTACAAATTTTTCTATAAACAACCCACGCGCCTTGTTCCTGAACACGGTATTGAGTATAAGTATGATCCTGACAGATTATTCATGCGTTTCGCTAATGATAAAGAATGGGCGATCATTCAGTATTTTGTTTTCGGTAAACTGCTAATTACAAATAATTACTTTTCACCATCAGGTACTGCAATAACTGTTAAAAAGTAGTTTAAAACTAAAACCGGTTTTAGAAGCCTTTTCGCAGCGTTAAATTTAATTTTACAGGTTAAATACCTTGCCTATGAATTTCGTTGTATCCGCGTCCAGTTTATTGAAACATTTAAAATCAATCGGTGGCGTTCTTAATACCAACAATACTATTCCGATTTTAGATTGTTTTCTCTTTGAACTCCGCAAAGGTGAATTAACGCTTTCCGCGAGCGACATGGAAACAACGATCACCACTTCACTTAAAGTGGATTCGAATGACAGTGGCAGTATTGCTATTCCTGCAAAAACTTTACAGGAAGCTTTGGCAAACTTACCTGAACAACCTATTTCGTTTATCGTTGATAAAACCAAACACTCTGTTAAGCTTAAAACCGAAACAGGTGATTACAACATCAGCGGTCAGAATGGCGAAGAATATCCAAAACTTGCCAAACTCGAGTCTCAGACTTCCATCATTATTAAGAGCGATGTTCTGGCCAACGCCATCAACAAAACTATTTTCGCTACAGGCAACGATGATCTGAGGCCGGTAATGAGCGGTGTGTTCTGCCAGTTCAATGAAACCAATTCTATTTTCGTGGCAACAGATGCTCACAAACTTGTGCGTTACACCCGTAGTGATGCTAAAGCAGGATCAGCAGCATCTTTCATTATGCCTAAAAAACCGCTCAACGTTCTTAAAAGTCTTTTAGCGGGAATTGATGATGCGGTAAAAATTGAATTCAATAAAACCAATGCGCTTTTTAGTTTCGGAAATATTAATCTTGTTTGTCGTCTTATCGATGGAAAATATCCGAACTACGAAGCAGTTATTCCAAAACAAAACCCTAACAAACTTACTATCGATAGAAGCGCTTTCCTCGGCGCCTTAAAGCGTGTAAGTGTATTCTCTAATAAAGCTACTCATCAAATTCGTGTAAAAGTAACAGGAAGTCAACTTCGTGTTAGTGCCGAAGATTTGGATTTTGCAAACGAAGGACATGAACTCTTGACCTGTACTTACGTTGGAGAAGACATGGAAATCGGATTCAATTCGCGTTTCCTCGTTGAGATGGTAAGTAACCTTGAATGTGATGAAATTGTACTTGAAATGAGCGCACCTAACCGTGCAGGAATTATTTTACCTAATAACAAAGCAAATCCATCCGAAGATGTTTTAATGCTTGTTATGCCGGTAATGCTGAATAATTAACTTATCCCTCGTTAACACTTAAATACATACATCCATGATGACATTCAACTGGTACTTTTTGTTTATTGCGGCCCTTATACCTATTGCAGTAGGAGCCGTATGGTATAATCCGAAGGTGTTCGGAACTGCCTGGATGAAAGCTTCCGGAATGACTGAAGAAAAAGCCAAAGGCGCCAACATGATTCTTGTTTTTGGTCTTACCTATTTCTTTTCGCTCATGGTGGCATCTGCTCTCATGGCAATGACTATTCACCAGACGCATATCCTTTCTATTTTTCAGGGGGATTCAAGCGTGGAACAAGCAGGTTCTGAGTCCAATACTTTTGTCACTTCTTTTTTAGCTAAATACGGGACTAATTTCCGCACCTTTAAACACGGTGCTTTTCACGGAGTTTTAGCTGGTATTTTCTTTGCAATGCCTATTATGGTGATTAATTCGTTGTTCGAACGTAAAGGATTTAAATATAATCTCATTAACGCCGGATACTGGATTGTAGCTCTTGGTTTAATGGGAGGAATTGTTTGCGGATTTCTGTAATAGCATTTACAGTTTAAGTTCTACATAAGGATCCCAGAACAATTTTTTAAAGTCTACCACTTTATCATTCTTTACTTTTATTTTTTCTTTCTCAAGTAATTCCTGCATTTGAAACGGTGTATCAAAGTGATGTTTGCCAGTCAATAGGCCATCACGATTTACCACTCTATGCGCTGGTACTTTTGGTTTTATACGGCCTGCTCCGTTCATGGCATAACCAACTACTCTTGACGAGGTTTTAGCTCCAAGGTAGGCAGCGATTGCGCCGTAGCTTGTAACTCTTCCCTTAGGAATAAGTCTTACCACCTGGTAAACCATTTCAAAAAAATCCTTTTGAGGCATATTGTTTTCCGTGAAATAAAAAACCCTCCCCGAATCGGGAAGGGTTTTTAAATTTTATTTATTTAATGAGCTCCACCATCGTGTTCGCCTTCTTCAAGAGGAACAGTTTGCGGAACGAAATCTTTATCTTTTCCTGGTTTGCTGTAGTCATAAGCCCAACGGTGAACCACAGGTAATTGGCCAGGCCAGTTTCCGTGAATATTTGCCATTGGAGTAGTCCACTCAAGTGAGTTAGAGTTCCATGGATTCTGCGGAGCTTTTTCGCCACGGAAAATACTGTAGAAGAAGTTGAATAAGAAAATACCTTGCGCTAATGCTCCGATAATTGCAGCGATAGTAACAATTTCGTTAATATCCACCAGGTTATCAAACATAGGGAAGTTACTGTTGGTATAGTAACGGCGAGGCACACCAGCTAATCCTAAGAAGTGCATAGGAAAGAATACGCCATAAGCACAGGTGAACGTTAACCAGAAGTGCAGATAACCTAATTTTTTGTTCATCATACGAAGGAACAGTTTCGGGAACCAGTGGTAAACACCCGCAAACATTCCGAAGATGGCGCTTAGTCCCATTACAATGTGGAAGTGAGCAACCACGAAGTAAGTATCGTGAACGTTAATATCAAGAGTAGAGTCAGCAAGAATGATCCCTGTAACACCACCCGTAATGAATGACGATACCAGGCCAATAGAGAATAACATAGCCGTTGTATACTGGATGTTACCCTTCCATAATGTAGTAATGTAGTTGAAGGCCTTTACCGCTGAAGGAATCGCAATTAATAATGTTGTGAAAACGAATACCGATCCTAAGAACGGGCTCATACCTGTCATGAACATATGGTGACCCCATACGATAAATGAAAGGAAACCGATCGCTAACATTGAACCGATCATAGCACGGTAACCGAAGATTGGTTTACGTGAGTTAGTTGCGATAATTTCTGATGTAATACCTAAGGCAGGTAATAATACGATGTATACTTCAGGGTGACCCAAGAACCAGAATAAGTGTTCGAATAAGATTGGACTACCACCCATGTTGTCGAGTGGACGACCACCGATATAAATATCAGATAAGTAGAAAGACGTGTTGAAACTTCTATCCATGATAAGAAGAAGAACACAAGACACTAACACAGGAAATGATAATACACCAAGAATAGCTGTGATTAAGAAAGCCCAGATAGTAAGCGGCATTCTTGTCATTTTCATTCCTTTTGTACGTAAGTTGATAATGGTAATGATGTAATTAAGACCTCCTAATAACGACGATACAACGAAGAGTGTCATAGAAACCAACCAGAGTGTCATACCTAATTTAGATCCGGGAATTGCCTCAGGTAATGCTGACAAAGGTGGATAAACCGTCCAACCTGCAGAAGCAGGGCCATCATCGATAAAACAAGATACCATCATGATCACGCTTGAAGTAAAGAAGAACCAGTATGATAACATGTTCAGGAATCCTGAAGCCATATCACGTGCTCCAACCTGGTATGGGATAAGTAAGTTACTGAATGTACCGCTCAATCCGCCTGTTAACACAAAGAACACCATGATGGTACCGTGAATGGTAACCAATGCGAGATACATGTTTGGATCAAGAATTCCATCTTTACCCCATTTATCGCCAAGGATAGCATTTACGAAAGCGAATTTTTCGCCAGGCCATGCTAATTGCATACGGAAGATAATGGACATGGTCATAGCAATAACAGCCATTACCACGGCAGTAATTAAAAACTGGCGCGAGATCATCTTGTGATCCATACTAAATACGTATTTACTCACAAAGCTCTCTTCATGCTCATCATGGTCGTGATCATGAACATGATCGTGATGAACCATATGTTCGTGTTCCAGTGCAGTGTTTTTTTCAGAAGCCATATCTATCGTTATTTAATTATTTCTTGATTATTTTTTTTCAGCAACGGTTTTACCTTGTTTCTTTTCGATCCATGCTTTGTAATCTTCAGGCGTATCAACTATTACATTCATTTGCATGCCATAATGAGAAGCTCCGCAGATCTTGTTACACAATAAAAGGTAATCAAAGATCACAGGTTCTTTACCTTCTTTTGCACGTTGCTTGTTGATTCCTTCCATCATTTTAACGGTGTAAGGATCTTTACGCATTTCTTCAGTGGTTTTAGTTGGTTTGAATTTGAAATACGTGATCATTCCCGGTACACAGTTCATCTGTGCACGGAAGTGTGGTAAGTAAGCACTGTGGATCACATCGCGTGAGCGCATTTGTAATTCGATCTCAGTGTTTACAGGAATATGAAATTCATTTTTAACAAGAACATCGTCATTACCCGTAACATCAGCTGTATCTCTTCCTACTGCATTTGATCCGTTGATCTGGCGGTAATCAGTTGAACCTAATTTTCCATCAGGACCAGTATAACGCGCAGTCCAGTCAAATTGTTTCGCATAAAGCTCAACGATCACTTTGTTTGGATCCTTAGATTCGTCCATGATCTCGTTCCAGTATTTTAATCCAAATATGATAACGAATGCAAGAACGATAGCCGGAACGATTGTCCATGCCATTTCAAGACGATTATCATGCGGGAAAAATCTTGCTGTGGCTTTTGAGTTACCACGGTATTTGTATGCATACCAGAATAAGAAGAAGTTAGTTACGAAGAAAACAATGATACAGAGGTACATGTTATAATCCCAAAGCGTATCAATTTTAACTCCATGCTCTGAAGCTGCAGGAGGTAATGAGCGATCTGCCCAACGTTCCACCTGCCAAATGAAGAAAAGGAAAAACAATATCATGAAGATGAGCATTGATTTACCCATCATGTTATTATCCGTATCGGTAATTCGCCACTCGTTGGTTTTCTTTAACCCACGGCTTAATTCAACGATCCTTAATAGCTGGTGTCCCGCAACTATTAATAAAACTATGGCTAATATTACTAAAAAATTCATTTTATCTGAGTTTTGTATTTCTGGTTTCTATTTCTAATAAATTAATTCTTTTCCGATATTAAGTTGAGTGATGTAAGCTCTCTTGCAGGAACGGGTGATTTTTTACCATCAACGGAGCCTTTGTGAGCGCGTTCAGGACAACATAAATAAATAATCCAAGGAAGAAGAAGAAGGTTCCGAATTCCATCCAGCTTAAACCTGTCCAACTGTGCCCAACTGTTCCAGGCATAACAATCATGATAAGATCGAGGTAGTGACCAATGAAGATGATCGTTCCTACAAACATCAGGAAGAAGAAATTACGTTTGCAATCGCGGCTCATTAACATAATCATAGGAAACGCAAAGTTTACGAATAGAACTGTCCACATTAAAGCTTTGTAGCTTTCCCAACGTGTCTGGAAATAAATTACCTCTTCAGGTATATTTGAATACCAAATGAGCATGAATTGAGAGAAGTAAAGGTATGTCCATAAGAAAGAGATAGCGAACATCCATTTACCAAGATCATGAATTGTACTTTCAGTTACATATTCAAGATATCCGATTTTTTTCATCCAGATAACAAGAATAGTGATTGCAACAACAGCGCTGATCCACATCCCAGAGAAGATATACCATCCGAATAATGTAGAGAACCAGTGTGTGTCAATGCTCATTAACCAATCCCACGAAGATGTTGAAGAAGTTACTGCGAACAACACCATGAACCACGCTCCTAATTTTACGTTTTTCCAGTGGTAGCTGTTGTTTACATCAATATCAAGTTTATCTGCATTGATAGAGTTTTTACGGAGTTTGAAAGTAAAGAATAACCAGCCAACCATGTAAAGAATTGTTCTGATCCACCAGAACACTCCAAAATAGCCTGATTTTTCAGCAATCACCGGATCGTAGTTATGATCGCCGGGTGTAGAAATACCTGGTTGCATCCAGTGGTAAATGTGGTGGCCATGAAATTGACCAACAATAAACAATAACATCATTAAGCTTAATCCCCATGGGAGATACATTGTTACTGCTTCAATGACGCGCTTAATAGTGGTTGACCATCCTGCTTCGGCAGCATACTGTAATCCTAAGAAGAATGCAGCAGCAAGTGCGAGAGCTGTAAAGAAAAATGCTCCTGCAAATACATTACTCCATGCACGTGTATATTGATGATAATGTTCTTCCTGATTTTCTTTGTCCATTAAAAACATCAGCACAATTGAAATTAACCCAATGCCCATAAGAGCGAAGGCAAACAATTTTGCTTTTGATGGGACTGTAAAATTTAATTTATCGATATTCATATTACGGTGTCTCTTAAATCTTATTAATATTAATGGTTAGCTGCTGCCGCAACCGTTGGTGTAACTGCTGCTTTTGCAGTATCGGCCGCTGCTGCTTTTGGTCCTTGTAATTTCTGAACATAATACACAAGTTTCCAGCGCTCTTCCTGAGTAAGCTGACTTGCATGCTGTCCCATCATACCTTTACCATAAGTAATGGAATGAAATATTTTTCCTTCAGTTAAATTCTGAATGCTTCCGTACGCTGGTGGAGGTCCTGGAAGTTTTGCTCCCACTTTTCCATCACCTGCCCCACTTGCACCATGGCAATGAACACAGAATTTACCATAAAGAACTTCCCCCTCTTTTTCATATACTTCACGTGATTGTGCAGTCAGAGGGTTTTTCAGATTTGCAGTTGCTGCATCGTATCCGTCTTTAGTATTAGGATATGCATAAGGAAGAAATCCGCGCGCAACAGTTCCTTTAACAGGTTCTTTAGCGGTTTGTTCAGTTACTCCGTCAACAACATGGGTACCGTAATACTCCAATGAATTTGAACGGTACATGTCAGGCATGAATTCAACGCCGGGACTGTTTTCGTCTTTTTTACCGCAAGATGTAAAACCTGCCATTACCAGACCAACAAGGGCCGAAGCAAAAACAAATTTTATGGTTTTATAATGTTTATTCATACTAGTGTGATTCTTCTAATACATAACTTGGTTCAACAACAAATGAGCCTTTGTGATTTACTTCTTCAGCGCCATTACCTTTAAGGATCTCTTCAGCTTTTTTTGCCTGCTCATCATTTAATTCAAGATAAATTAAGAATTTATCATCGGTTGTACGTGGATCAGGATTTTTAGCTTTTGCGCCCGGTACCAACCAGCAACGTAAGAAATACGTTAAAGCCATTCCGTGAGCGGCGCAAAACACTGTTGCTTCGAATGTGATCGGAATAAATGCCGGCACAGCAAAGTAATATGCCCATGTTGGTTTACCACCGATATCATTCGGCCAATCGTGAACCATCATGTACCACATCATTAATGTAGCTAAAGAGGTTCCGGTAATTCCGTAGATGAATGCGCAGATGGCAATACGTGTACGAGGTAATCCGATAACTCCGTCCAATCCATGGATAGGCATTGGAGTGAATACATCTTTAATACGGATACCAGATGCCCTTAATTTTTTACAAGCTTCCATCATTGGTACTTCGTCACCAAAAACTCCGTGGATAATGTGTTTATTTTTTGCAGTTGCTCCCATTTTATTTCTAAAATTCTAATTTCTTATTAATGATGTGCGTGCGCGGCAGCGTCTTTCTTTTGTTGTTCGCCGCTTGCTTTTAAAATTGTTTTTAACTCGGCCTGTGCAATTACAGGGAAGTAACGCGAGAACAATAAGAAGAATGTTCCGAACATTCCGATTGTTCCGATAAAGATCCCGATATCAATGAATGACGGAGTATACGTGTTCCATGTAGATGGTAAATAGGTACGGCATAATGTTGGAACGATAATTACGAAACGTTCGAACCACATACCGATGTTCACCACAATTGATAAGATAAATGTTGCAACGATAGACGTACGGATTTTCTTGAACCAGAATAACTGCGGAGAGATTACGTTACAAGTCATCATCGCCCAATAGCTCCAGGCTAAAGGACCAGTTGCACGGTTAAGGAATGCGTATTGCTCCCACTCTACTCCTGAGTACCACGCTACGAATAACTCTGTTAAGTAAGCCACACCTACGATTGAACCTGTAACAATGATTACAATGTTCATATACTCGATGTGTTTTACAGTTAAGTATGCTTCCAGTTTGTAGATCTTACGAACCACTAACATGAGGGTTAATACCATCGCAAACCCTGAGAATACCGCACCAGACACGAAGTATGGAGGGAAGATGGTCGTGTGCCATCCCGGAACTACCGAGGTAGCAAAGTCAAAGGATACAATGGAGTGTACCGAGAATACGAGAGGAGTTGATAAACCTGCAAGCACTAATGAAACTTCTTCAAAACGGCTCCAGTGACGGGCTCCGCCACCCCAACCTAAAGAAAGGATTCCGTACATTTTTTTCTGCCAAGGTTTGATAACGCGGTCACGGATCATTCCGAAATCAGGAACAAGACCAATGTACCAGAATACGATAGATACGGTTGCGTAAGTTGATACCGCAAACACGTCCCATAATAATGGTGAGTTAAAGTTTGGCCATAATGAACCGAATTGATTTGGTAAAGGGAAGAGCATGTAATCTAACCATGGACGACCAGTGTGAAGTGTTACGAAGATCGCCGCACAAAGTACCGCGAAGATGGTCATCGCTTCTGCTGAACGGTTAATTGCCATGCGCCATTTCTGACGGAACAACAATAACACCGCTGAAATAAGCGTTCCTGCGTGACCGATACCGATCCACCAAACGAAGTTGGTGATATCCCATGCCCAATCAACACCATTGTTACTTCCCCAGGACCCGATACCAACTCCGATGGTATAAGCGAGGCAACCTATTCCCCAAAGGAAACAAAGTGCGCACAAGGTTGTTAACGCGTACCAGCCACGTGCTGCTTTTCCTTCGATAGGAGCAATAATATCGTCACTAATATTTCGGTAACTTTTATTACCTAATATTAAGGGTATCCTGATTTCCGATTCTGCGTGCATATTATCTGTTTAAATTTTTGTTCTGTTAATTATGAATGTTTTTCTTCTGTATGAGCTTCTTTTTTGTTTTCGTTGTTGGTTAGAGCGTGCTCATGAAAAATGATCTGCTCTTCCTGATTTCTTACTTTTACCATGTAAGATGTTGTTGGTTTTACACCTACATCTTCTAATAAGAAATAAGTTCTTTCATCTTCTCTGAGTTTTGAAACCTGAGATTCGTGATCGTTAAGGTCACCAAAAATGATAGCGCCTGTTGAACAAGCCATCTGACAGGCAGTTTTCACTGATCCGTCTTTTAATTCAGTTCCGGCTTTCTTAGCGGCAAGTTTACCAGCTTGTAATTTCTGAACGCACATTGAGCATTTTTCCATTACACCACGGCTACGAACTACTACATCCGGATTTAATACCATACGTCCTAATTCCTGTTGTGCAGGGTTAACGTCTGCAAAATCAGTGTTAGCGTTATAGTTGAACCAGTTGAAACGACGAACTTTGAAAGGACAGTTGTTAGCGCAGTAACGGGTACCGATACAACGGTTATAAGTCATCATATTCAATCCTTCAGTACTGTGACTGGTAGCAAGTACCGGACAAACAGTTTCGCAAGGAGCATGGTTACAATGCTGACACATCATTGGCTGGAAAGTTACTTTCGGATTAGCCGAAGGGTTTTCCATCTCGATGTACATTTGCTTGGTTCCGATATCTCCTTTTTCTGCAGCGATATGTTTGTTCATATCAGAGCTGTAGTAACGGTCGATACGTAACCAGTGCATATCGCGTGTTTTTGCAATTTCTTTTTTACCAACAACCGCAACGTTATTTTCTGCTGTACAAGCTACAACGCAAGCGCCGCAACCGAAGCAAAGGTTCATGTCGATGCTCATTCCCCACTTGTGGCCAGGACGTGGATACGCTGCCCAGAGGTCGATCTCATTTACATGTTTTTTACCGCCACCATGAACAGGAAGTTCTGTTGCAGGGTTCCAGTATTCTTTATTGTTGGCTTTAAATTCTTTGATTGAAACTTCACGGAGTAAATATTCTTCACGACCCATGATCGTATGCTGGATCTGAGTTGCAGAGAACTGGTGAGTATCTTTTTCTTCTCCGATGGTTACATTTCCGATGATTGACTGAAGTGTGTCGTTAACCATTGTCATGAACTGGAAAGCATTTTGTCCAACTCCATGAGCAACTTTTAAAGCTTCAACATTTCTTCCGTAACCCACCGCTAATCCAACTGAACCTTCGGCCTGTCCAGGTTGAGGATAAACAGGAATGTCGATAGTAATTCCGTTAACAGTTAAAGGAATAATACTTCCGTCAATATCCTGACGTAACATTTCCTTCAGTTTAAATTTCTTAACGTCGATAGGACTCATCGTTAAGTAATTATCCCAGGTTACTTTAGAGATAGGATCCGGTAATTCCATCAACCAAGGGTTGTTTGTGTAGTTACCGTTACCTAATCCGATTTTTTCATAAATAAATAATTCCGTTGCTCCACCTTTCACAGAAGTTGCCATTGCAGCGGCTTTGTTATAATCAGGTGTTGGCATTGCATCAGGAACAACTGCAGAAGCAACTTCTTTTTTCTCTTCCGGTTTAACAGCCGCCACATGAGCAGTATCTGCAACCATGTTTTCGAGAACTGCGATTCCGCTAAGAATTGGGTTTCCTAATGAATCTAACTTCATTGGCTCCATTACTTCCTGGGTATTTGCAGAAGCTTTATGAACGCGAACATTTACAGCTCCGTCATGTAATGCATTTGCCCAGAACGTTGCGAAATCATTGTGTTTACCCTGGTTAGGGAATACGCGGTTGTTCCAGTATCCCTGTAAATATTTTAAATAATCTGTTTTTACACCTGCCCAGCTTAACATCGAATCCTGGAACTGACGCGTACCATCGTGGCGAGGGTGAGCGAAGATAGGATTGATAGTAGGTTGCTGTAATGTATACACTCCCACTTTCGGATGTGCATCGCCCCACGACTCCAAGTAATGATGATCAGGACAAATTACATCAGCCATTGCAGCTGTTTCATCAATTATGCTAGCGAAGGAAACTTTGTTTTTTACTTTTCCGTAAGCGGCTGCAAATTTTAAAGATGCAGGAGCAGTATAAACAGGGTTACAGTTGTAAGTGAGTAAAGTTCCAACGTTTCCAGCAGCCATTTCGGCAACTAATTCTTCGAACGCTTTATCATCACTTTGTTTTAAGTTCATGTGGTTCTCAACATCTACGGTTTTCCCGTAGTTATCAAGCATTTTGTTGATACCGTTGATAAGGGTTTGAACACCTTCATCATTAACTCCGGATACAACTAAAGATTTTCCTTTGTTATCAATTAATTTAGCAGCAACCACTTTAATTGCTTTCGCTGCTTCAGGATTTACTTTTTCATCGCCAGAAGCTTTAGCATTAGAAGTAGCGCCGGCAATTTCATTAAATAAAGCCAATGTTACTTTTCCTAATTCGCTTGGTTTTACCGCATAGCGGTAATCAGCGTTAGCGCCTGTTAAAGACAAAATACTTTCAAAATGAAAGTGCTGGCTCATTTCAGGATTTGCTTTTGAAATTTTACGTGTTTCCGCGTGTTGTTTCGAGAATTCTTCACCAGATAACCAGTTTCCTAAGAAGTCGCAGGCAATACCTACAACAATATTAGCTTTACTGAAATCGTAAGAAGAAACAACTGCTTTACCCCACACATTCTTGTTAGCCTTAGTTAAAGCATTGTAAGAAATGGCGTCGTAAGTAACATGTTTCGCAGTTGGATATTTATGTATGAATTCGGCAATAACCGCCTTCGTAGAAGGAGAGATAATTGTAGATGTCAGGATACGGATAGATCCGTTGCCAAGAGCTTTTGCAACTGCATCATCAGCCGCTTTCCAGGTAGCATGATCGAGTTTACCTTCTTTGTTCTTTATTTGTGGGCCACGTAAACGCGCACCGTCATAAAGACCAAGAACAGATGCCTGAACACGGGCATTGGTTCCGCTATGGGAAAGACCGTTAAGATCGTTTCCTTCAATTTTGATAGGACGCCCTTCGCGTGTTTTTACAAGGATAGCTGCATAATCATGTCCATCATAAAAAGTAGAAGCATAAAAGTTAGCCACACCTGGTGTTACTTCTTCTGGCTTTACTAAATAAGGAATAGATTTGTTTACAGGCGTTTCGCAGGCTGCCAGGGCAACTGCTGCTGTAGAGAAGCCCATTACTTTTAAGAAATCACGACGAGAAGTTCCGCTGTTATCAGCTTCGTCGCTACTTAAAAACTCATCCATCGGAAGAGGTTCAGCAAATTCGTTTTTTTGCTGCTCTTGAAACTCGGGGCTATTGTGTAGTTCCGATAAGCCTTTCCAGTATTTTTTTGACATAGACATGTTATATAATTCTTACAACTAATTAATTTTTAATAGTGACATTTGGCGCACTCTAATCCACCGATTTTTTCAACTGTGAATTTCACGTCGTACTGACCAGCATATTTTTCTTTTAATGCTTTATGGAGACGATCGTAGTATGCGTTTCCTTCCATTGCTACCTCAGTCTTGCGATGACATTCGATACACCATTTCATGGTGAGAGGAGCTTTTTGTTCTGCAACCGTCATTGATTTTACATCACCATGACAAGTTGTACACTCGATCTTACCAACTACCACGTGTTGTGAGTGGTTGAAGTAAACGTGATCAGGAAGATTATGAACCTTGATCCAGGTTAATGGATTTTCTTTTTTCTTATCGTAAGTCTGTGTTTTAGGATCGAAACCAGCAGCATTATAGATCTTGTTGATCTCTTTTTCTGCGTATTGTGGACCAGACTGAATTCCTTTATGACAGTTCATACAGATATTTACTGAAGGGATACCTGCGTGACGTGATTTTTCAACTGAACTGTGGCAATATTGACAAGCAATCTCATTATCGCCAGCATGTAATTTGTGAGAGAATTTAATTGGTTGTTCTGGTTTGTAACCTTTTTGTGTTTCCCAATCGTAGTAAACGCCAATATCGTAACAAGCATCCCAACATGACTTCATTCCAATGAAACCGATAACAATGGCGAACACACCAACCAAACGGCGGTGACCGCTCATCCATTCCTTTGTTTCCTGCCAGAATGTAAGATCAGGATTTTCTGCTTTTCCTTCAGCGCGGTTAGCAGCATTTTGCATAGAGTTGCGAACGCTACGGAAAGCTCCGAGAAGAATAGCAAGAATAACAATGGTTCCAAGAATTAAGTAGAGAGGCTCAACTTTAGTTCCTCCATCAACTGGATCACCAGTTGCAGTCGGTCCGGTAGTTGTTCCTGTTACTGGTCCTTCAATAGGAGCAGGGCCTTTTATGAAGGCCATGATATCCGCAACATCAGCATCGGTTAACTGGCCTTCGAAAACGCTCATGGTTGCCTTGCCATTATCGTTGAAAATCTTATTTGCATAAGCATCCCCGGCCTTGATCATTTTCTCATTGTTGAGGATCCATTTTTTCATCCATTCGTCCTTAGACATTGAACCTGATTGAACGCGGTCAAATACGCCCTTCAGACCAGGACCAGTGAGTTTCTGGTCGGTATGAGACTTGTGGCAGGTAGCGCAATTCAGCTTAAAAAGCTTCTCGCCGTTTTTGGCGTTTTCTTGCGCGAAAATGTTTGAAGTGAATGCAAAAAGCGTGAAGATGGTTGCTATCAGGGCTTTTGCAGTAGTTCGTGATATGTGGTTTTTCATATTAAAATGAGAAAAATTCTGTTGTTTAGCTGCGGTTTTTATGACAAATTGATGACATTAAACGATGGCAAATTTAACAGAAGATTAAGAACCAACGCCGCTTTTTTTTATTTTTTTTAACACAAGATATAATTTATAATGATTCTAAATAAGAACCGGATTCCGCGTCCGAATTGATGCCCATGAATAGCTTTTTTGTCGAAGTCAATTTATCGTAAAAACTCGTGAAAAGTCCTCTGAATTAAGCTTTTGGAGTGATTTTGGAGAAAGTGATGAAAAAAGTTGTGCCTTGCACCTCCTCAGAATTGAATCGGATGCCACCTCCGAAATTGCTCATGATATTTTTTACCATAGCAAGCCCTAAACCAGAGCCTGTTGTTTTAGTTGTAAAGTTAGGTTCAAAGATCTTTTCTTTCATTTTTTCCGGAATACCCGTTCCGTTATCGCGCACAAGGATCTCATAAGTAGTCTCATTTTCAACAGCTTCTATTGTTATCACCGGGTTGTTTACACCCTCTGTAGCCTGAAGAGCGTTTTTGATCACGTTATTAAACACCCTTAAAGCCTGTTCCTTATCGCCCACCACCATCATTTCGGGGAAAGTGATCTGGTTATTGATTTTTGTGCGGTTCTCTTTTTCAAACAGGCTAACCGAAGAGCTGATCACATCCGAAAGATTGATCTCCTGCAATTGTGTGCCCGGCAGTTTTGCAAAGTTTCCGAATTCAGTGGCTATCGCGGCCAACGTGTCGATCTGCTCAATAATACTTGAACTTGCCTTCGCGAATTTTTCCTTGAAATCCTCCGGATCGCTCTTCATCACGTGCTGCAAATACTGAATGTTGAGTTTCATTGGTGTGAGCGGATTTTTAATTTCATGCGCAACCTGTTTTGCCATTTCACGCCAGGCACTTTCGCGTTCGCTTTGCGCCAGAAGATTTGCACTATGCTCCAGTTTTAAAAGCATATTGTTATACTCGTTCACCAGTTTTCCAACTTCATCATTGCTTTGCCAGTTAATGGTTTCATTTTGTTTTCCGAGCGTAATGTTGGCGATCTGCTGCTGGATCATACGCAACGGTTTTGTAATGTATCCCGCCAGAATTAAACCAGCAACGATACTGATTACAAAAAGAATAACGTACACATTTATAAGCGCGCTGATAATTCCGGATAATTCATTCACCAAATCGCTTTGCTTGGCAAAATATGGCAGATTCACAAACCCGACAAGATCTTTATTGTTGTTATATATCGGCGTGTAAAGAGATTGATAATCGAGTGTTCCTGCCATTTCTGTATCCGAAAATGCTGAGACCTGATTTTGTTTCAGGCTGAAAAAAGCTTTAGGATTTGCACGTTCCGAGGCCAATCCTTTTTCATATAATCTTGGCTGGCTGGTATTAAATAGCGCGCCGTTGTTATCGAAGAGACTAATATCCGTTCCGAACAAGTGCGTGAGTTCTTTTATTTTAAGATTGACAAGCTCTCTTTGATTAGTAGAAAATAACTCTTCAGGCTTAAATTGCGCGTTTAATTCATTAATAATAATCTGTGTTTTTTCCTGCAGTTGTTTGATATTATCCACCGAAAACTGCTTTCTTACAAGCCGGCCAGAGGTAATGCCCACCGCAGACATAGCCAGTAAAAGCAATACAATTACGATAGTCTGAATCCTCCTCGTTAATGAAGCGTTTTTAAAATTGCTGGTAAACGCGAAGGCGTATATATAATAACAGAAGAAACTTATCACTGAAAAGAAAAGAAAGAGATATGAATTGTACGTGAAGAGATAGTTCCAGTTTTTAGCCCGCTTACTTATAATGATCCTTGTTGATTCATCGGGTGTAAAATAATGATGTACAAAATCGGGATTTGAATTGGCAAGCGCCGTTGAATCCCTGAAGTAATAAGGATAGTTGACCTCCCCTACCCGGTTTGTATTTTGATCGGAACGGTAAACGGCGTGACTGAAATTACGAAGCTTATCGGGCTTTTGCTGAGATAATAAAAGATCAGGAAAACTTCCCATTTCCTCAAACTGTTTTGGTTCAAGAAGTATGTACAGATTTTTATCGTCTATCTTTATTTTACCAATGTAACGAGAGTTCTTTTTGTATTTCTCAACAAAAAAAAGCTCGGGCAAAAATGTGGAATCCGAATTGAATTTGATCTGGTCCTCGAAAAAACCTTCGTTCAGTAAAATGGGTTGACTTGGTGCCAACAGAGGTTTACAGTCGGGATCGAACATCGAAAAATCGATATTGTAACGGTTAAAGTATCCATTGAAAAATTTCTGTTTTAAAAGCTGATCGATCTCTTTCTGACTGTTAGGTAAAAAGTTGAGAAGCACTTTCAGTTTATCATCAGTTACAATTTTACCCGGTACTCCGGCAAATTCACTTTCTAAAAGGGCATCCTGACGTTCACTTAATTTATACGCGAATTCTTCAAGATATTGTTTTTCATTTTTCTCGATGTAATAATTAAAAAATCCCGAAGTGATCAATGACATGACAAGAATCTGTATTCCTAATCCCAGAGAAAAACGTTGGTACTGGAACTTTACAATTCCGTATAACACAACTGCAAATACCAATAACCAGAAGCTCTGCATCCAGTTTCCAAGTGGAGCTACAAAGTGAAGTCCAACGCAGGCTAATAAATTTCCTGAAAAATAAATGAGGAAGTTTAAAGGTGTGGATTTGTCAAAGAAAGTAGCAGTACGATATAAGGTAACAAACAAGGCGAGCGATGTAAACACAACGCTTAAAAGCGCTATTACCGCGGCAATTTTAATGTTGAACACGCTTAAAAAATCAAACGAAAGCGCTGAATCGGTGACCAGGCTTTTTACTGACTGGTTAAACTGTGCCGCTATTAAAAAAACAAAAAG
>JAJONO010000126.1 GCA_021323535.1 Bacteroidota bacterium
GATCCGAAGTTGGCGCTGGAAAAAGCAAAAGCATTTGAAACAGAAACCGGAAAAGATATTGTCTTCCCGATAATGGATCTTTATTCAAAACACGGAGGAGATGCCCATATTTTATTTTTCCAGAATAACATTAAATACATGACTGGTTTTGAAATTGCAAGCTTTTGTGGCCTGTATGCCAAAACAGCAAAGCGCTGTACCAGTAGTGTAAACGCTCTTGTTGCGGCAAGAGATTTTGAAATGCTTTCAAAAGGTGCAAACCGTTTTACTAAGTATGGAGCCGTAAAGGGGGTAAGAGACATTGCATTGGTTTGGGAGGCCAAAGAAAAAACTGCTAAAGCCGAACTCGAAGCAGCAAAGGGTAAAAACGAGAACACTACGGCTATAGAAACCAAACTTAAAGAAGTTAGTGAAACCAAAGACATACTTAATAAAATCTACAACGACATTAAGTAAACTTTCAGGAACATTTTTTATAATTTAGGTGCAGACAAGGTTTGCACCTTTTTTATTTTAACCAACTCACAATGGCCGGACCAAAAATTGAAAACATATTATTCCTCGATATAGAAACCGTTCCTGTAACGTACAAATATTCTGATCTCGATAAAACCACCAGGGAATTGTGGGATAGAAAATGGCAGTTCTTTAAAGAAACTCCTCCCGAAAAACACTATGAAAAAGCCGGTATTTTTGCTGAATTTGCCAAAGTGGTTTGTATTGGTGTAGGCTATTACAACAAGAAAAAATTCAGAATCAAATCTTTTACATCAGAGAATGAAACGGAGATTTTAAAAGAATTCGCGATACTGCTCGAACAGCATTTTAATACAGCATCGCATTTACTGTGCGCGCATAATGGTAAAGAATTCGATTTCCCGTTCCTCTGCCGTAGGTTTTTGGTTAACAACATGCCCTTGCCCAAGGTATTGCAGATACAGGGAATGAAGCCCTGGGAGGTAAAACACATTGATACGCTTGATCTCTGGAAATTTGGCGATGTTAAAAACTACAGCTCGCTTAACCTTCTGGCGCATGTGTTGGGAATACCTTCTCCTAAGGACGACATGGACGGCAGCCAGGTGAGTAAAACCTTCTACGAAGATAAAAATCTTAAAAAGATAGAATCCTATTGTAAAAAGGATGTTATTACTTTGGCCCGGGTTTACAACCGTTTTGCCGGAACGGGCAATCTTAATGATGAAGACATAATTTTTGTGTAACTTCACCAGAGTTTTATGAAACAAAGAATTGGAATTGTGGGAAGCGGAAGCTGGGCCACAGCCCTTGCCAAACTTTTTCTGAATGACGTTGACTATTTTAAAGAATACGGAAACAATCCTAAATATCTTACCGGCGTTGAATTTGAAACGGCAAAAATCAATTTTACAACACGACTGGAGGAATGCATCGCTTCTTCCGATATCCTGGTTTTAGCTGTGCCTTCTGCTTTTCTTCACGATACATTTAAAACAATTACCGCTGCGCAATTACAGGGTAAAATCCTTTTCTCGGCTATTAAGGGAATTGTTCCTGAAAGTAATCTCATTGTAGGAGAATACCTCAACACGGTTTATAAAGTTCCTTTTGAGAGCATTGGCGTTATTACCGGACCTTGCCATGCCGAAGAGGTAGCGCTTGAAAAACTCAGTTATCTTACTATTGCCTCTCAAAATGTTACCAATGCGCAAACCGTTAGTACGCTTTTAAACTGCCGGTATCTCCGTTCAACGGTAAGCGATGATATTTACGGAACAGAATATTCAGCTGTTCTTAAAAATGTAATTGCGTTGGCTGGTGGAATTTGTCACGGACTTGGTTATGGGGATAATTTTCTCGCTGTACTTGTCAGCAACGCCATACAGGAAATAAAACGTTTTGTAGATGCTGTACATCCTATCGACCGTGATATCAATGCTTCCGCGTACCTTGGCGACTTGCTCGTAACCGCATATTCTCAATTCAGTCGTAACCGTACTTTTGGAACCATGATCGGGAAAGGGTACAGTGTAAAAAACGCTCAGCTCGAAATGAACATGATCGCTGAAGGTTATTACGCTGTGAAATGTGTTTACGAGATCAATAAAAATTATAATGTGAACATGCCAATTACTTCGGCGGTTTACAACATCATTTATATGAACCGCGATGCCCGCCGCGAAATGGCCGCGTTGTCGAATTTACTTTCTTAACATGAGAGCACTGGCCCTTACCATATCTGTGTTGTTTCATCCGCTGCTGATGGCAACTTATGGTTGTGTGCTTTTATTCTTCGGCATTAAACACACTGTGTATGATTACATGACGCCTTTTGATGCTAAGTGGAGGATTTCTCTCATCGTATTTTTATTTTCATTCGCGTTCCCGGTTTTAAACATCGCTATTCTTTACAAACTGAAAAGAATTCCAAGCCTGACTTTATCCAATCAAAAAGACAGAACGTTTCCGTATATCATGACGGCGCTTTTTTATTTCGGACTGTTTTATCTTCTCAAAGACGTTAACATCTGGAACAGCGTAAAACTGTTTGTTCTTGGGGCAGGATTAGGAATTTTGCTCACGGCGCTTATCAATTTAAAATACAAGATCAGCGCGCACATGGTTGGAGTAGGCGGACTGCTCGGCGTTTTGGTTTCATTATCATACCTGATAAAATTTGACATGACTATTTATTATATGGGTGTAATTTTACTGGCGGGATTTGTTGGAATGTCGAGATTATATTTAGAAGAACATAAACCTTCGCAACTTTATACCGGATTTCTTTTAGGATTAATAGTACAGATGAGTTTGTTTTTTGTGTTTCAGAAAATAACATTTGCGTAAATGAATTTAGTAACAGGCGCTACCGGAATTATTGGAAGTCATGTTGTTTTAAAGCTTCTTCAAAGCAACGAGCCTGTTATTGCCTGCAAACAAAGAAGCAGCGACATCTCAAGGGTAGAAAAACTATTTTCTTATTATACCCCGGAATCAAAACAACTTTTTTCAAAGATAAAATGGGTGGACGTTGACGTATGTGATCTGTTTTCGCTGGAAGAAGTCATGGAAAATGTAAAAGCAGTATACCATTGCGCGGGATATGTTTCGTTTGACAGGCGCAACAGAAAGAAACTCTATAGGATCAATGAGCAGGGAACAGCGAATGTAGTAACGGCCTGTCTCGAAAAAAAAGTTCCGCTTTGTCATGTAAGCTCTATTGTTACAATTAACAACACCGATCATAAAACAGATCTTACTGAAGATATTTTTTGGAAAACAAGCGGGAAGGAAAGCGATTACGCCATCAGTAAATACAACGCCGAACGTGAAGTGTGGCGAGGAATGGAAGAAGGTCTCGAAGCGGTGATCGTCAATCCCGGAGTAGTATTGTCGCCGGGGTTCTGGGAACAAAGCAGCTCCCGTATTTTCAGCACCTGTTACAAGGGAAACATGTTTTATACCATGGGAACAGTCGGTCTCATCTCAGCTTCTGATGTTGCTTTGGCAATGATTCAGCTGATGGAAAAGAAACAATACGCGAACCGTTATATTCTTGTGGAAGGAAATTATACATTTCAATACTTATTTAACACCATCCAGGTAAATTTCGGAAAACGTAAACCTTCCATTAATGCATCCAGAACAATTCTTCAGTTAGGGAGATTTGCAGACGGCATTTTGTCAAAAATTTCGGGTAAAGAGCCAGCCCTTACGAAATCCATTATTAACTCTGCTTTAAACACCCAAAACCTCTCTAATGTTAAGATAAAAAAGGTTCTTCAGTTCAATTTTGAACCTATTGATGGGGTTATTTTGAGAATTTGCGGACTATACAGCTCAGACACTGTAAACAGAAGGCCTTAACCAACTAATAATCAATTTGTTAAAATTATCGTTCGTCAAGTAAATTTTGCTTTTTGTAAGTTATTTTTCTATCTTAGTCTATTATTTTAAGGATTTAGTATGCACATTGCTATTGCGGGGAACATCGGTTCTGGGAAAACTACTTTAACGTCATTATTAGCAAAACATTACAAGTGGCATGCGCACTATGAAGACGCAGACGACAACCCGTACCTGAATGATTTTTATGAAGACATGCAGCGTTGGTCCTTTAATCTGCAGGTGTACTTTTTGAATAATCGTTTCAATCAGATCCTTGATATACGTAAGGGAAAACACACGGTGGTACAAGACAGAACCATCTATGAAGACGCTTACATTTTTGCTCCAAACCTCCACGCGATGGGGTTAATGACCACTCGCGATTACGATAATTATTTTTCATTATTTAAACTAATGGAAAGTTTAGTGAAAGCCCCCGATCTTATTATTTACCTAAGAGCAAGCGTACCAACACTTGTAAAACAAATTCAAAAAAGGGGCCGTGATTACGAGAATAGTATCAGGTTAGATTATTTGAAGAGATTGAACGAGCGCTATGAAGCCTGGAGCACGGGTTATGAAGCGGGGAAAATACTTGTTGTGGATGTTGACGATATTAATTTCAGCGAAAGCAAAGAGGATCTCGGGAAAGTGATAAGAATGATAGACGCTCAGCTTAATGGTTTATTTAAATAGTGAGTTTAACTATAAATAAAGAAGACGAGTTTTTCGACATACATTTTTCGAAGCAAATCGAAAATGTTAATCAAACAGGTCAGCTCATGCTGGCTTACGATGGCGTTTTAAATACTGAAACCATTTCCAAGCTTGAGTCCGAAATCGAAGGAAAAATCCTCGAAAAAGGCCTTCCGAAAACTGTAGTTAAAAAAGTATTTTTTATTTGTGTTGAATCGTTGCAAAACATGCTCATCCACGGTCATAAAGACGATATGGGCGCGCAGCACAACTTCTTTATTCTTAACATTACCCCTAAAGAAGTAAAAGTTATTACTGCAAATCTTGTTACCAACACTGCCATTGATAAACTCAAAACAGATATCGATAAGATCAATTCTTTCAACGATCCGGCAGAGTTAAAACAATTCTATCTCGAACACTTAGAGAACAACGAACTCAGCGATAAAGGCGGCGCTGGTCTCGGATTTATTACCATTGCCATGAAGAGCGGAAACAAACTCAAAACTTCATTCGAAGCTATCAACGAAAAACGCTCTCTCTTCTTAATGGAAGTTACCATTAATGCGGAATAAACAATTTATAATACCAATAATACTTCTTGCTCTTACTTCTATTCTGGAATTTTTTTCCTGTACAAATACTGCAATTGCCCAGCCTCTCTCCGGATCCAAAGACACTTTATCAGCCGATGTGCATAATACGCCTGTGAAAAGCGTAGTGAAAACGATTCTGAGCATTGAGCAGTTCTTTTATGAAAAGGGAAAGCCCGAAGCAAAGGGGGCACTGGTATCAAAAGAGTATTTTGATAAGAACGGCCACGAACTTAAATCAGAAACGTATACTACTTACTCCGGGCTCGAATCTTCCTGGGAATCCGAATACAGCGCTTCCGGAAAAAAACTTAATCAAAAAGGATATAATTCTGCGGGAAGTTTAATCGCAGAAGCAAGATATACTTATAGCGACAAAGACAGTCTGATAAAAACCGATACTTATGGAGCGCCCCGTACCATCATGGGCCGTGCCGGGGAAGTTGAACATTATTCTATTTCCGAAATACGGTATAATAGAAACGGCAAAAGAAATTATATTTTCACTAAAAGAATTAAAGAGGACAATTTTGATTTACACGAATACGAGTTTGATGACATGGGTCGGGAACTGCGTCATACCAGTATATCCGGAAAAAACAGCTTGTCACAGGATTCTGCATATCGTGAAGTACATATTACCACTTACGATGAAAAAGGAAACTGGAAGAACAGGACATGGATAACGCGAAAAGACACTGTATATACAAATAAATTTATTTGCGAGTACTCGCCTTCCGGACTTTTAATAACCAGTACAGAAAAAGGAAATGACGGGAAAGACTGGTCACGCGAGGAATACAGTTACGACAATAAAGAAAGAATTACTTCGAAAAAGGTTTTTTCTTCCGGAGATAAAAAACAATTCGATTTCTATTCTTATTACGACAATGGCAAGTTAAAACAACATAGAAAGTTAGAATTCAGTTTTTATTACAACCCAGTTAATAACGAAAACGGCATAGAAGCAGATACTCTTATTAAAACATTTGATATAAATGGAAAAGAAACGGAATCACATAATTACAGTTCCTACAGTGATGTTATCACTCATAAGACAATGAAATATGACAGCCAGGGAAAATTATCTGAAATAGCTGAAAGAACCTACGGAAAAAACAAGGGCTACAAACGTCTTTTAAAATATACTTACACGGTAAAATAAAACTTTCAGAGACCTTTCTCCACAAACTTCGTCAACTCCACAAACTGTGCAACTGTTAATTGTTCGGGACGCTTTTCATATAA
>JAJONO010000082.1 GCA_021323535.1 Bacteroidota bacterium
CAAACCTGGGTGTTTTTCCTTTGCTGGGGTGCGCTTGGTATTCTTGTGTACTTCATTTATAGCAAGAGAAACAGTAATCTACAGAAAGGAAATTCTGAAGAAACGTTTTAGAAGAGATAAATACTTTTTGTTAAATGTTCGTAAATGGCAGTCACACAAATGGCTGCCATTTTCTTTTTGTTGTAATTTCATTTCAAATAAAAAATCTGTCATGAAAAAACGTGTATTTAAAACTGCTTTTTATTTCTTCATTGGTTTTGCGGTCTTTTTTGTATTTCGCCTCGCTTATAGTTTCAGCGATAAAACCTACCGCGACGATGAAGATTCGGTGTTCGATGCTTTTGATGAAGGGTTCATCAGCAGAAAAAATTACGCGAGCGATTCCTATAAATTTAAAAGTGAAAAATTTGCCGGAACAGCGCAGGCTTCCTCTGGCGAGATGAGCGTGAACCAGAAATATGAAAAGATTGCCAACCTTGCTGCAAAATCTGAAAAGTACGACGATACTGAAAAAAATATCCGAACACAGATCAAAAATTTTAACTGCGTTATTCAATTCGAACAAAAAACAGGTAACAAAGGAAACCGTAACCTGAGCCTGATGCTGGGTGTTAAACCCGAGATGTTTGATAGTTTGTATAATAAACTCAGGGGCTTTGGCAACATTAAGCGCGCCGAAATAACCAAGATCGATAAAACCAATGAGTTCCGTGCCCTGAACGCGAGAAAAAATTCCCTTGAGAAAACCAGGAACGCTTTGATCGCTTTAAAAAATCAAAGCGGGAAAATTGAGGAATTCATTTCACTGGAGGATAGAATACTCGCCATTGAAGATACTCTACAGTTTCTGGGGGTTTCGCTTGGAGATTTTGACGAAGAAAACGAATTCTGCACTATTAAGTATTCGTTGAATGAAGGAAAGCCGCCTGTTACTATGAGTTTTATGCATCGCGTAAAAGTGTCGTTAGAGTGGAGCATCGAATTTTATTTCTGGTTCATTCTTGTTGTCATATTTATTTTTGTGGCTTCGTTTGTATTGTTCTTCCTGATAAATCAGCTGAAGATCGTTCAGGCGGTATTAAAACAAAACAAACAAGGGTAAAGTAACCAAGCACGTTTTTTTCGTTATCTTTAAAGATGATCAAACGATTTATTTTTCTTTCATTGGTATTTGCGGCTTATACTTCTGTGGCGCAGGTAAAAGTGGATACACTTCGTTTGTATTTTGCCATCAATGAATCTGAATCTGAAACAAATTTCAGGCGAATAGATTCTCTTATCACAGCTTTAAACGGACATTTAATAAAAGTGAAAATTACGGGATACGCCGATTTTCTGCACTCCAATAAATACAATAGCGTTCTTTCACAAAAGCGGGCCGACAATGTGAAGAATTATCTCCTCAAAAAAACATCAACAGTGCAAACCACTATTATTTCCTGCAAAGGCAATGGCGAAAAATCGTCGAAAGATAACGGGGCCAATGAGGGTGAAGCTTCACAAAGACGCGTGGATATGATCGTTGAACGTCTCGTGATCACTGAAACGTATGACAATACTACTTCTACCGAAAATAATTATAAGAAAACCCAGAATAAAGAACCTAAGAAAATAGAAGAGCTTTCAAAAGGAGAAAGCATGGCTCTTGAAGGTTTAAATTTTGTACCGGGAAGACATTTCATTACCAAGCCCTCGGTTCCTGTGTTGCATAAGCTTCTTAAAACCATGCTCGACAATAAAAGTCTGAAAATAGAAATACAGGGACACGTGTGCTGTACTCAGGGCGACTCTGATGGAATGGATTACGATACACACAACTACAAACTTTCAGAGAACCGGGCACGCGCCATTTACGATTTCCTGGTGTCTAAAGGAGTTGCGGCAGATCGCCTTAGCTACAAAGGCTATGGACATTCGAAACCAAAATTTCCGAACGAAGCTACTGCCGAAGAAGAACAAGCGAATAGGAGAGTGGAGATACTTATTATAGAGAAGTAATCGTCAAATGTAAAACGTATAATGGAAGATGGAAAATGTAATCAGAACGTTACATTATCCATTTTACATTTTACACCTTCCATTAATTTTATTTGCTTGAATCGTTGGTTGTAGCCCCGGTACCGTTTGTGCTGTTAGTACTGCTTGTGTTGCTCGTTGAGCTTGTAGAAGATGTTGTACCGCCCGTTGTAGTGGTTGAGTTTGGTTCTGTATCATCCTTCTTACAATTCACAAGAAGAACAGAAAAGGAAAGAATAGAGCAAATAATAACTGTGTTCAGAATTTTTTTGATTTTCATGACATTTGATTTTTTAAATGTAAATACTTTGAAACTTTTCCGCAGATCCTGCGTGGTCTCAATTCTAAATAATCAAAGTGCGTGCCTCAGGAAGAATGGGATGGTGAAAAAAAACTAATTTTTCAAAATATGTAAAAATGGAAGGTTACATCTTTACCATTAACTCAACTTCTGGTACGTCTGCCACCAGCGATCAGGAATTTCATTCGCGGTAGCCATTTCGTAATCTTTATAGTTGCAGGGAATGAGTGTATGACGTTCAAACTTTAAATCTTTATGCGGTGGGTAGGGAATTTCCATCCACCAGCGGTCGCTTTTTTTACTCTTGTAGAAATTGATCTCGTATTTTTCATCCTGCAGAACCACGTGAAAACGTAGGTATTCTGGATTAGTACGACTTGGAAAATCATTTTTGCGGTTATAGAAACCATCCATAAAGCACCAGATCATTTGCGCGGCAAGGTGTGCGGTTTTTCCACTCACGTCAAATTCAGGATTGATCTCGTAAATACCAAGAGAAGATAATTTATCGTTCATGCCGGCGTAACGCATCATCTGGCAGGCTTCTTCGGCATAGAATCCGTTTGGAGAGGCATTAGGGTTGGCAGGCGCGTCGGAATGTTTAATGGCAGTAATGTCAAATGTGATCATATCCGCCTGGCGAATGATAGGTTCGGCTTCTTCAATTTTGTCACGTATTTGCCCGAGGCGGTAAACATCAAAATACAATTTGTTCATCATCTGCAGGCTGCTCTGGTCCACGAGATAACTCTGGTAACCAATATTGCTGTAGTTGAATAAATAGTTTGGCTGGTGAAGAATAATTTTTCCGAGATACGATAAGTTGGAGATGTCTTCATCAGGATTTCCGAGATCGAACACGCTGTCAACTGCAGCAATGTTAATGGTTTGTTCAAGGTCCTTATATCCTAAGAATTGCGCATAGGTCAGATCTTGCGATCCCCCTATGATGACCGGGATAATATTGTTTCTGACAAGATGATCCACGGTGGTCTTAAGCGCGAAGTAAGTATCGTCGGTGCTGTGTCCGGGGTTAATGTTCCCAAGATCGGCCACCTTTACTTCGAAACTCCCACCGTATAATTTGTAGAGGAACCCGCGAACGCTGTCAGGGCCAAGTTTACAACCTTTATTGTTTTCTGAATTCCTGTCTTCGGCAACTCCAACAATAGCAATGTCTACTCCGCTAAGTTCTGGGAAATTATCAGCATCGGTATGAATTGAAAAAAGATTGCCAAACTGCAGCTCTTTTAAGGGAGTTGAATTGGTAATGGTGTCCATATCAACAGGACTGAAAAAGTGGGCTATATCGCTCATTCTATTTAATTATACCTTAAATGTAGGTTCAATTCAAAGAGCTTACGAAAGCTTTAAAGGAAATAATTAACATCAAGGTATTAGAAACTCTGGAAAACTAAGACTGAATCAGGAGAGGCTTTTAAGTCCTGTTTTTTACTTTTGGCTAAATGATTCGAAACTCTTTATCAATAGCTGTTTGTGCTGTCCTGTTTCTGTTCTCTTTTTCTCTTATAGGGCAAAGCAAGGCACAAAAGATCAGTATCAAAGCAACCAATTCTTTTGCGTATTGTGGTGGTGTTGATCCTGGAGATGATGAGATCAAAAGGCTTGCTACGCCTGTTGCTATGAAAAACACCATGCTGTTTGTAAGAAGAGGAACTTACAACGATGTAAATTCAAAGATCATTGGGGCAGGGAAGACTGATACGAGCGGCAACGTTGTGTTTTCGCTGGATACAGGAACATATGTAGTAGTGGGCAAGGCTAAACTCGATAAAAAACTTCATGATGAATATCTTAAAAGGTATAAATACAAAACCGAATTAAACGGCCCGGTAAACAAGGAATGTCTGGATAAATGGCTTAAGCAGCCACTCACTGTAATTCATGTGAAAGAAAATGGCCCTGCAACCTTTACGTTCAACATACTGGTCCCTTGTAATTTCGAAGGACCACCCTGTGTTAACTTTTATAATATGTCGTATCCCCCATGAAAAACTTATTTGCTAAAAAAATAAAAAAACAGTTTGATATGTAATTTATCCGTTTAACTTTGTACTTCAAAGTGCTTTAAACATGGAAAACAGCCAACAACATTTAGAAGCCCTGCAGGATATCAGGCAGATGATGAAACAATCCAATAAATTCCTGTCGCTCAGCGGCCTTTCAGGGATTTTTGCGGGACTGTATGCTTTAATAGGTGCTTATATAGGTAATGAACTTATTCATGATTTTGCCGAAGGAAGGGGATATACCTACGCTTCTGTAGACAGTATTACCGATGTGAGACAAGCCTACAACCAGGTTATGATCATGTGCGTGTTGGTTTGTATAGGGGTTCTGGGCATGTCCATTTTAACGGCATTGTTTTTTTCAGGTAAGAAAGCAAAACGTAATGGCTATAAATTATTCGACCACACTGCCTTGAGATTGCTGATCAATATGCTCATTCCCTTGGCCGCTGGTGGTATCTTTAGCCTGGCGATGTTATACCATGGCCGAAGCTTTGTGTTACTGATTGGACCAGCCATGCTTATTTTTTATGGATTGGCGCTGGTGAATGGAAGTAAATACACATTGAATGATATCCGCTATCTTGGATGCCTGCAGATTTTACTAGGAGTAGTTTCTTTATTCTACCTAAAATATTCGATCTTTTTCTGGGCGTTCGGATTTGGAGTCCTGCACATTATTTACGGAGCATATATGTGGTTTAAGTATGACAGGAAATACTAATTAGAAAACAAGAAACAAGAAACCAAAGGTGTTAAACCCAAACATACATAAACTACACAAGGCTTTCGAGAGCAGGGTAAGGCTGGGAATCATGAGCGTGCTCATGGTGAACGACAGTGCTGACTTCAACTCACTTAAAGAATTACTTGATGTAACGGACGGGAATCTCGCCAGTCATGCAGCCGCGCTTGAAAAAGAGGGTTTCATTCACATTAAAAAAGAATTTGTGGGGAAGAAAACCTTAACAACTTACAGCGCCACTAAAACCGGGATTAAAGCTTTTGAAGCGCATCTTGACGCCCTTGAAAAACTGATCCGGAAGATGGATTAATATTTTTTTGCCTATTTACTTTGAAACGCAAAGTGCTTTTAAATACTAAAACAATAAAACATGGAAAAAACAGCAACACTTAAAGTAATCACAGCGGAGATTAAAAATCTGCATGAAGATTTTACCGCCTTTTCGGTTAAAATACTCGCGCCTGTCGTTTTTTATTTCGGAAAAAAAGAAAGTTCGTGGGGACTAAGTATCACTGAACTGCTTGCTTTTCCGGAAGGTTCACTGGGAAAGGAGCTCGGAAATTTTTACAGGAAAGAAAAACTTGATCCTATTCCTGGCGCGGAATCTCATGATGCTCTTCATGTATTGTTCGGATATTCTTCTTCCTTTAAAGATGAGTTTGCATTGCAGTTCTTTCTTCTTGGTAACAGAACCATATCACTTGCAGCTATTGGAACTGCCAGTGGCGCCTGGCTCATGTTCTTCTGGAAGTGGAGATATTTTTCGCGTTGCTATGAGAGAGGTAAACAGTTTGTAGAGATTTCATCCATCACGCCACGTGAAATGCTTCATCAGAACGTAGAAGAGATCAGATCATCCATTTTAAAAAAATCTTCCAATGAAAATCTTAATTAAGATCAGGATCATACTCGGAATGTTTGTTGTATTGCTTCTCCTAAGTGGAATTACAGCATTTCCGGTACGCACCGAAATTGCATTCCTGGTTAAACATATTGCCGCCTTTCCACAATTATTACAGGAGTGGATTCTTCAATTAGATGGTGTTATTTCACAAACCCCGGATATTATGCTTTATGGTACCGACTGGCTCGCTTTCGCCCATATTATTATTTCTATGTTTTTCATTCCTGTGTTTATGGATCCGGTTAAGCACAAAGCAAATCTTATCATTGGAATGATGGCTTGTATTGCAGTTTTTCCTTTAGCATTTATTTGCGGCCCTATTCGTGGTATTCCCTTTTTTCATCAACTGATCGATTGCTGTTTCGGAGTAGGAGGGATCATTCTTCTATTGTATGTGTATCGTCAATCTCAGAAACTTGAAACTAATAATCTTTTTAAAAAATAAAATATGGAAATGTCCTGGGGCATCTTATACACTCTTGCAATTTTACTGAGTATTGCGTTCACGACGTATGCAATATCAGGCCTGACAATGCGAACTAATTCCGACAAAAAGAAAAGTACGTTCACAAAGATAATGTACCTGATAACGGAATTCGGCTTCGTTGCACTGATCCCTGGCATTGGAATAACGATGAGTAACTCAAGTTGTGGCGAGCATCCCTTTGAAACAGAAAGTACATTAACGGCTTATATATTATGGATACTCTTCGCTGTTGCTTACGTTGCTTCAAGATCGTATAAAGAAAAATTTTCTCCTGTTGTATTATCGCTTGTATCAACAATTCTTGTGGCGGGCTGGATCTTTTGTCTTGTCACCTGCGTACACTTTATTCTTTTTGCACTTATCCTTGTTTTTCCGGGTTTTAATCTGTTATGGTTGTCGCCTTACTTTTGCCTGTTCTACCTTTTAAAGGAAGTTCGCAGCATCAATAAAATGTTACTCTCGCGTCTTCCTGAAAAAGAACCCGATCTCGACGGAAAAGCGTACTACATCGATCTCATTCAAAGAAATCATATCATCACCAGTGGGTTCCTTACAGCGCCTTTCTTTTTAATGTTGCAGTCGGTACTTTATTTATTCGGACAAAAACCTGATTCTCTTATTTCACAATTTACCGAGTCCTGTGGTTTTCTTTTATCCTACGAGCATTCCTGTGGTTGCGGTGGCGATCATTATCTCTGTTCCATCGCCGCTAACGGAAATAAAGATCTTGTAAAGCCAACAAGAATGGGTTTAAGACAAAACCAGAAGATACTTGTCAATCGCCAGCTTCTTATCGCCAATGCTTTCGAAAACTGGCTCGAAGATCATACACCGCGTTTTCACAGAATGATAAGAAAAACTTACGATTCTATGAACATTCCTGTAAATGAGTGGTCGAAACACAAACGTTTTGCGAATGTGCTTTATATTCTGATGAAACCACTCGAATGGTTATTTCTTTTATGGTTATACCTTTCTGAAACAAAGCCAGAGAATCGCATTGCAAAACAATATCTGCCGCAAAAACAACTCAATGACTATTTAAATAAAACAAAATGATGAATTACAGTATCAAAAAAACAATTATCTGGGTCACGCTTTTCGCCATTGCCATGGGATTCCTCGAAAGCTCGGTGGTAGTTTATCTCCGCGAGCTGTATTATAAAGAAGGATTTACGTTCCCATTAAAAACTATTCCCCCTTTTATTGGTAAAGTAGAATTCTACCGCGAACTCGCCACCATTATTATGCTTGTTGGAATAGGTATTGTAGCAGGAAAAACAAAACTCCAGCGCTTCGCCTATTTTGTTCTCGCTTTCGCCATTTGGGATATTTTTTATTACGTGTTCCTTTATTTTTGTCTCGGCTGGCCTCAGTCGTTGGTGACCTGGGATATTCTGTTTCTTATTCCTGTTCCCTGGGTTGGTCCGGTGTGGGCGCCGTGCCTGTTGTCGTTGCTAATGATCATAGGCTCGGTGTTTGTGATCATTCGTACGGGAGAAGATAAAAAATTCAGAATTGACCCAGTGTACTGGTGGATGCTTATTTCGGGAGCCTTCATTTGCATTGTTTCGTTCATGTGGGATTATCTTGTTTTCACGTATAATAATCATGGTTCCTGGTCGGTGTTTTCGCAAAACGATATGTTCTCAGAAATAAAGTCGTATGTGCCACAGAAATTTAATTACATGTTATTCCTCACAGGCTTTCTTCCAATGCTTGCCTCTGTTTATTTATCACTTTTTAAACCTTTCAGAAAATGAAAACCAACGATTATCTTCTTATTACAGCCACAGCGGGCTACAGTTTTTTGTTTTACCAGCAGAACGCGGGTATTAACTTTTTGATCTTTAACGTTCTTTTCGCAATTGTTTTATTGATAAGGAACAAAGAGCTTCTGAAGAGTGTCAACTGGCTATGGGCCCTGGCTCTGTGCCTTGTAAGCTCTGTAAGCATCTTTATGAATTCAAGTACACTGGCGATTATTGCCAACGTCACTAGTTTAATGTTGATCTCAGCATTGTCATTCAATTTCAGAACATCATTCATTTTTTCGTTTTTATTTTCAATGTATTCCGTATTGTCGTCGGTCGTTTGGGCCGTCATAGACCTTGTTACAAGGTTGGATAAGAAGAAAGATGAGTCAGGAACAAAACAACGGAGTTATAAAGGCCTGGCCATTTCCGCTGCTATATTTCTTTGTATTATTTTCTTCCTGCTCTATAAACAGGCCAACCCTTTGTTTGCCGAAAATACAAAATGGATAAATTTTGATTTCATCAGTTTCAGGTGGATACTTTTTACGATCGGAGGGTTTTATCTTGTGTATGGTTTATTTTACCACCAGATGATCCCTGCGATTGAAAAATGGGAAAACGCTCTGCCAGTAAATGCATCAGATGCTACGGAAGAACAAAGCAAGCGCTACGAAACAGAACGTTTTGGCGGAATTCTTTTATTCGTTGTTCTTAATCTAATGCTTATCATTCTGAATGCAGGAGATGTTTCCACTATCTGGTTCAACGCGGCTCTGCCAAAGGGAGTAAGTCATTCCGATTTTGTTCATAATGGGGTAGGAGTTATTATCTTCTCAATCCTTATCGCAACAGCTCTTATCATGTATCTTTTCAGAAAAAACGCGCCGGTGAAAAAGAATACAGCTGCTCTTAAATTTATGATCTATCTCTGGATCTTCCAGAACCTGGTCATGCTTTTTTCAACGGCTACAAGGAACCAGATCTACATTCACGATTTTAATTTTACCTATAAAAGAATAGGAGTATTTGTTTGGATCTGTCTCGCGGCAATTGGCTTACTGCTCGCGTTTGCAAAAATTCTACGGAATAAATCGAACTGGTATCTCGTAAAAAACAATTTCGCGCTCTGGTTCACTGTTCTTTCCCTGAGCAGTGTTGTTAATTGGGATCTGCTGATAACACGTTATAACATCAGCAACAAACCATTGTACAATGTTGATTTTTATTATCTTTTCTCGTTATCCGACACCAATATCCCTGAGCTGATCGAAGTCACAAGACACAAAGATTTTCCTCTGTTTAAAGACAAGCTTAAAAACTTTACCGATCACCGTTACGATGTATATTACCAACAGAATTATCTGGGCTTGCTGAATGACAAGATACGGCATTACATGAAAGATTATACGAACGATTGGCAGAGCTATGATTTAAGAGATGAAAGAATTACAAACGCAATACTAAATAAACAATGAAAATAAAAATAAGTTTTCTTAATAAGCTGGTCATGTTTTGCGCTCTGCTTATAACAGTCAGGTTCATTAAAACCGATCATTATTCATTCCTGTTCCTCTTCTGGAATCTTTTCCTTGCCTGGTTGCCAGTGTTTTTTATCAAGAGAATAAAGTATGGAACCGGAAAGTTCAGGAAGATGACCTTACTTGCATTATCGGTATTATTTCTCCCTAACGCTCCATATATCCTAACCGATCTGTTTCATTTAAAAAAATCACTTATGGCACCACTGTGGTTCGATCTGGTGCTGATTTTGAGTTTCGCTTTTCTTGGATTGATCTATTTTATTATAGCTCTTGAATTGATATTGGAGGAAGTGAAAGTAACTTTTAATAAGAACATCAATCGCGTGGCAAAACCTTTTCTGTTCCTTGCCACAGGATATGGAATTTACCTGGGAAGATATCTGAGATTTAACAGTTGGGACCTTGTTTCTGATCCGCTTCACCTGGCAGGTGGAATGTTTAATTCCATTTTCAATAAAAATAATTTCATGGAAACATTCGGGGTCACAATAACTTTTACTGTTTTTCTGTATCTGATCTATGAAATTTATTTATCTTTCAAGAACAAAGCCCTACACAATGAGCTACATTAAAGAAAGAGGAAAATCTTTTGCTTATGCCTTTGCAGGATTAAAAGCGGCGTTGAAAGAACACAACTTCCGCATTCATGTATTCGCAATGGCGTTGGTGGTAGGTCTCGCTTTTTTCTTTAAGGTAACAAGATCAGAATGGTGCATTCTTATCATTTGCTGCGCTATGGTCATTTGCCTCGAACTTATAAATTCTGCTATTGAAAAGCTGTGCGATAAAGTAGAACCTGGCCAGGATCCTAAAATTAAGTTTGTAAAAGACGTGAGTGCAGCAGCCGTACTTATTGCCGCGGTTGCTTCGGCCGTCACAGGACTCATAATTTTTTATCCATATTTCATAATCGTTTTTAGTTAACAAGAGGTGTTCAATAACTTTGGACGAAACCGGTAAAACCTTTTGGGAGGGGTTCTAAATTAGTATCATCAATTCCATCCTGGTATATTCGGTTAAAACAACTTCGAGGTTTGAGTATATTATACAAACTCTATTGACCGAAGCGCTCGGGTTTCATGTCATTATCACAAACAAAATTGATGAATTCAGGGAAGCCAATATGCCAAAACTGAATTATTCAGGGAACGATTTTAAAGATGCTGTAAACATTGAACCGCACAGTATTTTGTTTGATTACGGAATAAAGGATTATGCGATTGAAGTAAGTAATAATCAAAAGTTTTTAAAATTATTTTTCAGGAACAGCAACGCGCACATTCCCTTTGATTTGTTTGGCGCCGCTTTCTGGTTATTGTCACGCTACGAAGAGTATCTCCCGCATAAGACAGATAAATTTAACCGCTTTCATTATAAAAGCTGCTTAGCTTACCAATACAATTTCCTGGAAATTCCTTTGGTGAACGTTTGGATAAACGAATTAAAAAAAATAATCTCAGAAAAATTTCCGGAATTAAGTATGAAACAGCGTAAGTACAACTTTGTTTCTACTATTGATATCGACAATGTGTTCAAATACAAAAACAAGGGCCTGGTAAGAACACTGGCTGGGTATGTTTCAGACATGATGAAGAATAATGCTGAAGGTGTGAGAAAACGCACTTCTATTATTTTTAACCGCACGAAAGATCCTTTTGACTGTTATGATTTTCTTATCAAAGAAAATTATGAAAAGAACATCAGCACCATTTATTTTTTACTGCTGGGCGATTATGGCATCAATGACAAGAATCATTCAGCATCCGACCTGCGTTTTCAGGCCCTTATAAAACATCTGGGCGATTATTCCTCCATTGGCATCCATCCTTCATTTGGTTCCAATAATAATTTACAGCAATTAAAAGTGGAAATAAGCAGGCTGGCTAACATTACACACCGGCAGATTGTGAAGAGTCGTCAGCATTTTTCCATGCTCAAATTCCCGCAAACATACCAGTCGTTACTGCAGGCCGGAATAGGGGAGGACTACTCGATGGGATACACCAACATGAATGGTTTCAGAGCTTCTTATTGTTTTCCATTCAAATGGTATAGTCTCGATGATGAACAGGAGACCACTCTTGTAATCCACTCATTCGCGGTAACAGAAAATACGTTGAAGTTTTTTTCTGAAAAAGATAAAAAGGATTTTATGGAACTGGCCTTGCCTTTGATCAATGAAGTAAAGAAGGCAGGAGGAGAAATGATCTCCATTTTTCATAATGATACTTTTGATGATCTTATGAAAGAGAAGTATTCAGGATTCTTATCAGCGGCAAAATAATTATACATTACTGGTTATAGGGTTATTCGTTCAGAACTTATAACGAATAACTTTTAACTTTCAGCCACCCGAAGACCTTCCGTAACAACATCCTTAATTGTGAAATACGAATTCTCAAAAACTTTTTTCTCAATTTGGGATGCATCAAACCATTGCACATCCGTAATACTTTCTTCGGTTTGAGGTTTTAGTTTTTTATCATAATCTGTGGTCATGTAGAACCAGTATGTTTGTTTGAGCGCAAACTTGTCTTTGTATTTATAGATGTGAAAGGTAGACGATAGTTGTTTTTCTATTTTAAGCCTTTTAATGGCGCACTCCTCTTCACATTCGCGAACGGCGGCTTCTTCAATGGTTTCACCTTTATCGAGTTTTCCTTTCGGGAGATCCCATCGTTCAAAGCGGTAAATGAAAAGAAATTCATTTTGTTTCCTGATAAAACCTCCCGCTGCTTCAATATAATAAAGATTTTTTTTCAGATAATCAAAGACCCGTTCAAAATTGTCTGTAGCAGTACGGTAACCTGTAGCGGTTTTGCTCATCGGCTCAGTGGTTTCGCTCAATAGTTCGCTAACAACTTTGTTTAACGTTTCTTCTGAAAATTCCGGTATAAATCTAATTGATTGATTTTGCGAAGTTTGCAAAGGCTCGTTATTGAACTCAATAAACTTATTATTAAAATATATTCTTTTGTTCATAAGATGTTGTTTAGCTCAAATAAACTTAATCTAAATTTGCGCCATGACTTCATTTGACGATCCGGCCTATAAAGTTGCTGAATTTTTGTTACAAATAAAAGCTGTAAAACTTCAGCCTGAAAACCCTTTTACCTGGGCCAGCGGTTGGAAATCCCCAATCTACTGCGACAATCGCAAAACACTTTCTTACCCTCAGATCAGAACCTACATCCGCCAGCAATTTGTTGACACGATCAACAAACATTTTGCAAAGCCAGAGGTAATTGCAGGTGTTGCAACCGGGGGAATTGCACTGGGTGTTCTTGTTGCTCAGGAAATGGGTTTGCCTTTTGTATATGTGCGCAGCGAAGCAAAAAAACACGGACTCACTAACATGATCGAAGGTGATATTGAGAGCGGACAAAGTGTTGTTGTGATCGAAGATCTCATCAGCACCGGAGGAAGTAGTCTCAAAGCGGTTGAAGCGCTTCGTGAAAAAGGATGCAACGTAAAAGGAATGGCGGCCATTTTTACTTATGGTTTTGAAGAAGCTGAACAGAATTTCAAAAAAGCAAAATGTGTTGTAAAAACATTAACGAGTTATGATATGCTCATCTCGAAGGCGCTTGAGAAAGAATATATTTCCGAGAAGGATGTAGAAAGCCTGAGACAGTGGAGATTAAAGCCTTCTGAATGGAAGGGAAACTTGGTTAAATAAATTCAATAAATCATAAAAGCTGTAAATGCGTGCCCGTTCCGGCGCGCATTTTTTGTATCTTTACGAAAATAAAAATAATGGCGGCCTTTACTATAACGAGCGATATCAATCCAACCAAATCACCTATAAAGAACCTATATGAGTTCCTTGGCGATTTTAAAAACTTTGATTCCATTTTACCTCACGATAAAATTGAGGATTTTAAATTCAACGAAAACGAATGCTCGTTCAATATTAAAGGGATTACACCAATGACCATTAAGATGGCTGAGAAAAGCCCACACGAATCTATTCTTTTTACAAGCGAAGGATTGGCCAAATTCAATTTCAATCTCAAAGTTCATTTTATTGGCGATGCTTCAAGCGCAGGCGAATGTAAAGTGGAACTGATGGGCGATTTAAACCCGTTTATTAAAACTATGGCTGAAAAACCTTTGACAACTTTGGTGAATACGATGTCGGAAAAGTTGTCGGAGTTACAAGTGAATTAAGATGTTATCATAATTCTTTAAGAAGGGCGGCTCTTTACGACTTCAAACTTCTTCTTTAGGTTCAGAAAATATTTTTCGAAAAAGTTATAGGAAATCCAGGCTCCAAGTATGGTAGCCAAGGGAATTATTGTAAAAATGAGAACAAGTTTTACAGGAACGGAAAGCTCCACTCTTTTCATCGCCACAGAAAGAAATATGATTAGTAGCGGATGTATAACATAAATGCCATAAGAAATTTTTCCCAGAAAATTCATGGTTTTTGTCTCGAGATTAATCAGCCGGTTAGAAATTCCTATTTGCCCGATTATAATGAACAAAGTCGCTACCGAAATTAATTCATCATCGATATACCACGCAATATTAAATTGGTTGACCGCCGCGAATAAAATCAATAACCAGCAAATACCCTGTGTTAATTTATTATCGACTATTTTAAGGAATGTAACATTATTGTTTTTGTATAGTATTGCTCCTAAAGCACCGATGAGCATGCCATGGTAGCGTGTAAAGGTGACTGCTCTTTCATAAATTGAGTGCGGTTGTGTGATGTGGATCACAATCTTGATGCCCATGATAACAATAATCAATAAAACAACAGGAACAATTAGTTTCTTGAATAATTTATTGATCCAGGGCCATACCAGGTAAAACTGTTCTTCAGAGCCAAGCGACCAATAGTGAGCGAGAAAAGGGAGAGGTGTGCTAAAAATATACGGAACGTTGGCCGCGAAAAAAATATAAAGCAGAAGGGTTTTTGTGTTGGGTTCTACGCCTGTATAGAGTGCAACTGACACGGCAGCTGCGAGGTAAAGAAAATACAAGGGCCATATACGCAGGATACGTCTTGCATAAAATTTTCTGATGTTGATATGGCTGGCTTCTTTTTCGGTTTGTAGTAAATAAGTAATAAGAAAACCACTCAATACAAAAAACATACTTACGCCGAAAGTTCCCAACAAAAAACCTTTTGGTTCACCAGTGCTGTATGTGCCAAAAATATGCGGATTGAGATTGAACTTTTTGAGCGTTGTGGTTGTATGCAGGATGACTACTGATAGCGCGGCAATAGCCCGGATACCGTTAAGGCCGGAAAAATGAATGGGAGTTTGCATGAGATGGGATCACTAAGATAAATATTTCAGGCAAAAAAACGGATTAATTGTTTGATAAATCAGATGAACTGTGTTCTATCCCGGTATTAGTAAATGAAACTCAGGTTTATGAAGGTTAAGACAAAGAAAGAATTCTCCAAAGAAATTGTTTTAATCCGTGTCAGATTTTCACGCGGATTAACTGATCCCGTATATTCGTAAAAATACTGGAATTCACGTCAACATTTTTGAAGCGCCCACGCTGTTTAGCAATTCTGAACCAATCCGTTTTAATTTGTGAAAGCTGTTTTATCATCTCAGGCAGATTCGTGAAAATTCGCTGAATTCGTGTCTGATTTCCGGCAGGGCCCGCAAAAGATTACGCGAAGCTTCGCAAAGTGAAAGAAATCTGTGTTAATGACTTTCCAGAATAGCGTCAATCTTTTTTATGATTTCCCCTTTATGAGTATAAAATACTTTTGGGAAATCCATGTCAGGACCAATATTTCCTTTCTGAGAAGAGTTTTTGAAATAATCGCGTAATGAAATTAATTTTTCCCTGGTTTGGGCATATAGTATTCGATTATCTATTTCAATTTTGTAAAAATAATCCTTGCCGGAAAAAATGTGAGTTGAATTGAAACCGCAATTTGTGCAGGAGACTTTGCCGTTTTTATCAGGATACAGTTTATAGCTACCTATAAGCATAGATTGAAACAGAGCCTTCTTAGAGCACTTAGGACAGATTATTTCAATTACAACTTTATTATCCATTTTTAATCCGTGTTTTATCATCTCACGCAGATTCCGCTGATCACGCAGATTCGTGAAAAGCCGTGGAATTCGTGTCTGATTTCCGGTACGGTCCCGCAAAAGTTTCTCGCAAAGTTGCCAAAGCGGAACTAATTTGTGAAATCTGTGTCAGAATATAATAAACTTCTCGATTTTACTTGTGATTTGTAAAAGAAAAGTCTATAGCCTTCTTTTTGCTGATCGATTATTAAATCAAATTCAAAATAGCCTTCTTTGATCTGTTTAAGACCTGTTCCGCAAATTTCAAAAGGACTATTATCTCTTTGTTTACATTTTATAACACCAAGAGTAGGTCCTACAGGGTACCCGCCTTGCATGTCAATTTCCTTACAATCCTTGGTAACAATTACATGATTGTGTTTTAGAAATCCAACATTTTTTTCTCCCACAATTAGAGAGTCAACATCAAAACCTGTTTTATTATGAACTTTAATAGTTAAGCCCTGCCCGCATGAACTTAACATTAAAAAGAAGAAAAGACAACTGAGTATAATTTGTTTATCCGATGTCATTTTCAAAGAATTAATCTACACCAATATCGTCACCGGGTTCTCCAGCATCATTTTTAATGTCTGTAAGAAAGCTGCTCCTGTTGCGCCGTCAACACTTCTGTGATCGCAGGCGAGGGTGAGCATCATCACGTTTCCTGGAACAACGGCATTGTTTTTCACAACAGGAACCTGTTTGATCGTGCCTACCGAAAGTATACACGATTCAGGTGAATTAATGATAGAGGTGAATGATTCTATTCCGAACATGCCTAAGTTAGAAATGGTGAAAGTGTTTCCTTCCATTTCGGCAGGCTGTAATTTTTTATCTCTTGCTTTTTTACCAAGCTCTTTTACTTCAACGCTTATTTGCGAAATTGTTTTCTGGTCGGCGAACTTTACAACTGGAACTACAAGTCCGTCTTCAATAGCCACAGCAACACCAATATGAATATGATGTTTGATGCGGATCTTATCGCCCATCCAGCTACTGTTTACTCTTGGGTGTTTTTTCAATGCTGCAGCAACGGCTTTAATGACTAAATCGTTGAACGATGTTTTTACCTCGGCAATTTTGTTGATGGCTTCGCGGCCCGCAATGGCATTGTCCATATCCACTTCAATATTTAAATAGAAGTGAGGAGCACCGTTTTTGCTTTCGAGTAAGCGACGGGCAATAGCTTTGCGCATTTGTGATGCAGGTTCATCCGAATAACCTTCGCTTCCTAATGCAACACCACTTGCCGACGTGGATTTTCCTCCGCCAGAAACTCCGCCGCCTTTATAATTTTCAATATCTGATTTTGTAATTCGTCCGTTATCACCACTTCCCTGAACCGTACTTAAATCAATTCCTTTTTCTTTTGCTAATGCTTTTGCAAGGGGAGAGGCTTTTATACGACCACCATCCGAACTCATCTTGGTTCCTGATTCTTGTATCTTGGTTCCTTGTTCTTTGTTCGAAGTTTCCTGTTTCGCTTCAGCCTTGGCTCCTGATTCCTGACTCTTGGTTCCACCTGAAGATAAGGAAGCTAATATCTCTTTCACATTTTCATCACCTTTTCCAAGAATTGCTAAAACTGAATCTACCGCAGCTCCTTTACCTTCTTCAATACCTCTGTGTAATAAAACGCCATCCTGGAAACTTTCAAATTCCATGGTTGCTTTATCTGTTTCAATATCTGCTAAAAGATCGCCGCTTTTTACTTTATCACCTTCTTTTTTGTGCCATTTTGCAACAACACCTTCAGTCATTGTATCGCTGAGTTTTGGCATGCGCACGATTTGTACTGTAGAAGGGATTTTAACCGCTCCATTTGAGCTGCTCTCTTGAATCTTGGTTCTTGGCTCTTGATTCTCCGAACTTTTGACTTCTGATTTTTGACTTTTACCTCCACTCGAACCATCCAATAGTCCCGAAATATCTTCACCTTCTTTACCTAAAATAGCCAGTACTGAATCCACCGGCGCCGCATTTTTTTCCTGCACGCCAATGTGAAGTAAAACACCGTCCTGGAAACTTTCAAATTCCATGGTCGCTTTGTCGGTTTCAATATCGGCGAGTAAATCACCGCTTTTTACTTTATCACCAACTTTTTTGTGCCACTTCGCCACAACACCTTCTGTCATGGTATCACTTAGTTTGGGCATCCTTACGATCTCGGCCATAATTTTAATTAGTTTTTAGTTCTTAATGTTTAGTTTTTAATAGAAGTAGCGGTTACTTTTGTTTTTAAATTTTCCTGGGAAGTCTTAACTATTTTCGTTAGTATTCTCAGTATTTCATCTGATTCTTTTACATGATTTTTTAAATCAATGTTGTACCATTTTGATTCATTCAATAATCTTAACCAATAAGCTGTCTCTCGGGCTTCCTTAGACGCTATTGCCATTTTAGTTATAAAATCTCTTTTAGTTTGCCCTGCGCTTGCTTCATTTACATTGGCACCAATAGAAGTAGCGCTTCTTAATAATTGCCGTAGTAAAGGGTTGTTGTCGGTTTTTGATAATTGTCTATATAATTCGATAATCATTAGTGAAAACTTGAACGCTTTTTCCTGTATTATACTTTCTTTATATTGCAACTATTAAACACTAAGCACTAAACATTAACAACCTTATTACAATTCAATGAACGGATAATCAGGTTCCGCATAAACATCTTTGTACAGCTCGTCTGCTTCAGGGTACGGACTTTCTTCAGCGAACTGAACGCTTTCATCAACCAATGCTTTTACACGCTCTTCAATTTCTTCAATGCCTTTGTCGTCTATCCATTTGTTCTTTTTCATGGTGTCAAGAACTTTTTCGATGGGATCCTGTTTCTGATATTCTTTTACTTCGTCTTTAGTCCTGTATGTCTGTGCATCACTCATACTGTGACCTTTATAACGATATGTTTTCATTTCAAGGAAAGTTGGTCCGTCGCCGCGACGCGCTCTTGCCACTGCTTCTTCAATAGCTTCGTGAACTGCTTCAACAGTGAGTCCATCAACCGGCTTGCTTGGCATATCATAAGCTAATCCCAGTTTCCAGAGATCATGAACGTTAGAGGTTCTTTCTACGGATGTTCCCATGGCATACATGTTATTTTCAACAATGAAAATGACAGGAAGTTTCCAGGTCATGGCCATGTTGAATGCTTCGTGTAATGCACCCTGACGAACAGCTCCGTCGCCCATAGAGCATACGCAAACGTTATCTGTTCCCGAATATTTTTCCGCGAAGGCAATTCCGGCTCCAAGTGGAACTTGTCCGCCAACGATTCCATGGCCTCCTACAAAACCATGTTCTTTACTGAAAATATGCATGCTTCCGCCTTTGCCTTTGCTACATCCTGTGATCTTGGCGTACATTTCGGCCATTACATATTTTGGATGAAGTCCCAGTCCGATAGGGTGGGCATGATCGCGGTAAGCGGTAATGTGTTTATCTCCTTTTTTTGTGGCGCTCACAGTTCCGGCCACAATAGCTTCCTGGCCAATATAGAGGTGACAGAATCCTTTTATCTTTTGCTGAACGTACACTTGTCCGGTTTTTTCCTCGAACTTGCGCATGAGTAACATTGATTCGTACCACTTCAGATATTGCTCTTTAGTGAACTTTAATTTCTTTTCGGTTAAAGTTTTGCCCATAACAATTTATATAGGCACAAAAATAACAGAAATTTCAATAAAATGATGAGTTTGGATACTTTAAAATCGCTTTATTTGTAAGTTAATCATGTTCTAACCCCCTAACCAAAATTCTATGAACTCAATCAAAAAAAATCAAG
>JAJONO010000127.1 GCA_021323535.1 Bacteroidota bacterium
TTTCGAAATGTCGTTCTGAACAGGCTTGAATTTATTCCCTTTATCATCTTCCAGTTCTGTATCCTGATACTTGGAAAGCTGGGCCTTAAAGATCTCAAACGTGGCTTTTACATCGGCTTCGGCCGTATGAGCATTTTCTAAAGTTGAATTACAATAAAATCTGTAAGCGGCCGAAAGATTTCTTGGTTCCATGAAATGGAAAATATTCTGAACATCGATGAGCCTTCTTCCTTTCAGATCAAAATCGGCTTCTACTCTTAAAAATTCTTCTGCCAATAAAGGAATATCGTATTTGTTTGAATTATACCCAGCAAAATCAGAATTACCAATAAAGCGTAATAACTCAGGAGCGGCCTGTTTAAAAGTTGGACTGTCGGCAATATCCTTGTCATAGATCCCGTGAATTTTAGAAACCTTTTCAGGGATCGGCATTTCGGGATTGATCTTCATGGTTTTTGTTTCCGTAGAATTATCAACGTTCACTTTAAGCAACGAAATTTCTACAATTCGGTCCAATCCTATTATAAGACCTGTTCATTAATTTAAAAATATCTTAATGTTCTGAAGCGCCTCGTCCACCTGTTTTGTATTTCCTACAAGAGAATTGATTTTTGTAATCACTTCTTCGAGCAGGGAATCGGGACAAGAAGCGCCGCTAGTTATTACAATTTTAAGATTTTCTTTTTGAGGAAGAAAGTTTTTTGTTGTCACAACTTTCTTATTAGGATAATCGAAATGATGAATGAGGTCTTTATTTTCTATTTCCTTTGCCGATGAAATAAAATACGTAGGGAATTTACGTTCACACAATTCAACGAGGTGCGATGTATTGCTGCTGTTGTATCCGCCAATTACAATGGCCAGGTCGGCATCGGTGTTCAGTAAACCATAAGTGGCATCCTGATTCTCGTTGGTGGCATAACAAAGCGTATCATGTGTGTCGGCGAAATGATCTTTTAAATCCACTTCCCCGAATTTACTTTTTAAAAGCTCTCTGAAGTAAGCCGCTATTTCTTCGGTTTCAGAAGCCAGCATAGTGGTTTGGTTGATAACGCCCACTTTATTAAAATGTTTCGCAATGTTAAACCCAGGTGTGAATTTATCTTTGAACTCTTCTTCGAATTCTTCCTGGTTCCTCTTTCCGGCAATATACTCACCCAGTTTTTTTGATTCTTCGATATCTCTCACAACCACTACCGCACCACTATGAATGGCGCTTCTCGAAAACGTAGAACGTGTTTCTTCGTGATTGTATTTTCCATGAATAATAATGGTGTGTTCGGTTTTTCCGATCTGCTCCGATTTTTTCCATACACGCTCCACAAACGGACAAGTGGTATTGTATGCTTCGGTTTTAATTCCTTTGTCTTCCAGTAATTGTACGAGCGGCACAGGCGCACCAAATGCAGGAATGATAACTACATCATCCGGTGTAAGAATATCGAACGGGATCAATGATTTTCCGTTTGTGTCCTGCAAAAACTGAACACCTCTTTCGGTAAGATCTTTATTTACTTCGGGGTTATGGATCATCTGGCTGAGCAGATAGATCCTTTTTCCGGGATTTTCATCCAGCGCCTTAAACGCAATCTCAATAGCATTTTCAACGCCGTAACAAAAACCAAAATGACGGGCGATGTAATACTTAACAGTTCCAAAATCCAATACGGCCGGGTTTACATCTTTTTTTCTCGGATCCTGCAGTTTTAAAAACTGTTTCACCTTCGAAATAATAGGACTTTTGTAAAACTCCGGAACGTTAAAGGTTTTCATTTAAACTTTTTCTGTGGTGGAATATTTTGACATGAACTCCATGGCTTTGTCAACCATATCCGCGCTTCCGCAAAATAATGGTGTACGCTGGTGAAGTTCTTTAATGTCTATTTCCATAATGCGTTTTGAACCTGTAGTAGCCTTTCCACCTGCCTGTTCAATAATAAAGGCTAAAGGATTGCATTCGTACAATAAACGTAATTTTCCTTTCGGAGATTTTGTTGTGGTAGGATAAATATAAATTCCACCAACAATCAAATTACGGTGAATGTCGGCAACACCAGAACCAATATACCGCGAAGAATAAGGACGGCTTGAAGCTTTGTCTTCTTCCTGGCAATATTTGATATACTTTTTCACTCCATCAGGGAAGTGAAGATAATTTCCTTCATTAACGGAATAAACGTTTCCGTCTTTACGCGTCATCATGTTTGGATGCGACAGGCAGAACTCTCCGATACTTGGATCGAGTGTAAAACCGTTTACACCTTTACCGGTTGTATAAACCAGCATACAGCTTGAACCGTAAATTATATAACCGGCAGCAATCTGCTCGGTACCACGTTGCATAAAATCTTCAAGGGTTCCTGGTCCGCTTAATGAAGTACGGCGGTAAATAGAAAAAATGGTTCCAACCGAAACGTTCACATCAATATTAGATGAACCGTCGAGCGGATCCATAGCCACCACGTATTTTGCATTTTTAGAAATCGCTGAATCTACCGGGATAATTTCATCGTTTTCTTCGCTGGCAATGGCGCAAACCTCGCCGCCCGCCGAAAGAGCCGCTATGAATTGTTCATTTGCAAAAACATCGAGCTTTTTTACTTTTTCGCCCTGTATATTGGTTTCACCTGTTTCACCAAGAATTTCCACCAAACCCGCTTTGTTTACTTCGCGGTTAACGATTTTTGCGGCAATACCGATATCTCTTAGTAATCTTGATAATTCGCCTTTAGCAAAAGGAAAATCAGCTTGCTTTTCAATAATGAACTGTCCAAGTGTCTTTGACTTCATAGAATAATTTAGTTAGGCCACAAAGTTAAGAAAATAAAGGGAATCAGGAAGAATTTTGACCTAAAAGACTAGCGTGCGAACTCGTCTTTAAGGAATTCTTTCCAATCGGTGAGATTGGCTATAACCTGTAACTGGCGGTACTGGTTGTGAAACTTTTCTTCGTCTTCCTGAGAGTTAAGTACGCTGATCCTGTATTTATCAAAATTGGAAAGCGCGAAACGCTCTTCCGCGGTTAATTTAATACCACTGAATTCTTTATCGCGAAGATCATTGATGCTGGTAACTAGTCCGGTTGATTTAGAACTGATGAGTTTGGAAAGTATGTCCTGTTTTTGTTCCACATTACAAATATATATTGTTTGACTTCCTTTGTTATAAGTTTTCGATTATTGTACTAACAACGTCGTGTTAATTGTGTTTATCTTTAGACGACCAATTATTTGTGTCCTTACGCGCAAAACTCATATTTATTTTCATCTCCCTGTTTACCGGGACACTATTGCAGGCGCAAAAACGCTCAAAATATGAGTGGCGCTGGGCATTTACGCATCCTGTAGCCGCGCTTAAAGTAAAGTTAATCAGTAAAAAATGTTACCACATCTATAATTTAAAAGTAAGAGAAGCTGTCCCGGACAGTTTTTCGAATGGCGGAAAACTTGACGCATACCGGCATGTTTTTTTTATGGCTGCTTTCGCTCAAAAGGTAAAATCAAAAAAAATACGTAGCCTCGGAATTGCTCATGAAAAAGGCAACCGTAAGGATTTTGAACGGAATATACCAGAAGACGGTGAAATTCCCGACAGCCTTTCAACCGTAATGGACCTTGCGAATAATGAAAGTGGTATTACCATTGGCGCATCCAATAAACGGCTGAGTATTGATTCTCTCAATAAACTGGTACTTGTTATGATAGAACAAGGAAATTCAGTGATCATGAAACGCAGAAAAGACGGAACCTATCTTGATTGCAATGACAAACCACTTGACTTAAAGTTATACTTCAGGCGGTGGAGTATTCCTAAATGCCTAGTGAAATCAGATTACGTCGAAACAAATTGAATCTCTTTTTTACAGTATTTTTTTTCTTAAATTAGTTAAATGAAAACAAGTCATACTCAAAGTTTTTTTACTCTATTGTTTATTGCACTTACGTTTAATTTGGCAGCGCAATGGTACCATTTATCCAATGCGCAAGGCGGCTATCCCATTGCGAATGGAAAATTGGTAAAAGCCATTCATAAACATTCCGGTGGTGGTTTAGGACCAGATTGGGTTGATATTGAGGCAACATCAAATGACGGAAATACATGGAGTTGTGTTGTCTGCCCCATTTTGTATAAGTCTGGCGGCGGATCGGTGGGATTTTATGGCTTCAGATCATACAGCGATTCCGTTATAAGTATGGTCGGACATTATACAGGTTGGAATATGCATTTTACCACCAATAATTTTTTCGCGCTAACGAGTATGGCTCAATATACTGCGAACTCTAATATTATTGGGGCTCACTTTAATACAAAAAAATACAACTACGCACTTGCTCAGTCGTCGTACTTCAACGACACGCTGTTCTTTGCAAGAACAACAGTAAGTAGCACGGTTCAAACACATATCCAACTCAAAAAATATAAAGATGGGGGAAAAATGTTGTTTCTGAATGACAGCATCGGTTATGCTCTTGCTGCTTATAGGAGTAACCCATTTAAAATAACGTTACTGAAAACAGTTGATTATGGTACTAACTGGACCGAAACGTTTGTAGATTCTGTTAGTTTGATAAAAGATTTTGATTTTCCCTCCCCCGACATCGGGTATCTTACCCTTAAAAATACATCTGTTTTTAAAACAGTTAATGGAGGAGCTAACTGGTCGCAACTTGTAAGTCCAAGCACCATGACTGCTAATGTGATAAAATTCGCTAACGATACGTTAGGCTACCTGGGTTACGACGGTGGAAAGCTATGGAGAACAGTTAACGGAGGCACTAGTTGGAACCAGGAGGCAACAAATTGTAATACGAGTATTGTTCGGATTTTTACTTTTGACACAGTCGCATACTTCCAGGAATATTCAGGCGAAGTTTTCAAAAGAGGCCTGTCACCGGTCGGACTAAAAGAATCTGCCGGAAATGAAGCTCTTGATCTGGTTGTTTTTCCAAATCCCTCCAATGATATTTTAACTATTGATTTGTCAGATCAAATGTTGACCCGTGTTGTAATTACCGACCTGCTCGGAAAAACCGTCCGGAATTTTTCTGTAAATAAAACTGCTCACAGATATGAGGTTTCAGTAAGCGATCTTAATGCAGGATTGTATATTCTCACAATTGTTACGCCTGATGGTTCAATTCAGAAACGAATCAGCATTATCCATTAAAAAGACAGGTAGCATTACTTCCCTTTCTCAAAATGTCCCATCAACTCCTCCTTCCTGTTTGGAGAAACGTCGATCACCGCGCCGTCGGTCATGGTGAGTTGTCCGCCTTTACCCTTATTGTATTTTACAACATGATCGAGATTGACCAGATGTGATTTATGTACGCGTAAGAACCCCGATTCGCCCAAAAGGTCTTCATAGAATTTGAGTGTTCGGCAGATCATTTTCTTTTGCTTGTTCAGGAAATGGAAATCGGTAAAATTATCGTTGGCTTTACAGTGAACAACATCTTTTACAGCCACCACTTCAAAACCATCCTGCAAAGGCAGAACGATCTTGTAATTCTGTAGATTTCCGTTCTGTATATTTTCGAGAAGCACCCTGGTATGAAGCGATGAGTGTTTACGCTGTTTCTGCTCTTTGATCTTATCCACAGCG
>JAJONO010000083.1 GCA_021323535.1 Bacteroidota bacterium
ACAAACCGTTCGCTGGCAGCTTTTTGTCCAAACTCAGGATATTGCGAATACGCAGGAATTAAATAGCTTGTGTAAACCCCATTGTGCGGATTGTCGGACGGTAAATTTAATCCATCGTAACCATCCGTTGTTTTAGTGATGAGTGGCGAACCTGTATAAGCACCGAAAACTAAATTTTCGGTGGTATGCATTACTCCGTCCTGCGTTGTTTTAACGCGCTTTTGAATGGCGGGATAACGAATGATCTTGGAAGTAACATGTGTCCGCATTCTGCTCTCGGTATAATTCAGCAATGGCGACAGAGATGCCTGGGGTAAAGGAATAATTCCTGCCATACCAACACCAAAATCCACTTCAATGCTGCCATCCGTTGTAACATCCTCCACTTGTTTCATTTCATACACCACTTCCATTTCTTTACCCAGTTGAGATGTTGCAGTAGAGCCGTCTGGTTTTTGCACACTGATAGATTCGCCGGGTTTAAAGTATTCGTATTCAGTAGAACTGCTTTCGGCAAAAAAACTGAGTGTGCCCGGAGTTGACGGGTTGTAATCTCCTGCATAAGTTTTAACGCTCTTTGGTTGCCCGTGCATAGCATTAATGATAAAACGATAACCCTGACTGGCCCACACATTGGATACGCTATAGTTAGCAAGAATTGCAGGCAGATACATCCAGTCTCTCTCCTGATCAATTTGTGTATGAGCCATTCCATTTTCGGTGCCAGAGTACTGCATATCGAATGGATAATCGCGCACAGTATTAAATTCACTTATTACAAAACCCGTATTGGTTTTACCGCTGTGAATACTCTTAGCAACGATACGACTGTACCCCACAGATGCCGAAGGCAAAAGAGATTCTCCTATAGGACCTTCGAATTGTTCGCGATCGGTACCAGAAATAGCTTTGCTTATAAAGCCTTGTTCGGCCCGTTGCGGCATAAAGGTGATGAGTGCATTTTCGTCGCGCAAACCAGCAGGCTCGTTTGTTGCAACACCGCTTGAAGAACCGTTTAATTGCTGGTAAAAATATTCGGTACCATAAAGGGCCTCTTGGTTGGTATCCATACCATTTTTATCAAACATCATAATTCGTTTTACTCTTATACCTCCTCCTTTTTTTGCTTTGAGGCAAGGAATTTTAAAATAAGAAAGAGGTGTGTTTATTTCGAGACAAGAAGTTGTTTCGGCAAAAAAGGAAGTACCTATTTTACTGATGAGTTGCTCTGCCAGATCCTGTATGCTTAAACCATCCTGTACACCTGCTTCATCGGCATCACAATTTCCGAGTGGAGTAAGCTTACCGCCTTTCTGTTTTTTTACAAGATCGAGACAGATCTTGCGCGGAATATCATAACCGGAATCGGTAGAATTACCAACTTTTATTTCTACTTCGCCGCTACCGTTAACATAGGCATCTAAAAAGTTAACATAACCACTGATATAATCTGTATTACATTTAGTTAAATCAGGAGCTAAACCCATTAACGCATAAAGGAATTTAAAATATATTTTTTTATTGTTATAGCGTTCTCTTATTAATTGAGCTAATTCTGTTTTTTCGGTGGAAGTTGTAACGCCTATGTCTGAGCTATTCAGTACATAAGTTCTTTCATGAGTGCTTCCAAGTAATTCATTCTCCTGGGAAACTCCTGTTTTTAAACTTACCAATGCCTCTGCTCTTCTGTCTTGTACATATAAATAATCGTCCTGCTCATATTGAACATGAATTTGTCCGCCCGATGGTAAAATAATTTGTTTTAACTGCCAGGCAGCGGGATCAAAATTAGCAGGAGGAGTTTGATCAACAGACACTTTTAAGCTATCAAAACGTAAAGCACCGGTTGTGGCATCCTGGTAATTTCCCCAGCCATCAATAGCGAATGGACTATAATCCGGGTTTTGTGATGTAGCAAATGGAGTAAACTCCGCTTGTATATTATCGTATTTGGTTGGATAATCTGCAGTGGAAGTTGTAGGATACTGATACTCGAATTGGTATGGACTGATCTTAGCAGATACAATTCCATCATGTTCGAACCACAATTCCTTTAGTGTTAACTTACCACTTGTAGCACCAGCGCCGGTTGTGTTAGGTAATGATTTACAAAGTGAATAATCGTATTTAAAAATAACTTTCTTAATGAGTTTACCGGGTGATCCATTATCGTTGGTGTACAGCTCAATGCGATCGAGTTTTTTAAGCGTCTTAGTACCTTTTGCTGTTGACGACGCATCGGCTACATTATCAGCTGCTGCTTCTATACCATCTAATCTATCACTTGTAAAAAAACGCGCAATGTGAGAGTTAGTGATAATTTGTTTCATGTAATAAATGTCCTTATCACCGGAAGAATAAGCGCCCATGTCGTCAAACTTATCAGAGAGTTCGCCTTTACTGTAGTTTAAGCCAACATAAGGTGAACGAAAATGATAACCGGTTGTGCCTACTTTGTAAAGCTGTTCGTATTGAAATTTAGTATAACCTCCAAAATCATCAGCCGTTGGTCCATTCATGGTGCGATCTACATAATCGGGTGAAGTAATCTGGGTTAACAGATACGAAGTATAGTAGGTACCATCTTCCACCTGGCCTGTTTTTGATTTGTGACCAGCGTCTACATCTTTATACGCTACAAAATTGTTAACGATGTTAGATGCCGATACACCTTGTAAATCGTACTGAAGATTTTTTTCGTTTCCGCTGTTTACAGGAAGGCCATAGACGTATGTATTACCTTCGCCATTAATCGTAGAAATTTCGCCTATTTGTTCACCCTTGCTTCTATCAACTGTGGGGCCGGTGGCAAAAGAACTATTCAAAACATAATCATTACTTTTTTCGTAAGCATAAGGTTTTTTAGAGGCGCCGGCTATCTGAGCATTGGTATGATACCCAATATAGGATGAACGGCCGCTGCGGGCAACACTTGTATTTTCAAGATCAATTTTTGATAACAGGTATTGATTGTATCCTGCAGTGGTACTTAGTTGCGGTTTACAGGTTTTGGCTCCGGGAAAATCCGCGTCTACCTGAATGTCGGCACTGCTGAGACCGTTAGAATTATCGAAATTGACATCGCCGCCTAAATCTCCGTTGAAGCGGAAGAAATGACTTTCTTCTTCACCGCCGGCAGAGTATTGAGGAAAACGAAATGAACTTGTATTTCCTGATCCGGCCGAACCCCAGGCATCTCCATCTACGGTTAAATTTTGCACGCCTAATCCTAAATTTGCTCCGGCACCGAATTCGAAACCAACACAAATATCGGCCGACACCTGACTAATATCCATGGAACTTTTAGCAGTGTTTGGCCTGAAGTGTCCGGCCCGGCTACTGTGCAGTCTGAATCCACCACCAAGTCCTTCGCCGGTTACAGAAAATGCATCAGCATTGCTGAAGGGAATGGATAAATACATATCGCGTTTGTTATAGGTGCCCTGTCTTTCATTATAATAATCCATAACGCCAGCATTATCGCTATAAGCATCATAAGAATACAAGTAACCATAACCGGTTCGGTTAATGAGTGAAATATTTTCCTGGCGGTTGTAATTGCCTGTAAAACCAAATTGTGGACCAATTTCAAATGGAACAGGGTTACTTTGAAAATTAAAATTGGCGTTAAAAGAAAGGCCTGTATAAGGGGTAATAGTTGTTGGCATTTGTTTATCGCCAAGTGAATGGAAACCATAACTACTAGCGGCAGAACCCGTACCGCTTAAAAAACTAGAGGAGGCCTTGCTCCCCATTCTGCTTCCTGTAGATTTACCCTTGCTTAATTTATCTTTTTTAATTCTGTACTCTGTAAGAACCTGTGCCTGATCCATCCCATTTTCTGCTTTTTTATATTTTTTTTTGTACTCTTCTTTTAAAGCTTCTTCCTTTTTATTACTTAATAATGCAGCAGGATTCACCTGTGCTGAGAAGCTACCTTCGCCATCGGAAACGGAATAACCAAGGGAAACTAAACCCTGGCGAATGGAAAGACCTGCTCCGGCTGTATAACCAAAACCCCTGTAATTATTGTAGCGAATGGATGCGTTAACAGATAACGGCACGCCAAAACTAAACACTTCAATATTACCAACGCTTGCGCCTAAACTGGTTGTCCAGTTAGGTGGAACATCGTTGTAATAGGTCACATTATTTTTTGTATCGTCTGCAAAACCCCGTTTGCCTCTCATGATAGCGCCAGGATTAAGGCTCCAGCCATAACCTACCCATGAAGCTTCGGACTCAACATTTTCTCCACTGTGGTAAGATAACGACATGGCATAGCCGCCTCCGTTTGCTCCTGGAATATTTATGACGGGAATGTTGTAAGTAAAATCACCACTGAACTCGTCTACCATACTGGTTGTGTTAACCGGTTCAAAGCTGCCAAACTCGGGCTGCGCCGGCCCACTGGTTAAGGCCATTGAAACTGTTGGAAAAACACTTTCGAGTACCAATAAGGCCGCTAAAAACAAAGCGCCTTTGCGTTTAGCATTTTCTTTTGTTTTAAAACCAGGAAATATCATAGCCATTCTATTAGTTTTTAAATCTGTTTAACACAGGAAGATTGTTGGATATATTTTTTTTATCGAAGAAGCAATGAATAGTACCGAGGCCAAAGCTTTCGTCGGCGTATTCAAAATCGAGCGTGCTTGCTGTAAGAAGTTCGTCTTTTGATGTGGTTGGCGTAAAAAGAATATTTATTTTGATATCGTTGGTTAATCCGTAATTATTTTCAAATGCGGTTAAAACCGGACGATAATTTTTGCCATTACCATTAAGAGAGGCAAGATTTTCGATAGCGAAATTAAGTTCGTTTAATCTCTGCGAGTATTCGGTTTGATCCTTTATACCTTTATACAAAACATTCTGATCATCTTTACTGTTAATGCACATTAATAAATTAACCTGGTATTTATATGCCGACACCAGACTGTCATAAGCAGAGGCATTGGTCATCTGTTTTTTATCCATGTCCATTGCCGCCATGTACTCAGGTGGAAGCAAGCTTACTGCAACATTCAGTCCATTAATAGATTTAGTAATGGTGTATCCATTACTTTCATCGGCTAACCAGTTTTTAAAATCCTGTAAGCCCGATACATTTTTATGACCACATCCAAACAGGAAACAGGTCATGCAAAAAAGTAAGATTTTATTAATGTGTTTCATGTATTGCTGCGGGATTATAGTTTTTGTTTATGTCATTGAGCACTTCGTCGGTTATATCGAGGTAGTTTTTCGCGAACAAGATGTTGCCCGAAGTGGTGGTGCCTAAAACAATATCGTAGCCATTTTTATTTCCATAGTCTTCTATGTAAGCGTTAATCTGGTTAAGAACTCCGGAAGTAAGTTTTTCATCCGATTCCTTTAATTGTTTTTCAGAAGCTTCAGTAAAATTTCTGAAAGTATTCTCGCGCTGAATAAGCTGCTCTTTTTGATTTACCTGTTCCTCTTTGCTAAGACTTGTAAAAATTGTATTAAAAATTTTAATGTCGTTTTGCAGACTCATACGCATAGAATCGATTTGAGTTTTTAATTGCGTTTCAAAAGCGGTTTGTTTGTGTTGGGCCTCTTTCATACCAGCATAGCCGTATACCAGTTCGTTGCTTTTTACATACGCTATCCTGGGTTGTTTGTTTATTTTAATAATGATGTATGCTAATCCTCCCATAACCGTGAGAGAAAAAAGCAGGATGTACACTTTAAACTTTTGCATAGAAATTATTATTTGCTACAAGCAAAACTAAAAGGATGCCTAAAAAGAAAAAGAGATTGTAGGCAATGGGCATATTCTGTAACTAACGGGAGATTTTGCGTAAGAAACGTAAGAAGCGGTTGATTCGTTTTTTTGATTTTTGACGAAGATCTTCGGCTCCTTTTGTAACTTTTTTTATGAATCTGGTTATAATTAAACCTGATATTGTAAACCGGCAATTGCTACTTTTGACTGAGTATATTTAATATACAGAACATGCGATCAAAACTATTTGTTATACTAAACTGCTTTTTAATCGGATGTGTTTTTTATTCGTGTGAAGCACCGGATAGCAGCGATGTAAAAAGCCTTTCGTTGAAAGATTCTGCTAAAACGATAAGCGATACACCTTCCGTTGAGAACAACAACACGACTTTTGAATCGGTAAAAACAGACTCCTTGCCTGATGGTGCGGCTGAAAAAATCGGTAGTTTGTCTGAACTAAACAGACGATTGAACAAAAAAGCTTCTCACTTTGTAATAACAAACAGCCGTGATACGGTGATTAAATGCAAAGAAGGAACTTCTCTTTTCATACCGGCTAATGCTTTTTTAAACGCTATAACCCAGAGTCCGGTTGTTGGCGAAGTAAAAATATCGGTAAAGGAGTTTTATAAAATTTCGGACATGCTCATTGCCGGCCTGACAACCACGAGTGATAATCAATTACTGGAAACCGGCGGGATGATAAATATTGAAGCCGTAGCGAAGGAAAATAACGACAGTTGTATTTTGAAACCCGGAAAGAACATAGTAATAGGCATGCCGAATTCAGACGCGACGAATGCGGATGGAATGCAGTTATTTAACGGCGTGCATGGCGACACTCATATTAACTGGACACCACAGACCGGGTTGTCATCGCTGGCGCAAGCCTGGAGAAGAAGTGATTTTTCATGGAATCAGTTTCGATCAGATCCAGGCTTTGTTTTTCCTGAAGACGTTATTAAGGCAAAACCTCAGGTGATAAACGTCGATCCGGAAAACCTCCGCGCTGAAATTAAAATGTCGATAAGAGATCTGATACAACACACCGGTGTTTTTACAAGGAAAGCAAACGGGTATATCGATACTTTGGGAAACCTGCACTGTTACAGGGTTGGAAATATTCCCCGGCCGGTATCCTTTACTGAAATATATAGTCCCACAACGTTTCAGGATTTAAAAGTTAACCTCGCGGTTGATGTGAACCTGAATCTTAAATCGGATCTGAATCATGATTACTATCAAAAGCTATTCAAGATGGGTAAAGGCAAGCCGGATAGCCTTGTAGTGGTTACCGCTACTTTAAACCCCTCTTTTAAAATAACAGGCATTGAGAAAGTAAAAAAGAACTATAAATATGTTGAAACTGTAAAAGAGTATCAGAAAAGACAGAAACGAATGGTTTCATTGGCACGGGAATATGAAAAAAGGATAAAGCAATTAAAACTTGATAGCGAAGAGAAATTAACAAGGTCGGCAAACGGCGGCGGCGCCAATTTACAAAGCGCGCAGGATTATTTCGTGTTAAGTACTCCGAAACTGGGCTGGATAAACTGCGACAGGTTTTATAATTATCCGGCCAAGGTAGATTATCTTGTAAAATTAAAAGAACGGGCAAGCCTGTTAATTGTTTTTAACTCCATGAAATCAATAATGCGTGGCGATTTAAATGGTGTTTTTGGGAACGTACCACTCAATGAAAAAATAACTATTGTAGGATTAAAAACAGAAAATGGTAAATTGTTGATGGCCTTTCATGAAACAACTATTACCAACCAGCCCTTTGACAGACTGACGTTTCAGCCTGTTACAGTTAAAGAGTATAAAAGCAGGCTTGAAAGATTGAACGGGCTGTAATTTCATGCGCGCGTGTAAAAAGTAAATAAGGTCACTGAAGATGCTCTTGATTGATTTAACTTTGCATTTAATTCAATAAGTTTATTTCGAACCCGGCAAAATTAAAACCCCTCCTTCAAACCTGAAAGAGGGGTTTCCTGATTAGAGCGCTTCAGCTTATTCTTTTATTATTTTTTTCAGAACTGAAAAGTCATTTCCGTTGATGCGGACAAAATAGATTCCTTCCGTGTAATTTGAAAGATCAAATGTTGCAGTTGTTTCCGCGCCGTTTTTATTAAAACCTGCCTGATGTATTACCTGGCCGTAAATGGTCATCACTTCAATTGAAGCAATAGATCTGTTGTTGGTGTTTACTGTAATTTGATCGTGAGTTGGATTTGGCATTACGCTGATACTAACATCATTTTTGTTTTCGGAAACGCGGAGGGCTATGATGCTGGAAGAGGAGCTATAACCCGAAACTACCTGTCCCCTGATCTCTCCATTTGGGAAAGCTGAATTGTGAATATCCAGGTAAATACTGTCTTTACTGAACTGTAAAGAGTTAGCTGGTAAGAAAGGATTTGCGTCTGCGCTGGTCCAGTATCCTTCAGCCGAAACCTCAGTTCCTGATGCAAGCATAACAGGTGTCATGTCGTAGATCTGTGTGCCGTTCAATCCTTTTTTATTTTTATGAAAATGCGCTCCGGTAGCTGTTGCAGCAAGACTTCCGGCGTTCCACAGATAATGCGCGTTGTCATCGAACCTGCTTGTTGAAACAATGCCTGATCCGTATGCCGGTGAAGTAACCACAGGTACAACCTGCCCGCCTGTCATATTAATAGAATAACCTTCGCGTGCATAACGAATGATCTGGCCTCTTATTTCGCCATTTGGTTTTGCAACAGTATGAAAAACAAAAGACAGGTTACTTGTGAGCAATCTGTAGGTCGTTGATCCTGCTGATATGTTTGCGATCATTCCCTTTACCCTGCGGCCGGCAATAAACGGAGTGAAATCCAACTGAACGGGTCCGTATGCGGCGCCGAAATTGCCAATATGCATGTGTGCGTAATTCAGGTTGGACGATAAACTATCGGCAACGCCGTCAAAATAAAGTGTGTCTAAATTTGTGCTTAATCTTAATACACATACGCCCTGCGACACACTTGTAAAAGTTGGGACCATTTGATTGCTGGTTGGATTGGCGTCAAATGACAAACCCTTTTTATGAATTAATTGAGAACGGACAACACCGGTTGGGCCCGCGGCGGTTGCTACGTTTAAATAAACTCTTCCGTTGAATAAACTGTCGAGCAATTGCGCGTTTGTAGAAATACTGCCTGTAATTACAGTGTTGTTAACGCCAGTAATAAAGCTGCTGATATCTGCAACGAGGTTACCCGTTACGCCATAATCACCAAAATGTAATTCCGCGTTTGTAATAGGTCCGTTTAATTTCTGGCAAACAATCTTAAAATTTAATTTCTGCTTATCCTGCGATAGTGCGAATGAACCAAGTCCGTAAGCGCTGCTCATCATCATAGGTACAGTTTCCATGCTATTGAGGTCGGCAACAAAGTTCCAGTCCGATTCTAATTTTACCTGGCCCCTGATCTCGCCGGTTGGATTAGCCGCTGTTGTAACAAGCAGGTATAAATTATCGCTCATTAATTTCGGCAGGATAGAAGTTACATTCGCTCCGGCCAGGTCGGCGCTTAATTTATTTCCGTTCAAAAACGGCGTAAGATCCATAAGCAGCGAACCGTTAGTTCCTTCGTTACCCTGGTATAAGCTTACGTTAACACCAGGGCCCGATAATCCGATCACGGTTAAATTGATGGTTAAAGAGTCTCTTGTTTGTTTAAGAAAAACACTGGCAACGCCGTTTGCGCCTGATGAAACTGCCGGCACTACCTGCGCGCCATCTAATTTTGACGTAAATAATAAATGGCCCTTAAACGTAATTGCTTTTGATTGGAGAGCGCCTAGCAAAAGGGTCGCTAAAATAAATATAGATTTTTTCATGCTAATGATTTTAATTGTTCAGAACAAAATAATTGCATAAACAGCTATGAAAAAAAATTATGTGCCTGAATTAAAAATATCGGGACGTACTCGAAAAATAACGGACTAAACAGGATTATTTCCCGAGCCCGGATAATTTTATTTTCTTCACTGCGTTCTGTCCTTAAAATACCGGTTTTGTCCCGCAAATAAGGAGATCTGCGTTTTTTGGCTGATATTTGTAAATTACGCCATGAATGACGCCGAAAACAGATCCAATTATTTAACCGGCCTTCTTATTAAGAACAGATGGATCTGGCATCTTGGTTTCTGGTTAGGCTACATTGCCTATCGCGCCTGGTCGTATTACTCCACCCTTGTTGATTACCGCGAATATCTGAATTTTATGCTCATCAGGGACCTGGTGTTCTTTGTTGTGTACACTTATATTATAATATTCCTTTATAAATTATTGATTTATAAAAAAAAGTACGCTCTCTATTTTATTTCAGGCACTGTTTTATCACTGATAAATCTGTTGTGTGTTTTAAAGCTCCAGCAATATTTAGTGCCCGGTATGAGTAATATGAAAGATGCATATTTTGCACAATCATATCTGAGTAACTTATCGTTCACATTACTTACATTTCTTGTAATTAGTTTTACAAAGTATTTTAAAGATAGTTTCATAAATCAGTATTATGAAAATGAACAAAAGCAGCTAAAAATGAAAGTGGAGCTTGATAATTTAAAAGCGCAGATATCGCCGCATTTTTTATTTAACACCATGAATAATTTTTATGGTCTGGCAGTTGATAAATCCAATAAGCTGCCAAATCTCATGATAAAATTATCTGATCTGTTACGTTACTCCTTGTATGAAACCAAACACGACCTGGTGCCTGTTTCTAAAGAAATAGATTACGTAAAAAATTACATCGAGCTCGAAAAGATCAGGCTCGAAAGTACGCTCGATCTTGAGTTCGACTCTACTGTTAGTGAAAACGAAGACGCGGGAATTGCGCCTCTCATCCTGATGGTGTTTATTGAAAACGCGTTTAAGCACGCCCGCCAGGTGTTAAGTGAGCCCATCGAGATCAAAATTCAATTGTCGCTGACCAAAGAAAAAATATTGATCTTAAAGGTGAGAAATAATTTTTTTAATGATGGAAATAACCATGGCGGCGGACTTGGATTAATGAATGTAAAAAAGAGACTTGAATTATTATATCCTGGTAGCCTTCATAACCTTGAAATTATAAAAGAGGAAAAGTATCATACAGTTAATTTACGTCTCCAATTAAATAACAGATACCGTGAACAATAAAATATATAATTGTTTAATAGTTGACGACGAACCTATCGCGAGAAAAATTGTGCAGGCGTATATCGAGAAACTTCCTAATCTGGAATGCACGGTACAAGCCAAAAACGCGATCGAAGCCCTTGAAATATTAAACAAAGACCCGGGCATCGAGATCGTTTTTTTAGACATTAACATGCCAAATTTAAGCGGTATGAGTATGGCAAAAATATTAAATACCCCGCCTAAGATCATTTTCACAACCGCCTATACCGAATATGCCATTGAAAGTTATGAGATCAACGCCGTCGATTATCTTTTAAAACCTTTTTCCTTCGAACGTTTTGCGAAGGCCGCGTTCAAAGCCATTGATCTGATAGAAAAAAGTAAGACAGGTTTAACGCCTGAAATAAAGACGGAAGAGCAACAGATTTTTATAAAATCGGAAGGAAAGAATTATCCCGTTAGTGTGAACGACATTCTCTATTGCGAAGCAAAAAAGAACTATACAAAAATTGTTTTAAAGAACGACAAAACCTATTTGCCGCTTATTCCCCTATCTAAATTTGAAGACGAATTAAAAGCAATAAGTTCTAATTTTATAAGGGTTCACCGCTCGTTCATCGTATCATCAAAAGAAATTGCTTCTGTCGGCGCCCAGCAGGTCTTTATAGGCAAATATAAAATTCCTTTAGGCGAACAATACAAAATTGATTTCTTCGAAAAGATCGGGATTAAGAAATAGATTTGTTGGTTAGTCTGTTCCACACCCTGACTTGCTGCGAAGCGAAAGGCTTCATAAATCTTAAATTACGGGAAGAAAAAATGCTACTCAAACTGAATGATCTTTGTTAATGAATGCAATTATGGTTTCCTGTAGTTTAACCCACCTGTCATTCTCAAAATTTTCTCGCGGAATAACAAAAATTGAATTGCCATAAATATCCCTCATGTCAAGGTATTCGGGATTGGTTACCAGAGAAGGTATCTGGCTCCATTTATAATAGCTCATTTGCTGTTCATACTTTATTTCCATGCCTGCCTCATCCAGTTTTATCATGGCTTTACCCTTACCTGTAAGGTTTTTCAGGTAATTTTTCCAATCTCTTTTTCCGTCCCAGCTTTGATAGGTCCTTACTAGTGTAAGCATTCCAAAAACAACCATGGTTGTAGCTGCAATGGGAAACTCTTTTTTCAAATACTTTTTTTTAAGGCTGAAAAAAATACTGACAGTAATTAAAAACAGGCAAATACCCATCATATACTTAAGAAATTTATCGCTTGAAAAGATGCTTTTGTATGCAAGAGGATACACCTTCTCATAGCTCTCCATGGTGTTTTCCAATTCAAAATTAAAGCTGTCATTTGACATAGTATGAATATAAAACTAATTATAGAATTATTTTTATTTAGGCTTAATAATTGTATTGTCTTTTCTTCAGAAATTATATAAGAAATCACCATAAACTATAAGATAACTCTTCTTAAAGATTTCAAGTAAAAGGGTTACTCGTCATACTCTATTTCATAAAACGCCCTACTCACTAACAATCAGCCCCTCGATTTTTTATCAACTTTTCTTTTAAGCTTGTCCATGCCTCCAAGGCTTTTTATTTTCTTTTTTAAATCCATAACCTGCTTCACGTATAATAAATATAACCAGTTTTTGTCTATAAAAATCAAACCCTGCGGAGCCGTTTATTTATTGATGATATTCTGCCGTTTACAAAATCAAATCCAACCTTCACAGCATTCTGGCAACCGGTTACATGATCTTTAGATCGGCCGATGAAATTTAAGCTCAGTTTCATTTATTTTTGACGGCTCAATCAATTAAAACATTGGGTGCATTCAAAAATGAGAATAACATTTTGAATCTTCGATACATTAAAAATATAAAAGATATATGCGGACAAAATCATTTTTAGTTTCACTTATAGTTACACTTTGTGTCAATGTAAAAGCGCAGGATACAGCCGTAATCAGAACACTGATCTGGTCTTCAAAAAATCTCAACGTAGTCACCTTCCGCAACGGAGATACTATTCCGCAAGCGAGCAGCGATAAAGCCTGGAAAGAAGCCGGCGAAAAAGGTAAACCCGCCTGGTGTTATTATAATAACGATCCTAAAAACGGAGAAAAGTATGGGAAACTTTATAACTGGCATGCCGTAAATGATCAACGGGGACTTGCTCCCGAGGGATGGCACATTGCTTCTCAGAAGGAATGGAAAGAACTTATCGGATACCTGGGAGGTGAAGGAGAAGGAAAGGCGGCCAGCAGATTGAAAAGCAGTACAGAATGGGAGCCTCCTGTATCAACCACTAACAAAACAAACTTTGCGGCTTTGCCGGTTGGCGTAAGAGACAGAGACGGAGTTTTCAGTCAGCAGCAATCCGCTTTGTGGTGGACTTCAACAGCAGATGGTAATGGCGGTATCATTTTTTATATGGTACATAAGAGAGGCGAGATCAGTCCCGGATTTGGCTGGGCGGGCTCAGGCTATCCGGTGCGCTGTGTGAAAACACTTTCCGCTACACTTCCCAATGAAATAACTATTGGAAAACAAATATGGGCCACACGAAACCTGGATGTTACGCGTTTTCGAAACGGCGATGCTATAACCCAGGCAAAGACAAAGGAAGAATGGGAGGCTGCCGGAAAGAGTAAGAAGCCAGCATGGTGTTACTACGACAATGCTCCCGAGAACGGAAAACACTACGGAAAACTCTATAATTGGTATGCGGTGAACGACCCGCGGGGCCTGGCGCCAAAAGGCTGGCATATTCCTACAACAGGAGAATGGCAGGAGCTGATCGATTTTTTGGGCGGAGGACAAAAAGCAGCTAAACAACTATTAATTATTCCAGGGGAATATTTTTCTGAACCCGGTAAACAAAGTTTCCGTGCACTACCAACCTCGTTCAGATCAGACGATGGTGTTTTTGCAAATTATTTCTCTGCGAACTGGTGGAGCTCTACAAAAGGCGCTGAACCTAAAACCGCTGTGTATTGCGGGCTCTATATTCCGTTTGAAGCAAACATCAGTCCCGGCATAAGTCTTAGCGAAACAAATGTAATGGAAGGCTATGCTGTACGCTGCTTAAAACAATAATGTTCTGATTTTGTTCAACAGATTTCCTTTTCCTGAACTGGATCCGGATTCTCCCTGGAGTTTTGTCTTTTTCTAAACCAAACGAAATATGTGAGGTAATTATTGAGCGTTGATTTAATTACTCCAGAGCGATTTTCGTTACGTTACATCTCCCACCAATCAGAACTTCCGCATAATACATTCCATCAGCGAAATTTTGAAGATTCAGGTTTTTATGTTAATAGAATCAGCCGATTGTGCAAGCATTTCCACATTAATGCCCCATTAATAATGAACTATTCAGGCTTGTAGTTTGTATATTTGCCGCAGTATAGGCTCATAAATTACTATACTCTCCCAGTTACTTAAACCATACCATGGAACTTACTAAAAAAGCAGAACTCGAAGAATTACATAAGCAAATGATCCAGGAAATTCAGGACTATGCGATTATTCTGTTGGATAAAGATGGAACCATATTGTCATGGAATAAGGGTGTCGAAAAAATTAAAGGGTATAAAGAAGATGAAATCATAGGCCAGAACTTCAGGATCTTTTACCTGCCTAAAGACCGGGAAGCTAAATTACCCGAAGAATTGCTGGCGCTGGCCTCAAAGGAGGGAAGAGCCCGTCACGTAGGCCAGCGTGTAAGAAAAAACGGCAGCACCTTTTGGGGCAGCATTTTGATTACCGCCCTGCATAACACAGAGGGAGAAGTAATCGGGTTCACAAAACTTACCAGAGAATTACGTGAAAATGAAATAGAGTAAAGCACAAGCTAGAAAAGATGAATATGAAAAAACAACAGTCGATTACACTGTGTGGTGAAACTTTAACAGGACCTCTGCACATTTGCGCCTTTTTCGATTCAAAGGAAGAGCAATATGAAATATTGTTGCCCTGGCTAAAGGAAGGCATTGACAATAAAGAGGAAGTTTTAACAATATTATCTCGCGATGCGCACGGCGATCATTGTTCGAAATTATCGAAAGCAGGCATTTCTGTACAAGAATCGATAGCGAACAAGCAATTGAAAATTGTGGCAACCGAAGACACTTATCTTCAGGGCGGCTCGTTTGCGGCAGAACGAATGTTTAACATCGTAGCGAACGCACTGGCGGATTCTCAAAAAGGTCCCTATGACACTTTTCGTGGCTGCGGCGATATGGAATGGGCTTTAAAAAATCTTCCGGGAACAGATGAATTGATAGAATACGAAGCGCGGTTAAACGAGTTGACTCCAAAACACAGCTGTTGCATACTCTGCAGTTACGACATCAATAAATTCAGCGGAAGCGCAATTGCAGATGTTCTTGCAACCCATACGCATGTGATCATGAACGGACGAATTCAAAAAAATCCTCATTACGTGGAGCCTATCGAATTTTTAGGAAGACTAATTAAGCGACCAAGGCGACCCATAGCGGCTACAAATAATGGCTAGGGAGGTAATTCAATAAAATAGAATTTCTACAACTTAATGGAATCTGAACACCGCCACCAATGCTTGATCTATCAAGGCTCACCGTCTCAAAAACTTCCCATCTTAGCCTCCATCATTCAGAGTAAGCTGGATGAGGGTTATCGGTGTTTGTATCTTAACAGTGCTCCTATGGTCGCTGGAATGGGTTCCACTCTCGCCGCCATGGGTATTGACGTTACATCAGAAACAGAAAAAGGGCGACTTGTTTTATCTTCCGAACCCGTAACCTCAAGCGGGGGCTTTAATATCGAGGTTATGTTGGGCCAACTTGAAGACGCCTTAAATCAGTCTTTAAAGGATGGCTATAAAGGATTATGGGCCTCCGGAGACATGACTTGGGAGTTCGGACCTGAGAAGGATTTTTCCAAGCTGATGGAATACGAATTGAAACTCGAAGAAGTGTTTAGCAGGAGAAAAGAATTGTGCGGTGTTTGTCAGTATCATCAGGACACATTACCACTAGATGTAATGCGTCAAAGTTTACTTGTCCATCCGGGGATTGTTATTAACGAAACGCTTTCACGCATTAATCCCCATTATTTGAAATCCGGCTGGCCAGCCGACCTTAATACAAATCAAAAACTTGATGAAACCATTTCTGCGCTTCACAGGGCGGGGGGTATTCATTAATTATAACTGAACCAGACCGAATTTTGATAAGGAGGTAGAACTCAAAAAAGTAATTTATCGTAGTTACTCCTTTAGAAATTTAAAATTCTTAACCCGACTTCAGATTCTACTTTTAGCAAGTAAATTCCGGAAGCTAAGAAATTCACATCGATCTTGTTTTCAGGATGATTAGCAGTAGCCTCTACTGACAGAAAATCGAACCCCGTTAGAGAGTCAATCAAGCGACTTAGTGCATTGAAGAACAAATTGATATTTAGATAGTTTAATTTAAACAAGTAAATTAGAGTTTATTATGGACTATTACTTATTTAGAAATGATGTTGATACCGAAGAAACGGGAGAGGCATATCCACAGGTGGTATTTAATAATCCTAAAAAAATAAACCCAAATCCAGTACTTTCAGCAAACAAGGTATTTGAAGGAGAATATCCCCCAAAAAAATTAGTTTTTGATTATCTTGAACTTAATGATGGGGCAAATTTTACAGATCTCATGAGCAGTTCTCTTCATGGAAATGGTTTTGTAATGAGCGATAAATTAAAAACAATTTTTGAAGAAAGTAACCTCAAAGATTATAGGTTTTATAAGATTAAACTATTTGAAGGTGAAAAAGAGATTAAAGGATATTGGTATTTTCATTCTGCTTCAAATCTTAGAGACTTTATAGACTATAAAAAATCAACATTTTACATTGGTGATATAATCGGTGAGCCGATTCGTGATTTAGGGTTTACGCCAAATTCTTTTACTGAATTAGAATTGTTTCAGAAAACACTTCCTTACGCAGAAGAAAGTGTTTGGCCTAAACAAATATTTTTAAAACATACATTTCCGTTTAATCTTGATCTCTTCAAGTTAAACGCATATAATTATGACTTTTTTGTAAGTAAACGCCTCGTAGACAAAATGAAAAAATACAATGTTACTGGGGTCTATTTAAGGGAAATTAGAAACTTTATTAAGGCTCCAGCTTTGGCGTAGTGAATCTCCAAATTTTATAGTTTATTTGCATCCACTCTTTCAATTACATCAAAGACGTGTTTCTCATGATCTATGTCTAAAATGATATAAATCATTTCCATGTCTGAATCATCTTTAAATATAATTTCTATCGTCAAAAGGTCGTATTCATATTCACCGAACTTTTTGTAATCTAAATAGCAAATAGCCGCCATCATGCAGTCGGGTTCGTTCAACCTGGCTGTTAAACTCTTCTTTGAATCTTTTAAAAAATCACTAATAGTTGGTAAATCTTCTTCGTAATACTGAAAGCATGGAAGTAAACTCTGATCATTCTTCATTATTACTCCATGAGGTAAAAGTTCGCCATCGACTTGAGGAAAAAACTCTTGGGATGAATCGATGCAATATTTTACTATTTCATCGACGATTTGTTCTTTAGTCATAAATAAGTATCAAACTTAGCTTGTATTAGTTCTAAAAATACAAATTTTTGAAATGCAACTGAAGAATGTACACAATGTGCAATATGTATCATCAGAAAAATTGGAATATCTCCTGGGGTTCGACATTGGACTTTTTTCAAAAACAAAAACCCCTGATAAACCGGGGTTTCTAGCGGTGTAGCCCCTACTGACAGAAAATCGAACCCCATTAGAGAGTCGATCAAACGAATTAACAAGTTGAAAAATAAAATAATAAATGCTAAAAGTGAATAATTTGTTATTTTGGTCCACAAAACATAGTAATATTTTAAATGGATTGGATGGAGTTTAAGTTCTTATCGGAGGAAAAATTTAGAAATAGAGAATTTGAAGACACTTGGGGCTATCAGATTCAACCAGGAACTAAATGGAATAAAGGCTTATCTGGTATAGAAATAGATAATCTTGAAAAACTATTCGGATTTGAATTTCCAAATGATTATAAAAATATGTTATCGGTTATTAATGGTTTTGATTTAGATCATAGATCCATTGATCCTGACGGTGAAGAACCAGATGATTTCGAACGCCATTGTTATATATATCCTGATGATCTACCCAATGTTAAATGGCTTATCGATGAGATTAATGAACACATTGAATATGTAAATAAAACATTATCACACAAAGGATATGAAACAAATAATGTAATCGGATTCATTCCTCTGTATGGGCATAGGGCATTGGTAGTATTTAAAGATAAATCTCTAAGTCCGGTTATTTCAATTTTTCAAGGAACAGATGTAATAATTTACGGAGATTCATTAATAAATTATTGGACACACGAATTCTTATTATACTAAGCAATTGGCTTTGTTTTTGGAATTTATAAAAACATGAAGCATTCAAGTTAGGTTCGACATCGTTGTTTTTATAAAAACAAAAACCCCTGATAAACAGGGGTTTCTATCGGCGTAGCCTCGACAGGAATCGAACCTGTATTTAAAGTTTAGGAAACTTTCGTTCTATCCATTGAACTACGAGGCCTGTTAATGGACGACAAAAATACTCAAAACTATTCATTTATAGAAGCCATAGTAAGAATTTTCGTTTTCAGGAACCTCCTTCCCCCCGCGGATTTGAAGTATTTTTCTCTTGCAATTGCCTCTGCCCTTGTTTGAAATTCTTCGAAATACAAAATGATAAATGGAGCTTTGTGCCGAAGTGATTTTGTTATTCCGGAATTGTGTTGGTTAAGTCGTTTGTTGAGATCGTTTGTGTGGCCTTTGTATAAAGAACCATCCTTTAAACTTTTTAATACGTAAACGTAAAACATAAACGCAAAAATAGTTGTCGAAATGAATCAAAATTTATGGGTTAATGAAACTTTCGTTCTATCCCCGTCCGAACGGTGTTCAGCCGGGCGGGCATTGAACTACGAGGCCTGTTAATGGACGACAAAAATACTATTCCGTGGTCTGCGAAACAAAATAATCCTCCTGGGATTAACTACAGAGGAATCTTTTTACTTTCTAAAAACTAATTATTACTCGACGATCATCTTTACAGGAGTCGCTTTTGCGCCGGCTTGCTTCACAAAATATAATCCTTTGCTTAAATG
>JAJONO010000128.1 GCA_021323535.1 Bacteroidota bacterium
AAAAAAAGCATTTGGCATGACAAAACAATCAGGACTATAAATGGCAGTTACAATTCATTTCCTTCAAGGCAACGACGTAAATATACAACATCATTATTCTGGAAAAGGATACAGAGATGATATCCTTATTCAAATTGACCAGACTTACTATGAAATATATTTCTATGAAGAAAATGCCATAAGATATGAAACAGTAGACGATGCTTTTTTTTCAATGCCAGGACTTATAGTATTAACGGCGATCGAACATGATAAAATTATAAAATCAATTACGCACTTGTATGAGATTGGTTATTTCAATTGGTTTAAAGGATTTGATGAAATGCAATACGAAAAGACGTTTATGAGTAAATGGTATTTGAACGAAATGTCTCCTTTTGACAAAAATGAACTATCAAGCCTTGTAATTATTGCGGACATGTAACATGACGTATCCTGTGTACCGCCACCTTCTGGTAACCGGCCGTCTGGTGCCATTGGCGGAAGTCGGTCATCGCTCGCGCGCTATTAACAAGGTCCCTTCGGGAAATTTAATTTGCGGCGCCTAAAAACCTTAAGTATCTTTAAATAATCTTTTGTGGGTAAAGAAAGTTGATGCTTCAAAAGTCCAACGGCCAGTAGCTGCAAAACGTTAGTGGCAACCTGAAGCGACGGCAAAAACGCAGAAGAAAACGTTAAGAGAATGAAGATTAATCTATAAAAATGGACGAGCTAAAATTAACCGATCAATTATAAAAAATAATTTAAGTATGGTCACCGTAGCCACAGCAAAAAAAATTGCTCTCTCATTTGAAGAAGCCGTTGAGCTTCCACACTTTGAGCGCACCTCTTTCAGAGTAAACAAAAAGATCTTCGCTACCATGGACATTAAAAAACAATTGGTGTGCGTAATGTTATCGCCGGTTGATCAATCTGTATTTACAGCCTTTGACAAATCCGTTATTTATCCCGTTCCAAATAAATGGGGGCTAAAAGGCGCCACTTATGTTGAATTAAAAAAGGTGAGAAAAGACATGCTTACCGATATGCTCACAGTTGCTTACTGCAGCATTGCTCCAAAAAAACTTGCCGACAAATACAAACAAGAATAACTATGTTACAATTTAATTTTACCCCCTATCCTGCTCTTTCTACTCAGCGCTTCCTCCTGAAACGTATAGAAAAAACCGATGTTAACGAAGTCTTTGCCATTCGCTCCGATGAAGAAGTTATGAAATTTATTCATCGTCCCATTGCCAAAACCATTGACGATGCCATGATGGTGGTTGACAAAATAAGTACCGGTATCGACAATAACGAAAGTATTAATTGGGGAATTTATCCGAAGGATTCAAAAAAACTCATTGGTATTATTGGTTATGTGCGAATGAACAAAGAAAATCACCGCGCTGAAGTTGGTTATGTTCTTCATGGCGATCATCACCGTAAAGGCATCATGAGCGAAGTGCTCGCTGAAGTTCTTAATTACGGATTTTATTCAATGAAATTAAATACCATTGAAGCCATCATCGATCCAAGAAATCAACCATCGGCGAATCTTTGCGAAAAACATGGTTTTTTGCGTGAAGGTTATATCAAGGAATACATCTGCCACAATGAGAAATTCTACGATGCACTGGTGTACTCGCTTCTTACACCGCTCAAAACAAAATAATTTAACCGCAAAGACGCAAAGGTTTCGCAAAGCTCGCAACTCCAATAGCGCTCATTGTGCATTCATTGCGTCTTTGCGGTTTGGCATAGAGGATTTCTAATGGACTTTGTATAACACCGGCTTACTCGGGCTCGCATCGTTCTCAAACGGCGCTATCTGTAAATTGAGAATAAACGTCCCGTCAAAAATTTCATTCGGAACATAGATCATTTCCGTAATTGTTTTTTGCATGTGAGGATTTGAAGGGTAATTCCAGAAAGCGTGATGCGCTTCGAGTTTACCACCGTCTATTTCACGATCAATGCTTGGCATGTCAATAAGAAGATGTTCAACACCAAGTTCATTGAGGTATTCAATTCCTTCTTTTAAAATATAAGGAGGGTTTGTATTGCTGTATTGGTGATGCAATTTATTTGGACCATTGCTGAGCGTTCTGATAATAACCGCTTCAGGTTTATCGCTATCCTGTAAATGATTCTGAAGATTTTTTTTAGTGATCACATAATCTCCGTTCTCCAATTGATCGGGTAAAACAGTAATCAGCTCAGCTACGAACATAAAGCGCTGCAGATTTTTATTGATCGTGTAAAACTCTTTGCTGATATGGCCAACACATTCGGTGTGTGTGCCATTTCCATGTGGATTAAATGTGATGTTTCTGAAGTTAACGCTTCCTCCTTTGTTTACATCGCCTACCCAGTCGCCATTCACAACAGGTTCCAGTTTCATTGGTGGAACGTACCAGGCGCTCACGCAATCCTTATCTGAACTCAGAGGAATAGAAATATCAATAGGTTTAAAAAAATCGATGTTATAATTTTTTCCGCGATGAAAGATGTTTGCGATCATAAGACGAAGTTAAGTTTAATTTTCCGGAAATATAATACACTATGAAATCACCGAAGGTTATTCTCTATGCATAACTCTTGTTTTAAGAAAGCTGAAAAATATAAGCTATGTACCTGTGTGGTTTAACTTGTCACATAGTTGTTTTTATGAAATTAAACCGCCACCGCAGCTTTAATATGCGGATGAGGATTATAATCCGTCAGTTCAAAATCTTCGAATTTAAAATCGAAAATATTTTTTACGTTGGGGTTGATCTTCATTCTTGGAAGCGGACGAAAATCTCTCGACAATTGCAGCTTCGTTTGCTCAATGTGATTAGAATATAAATGCGCGTCGCCAAGCGTGTGAATAAATTCTCCAACCTTCAAATTACACACCTGCGCCACCATCATGGTTAATAACGCATACGATGCAATATTAAATGGAACACCTAAGAAAATATCGGCGCTGCGTTGGTAAAGCTGGCAACTTAATTTTCCATCGGCAACATAAAATTGAAAGAATGCATGGCAAGGAGGCAACTTCATATTGTTGATATCGGCAACGTTCCAGGCGCTCACGATTAATCTCCTGGAATCCGGATTTTTTTTGATCATTTCAATCACCTGTGTTATCTGATCAATGTGCCCGCCCGATGGTGTTGGCCAGTTTCTCCATTGATAACCGTAAACCGGACCAAGGTTTCCGTTTGCGTCTGCCCATTCATCCCAGATACTCACACCATTATCTTTTAAGTATTTAATATTGGTGTCGCCTTTCAGGAACCATAACAATTCATGAATGATACTTTTTGTATGTACTTTTTTTGTGGTAAGTAATGGAAATCCTTCTTCAAGATCAAAACGCATCTGGTAACCAAATACACTAATCGTTCCTGTTCCTGTTCTGTCTGTTTTGGTGGCTCCTTTTTCGAGCACGTGCGTCATAAGATCGTGGTACTGCTTCATAGCATAAAATTAAAAATCCCCCGGCTTTCTACAGAGGGGGATTTATTAAAAGTTTTAAAAGAATTTCTATTTTAACACGTTAACATGACCTATGTATTCTTTTCTGCCCTCGCCATTAGCGCCGATAATCTTGATTTTATAGACATAAACGTCGTTTTTCACAGCTACGCCTTTTGGTCCCGTGCCATCCCATCCTTTGAGGATATCTTTAGTTGAATAGATCATTGTTCCCCAGCGGTCGAAGATTTCCATAATAAAGCCTTCAGCTATCAGCCCAATACCTTTAACATTGAAAATATCGTTAAGGCCATCTCCGTTTGGAGTAAAGGTGTTAGGGATATAAACCGCCATTTCATCACGGATATCAAGAATTTTAAATACTGTGTCGATACAACCCTTATCAGTTGTAGAAACAAGCATTACAGGATATTTTCCAACGTTTTCATAAAGACGGAAAGGATTATTTACACTTGAAGTGTCGTAAGTTGAATTTCCTGCAGCTCCCTGGAACATCCACGCGTGAGAAACTACCGGCCCGTATTTATGGCTTGGATAGAATGTTACCTGGTTGTTAGTGGTACTTGGTGTTTCAGGATCCCATACAAAGTCGCTTCCCGGTTTAGGGAAAACGGTAATAGGATATTCATATTTGAATTCGCCGTAACACCCGTTTTTACCTTTGGTAGAAATTTTTAAGTTGTAAACTCCTGGTTCATTAAGACAATATCTGAAACTGTCTCCCTGCATTTTATAAATTCCTCCAAAGTCGTAGGTAGTAATAGCCGCGTTTTGCTTTGTTTTTGCATCAAAGAATAAACACAATGGCTGACAACCGCTCGCTTTATCAAGTACAAGCTCAGGTTTAGGAGGCTGATTTACCTGTACAGTGAACGAATGTGTTATGCTAAACTGAGGACAGGCAATGTCATATCCTGTTACCTGGTAAATAGTTGTTCCATGAGGCACACCAGTTGCAATACTTCCTGTCGGAGATCCTATGAACACCGCTGGGTTCCATTGGTAAGCGTAGTTCTGGCTTCCTCCGGTTGATCCTAATACCATATGTACACTATCGCCATCGCAGATCTGCCTGCTGTTCGGAGCAAGCGTTAATTGCATAGCGGTTAATACATCCACCTGCGTTGCCGCTTTGGTAATACACGGGCCGAGATTTAAGCTAAGTGTATAGGTTCCGGTTTGGTTTGGTTGAATACCAGGAATGGAAAGATTTTGCGAATTAGATGTAAATCCGTTTGAGCTTGTCCATGTATAACTGGTTGCGCCTGCAGGACCAGCAATGTTTAACCCGGTATTGTAACACACTCTCGTAAATGAAGGGAGTGTAAATGTCATAACAGGGTTCACTGTAACAGATGTAGTATTCGTATTTGCGCAGGTAAGAATTCCATTGTTGAATAACGATGTTACCGTATAAATTCCTGTTGCAGTTGCTGTTGGAACATACATGGTTGGATTGGCTACATTGGCGGTGTATCCGCTTGGGCCCATCCACTGATATCCCATAGCTCCCGGCGCGCTGGCCTGCAAAGCCACGTTAGAAGGATAACAAACTGAAACAGGAGGGTTAATTGAAATAGAAGTTACAGGAACCACATTCATCTGCGCGGAGTTGTTGGATGAGCAGGT
>JAJONO010000014.1 GCA_021323535.1 Bacteroidota bacterium
ACGTTCAATGATCTTGCAATGGCTTTGTTAGCCGGGACGAGCCCGTCGTAGTTAAGATCAAAGTTTTTTGGTCCGTAAGCGCCGATTTGAATAGGTATGTCTTCGATTAAACTGCCCGGTAATATTTTTCCGTCGTTCATCATAAACGCGTAAAGAAAAGGTTTAAGAATACTTCCTGTACTTCGTGGGGCCTGGATAATGTCAACGTAATTCTCATGTTCGTTCGTTTTCGAATAACTGTTTCCAACGTAGGCCAGAATATTTCCGGTTTCTGTTTCAGCAATAATGGCGCATGCATTGTAGATCTGGTTGGAAGAAATGGAACCAACATGTTTATTGAGCAACTGATCGGCAATGATCTGGTGATTGGAGTTAATGGTACTGCGGTATAGTTTTCCTTTTCCGTTTTCGGAAATAGTTCTGGCGAGAAGATGCGGTGCTATCTGTGGAATGGGGTAAGGCTTATCGGGCAATTGTTCCTGCAGTGCTAATTTATAAGTGGATTCATCGATGATATTTTTCTCGTGAAGTTTTTTAAGGAGACGATTACGTTTTGCAATGAGCTTATTATGATTTTTTCCTGGATAAATTAAAGAAGGAGAGTTTGGAAGCACGGCCAGCAAAGCACTTTCGGCCCAGCTCAACCTTTCGGGGCCTCTTCCAAAATACCTCCAGGACGCGGCTTGTAGTCCAACCACGTTACTTCCGAACGGCGCGTTGCTCGCATAAATATTCAGAATGGAAGATTTTTTGTAGGATAATTCAATTCTCACTGCGAGAAGGATCTCTATTATTTTTTGCCAGTAATTCCTGGATTGGTTTCCACGCATCATTCTCGCCATTTGCATGGTAATGGTACTTCCGCCGGTTTTAACTTTTCCAGCGCTGAAATTTCTTCCTATGGATTTAAAAATAGAAACAGGGTTTACACCAGGGTGATAATAAAAATATTCATCTTCAAAGATGGTAATACAATGCCCGAACTTTACGGGAACGCTATCGCTTTGAGGAAATCGCCACTGTCCGTCGGGGGCAATTTGCGCGGCGAGTAATTTATTATTAGCGTCTACGAGAACGGTACTGCAAGTCGTATTAAATAACTGGTTGGGCAACCAAAGCCAGTAGAGTATTGCGAGAATGAGCACCACACTTAACTTTATTTTGTGACGTTTGACGAATGAAATTATTTTTTCCTTAAAGTTCAAGATGTTTTAATCTTCGGTAACGACACGGTTTTCGGAGATGCCCAGTTTTTTGAGATATTTAATGACCCGTTTTTCCCTTTCAGTGAGCATCAGGATCTCAAAATCGCTGAGCACGCTTTTTCTGTGACAGTTAATGATGCGGATCTCTCCAAAATATCCAGGGCCCCTTTTCTCAACTAATTCCTTTATTATCTTCTTGTCTTTTTCAGAAAGATCCCGATCCTCAAAAGTGTAATGAGCCACAACAGTATCTTTGTGCCATACGGGTTGTGTTTCTGATTGAATTGCTTTTGGTAGTTCTTCAAAAATAATATTCACACTTTTACACACTCCGGCAAATCCTCCGGTATAAGCAAGAGAATCACTTTGTTTCTTTTCCAGGTTCGTATCATAAGGTGGTTTTTTCCCTTTTCGTCCTGCTTTAATATTCTTTTTGATCATGCGTTTGTGTTTGCGCACTTTGGTGTTGATCTTTGCTCTTCTGAATCCGTCGCGTGCGGCGTAGAATCCCATTTGTCCTAACACACATTCTTTCTTAAAACAAATGAAAGGAAATTTGCGGTGAATGGCGCAGCTGAAAACAGAAAAAATAAGAACCACGATCAGAATGTAATTTAACTTTCTCATGGTTCTTATTTAATGCGCAATAATTTAATTATTTTGTAGCTACGCCGCTGTTAGCCGCTTTTTTCAACACACGGATCCATTGTCCCTTGTTTCTCGCGAAAACAGTATTGTCGTACATGGCTTCGGTGTTCACAGCAGGTAAATAATATTTTCCTTCGTAAGCAGCGTTCAACTGAATATTAAATGTTTTCGATTCTGTTGTTCTCAGATCAAAGTAGGTGAGAACCTTATCGTCTTTAATATCCTGGTAAGTGTAATTGATATTTTCCTGCGGACCTTCATCCATTCTGCTGTTATGAATTTCCCAGCCTGAAGGGATGTAAGTTGTGAGCGCTATGTTTTGCAATTCGCCAACGAGACCAAGATTTTTAACTGTGACCTGCATAATGAAATCTTTTCCTTGTGTGAGTTCATTTACTTCGATTGGTGAACCAGTCATATCCTTGTAAGAAACGTCCATCGAAATATTCTCATTGCCTTCCACTTCAGAGCCAATGGCAGGTTTTCCTCGAGTAATTAATCTCACGTAAAGAATTCCTTTTCCGTTATTTTCAATGTTAAAGTTTCCGGTATTTGATGATTTGAAATCAACCGGAATTTGTACAATGGTAGAATTTCCTTTTACTTTCACCGCTTTTCCATTCAATTCAATGTCTACCTGCATAGCAGAGGCATCTCCGTATTTTTTCACAAAAGAAGCAACAGCAACCAATCCGTAAGCAGTGGTTTGCGTACTTAGCCATTTATTAGAAGAAAGATAAGCCGACACTTTTTTCAATTGAGAAAACGCCTGTGTTTTTTTGCCCATGAGACAAAGCGCTTCCAATACAATGGCTTCATCGCGATCGGAAGAACCATATGTATAATAATTCACAGTGTAAGGTGAAAATCCAGTCGTTGCTTTCGCGATGAGTTTTTCCGCTTCATCCTGGTGACCTGATTGCGCGTATGCCGAAGCCAGTAACCATCTTGCCTGCATAGAAAGATTATTGAACTCACGTAATCTGTTCATGGCGCTCATCATCGGATTTCCGGCGAGTGTGAGAACATAAAGACGATAAGCCTGCAATACATCGTTATTCCATGCAGAATTTTTATTAAGTTCAAAATTAGAAGCTGCACTTTGCTGGAAGTTCAGCCATTTCTTTTTGAATCCAGCCGGAAGAGTGTATCCTTTTTTCTCGGCCAGCATCATGAAGTGCCCGGCATAACTCGTTCCCCAGTCATCGGCATTTACGAGTCCTTTCCAGTAACTCATGCCACCATTGGATATCTGGAATTTATAGATCTCATTAATACCTCCTTTAATATTTTTTTCGATCTCTGTTTTTCTTTCAGGAGAAAGATCCATAATATCGGTTAAATACAATTGCGCAAAAGCTCCTGAAGTAGTTTGCTCAATGCAACCGTGAGGATAGGTAATGAGATAATGTAAACGCTCTTCGAGATTTACAGGAGGAATTGTAGATAATTCTAAGGCTCCGCTGTTTGTTCCTGCAAGTCCTGCCGCCGCGAATGTTTGTTTTAATTCTTTTCCTCCGTCAACAAAAAATTCCTGCACGCTTGTCTGGTACGGATTAGGATTTCGTACATCCAGTTCCATTTCGTACACTGCAGTATGTCCTCCCCCGGTTGCAATAATTTTTGCTTTCGCAATGCCAGGTGTGTTTTTCACTTTGAGATCGAACACAACCATTTTTTCATCGTTCTTGCCTACGTTCACTGTTTTTACGGCACCGCCGATGTTTTGAATCAATCCGTTCACTTCGAGTTTCACATCTGTTTTTCCAACATCTTTATCGCCGCCAAAAATAGTAACAGGTAATTTTACTTCTTCCGTTACGCTTAACACACGTGGTAATGTTCCCAGGATCATCAACGGCGCTTTTACCGGCGTGGTTTGTTCTGCCATTCCGTAAGAACCTTTATTTCCTGCAATGACCATGGTTCTCACAGAGCCAACATACATTGGCATCTCGAAAGAAACAGTTTTCTTTTCGCCTTTTTTCAATTGGAAAGGACCAAAGAATCTTACCATTGGCTTAAAGCGATTGGCTTTGGCGCCGTCTTCATCGTCGCCTCCACTGCCGTCGCCACCCACACTCAGAATTCTTTCGAGTTCGGCTCCAAATGCACCGATCACATTGTCGTAAACGTCCCAGGTTTTTACACCAATGGCTTCTTTCGCATAGAATGTCCCCCAGGGATTGGGCGTTTTAAATCGTGTGATGTCTAACAATCCTTCATCAACAACTGCAATGGTAAATGCCATTTCTTTCTGATTTTCTTCACCAACAACAATGTCCACTTTTTTCTCAGGCATTAATACCGAAGGCATGGAGATAGTTGGTTTTAGATGTGTTTCGGGATCGTCGATGTTGATTGGTACAACGCCATAGAGACGAATCGGTAAATCATTCGTTCGTGAATGAGGTTGCATTAAGGACACGTGAACATATACGTTCGGCGCCATTTGTGAAGTGGTTTTGAATTTGAAAATGGTGCTTCCTTTTTCAGTTTCCAGCCAATGTGCTTCGAGAACGCGGCTACCGTTTTCTATTGTTACCAAAGCTCTTCCGTTTTGCGGGGAAGGAATAGTTACACTTACTTCCTCACCGGTTTTGTAAGATGTTTTATCCGTTGTGAACTGAAGCATGCTCGCAACAATTTTATTGTTTGAGCTGCCGTCGCGTTCCATCCAGTTGGCCCAATCGAAATAAGTAATAGTTGATGTAACATGTCCGCCATCGAGATCAATAATTCGAATGAGATATCTTCCCCACTGATTTTCTTTGATGTTGACTTTTACCTGCGCGCTTCCGTTTTTGGTTGAGAAGCTTTCTGTCTGAACAGGTTTGTGATATTCATCGTTAGCGTAATTGGCGAGTTCATCGTTATACTGATCCCACCACCAGCGCCATTCGAGTTTGTACATTTCGAAACGGAGATTAGATCGTGAAGCAGGATTTCCATTGGCATCTACTGTTACCACATCGATCTTGTGATCTTTACCGGTATAAAGTATTCCGCTGTTACGTTCTCCTTCCGGCATTTTCACACCGCAGTAATAATTGAATGGTGAATAGGTCATTGAAAAACGATCAATGCTGAACGCGCCACCTTGCTCAAACACTCGTGTTGTGAAACTCGCTCTTAAAAATCCGGGAGCATTTTTCTGAAGATCGAGATTGAGCGGGAAGCTTGCATTTCCATTATCGTCTACATTTCCATCAAATACAGTTGTGTTTTGCGTTTCAAATCGTGCAGTCTGATCATCGAAGTTATAGCCTTTGTATTTAGGGAATTCGGTGCCCATGTTACTGAACGAAATTCCAACGTTGGCTGCGAGACCATGCGCCACGGCCCCGGTGAGCCATTGTGTATGAAGTTTAACGGTGTTTGGTTTTGTGCCGTTGATCATTTTGTTATCGGCAACGTTCACTTCAATCTTCAAACGGTTAGGCATGATGGCTTCAATACGTACACTCTTGCTGAAACGAATGGAGCCTACTTTTACTTCTACGTTCCATAATCCTGTAGGCACATTTTTATCTGTTGCAGTTGAGAAGTTATAAAATCCACTAACGCTCTTTGAACTGAGTTGTCTTTTGTATAATTGCCCTTGCGGATTTGTTAGTTCAAAAACTACTGGATGATTTGCAGGAATAGACGCGGATTTGTCTTCCAAAATAAAATTGAGAAAGAGACTATCGCCCGGGCGCCACACGCCGCGTTCTCCGTAAATGAAACCTTTTAATCCTTTACGGACCGCTTCACCGTTTACATCGTACATGCTGAGCGATAAAGTAGAACCGTCATCTAATCTCAGGTATGCGCGTTGCTTATCTTTCTTCGCCACAATAAAGGCGGGTTTTTGTGATGGTGTAATAAAGGCTTGTCCGTCTTTGTTTGTTTCAATGGATTGAATGAGTTGTTTCTGATAATCGTAAAGTTCTATTACAACACCACTCAAAGGATTGGTGGTCACCAGATCGTTCACTACTGCGAAATACGTTCCATCATTTCCTCTTTTGAAAGTGAGACCAATGTCGGAAGCGAGAACACTTTTTGAAACTGTTCTCTCGTACTGACGGTAATACAAGGATTTACATGGATTATTACGGTCGTTCCAATTGTATTCTTCACCTTCATCGCCTTCTTCATAATAACCGCCGCCGTATTCATCTTCATAATAATAGCCGTAGAAATTTACTTCCTCTTCAACAGGCTCTTTCAGTTCTTCCATTTCAAACTTATCGCTGTCGGCATTACCGAGGCAGGAATAAGTTGAATAGGATTTTTTCATGCTGAGATACACTTTGTAGATCGCTCCTGGTTCAGCTTTGATAAGACTGGAGAGGTCGAGTGAGAATTTTTTCCATACTCCGAAGTCAGACGGATTAGTGATACCGAGATTAATTCTTTTCTCAATAACTTTTTTACCAACCTGTGCCATCTGGCTGTTGCCATTAAGGTCGTTGCTCTGAAGGAATTGAAGCACGTTATTTTCATAGATCTTGATAATTTTTACATCTACGGCGCGAAGATTCACCGTTTCGAATGGCATGTTAAGTCCGTTCGTTGACGGAAGAATATTTCCTTCACCAATAAAACGAATCGCGGGTTTTACTTCTTCAAATACGATACTGTGTTTTGATTCAGATTCAAGATATTGGGTTTTAAGATCGCGAACACCGGCCGAGACTTTCAATTGGTAAGCGCCTGCTTTTACTTTATTCGGATAAATGAGAACGAGATTGTTGTTCACCACATATTTCATGTCTTTAGACTGACCATTTTCATTGTATTCATCCTGTGATTCCGTATTGTCGGCTTTTTTGAGTTCGAGATAACTTTCCAGGGCCTGAGTTTCATCAATAGGATTAGAGAAAGTAAGCTGAACGAATTGCTCGTTATCGTTTCCGATCTTCGTTCCTAACAATTGAAATGCCCCCTGTGAAGGAACGATGAATGTTTGTGCCGATGAATACTCGAGATCGAGACTTTTTGCATTGCAATCCAGGTAAAGTTTAGAAGAAGAGGAAGAAGGACGCTCGATGCTATCGATCAAAAACTTGTGTTCTGTTCCTTTTTCATTGTGCATCCATTTTACGTTAAGACCTTTGCTTTCAAGTTTTGCGGAAAGGGTTTTCTCCACTAAATCGGGTTGAATGTAATCGGCTGATGAAACGGCTCCGGAGAGACTGTAAAAAGAAAAATCACTGTTGTTATAACTTTTAAGATCGTCGGTGCTAAGTTGTACCGATTGTTTGATGGCCTGGAAATTAAATTCAAAATCCTCCAGTTCTTTTTTTACCTCGAGAAGCTTGTTCAGATGAAAGGTGGCCTTGTAGGTCTCACCCGGTTTCAGGCGCTCCTTTGGTTTAAACTCCATAGTTTGCGCGTCTTTCCATACTACTTCGCCATCGATGTCGGGAGAGAATGAAAAATAATCCTCATCCAACGCCTTGTTAAGCTCGGTTGCTGTAGCAAATTCATTGGCGAATTTGATTTTAATTGTTGATCCTGTTGAAATGTACCCGGTAGTGAATGCCGAAATGTAAGCGGCGAATTCGGGATTGACCTGGTTAACCACTCCGTTGCGGTTACTGCCGCTAAGGCTTCGGAAAGAATCCCTGTGATTATACACCCATACTGTAGCCGCTGTGAGGGCAATGCCCACGGCCATCCATTTAATTTTTTGCAACAACATAGCTTAAATTTATCAGCATTAAATTTAGGAGCTTTAGCTGAGAAACGGAGGAAAGTTGTGAACAGAGTCTAAAGTCAATGGTTGATAGTTTATAGTCAATAGGCTATAACCGAAATCCACTATAAACTATTGTCTATTGACAATCAACTATAAACTATCAAATTTTTATTATTTTTAATCATTATGAAATCAACGAATCTGAAACATGCATTTTATCTTTTAATTGTGGGATTATGCTTTTCTTGTTCTTCACACAAACCTGAGGATGAAATTACTGACGCTATTCAATCGGAAAAAAGTCAGGAAATTAAATCCGATAATAACCTCAAAGGGATGACAGTAGACGAATTCTTTGAATACACGAAGAACCCGGTGTTTCAGAAATCGGAAATGGTTGGCACAATAATACCTTATTATTCGAGGAGGATGATGGAAGTAAAAATCAGCGGTTCTCCGGGAGACATTCAAGAGGCGAAGGAAAAGTTTATAAAAATGCAGCACGATCTTATAGACGAAGTTCACCTTGGACCATCTCTTTCAGCGTCTAAAAAACAAAGTTTAAAGACACTGGCTACGGAAGTAGAAAACGTTTTTATGGGTAAGATTAAAATTTCTTTTCCAAAAGTTGAAGATTATATTGTAACTCATCCTTACGCTGATATCAGTGACAAAAACAACATGACGCTTACAATTCTTAAATCGCACCAGCTTGCATTTGAATTGAGTATTGAAGGTGGGGTGCCATTGGATTATACAAGCGAAATTGCAGGATTGAGAAATGACTCGCTATTTACTCCTGAGTATATAAGTCAATCGGTGGATGAACAGAGCAATGTAGTAAACCACGCTCAGTTTATTTTTAATGATGCCGTTTTCAGAATTTACCCGATGGAGCAGGATGATTATTACGACAGCCAGATTATTACAGCAGCGGCAAACATGGCGCTTTCTTACATTCGCTCCGACAAACGTTATTATCAACTGGATGATGACAGAAATGTGGTTCTCGCTACAAAAAAAGAAATTGATATGCTGTGCAGAAAATTCGGTTGGAAAATTAAGTGATAGCTAAAAAATGACATCGCGATTTTTTTATATTTTTAAGTACTTCCTTTGAAAAAAGATCTTTTCATATTCATCTTTATACTTAGTTGCTGCTTTTCGTTTTCGCAGCAAAGGGAAACCGATTCCCTGATGGCGATCATAAAACTGAATAAACGCGATTCTGTGGAGTTCAGGACCAGGGACAAGCTCGCAAGTTCTAAAATGGAGGATGAACCGGATAATGCGATCAGCATGATCAATGAAAATTTAAAACTTGCTGAGGAATTAAAAATGAAACGTGGCATAGGAGGCTGTTACCTGAGACTTGGTAACTGTTATGGTTTTAAAGGAGATTATAGCCGCGCGTCCTTTTATCATTTCAAGGCTCTTGCTGTTTTTGAAGAGCTCGAAAAGCAGGCGGCTCCTCAAAATAAAGTTCTGTTTTCAAGAGCCATCGCCAGTTGTTATGATGGGCTTGGCGGCGCGTATGAAGATATGGGGAATCTTGAAAAAGCTCTCGAATATTATACGAAAAGCGCAGCCATTGATGAAAAAGTCAATAATGTGAAAGGACTTGGAGGAAAGTATAACAATATTGGGGGCGTGTATGGAAAAATGGAGGATCATGAGAAATCACTCTTTTATTTCAGGAAGGCGCTCAGATTAAATATAGAAACACAAAATGAAAACTGGCAGGCGATAAATTATCTGAATATTGGTAACATACTTGAGCAACAAAAAAAGTATGACAGCGCACTGGTGTATTATAAATGGTCACTCGACCTGAATCAGAAGCTGGATAACCTTCGTGAAACAGGATTGTCTATGGGAAATCTTGGCTCGTTATACTACAGATCAGGTGATCTCTCAAAAAGCGAAAGTTACCTGAAGCAATCCCTTGCAATTTCGTTAGAGACAGGGGATCTACAGGGAATTGAGCTGATGAACAGGAACCTTTATGACCTTTACAAAAAACAGGAAAAACATGAACTCGCTCTTAAACATTTTGAAGGTTACAGGAGCGCCAGGGATTCGCTGGTAAACGCCGAAAAAAGCGAACAACTTCTTCGTAATGAAATGAATTATGAGTTTGAGATCAAACAGGCGCAGATTAAAGCAGAACAGGATAAGAAAGACGCATTGGCCGATGTAGACAAAAGAAAACAGCAACTTGTTACTGTACTGGTGTCATCTGGTTTGATTTTACTTTTTATACTTATTGCTTTTATGTTACGTTCACTCTTAATTACACGCCGGCAGAAAAAAGTGATCGAAGTAAGAAACGCCGAAACACAGCGACAAAAAGAAATTATCGAGTCACAGCATCACGATATTCTTGATAGTATTCATTACGCAAAACGCATTCAGCAATCGTTACTCCCAACTGAAAAGTATATTACAAAACATCTCGCAAAAAAGATTTGATAAAACACTTGCATATTTTTCTCATTCTTCTTTTAACAGGAAGTTTTTCCGGGTTGAAAGCCCAGAACACACAGGTTTATATTGATTCAATTAAAAATCAATTAACCTTAACGGACGATGATGTGCGCCGCGTTGATCTCCTCATACTGCTTTCACACAGGGTGGTGAACCATAATCCGGACTCAGCATTGGATATTGCTCGTGAAGCGCATGAATTGGCAAAGAAGATCAGTTACAAACATGGTATTGCAGAGACGTATTCGAGAATGGGAATTGCCTTTCAAAAAAAAGGAGACCATTCCAGTTCTGCTGCCAATCACTTTAAGGCTCTTGGTATGCTGGAGGAAATGATACTTCAGGCGAAGAATAAAGCGGAGTTCTACAAAAGAATAGGTGCCGAAATGAATAGCCTGGGAATTGCCTATGAAAACATGCACGATCAGGATGGAGCGCTTAAATGGTACACTAAATCACTGGAGTACGACATTAAAATTAATGACAAGAGTGCGATGGCCGGAAAATATAATAATCTTGGCGCCATCTACATGAACAAAGGAAATATTGCCAAAGGAAAGGAATACTTCTACAAATCTTTAGAGATGAATAAAGAGATTGGTCATGAAAGCTGGGTGGCAATTAACCTTGGGAACCTTGGGAATGTTTTTGAAATAGAAGGAAATTTCGAAGAGGCCATCAAATATTATGAAGATGGTCTCGCAATAAGCAAAAAAGTGAATGACGTTTCGATGGTAGCCATCTGGCTGGGTAATATTGGTTCTTCGTATGATAGAATGAAAAATTACAAGAAAGCGGAATACTATTATAGAGAATCAGAAAAAATATCAGCGGAGATTGGTGATCTGATTGGTGTTGAACTTGAAAATAAGGGCCTGTATAAGATCTATAAACGAGATAGGAAATTCAAAGAGGCGCTTGAATTCTATGAAAAATCAGCTTCGGCAAAGGATTCGATTTTTAATGCCGAAAAATACGAGCAGTTCACACGAAGCGAAGTGACCCACGAGTTTGAAAAGAAACAGGCCGAACAAAAAGCAGAACAGGATAAAAAAGACGCTCTCGCCGAAGCAAACAAACAAAAACAAAAGCTGGTGCTCATGTTCATTGTTGGCGGATTGATCATTGTATTTATCGGAGCTATTTTTATTTTAAGATCGTTGCGTATTACCCGCAAACAAAAAGAACTGATCGAAGCCAAGAACAAGGAAATGGAACGCCAGAAATTAATTATTGAAGGTCAGCATAAAGATATTCTTGATAGTATTTATTACGCGCGTCGTATCCAGCAATCATTGTTGCCAACTGAAAAGTATATTGTGAAGCAGCTGGGGAAAAGTCGATAGTTTATGGTCAATAGTTTATAGGTTAGTTTGCGCCTATTGTGGTTTCTTCGCGTCTTTGCGGTTAAATAATGCAAGCACTCTAGCTTTCTGTTTTATAATCAATATTTAATCGCTTAGCATAATCTTCAATAGTAGAAAGCCCGATCTCTTTCCTTCGTTCATTAATAGTTTCTTCATCAACGATTGGCGCGAATCTGAATTTGTTTTCGTTCCAGTCGCCGGTTACGATTGTACCATAGATTTGTTTCTGATGTTGGGCAATGGCTTTTCTGTCCACAAGATTAGCGAAGTATTCAGCCGAAAGTGTTCCCGATTCAACAGCTTTTTTCATAAGAGGAATGTATTTTTCCTGCGTTTTAAAATCCGAATTCTGAATGGAGGTGAAAAGTGTATAGGTATTTTGCGCGCCAATGTTTTCTGTTGCGGGCCAGCCATGTTTGTCGAGAAAGCCTGTCACTTTTTCAAGATCGAAAGCATCCTGCTGGTCCTTTACAGCCACGAAGTTCTCCACTTCTTTTGAATAAGCGCCATAGGTTTTAACAGCGTCTTCAATCACCATGAGATTCATTTTCCTTGAGTTCTCAATTCTTTCCAGCTCCTCAGCTACTTTTTTAAACACATTTTTGTTGTGTTCAGCAAGTACGTCCTTTCGGTAATTTTCGTTTTCGGTAGAATCGGTTTGTTTTATCTCAAACGGTTTTTCAGCGAGCTGTTTTTCGGGCATAAGTAAGAGCCATACGCAAGCAAATCCAAAAAGTGAGCCGATGATGATAATGGAAAGACGTAAATGTTTTTTCATGAGATGAAGATAAAGATGTTTTTAAAAGAGGAAAAAAACCGGGTATTGTTTTAACACCTTTTAAGATTACCGGATTAGTTTTGTAAATTAGGAGGATGAAAAGTATTTTCAAAATAGTACTTCCGGTCATAGCAATTGTTGTCTTCACCGCCTGCGCAGCCCTTTCCGCAAAAGAAATCGCCCGTATAGCCATTAACAAAATCAGCAACGAAGAAAACCTTGACTGGAAATCGACTTCCATAGATTTAAAGAAAGGGGAGAAGCTCTGGCTTTGGACAGACCTGGATATTGAATACGAAGGAGAACTCGGACTTGAATACCAGGTATTGGTAATTAGAGATTCAGATACGTTGAGAATGGTGAAGTTAAACCCGCTGAAATGTAATGTGAAAATGTTCGAGAAAACAGTTTCCATCATGAACAAGACCACGCAAAGCTATGAAGGAAGTATGGAAGCTTTTGAGATAGCAGATGATGGTAAGTATACGTTTAATGCCATACTTGTCTCTAATCACAACGAAACTCTCAAATTGACTAAAGCCGATCTCGTTTTGAAAAAATGATTTCTGATCGAGTTTTTGTTATATTTGAATTCAGACATAGCATACTTCTTTTCCCCATGCAAGTGTTTTTAATAAACAAAGAAAATGGAAGAAAAATTCACCCATCTTGTTCTTGTATTGCATGGTTATACATTAAATCCGAAAAAGTACGATCTACTTAAAAAAGCGATAGAGGAGGCCTATCCAAAAGCGCACGTCGTTATTCCGCAGCTTCCTTTCAGTGCTCTCTCAATGGCGGATCTTAACAAGGAAAGCTATCGGATGTTGATCGAAATTGAAAAAGGCTTACTTCATATAGAAAAAGTAAACAAAGATGTACTGCCTAAAATAGTTATTATAGGTCACAGTACAGGATCTCTTGTGGCCCGCAAAGTTTATGTGTATGCCTGTGGTGAAAATGAAGACGCACCATTCGAAAATGTAATGGAGTCGACGCAACCAAGACTATGGGTTAGTCATGTTGACAGAATTATTCTTCTGGCAGGGATGAATAGAGGCTGGAGCCTAACGCACCATCTTTACGTAAAAACTGCTTTTCTTATGAGGGTTGGAATTGTGATAGGAAAAGTCATGAAATTTTTCGGAAATAATCCGCTTGGGTTTCAGACGCGTAAGGGATCGTCCTTCATAACGCAATTACGTTTACAGTGGCTCTCTATGATCAAACATGCAACAGAAGGGAAAAAGGATACTAATGAAAAAGGAATCGGGAATGCACTCGTGGTCCAACTCCTGGGAACAATAGATGACCTGATACCACCAGAGGATAATGTTGATCTCGTTACTGGAAGTAATTTCATATATCTTGATGTTCGTATGTCGGGACATCTTGATGTGATTCAGATGGATTCGTCAAAGGCTGGAAAAACAAGGAAAGATATATTTAAAAAAGCGCTTACTCTGGACTACGAGGCGCTGGCTAATATACAAACTACTCCTGCCGAAAACACGTTAATGGTTGATGAAAAGGTTACGGATGTTGTTTTTGTAATTCATGGTATTCGTGATACGGGTTACTGGACCCAGAAGGTAGCAAGAAGGGTGAAGGCGATAGGTGATAAAACCGGGACTAAAAAATTTGCGATGGAGACATCTACCTATGGATACTTTCCAATGCTTCCTTTTTTGCTTGCGCATAAAAGACAATCAAAAGTGGAATGGTTGATGGATCAGTACGTTGAAAACAGGGCGCAATACCCTAAAGCCCAATTCTCTTTCCTGGGGCACAGTAACGGTACCTATCTTCTTGCTAAAGCTTTAAACGATTATCCTGCCTGTAAGTTCAAAAATGTTGTATTTGCTGGAAGTGTGGTAAGTCAGAATTATAACTGGAAGAAGATTCTTGATCAGGAAAAAAGAATAGAGAACGTTTTTAATTTTGTTGCTTCATCTGATTGGGTCGTAGCCATGTTTCCAAAAACATTTCAGACCATGAAACTTCAGGATATCGGGAGCGGTGGATTCGATGGATTTAATGAACTGAGTGAACATCAACAAATGAAATTCGTTGAAGGAAGTCACGGTGCAGCTATAGAAGAGAAATACTGGGACGACATAGCGCATTTTATTGTTCATGGTAAATTTACCGATACAGGAGAAGTAAAAAATAAAGAAGTACGCTCGCGTTTCTGGAAATTTATTGGAAAGGCTGCTCCATGGCCATTTGCGATCATACTTGCCGTGGTAGGTGTAGGTATTTACTTTGCTTATGTGTTGCCTGCCGATCCTTTCAACGGAATTCTATCAGTTCTTTGTATCATTGTGGCAATTGGAATTTTTGTGACCCGGTTTTGAAACTTTGCAGAATATGGAGAGAATAATTCTTTTATTTCTTCTTCTCTTTCTTAACTGTACTCTTCACAGGTTTCCAACCAGCAATATCTCTTATCACTACCGAGGCGCAGGTTAAACCAAAAGCTGCAGGCAAATACGAAATGGTTCCGTAAGCCGATTTTTTGAATTTACTTCCATCAGTTCTCATGATAGAGTATTTCGCAGGAAGTTCATTGCTGTAAACACATTTCACGCCTTTGTAAATGTTCATGTAACGGAGACGTTTCCTAACATACTGCGCCAGGGGATCGGTGTGTGTTAATGAAATATCGGTGACTTCAATTTTTGTAGGATCCATTTTACCACCGGCGCCCATACTTGAGATAATTTTGGTGTTGTTCCAGTATGCTGTTGAGATGAGATATAATTTTGGAGTAATACTATCGATGGCATCAATAATATAAGAGAATTTGTTTGTCTTCATGAGTTCTTTCATATCGTCGGGAGTCATGAAACTATCAATGGAATTGAGTTCAACATCCGGATTAATATCTTTGATACGTTCAGCCATTAATTTAGCTTTGCTCATGCCATGCGTTGTAGAAAGGGCCTGGAGCTGCCTGTTTCTGTTGGTTGGATCTACAAAATCTCCGTCGATGATGGTCATCTTTCCAATTCCTGATCTGGCAATGGCTTCAGCGGCATAAGAGCCTACACCACCCAGTCCTACAATAAGAACGTGCGCGTTCATTAATTTTTCAAGTCCTTTTTGTCCAACGAGTAGGGAGGTTCGCTCCATCCATTTTGTATCCATGTTATTTTTTTATCTTAAAAATGTTTTCAAAATTACTTTGTACCTGTTGTTTCAGGATTTCTTCATCTATTCCCAATAACTCCGACGCTTTGCGGTAAATATATTTGATAGAAATATCGGCGTCATCGGTTTCAAGGAAAAAATTCTTTCTGCCAATATTCTTAATAGCCTTGGCCGCGTTGGATTCGTATCCCAGCAGCGCTTTCCCGAACGAAAAATAACAACCATGATCCAATAAAACTCTGGCAATATTTTCGTTGTTGTTGTAACCGTGTATGATCACGGGCACCTCATTATTATTAAGATTCAAACAATTGATGAGCTCATTAAATGCTTTTACACAATGAATAATGAGAGGTTTTTTATAATGGTTCGCAATACGGATCTGCTCCACAAAAGCTTTTTCCTGCAATGAAAAATCGACTTTGCTTAATTTGTCCAGTCCACATTCACCAATAGCAATGCATCTTTTTTCATCGGCTTTAATCTCAAGTTTACGTACGTATTCGTCGAGGCTCGATTCATTGATGTACCAGGGATGCAAGCCGTAAGAGTAATGATTGGGTTTATCTGTTGAATCAATATTCAGGTTCACGACTTCTATGTTAGCGTCGTAGATTTGCAAATGGGTATGAATATTAATAAACAAATTAGTCTATAGTCAATGGCCAATAGTCAATAGTCCAGACTGCTCTTGTTTCCTGACTCTTGAATCTTGTCTCTATTTGCCCCAAAATTATTACTTTTAAGCACCTTAAATTCCAATGAGCGCTATTAATTATAACAAAGCAACGTCAATAACCTTTAATGAACTTAAATCCATTGTTGGAGAAGAGTTTATATCTACCGATAAAGAACAACTCGAAAAATACGGGCAAGACGAGACCGAAGATTTTGTCTTCCTGGCCGATATAGTCGTGAAGCCCCAGACAGTGCCGCAGGTGGCCGCTGTAGCTAAGCTTTGCAACGACAATAAAATCCCTCTCACAACGCGCGGAGCCGGTACAGGTCTCAGTGGCGGAGCGCTTCCTGTTAAAGGCGGTGTATTGCTGAGCATGGAAAAATTCAATAAGATCATTCAGATAGATGAACGAAATTTACAGGCCACAGTGGAGCCCGGTGTGATCAATTATATTTTCCAGGAGGAAGTCAAAAAACTGGGACTATTTTACCCACCCGATCCTGCCAGCTGGGGAAGTTGTAGCCTTGGTGGAAATATTGCACATAGCAGTGGCGGGCCAAAAGCAGTGAAATATGGAACCACCCGCGATTATGTTCTTAATCTTGAAGTGGTATTGCCGAATGGCGAAGTCATCTGGACCGGCGCTAATACCCTCAAATATTCTACGGCATACAATCTCACACATCTTATGATTGGAAGCGAAGGAACACTTGGCATTGTTACCAAAATTGTTTTTAAACTTATTCCTCTTCCGAAACATGATCTGCTAATGTTGGTTCCGTTTAGGGATGCAGAGGACGCGTGTAAAGCGGTGGGACAGGTCTTCCGTGCCGGAATTACACCCAGCGCCATGGAGTTTATGGAACGTGATGCTATTGATTGGAGCATTAAATACGCGGGGGAAGTCAACTTTGAAATTAAGCCCGAATGGCAGGCTTTATTATTGATTGAAGTGGATGGAAATAACATGGATGTGTTGATGCAGGATTGCGAAGTCATTGGCGGCATTATGACAGAACACAACAGCGACGAAATTTTATTTGCCGACAGTGCCGAACAAAAAGCGGCATTGTGGAAGATCAGGAGGAAAGTAGGCGAGGCCGTAAAAAGTAACAGTGTTTATAAGGAAGAAGATACCGTTGTTCCAAGAGCTGAATTGCCGGTTCTTTTAAAAGGCGTGAAAGAGATAGGGAAAAAATACGGATTCAAATCGGTTTGTTACGGACATGCCGGGGATGGAAATCTTCATGTAAATATTATCAAAGGCGATTTAGACGATAAGATCTGGGATAATGATTTGCCTAAAGGCATTACTGAAATATTTGAACTCTGTAAAAGACTCGGAGGAACAATAAGCGGCGAACATGGAATAGGTCTTGTTCAGAAACACTATTTGCCAATTGTATTTCCAAAACATCAGATGGAATTAATGAAGAACATCAAACGTGTTTTCGATCCTAATGAGATTTTAAATCCCGGGAAGATTTTTGAATAAGAATTTAATCCATTTCTATTAACCGGTCTCTTGTAAGATACTTATTATTGGAGTAACTCCTTTCATAAGATTTGAAAAATATTAGCGCGTAAACTCTCAACAACGCAAACTCTTTTTTTAAAACCGTATTCTACATCAACACGCTTAAAACTTAATTGTCGGCTCACCAGGGTTTCAACTTTAAGTTCACTCGATCGTACATTACCGCTTCAAAATTAAATTGTAAAATTTTCACTCCGGAACTTCTTTCCGTAACGTTACCTAGGTAAGTACTCAGGTAAAACTAGTTTTATTTTTTTGCTTCGGTTTCTCATCCTCATTTGAATTAATATAGATTTACCTAAAATAATCAAACGCTTGAAAATTAAAATGAACATCGTTTGAAAAAAGTTAAGGGCCTTTGTAAATTATGATGAATGATGTGAAAAAATCTGATGGAATTTCAAAAATTTCCGTAAAGAATCCTACTCTTCCAAAAGGTGGTGGCGCAATAAGAGGAATGAGTGATTCATTCAAACCCTCTTCTTTTACCGGAACCGGTAACTATACTATTCCATTACCGTATGCTTCTGCGAGAGGATTTGAACCACAGCTTGAGCTTAATTATGAATCCGGTTCCGGGAACAGTGAATTTGGTCTTGGTTTTTCACTATCACTTTCCGAGATATCTGTTATGACTAACAGACATATTCCACGATACAATGAACAAGACACTTACACTTTATCAGACGAAGGAGAATTAACAAGAGTAAATAAAGTTGATAAAGGTAATGGCTGGACGGAAGTGACATTTTCTCCAAGACTTGAAAGTGGTTTCTCAAAAATTGTACAGAATATTAATAATGTAACCGGAGAATCTTATTGGGAAGTATTGTCCAAATCTAATGTGACCACCGTTTATGGATTAACATCGGCTGCACGTGTCGCTAACCCGGATAGCGAAACGCAGGTATTTAAGTGGCTTCCTGAAAAAACAACCGATGCAAAAGGAAACCAGATACTTTATACTTATGTAAGCGAGAATAGTGAGAATGCCGGTGATCAGATTTATGAAATAAACAGAACAGTTACAGCCAATAAATATTTAAGCAGGATTCAGTACGGAAATTTTCAGGATGAGAAAGGTAATCTGCAATTCGCTTTTGAACTCATCTTTGATTATGGAGATTATGATTTATCCGGCCTTAGCAAACCCGGTTATGATCCCAGCGCTCATAAAATCAAATGGCCTTGTCGTCCCGATCCTTTTTCTTCTTACCGTAGCGGTTTTGAAATTCGCACGTATCGTTTATGTCAGAACATTCTTTTGTTTCACAATTTCCAAGCAGAAACATCAGGATATTGCCTTGTAAAAAAAGTATCTCTTGGTTTTCAGCACCAGCAGAATTATGGTGATAAAAAAATCACAACCATGTCGATGTTAAACATGATTACGGCAAGTGGCTACAGAAAAAAAACAGATGGTACTTATGATGAACAACTATTACCGCCAATAAATTTAAATTATTCGGGTTTTAATCCGCCCGTTTCTCCTGAATTTAAATTAGTGGAGACTGATAGCAGCTCTATCCCTGGTTATCTTAACTCTACGCAGTTCTTACCTATTGATTTAAACGGCGACGGATTACCCGGACTTCTTTATAGTAATGACGAATACACATTCTATTTTGAGCCGAATGGTAATGGAAAATATTCTGCTCCTTCAAGCATCAATACTTTTCCAATTAACAGAAATATACAAAATGGTCATGTTTCGCTTACAGATATTGACGGAAACGGTGATTTAGAATTGAGTGTTAACAATAATACTCAGCCAGGATATTATCTTAATAATAATCATGGAGGATGGGAAATTTTTAATCCGTTTCAGAATTATCCTGTTGATGCAAATAATCCGAAAATTGAATCAACAGATCTTGCGGCGAATGGTAAAACAGATTTGTTGTTAGCCGACGAGGATAGCCTCCGTGTTTATTATTCAGAAGGAAAAAGTGGCTACTCTTCTCCAAAAAATATTCCTAATGAAAATGAAATTCCATTAAAAAAACAGGGCTACCTGCAAGAGCTGGTAACCTTTGCTGATTTTTTTGGCGACGGGCTTAATCACCGGGTAAGAATTAGCAGCGGTTCTGTTGAATGCTGGCCAAGCATGGGTTATGGTAAATTCGGCAAAAAAGTAAGTATTGGAAATGCGCCTTCTTTTGAATCTGATTTTGATAACAGAAGAATTTTTTTAGCAGACATTGATGGTTCCGGATTTACAGATATAGCATATATATATTCTGACAGGATTGAAGTCTTTTTGAATCAAAACGGTAATTATTTTTCCAATGCCATAACAATTGTATTACCTGAGTCATACAGCACTCTTGATGAGATTAATTTTCTGGATATTCTTGGCAATGGAACTTCGTGTTTTGTTTTTACTAAAATTGCACCTGAGCCAGTGCACTACTATTATAATTTTGCAGGAGAAACACAGCAGGATGGTATTACTGAACAAAGTTTAAAGCCATACCTGCTCAATGAGATTAATAATAACCTGGGTGCTGTAACCCATATTAAGTATTGTAGTTCCACAAAATTTGCGCTTGAAGATAAACTTAACGGAAGACCATGGATTACGAAACTTCGCTTTCCGGTTCAGGTGGTTGAACAAATAACTATCAACGATAAAATTTCGTGTTCAACTTATGTAAGCAAGTTTAAATATCATGACGGATATTATGATCCGGTAGAAAGAATGTTTCATGGGTTCGGGTTTGTTGAATCATGGGACTCGCAAAGCTTTGAAGAATATGAAGCAAGCTCTGCGAATCCTGGATTTCCAACTCAGCGAATCAACTCCGAACTTTTTGTGCCACCGGTTTATACACGAAATTGGTATTGTACAGGGTGCTTTCCTGAAAATAATAGTATTACAAAACAATTCCGGAATCAATATTTTAGCGGGGATAAAAACGCGTTTGATTTTCCTGATAGTACTTTTCAAGACATCATTTATGATTCGGGTTACGAAGCTGTAAGAGAAGCTTATGTTGCCCTTAATGGACATTTGCTGAGAACAGAAGTATACGCCGATGATAACACGTCTGAGGAATTTAATCCGTATACAGTTCAGGAGAATAACTTTAATGTTGTCTTATTGAATCCTCCGCAAAACGGACAGTTTGGGGCTTTCAGAGTGGATGCCAAAGAAAGCATCTCATATAACTATGAAAGAGATCCCGACGACCCTCGCGTTGAGCAACAATTCGTAATCGAAATAGATGCGCTGAGTGGTGAAACAAAAAAATCATGTACCGTTTTTCTGCCACGACGTGCTTCAACAAGTATTGATGTTGTTACAGTGTACCCTGAACAACAAGTATTAAAAGCAATTGCTGTAACGAACGATTATATCAATACCGATGATACTGAAAGTTACAGATATAGAGGCGCGCTTTATCAAACCCAGCAGTTCGAACTGTTTAACCTTGACCTAAAGGGCGGGATGTACTTTTCATACAATGATTTATGTCTTCAGGTAAATAACGCGTTTCAAAATATAGTTTATTATGAAAGTGGTTTAGCCCCGGCCATATTACAGGCCCGCCAGCTTACATGGGATAGACTTTACTTTTGGGATGAGGCTCAGCAACAACCTTTAGCACTATCGCAGATAAGTTCCAGGGCACTTGTACATCACGATGAGTCTGCCACATTTACTAAAGAAAATATAACCGAAGTATTTGGAACTAAAATAACAGATGACATTATTCAAAATTACGGAGGTTATTTTCCTGAACCTGATAAAACAGATCCTTCAAAAGTATATTGGTGGAACCGTGGCTTAGTTCAGAATTATTTTGGTCCCGATAAACCAACGCAATTTTATCTGCCAACCATAGCAGTAAATAGTTTTGTCGATCCATCATCAACGTTATATACAAAAACACAACTTGATTATGACGCGCCTTATTTTTTAATGCCGGTTTCGGTGACTGAATATATTAATGATACCAGTTTTAATCAACAGACATTCACAGTAGATTACCAGTCACAACAGTATAAACAGTATGTTGATATTAACAACAATGTTAGCCAGGTGCTTTTTGATCCACTCGGACAGGTAATCGTAAGTTCTTTTTTTGGTAATGAAAACGGAAATCCAACCGGAGGAATGCGATTGTATGACTATAACGGGCAAGCTGCAGAGTATATACTTCCACCAATTAAACCTGATATTAACCCTTTTGATGACATCCTTGCTGATCCGTCAAACTATTTACAGGGAGCAATAAGTTTTTTTTATTACAACCTGTTTGCATTTATCAATGGGAGAAATGAAAATGACTTGCCTCAACCTGCCAGTGCAATCCATCTGCAGAATGAAAATTATTTTCATGGTAGTAATATGGGAGCCGATATATTTTCAGGAATTACATCCATAGAATATTGGGATGGCTTTGGCAGAAGTATTGAAAAAAAATTATTGGTAGACTCAGGCCTTACGAATGAGGCAGCTGCAAAAGATAAAATAAAACGCAGTGCTAACCGGGTATTTGACGAAGTAAACACGCCTCAAAAGTGGTTGGTTTCGGGCCGAATAGTTTATAACAATAAAGCAAAACCTTGCGAAGAATACCTGCCTTATTTCAGTTATAGTCCTTATTATGAAAAGCAAGATGATATAGTCAACAATCAATTAGTGGTGCCGCCCCGTATAACGCATTACGATTCTTTGTTAAGGGTGATTCGTATTGATACACCAAAAGGTTTTTTCTCGAAGGTTGAATTCAGTCCCTGGGAAATTAAGCATTTTGATGAAGATGATACTGTAACAGATTCGGCTTATTATATTGAAAATTATCCCAACAAACTCAGTCCTCTTGAAAAAGATGCGATAGATAAAGCAAAAGTTTTTTATAATACTCCATCAATAGAAACTTTTTGTAATACAGGACATACTTTTTTAAGTACCGAGCTGTTGGCTGATGGTACACCCCTGGAAACGTATTATAAAATTGATATACAAGGAAGGATCATGGAGATGATTGATCCGAGACTTTATGAATCCAATATTAAATCAGGTACAACCTTTTACAATTTCAGATACATGTATCCTATGGGAGAAAACAATCCCATTTATTCGGATAGTGTTGACTCAGGAATACAAACCCAACTCTTCAATATTTTTGGAAAACAATTATGGTCCGTGAGCGCGCGAAATTACTACCAGTTTATTTCTTATGACAGATTGCAACGCCGGACAGATCTTAGAGTTCAAAAACCTACGGAACAAAATCCGGTAGGACCCATTACCAGCTTCAACATTGTTGAACAGTTTTTTTATGGCGAGGATGTAATAGGTGGCGATAAATTTAATTTGCGCGGGCAATTACGTAACCTCAATGATCTTTCAGGTAGCGAAGAGTTTAAAAGTTATAGTCTTCTGGGGTCAGTTCTACTTTCAACAAAACAACTTGTAAAAGAATATGCAGTAGCAGTTAACTGGGCCAATCAGGTGGAAATGATGAGTCCTCTTTATCAAAAAAGTTATTCTTACGATGCATTGAATAAATTATTAACGGAAACAGCTCCGGATGGTACCATCACCACTAACAACTATAATATTGCCGGACAACTTCTTTCAGTCAGGCTAACGTATAACAACGGGTCGCAACAACCACTTCTTACCAACATCGTTTATAATGAAATGCAGCAGCGTTCGCAGGTTACTTATGCAAATGGTGTCATTACAAACTATACATATGAAACTACCACTCAGCGGCTCATTCATCTTATCAGCATAAGGCCCAATGTAAGTGTTAGCATAAGAGCAAAAGCAGCTGCCAGCAACACAACTGTTCAGGATATATCCTACACATACGATCCGGTTGGTAATATTACTTACATGGTAGATAATACGGCTCAAACAGTGTTTAATAACAATCAGCAAATAGAAGGTATTTGTGATTATGAATACAACGCCATTTATCAGATTATCTCCGCAACCGGACGGCAACATCCTGGGTTGAGCAGTACCATGTATCAGAATAATGCGAGTGAGAATGAATTCAAACAATGTTTTTTTAGTCAGCTTCCATCAGTTAACGATAGTAATAAACTTGAGAAATACACCGAAACATATAGTTATGATCATTCAGGAAATCTTATCAGTAAAGCCCATTCAGCGTCATTAAAATGGGTCACGGATACGCAGGTTGAAGATAATTCGAATCATCTTAAAGGAATATCATACGACGAATCGGGAAACATGTTGCAACTGCAAATCAACAATCCTGTTAAGCTCTCTTACAATTGTTGCGAAAATCTGGTGAGGGCAATGGTAATTGAACGACCAGGAGAATCAGATGATTGTGATTATTATGTGTACGATGTTGCCGGGCGGCGTTCGCGTAAAGTAAGCGAACGAATGGTGAACGGCGGAGCTGTTACACAAAAACAAGAAAAAATTTATCTCGGAAATTTTGAGGTAAAACAAAATATAAGTGTAGATGCTTCGGGAAATGAAACTGTAACACTAATACGACAAACCTTAAGGGTAATGGATGACACTACCTGTATTGCTATTGTTCATTACTGGGTGAAAGATGATACCCAGAAAGAAGTACCTAAACCCGGAACCCGCAGGCTACGTTACCAGATGAATAATAATCTTGGCTCGGTTTCGCTTGAGATGGATGACACAGCATCACTCATTAGCTACGAAGAATATTTTCCTTATGGCGGAACAGCTCTTATTGTAGGTTACAATCAACTCGAAGTGTCTTTGAAAGATTACCGTTACTCCGGAAAAGAATGCGATGACAGTACAGGCTTGTATTATTATGGCAGAAGGTATTACGTCTCCTGGCTTGGCCGATGGATTAATCCTGATCCTTCCGGAACTGCTGATGGATTGAATCTTTATGCATTTGTGGGAGGTAACCCAATAGCGTTTTGTGATCCGAACGGACTTGCCGGGAAAGCTATAACTGTTCATGGCAAAAAACGAAGCGTTCCTAAACGCCATGCGGCGATGAATACAGAATTTGAAAAAGCGGGTGAGAAGATTGGTAAAGAAATTGCAAAAAACAAAATGGATAAAATGCAACGTAAAAGTGCCGTGGAACGAGAGGCAAGAATGAAAGCCAGAAGATTAGCAAGGAAGTTTAGTGTGCAGGATGATATAAAAATAAGAAGAGCTCTGGCGGCCGGATTGGCAGGAAGTAAAAAAGAATTTGACAGACTCTGGCGAAACGCTCACGAAGGAATGGATGAACATCTTTCTACAGCATCTGTATTCAATTTATTAAAAGGAATTGGAAAACACAGTTCAAAGTTCTCGGCAGTAACGATGGATATGCTTGAAGTTCATTTGCGGTCAATCTCGCACTTGCGTACTCCCACACGCATGACAGGTTACAGAACTAAGCAGGGAACCATGCAGCACTCTACAGGTAAAGGCGCGTTCTTTGGCTCCACCGGCGAAAATCATGGTTATGCCGACAGGATAAGACGAGAAGGCATACTTGCAGATGTACACGCGTCTTCTGCTACAGGATTTGGAATGTTAACCTTTATGGGAGCTTCTGCCGAGCGGCATACTTTAGGTGCGTTCATGGGTCCTGCCACGAGTAGCAGTATGTCTACTTTACCTTCGATAACTTCTCCTGAAAAAACAACACAAATAATTTACCGCGATTTGGGTAAACAGGATGCTGTTGATATGGGAGCACCTAAACCGGCTTTATCAATACAGATTCCAAGTGCTGTATGGAACCCAACCTTTGGAGGGCCCCTGAGTCCAAGACGAGGACCAGTGTTTTCATTTGATTTATTTAAATAACCGTAACAGAAAAAACAGAACAGTAAAAGCTTATATAAACAATTAATACCTCCTAAATATGACATCCGTTAAACGCAACGATATTAAGATCACTGATAAAACATTAGAGAAATTTTACAACGACAACCCCACATTTGATTTAAAGAATTTTGTCTTTTCACAGAAAGGGAACGTCGACTCTCTGAAATTTGATCCGTCGACAAGGGAAGGCACAGTAAAAAAACTGATGGCCTATCAGCGATTACTAAACGTTCACAAAGATCCTGACGTTGCTGTAAGTCTGCTCGCCAATGGAATGGATTCGGCACGGAAGATTACATCGTTGAGTTTATCTCATTTTACAGAAGAATTTGCTTCTAAACTTCCGGGAGGCCTTCAAACAGCCACCGATGTGTACAAAAATGCCAATACGATTAAAACCACAACCATGCATTTGTGGGCCAACGTTAATCATCTGAAAAAGTCGCCACATTACATGAATCTGGCTTCGGCTCCAGCTCTACAATCGGCAACAGAACCTTTCGAAAATCTTTCGAGCTACCAGGATCTTTTCGGCAGTTTAAATTACTGCGATTGTCCAGAGTGTAAATCTATTTTAGGGCCGGCCGCATATTTAACCGACCTTCTTAGGCTAATTGATAAAGCCATTACAAAACCGAACACTATTCCGCAATACCTTTCCTTCAATGAACGCAGGCCGGATATTTCACAAATTAAACTTACCTGTGGCAACACAAATAATCTTGTTCCCTACCTTCAGATTGTCAATGAAATTCTTGAACAGACATTAAGCACTTCATTAAATGTACCAGACGTTTATAAAGAACTTACATCACGCCTTTATCCTTTTAATCTTCCTTTTAATCTTCCTCTTGAACAAATCAGAGTTTATCTGAAACAAAATAACACATCGTTATCAGCCATTTTTGATGCAATGCAAAAGCAACCAGGCTTAACTATTGCATCTGCAAGAGAACGCCTGGGTATTTCGGCCGAAGAGCTCGCGAACTTAAAAAAACCACCGGCAGGTAATCTGCCTGCAGTACTCTCGAATAATTATGGACTAACCATCACTACCGATCCAAAAACAGGTCTTGCAGGATTGGATCACGTTAATACATTCCTTTCTGTTGTTGGAATTTCGCTCGACGATTTACGAAATTTATTATATGAAAATTTAAACAGCGAAGAAATTTTTAATGTCTCAGGGATTTATTCTGTTACAGGAATGAAAGGAGATACTCTTACGTTTATTCAGGCTGGCGATTCGGTTTCTGCTACATGTACTTATACTACCGGAACAATTACTGTCAGCGGTACTCTAATAGGTACTGTCGTTCAGGGTACATGGACGCAAACAGAAAGCGCGGTTATAACTACAGGTTATTGCCAGTTTACGTTTACTGCTGATTGTTCAGCCTTCAATGGTAACTGGAATACAGGTATGGGACAGCCATGGAACCCACAGGCATGGAACGGGACACGCAAAACAGGAACAGCAGCTGCAAGTGGTGGAATAATTGCGCACAACTTTTTTATAAATACGGCATTCGCCAATCCTGCAAAATATCTTTCTCTCAATCTAAGCGATGATAAAACGTATGAGCAGATTACAAATCTTGATATAAACACTCTGGATACACTCAATCGCTTTATACGGCTGTCACAAAAACTCAACTGGAGCTATGCCGATCTTGACTGGGTGTTATTAACCGCATCTACACTTGTAACTCCCCAATCACGTGAAATAAATGACGATGTTATTATTCAACTGGCAAAAATCAAACGTCTTGAAACAGAATACGCGCTGCCTGTGAGTCTGCTCACTACATTATGGTATGATATTAAAACAATTGGAGTTGGAAGCGGTCAATTTTCTGAAGCACCTTTTGATCAAATCTTTAATGGCCCTGAACAAGTTGGTTTTTCTGGAAACCAACCGTATCATCCCGTTTATAAAAACAGTTACCCCCGCTTTGCAAATCCATTGTATCAAAGTCCAACGATTAGCTGGAGCCTTGGAAATACAGATCCGAAAAATGTAAACCCACAGGCAAATACGATTGTATCCGGAATACCTGCATCAACAGATTCAATAAGGCAAATTGCTGCAGCTGCTTTTGGTCAGGTAAATACCATTGAGCTTACGGTTGAAAATCTTTCTGTACTCTATCGTCATACAATGCTGGTTAAAGCACTTAATATTCAAACCGGCGAATACCTTGTTCTGTTAAAGTTGCTTGGATTGCAACAGGCAAATGGTTTAATTGTCACTTCATTAACACCTGATCAGGTACTTTATATTGTTGAGACTCTTGCATGGATGAGATCCTGCGGATTAAATGCTTTTACGCTTGATTATATCTGCAATGGAACTCCAAGTGCTTATGTTAATCCCGGATATGATACGAATAACACCCCTTCATTCATAAAAGCATTAGTTCCTGCTATTCAAAAAACATTTTTGCTTAATTCAGGTTTTACAGGAAATGGTATTTCTGCCGAAGCTTCTGTGGCTGTATTTAGCTGGCTTCAATCATTGAATTACGTAACAACTGAAGGATTGGTTTCAAACAGTGCCATTCTCACTGCTGATAAATTACCCGACTCAGTTCCATTGCCTGATACTACTACATTTCCTCTGACCAGTGATCAGAAAAACAGTATTGTGCAGGTAACTGATTCATTCCGAAAAAATCAGAAGAGTGCGTTCTCTTCTGGCTTTGCTTCCTTCCTGCAGGTAAAATCAGATTTTATGGATGTGATAATTAGCCAGGTAACCACTCTCTTTAAAACACCCGACTACATTGAGTATTTTATTAATTCTGCACCGATAAGTCAGACGTTCATCAGCAGTTTTATAAAAACCAGTTCACGGTTTATTATTTTCTACAAAAGCTTAGGACTAAACACTACTCAGATCAATGGAATAATTGCATCACCAACAGCTTATGATCAGAATTATACATTTGATCCTCTGCTTTTTTCTATTTCAATGCCTGTAGCCAATATATCTTATTTATATTCATTTACACAGCTTGTTTCTACGTTCAACGACAAAAAAAATCTACTTGTTTCTTACCTGGGTAATCCTGCAACATGTACTTCTTCTGCGTTATCCGCTATTACCGGTTGGCATGCTGATCAATGCCAGAACCTTTGCAATTATTTTTTCGGAAGCGATACCGGCTGTTCGGATGTAAAATGCATTGCAATGATGAATCGTGTATTCACTATCACGCAGGAATTGGGAATTGACGTGTACTTTATGAAACAGTTGAATGATACAGGATCGTGGCAGAGTGCAGCCGGTAACTGGGATCTGTATAATAAATATTCTGCTTCACTGCTTCAAAGCGTAAAAGCTTCTATGGCATCAGACGCGTGGCCAACTGTTTTCAGAACCATGAATGGTGTGATCGAAGAATTAAAACGCGATGCCATGCTTAATCTTACAGTATGGATTAAAGGGAAACAGTTTCCTGACATTACTACAGCCGACAATCTTTACGAATTTCTTCTCATTGATGTAAAACGAGCCGGTTGCCAGGATATATCTTATATTAAACAGGCACTGAACTCTGCACAACTTTATTTGCAGCGCTGCCGTCTTAATCTTGAACGGGATGCTATAATCAAGAAAGAAGATCTTCCGGATATTTATTGGGAATGGATTATGAACTACAGGATCTGGGAAGCTAATCGCGAAGTTTTCCTTTATCCCGAAAATTATATTGATCCAAGTTTACGAGCCTCTAAAACTGATCTTTTTAGAGATCTTGAAAATCAACTCAGCCAGGGAAATGTAACAAAAGAAACTGTAGAAGGAGCTTATAAAAAATATCTGGATGCATTCCAGGAATTGGGTAAACTAAAATACGTTGACGCGTATCACTGTACCGTTGAAAGCGAAGAGACCGGTGATACCGATACGTTATTCCTGTTTGCCAGAACACAAAACAAACCTTATACCTATTATTATATTTCGCGACAGCCCGGCGATATATGGTCGCAATGGAACGAGATCAATATTCCAATTAACTCCGATTATATTACTCCGGTGTATGCTTTTAGTAAGTTATTTATTTTTTGGGTGGAGCTAACCACGATACAACAAAAAGAAAATAGTTCAGATGCGCAGAACAGCATCATAACAAAAGCTACCATCAAATATTCATTTAATGATTTCAGCGGAGACTGGTGCCAGCCTCAGACTTTGCTCGCCGATCAGGTGATCAACATCAGTTCAGCGAATACTTTTTATGGCGCTATGTCGCCTTCAATGTTTGACCAGAGCTGGCTCTACTGGAACAAAGTAGGAGCCATGAAGCTTGACAAATCAAACTATCCGACTTCGCTTGCTTCAAGAAATGACCCAGGCAAAATAACAGTTTATTACGGCCCTCTGCTTAACAAAAATGCGCCTCATGGTAGTAATAAACAAACAACCGGCGGACCTGACTTTGTCAGTTTTATGAATACCATCAACGAAGCTAATAGTGAGCTTGATCAATTGTCGTTTGCCGGTCAGAATGGTGTTATACCAATAAATCAAACGATTGTTATTAATTCTCAACTTGAGTATACCAACATTGTAGATGACAATGAGTTTTTAATTCTTCAGAACGATTTTATAAGTAGTAATGGTCCTTCTCCTTCTTTTACTTCCGTTGTATCGCAGCTTAACAATAACCTCGTTTTTACCAACACCGGTAATTCACTTTCAACTAATTATCTCGAAGGAATGGGATTGGATGCAGCGCCGCCATTTTTAGCTCCTTCAATTGCTGTCACAGGTTCTTTTGTAAATGCTGCTCTTAATATTAATTCAAACCTGTCGGGACTTATTTTTCAAACTTTACAATCAGGTGCAGTTGGAATACTGAATCAAAGTGGCCAGGTTCAACCGTCTCTTCTTGCTACATCTACACAAACAATTTCTACCGTATGCCAGGGCCTTACCATGCAGCAGGCAAAGTTTGTTCGTGATACGTTGTTTGGTTTTTATTATGGCTCACCCTATATTTTCGGACAAGTTGCATCTGACAATACAGCTATAATTCCTGTAAAAAATCAACCGGGCTGGTTCATTTTTCAAACAGATTACGAATCTTTTTTATTCGAAAGTTATCAGGATACTCAATTTGATACCACTTTCTCAAAAGTTGAAGATGGAACACTGATCAATGAACCGTTTGGATACGTAACAAACACTTCATTTATTACAAATGATATTGATACGAATACAGCTAATAAAATATATACCAGCCTCCAGTCACCCGCATTGGGAATTGTAGATACCAATGGAATTGTTAGTTTAACAACACTGAATTCAATAACTGTTCAGCAACTCACAAGTTTACTACAGGGGATCAATACCATTCAGGGAGCAGAAGTGTACTCCATACTTCAACAATCTGCAAAAGTGGCTCTGCAATATTCTTCGAGTGGCTTTAGCTGGGACGATAATCTTTATACTTTAAATTTTAAAACAACAAGAATAACAACATCTGCAATTCAGGATTTAAGCCGCAGACTTTTTACGGGTGGCATCAATAGTTTGCTGAGTTTAAGCGCGCAACAACCACCTGAAAATGTAAGACTGCCTTTTGATGCGTATTTACCAGGACCACAAGTACAACCTCCTGCAGTTAGCTCTGGCGAACAGGTTGATTTTTCGGGGCCTTACGGAAATTATTATTGGGAACTGTTTTTTCATGGACCAATGCTTGTGGCAAAAGTGCTAAATAACAATCAGCAATTTCAGGATGCCGAGCAATGGTTACAATATATTTTTAATCCAACACTTAATCCAACTGTTGTTACTGCAACGTCATTTATTACTGATGATATTAATGCGACAACCGCGGGTAATATTTTTTCTTCACTAACATCAACTGCGTTAGGGTTAATTTCCAATGGAGCAGTAACAGCTGTTATTACACAAATTACACCGCAGCAGTTAACTAATTTGTTGCAAAGTATAGATTTTTACCAGGGGCAGGAAGTTTATAATATATTAAAGAACAATTATCTTAAAAATCCGCTTCTCCGTTACTGGCAGTTCCAGCCTTTCAGAGACCGCGAGCTTGAGCCATTGGTTAAACAATTAACCAATGCTCAGGAGATCAATGCCTATAATACAGATCCATTTGATCCGCATGCTATTGCGCGTATCAGGATTGGCGCATACGAGAAAACAATCGTCATGCAGTATGTCGAAAATCTCACGAACTGGGGCGATAGCGAATATCAGCTCTACACATGGGAGTCTATTACTTCGGCGCTGATGTTATATACCTATGCTTACGGTTTATTAGGACCAAGGCCTATTGATCTTGGCGCATGTGAGTCTGAATATCCTGTCAGCTTCAGTGAAATCCTGCAGAAGTATTCTACCACGCAGGGAGGTATTCCGCAGTTTTTGATTGATATGGAAAATGCTATCTCATCCTCCATTACTCCGGTACCTTCACCTCAAACACCGGCATTCAACGATATTGAAGCTTATTTCTGCGTTCCGGAAAACGACTCTTTTATTTCGTATTGGGATACTCTTGAAAGCAGGATGTTTAATATTCGTCATTGTCTTAACATTAACGGTATTGCGCAACCGCTTCCATTATTTGATCCGCCAATTAATCCAATGGATCTGGTTAGAGCTGCGGCGGCAGGTAATAATGTAATGGACCTTGCGTCGCTTTTACAACCAAATATTCCACCATATCGTTTCCCTTATATGATTGAGCAGGCGAAGAATCTTACTGTAACAGTTACACAACTTGGTAACAGTTTACTTTCGGCGCTGGAGAAAAACGATGCTGAGGGTCTCGCTCTTTTACAATCGTTTAATGAAATTAATATTCTGAATTTAACAACAATCACTAAACAACAACAGATTACTGATCTTTCTAACCAGTTGGATGCTCTGCAGCAAAACCTTGAAAACGCTCAATACAAAGAACAATATTACAGTCAGTTGATTAGTGCCGGACTCAACTCTTTTGAAATTTCTGACCTGGCTCTGAGAAGAGAAGCCCTGATACCTCAGGACATAGCCATTGGTATTAATGGTGTTTCTATTGCAGGATATCTCGCGCCAAATATTTTTGGTTTTGCAGATGGAGGTATGAAGTTTGGAGATGCTATTTCGGCAGGAGCAAGTATTTGTAGTATTACTGCAGAGAAGCTTAATCAGTCAGCCGGTCTCGTTTCTACAGCGGGCAGTTATCAGCGTCGCCAGGAAGAATGGCAGTTTCAAAAAGACAGTACCACTTATGATATTGCGCAGATCAATAAAGAGATAAGCGCTAACCAGGCACGCATTGCTATTGCTCAGCAGGAACTTGTCATTCATCAGAAAAATATTGAACAGCAACAAGCCATTGATTCGTACCTGAAAACAAAATTCACTAATCAGGATATGTATCAATGGATGATTTCACGTTTGTCGTCATTGTATTTTCAAACTTACAATCTTGCCATAACACTTTCTTTGCAAGCACAGGCAACTTATCAATTCGAACTCGATTCATCTGACCAGTTTATTACGTTTAATTACTGGGATAATCTTCACAAAGGGTTGCTTGCCGGAGAATCGCTTATGATGTCGCTTCAGCAAATGGAAAGTAATTACACTCGCAACAATACGCGCTTGCTTGAAATCGAAAAAACAATTTCAATGTCGCAACAATTCCCGGAAGCATTTCAGAAGTTTAAATGGGGACCAGGCGCGGCTCAGGGAACACTTGATTTTACACTGAGTGAAAAATTATTTGATTTTGATTTTCCGGGACACTATTGCCGTAAAATAAAATCGATTTCAATTTCAATTCCCGCAGTAATCGGACCTTATCAGAATTTAAATGCCACCCTCATTCAGAACTCGAATCTCACGATTATGAAGGCGGATACAAATGCTGTAAGTTATGCCGTAGCAAAAACAGTTCCTGGATCAGGAAGCATTCCACCCGAACCTTCAGCCGATATTGTAAGACAGAACTGGGTTACAAGTCAGGGCATCGCTATTTCAAAAGGAGTAGATGACAGTGGTATGTTCGTGCTCGATTTTAACGATCCAAGATATCTTCCTTTTGAAGGAACAGGAGCCGTTTCTACCTGGACGCTTCAATTGCCTCCCGATACCAATAGAATAAACTTCGATAGTATATCAGACGTAATTATTACGGTCAGATATACTGCAAAAGATGGAGGAAGCAGTTTTGCAACTAACGTAAAAACGATTTACTCACAATTACAGGCCCCTTCCGGGTATTATACAAAAGCGAAAACGTTTGATCTGAAACAGGCCTTTTATACAAGCTGGCAGAAAATGTTTAACACACCTCCCGATGCAAAAGGATTTCAAAACATATCGTTTGGAATTACTGATAATTACTGGCTAACCAATCTTGCCAATGTGAATGTTCAGAAATTAGCAATTCAGATGGAGGTAGCAAATAACGGTTTGGTAACACAAGACAGCCTGCTTCAGATAACATGCGGAACTAATACCAAATATTTTAATGTTGCAAACAATATTGCTTTCCTCGATGAGGATGACCTCGAAACACTAGGCTTTGGATCGGGTACCAATATTTGTAATCTTCAGTTTAATACAGCAAACCTTCCTGATAGTATATCAACAGGCTTGGGTACTTCAAAAACACTCGACAACACAAAGCTACTTGACCTGGCGGTAGTGATCATTTATACGGAAAAGATTTTTTAACTCTGAATATTAACCAGATAAAAAAAGAAGGAGGTGCTTTACATATACACTATTTTAAAACAGAATGGCCAACTGCTCAAAAACGGATAGAGTGGTTATGATAAAAAATCCGTTAACTCATTTATCAAATTAAAACTAAAATTATTATGCCTACGTACGACCCAACAACATGCTACAACAATTTATTGGGAGCAAATTTACACCCATGTCCCGATGGAGCCGGAGGATCTGGTTCCCTATCTTTTCACTGCCAGTCTGTTTCACAGGATTTGCATTCCTGGTGTTATGGCCAGGATGTATATTATCCGCTTAAATGGCAGGAAGCTTATAATACAACTTTATGCGCTGCTGATGTATATCACGACGGCCCTGGCGATAATCCTAATATTTGTAGTCCACAGGTGTTTGGTTCTATCAATGATCAGACAAATTGGATCCTCAACCAACCAAATCCAAAAATCTGGATGTCGCGTGAGTGTGATTGTTGCTGTTCGTGTTTTGCTTACGGAACCCCGGTAGCTGTTTCATCGGAAGCTATGAAGTCTATCGAAAAATTTGAGCTTGAAGACGATGTTCTTACTGCCGCTTTAGCGATGCCAACAACAAGATCAGGTAAAATGCAGATAACGTGGAGTCAAAGTAAAGTAAAGATGAGCATGGGATCTCCTCCCTTGCCAGCTGGCCAGAAAAATTATCCGGATGTAATTCATGTAAATTATGGAGCCGGGCTTGAACTTATCTGTACTCTTGATCAGGTTTTTTTATTGGCAAACGGAAAATTAAAACACGCATCACAACTTGCTCTGACAGATAAACTCACAGCTCCCGATGGATCACCCGTTGAGATCAATTCGGTTAAAGTGGCTCAGTACGCCGGAGGTATTCATCATATTGCTACAAGTGTAGAGCCCGTAAAAAATGCTAACGGACATTTATTAAATACCAATGGTGTAATTACAGGTGATTATTCTCTTCAGATTTCAACAGGAAAAATGGGAGATTCTCTTGAAACCAGTCCTCACATTGGAAGTGATGAATATGACAAACTGCATGCTTCAAGCGCACGTAGTATTTTTCATTATTCAAAAGACGTTGATAATGTAAGCGACGGACCACAAACATTACATCTTTATGTAAAAAACACTCAGGTTCCGGACTCCGCTATGTCTTTCATTGATCCTGACCAATCTATGGAGATTGATGCTAATGCAAAATTCAGGAATCCATTTGACCCTATAACTGCGTCATTAACTTCTAAACTGTTTAAAATTTTTAACGCGTTTTATCCAGACATTCAGTTTTACATTGACAAAACCGATATGTCTGCCAATGCATATGCATTTATGGCTTATGGTCAGAAACATGTTGTAATCACTGGCAAAATGCTCAGAGTAGATACTCTTTACTGGGAAGGTGTTTCATTGATACTGGCGCAGTGTGTTGCCAGTTTCGATCCGCAAACCAGTCAGCTTTTGTTGAGATCTGAAGCAGATTTACTAAGTACAAAATATGTATTTCGTACCGTGTTTCCTTTTACACAGAATAGCGTGTATCAGGCGGCAATGACTCAAATTACAACGTTGTTTGATTACGTTAAGAAAAATAATGGCGGCGACCCTAAGCAACCAAAACGTTTCCCGGCGTTGGCTTGCAGACTCGAAACCTATAATAGTGGAGAATATGGAGGTGATTTACCACAATGCGCAGGCGGACAACCAGTACCGTTATCGTTCATGGTTTATTGGGCAAAATACGATTCTGCTAAAAAAGTTCTTACCATTGCTTTTAGTCTGAGTCTGGATCCGAAATCGATCGGGAACATGAAAAATTACACACTCGATCCTTTGGTGCTTCCAACCGGAGCTACAACATCGGTAGATAAGCAGATTAATCTGAATGTTGATTTAAGTCCCGCTACTAATTACCAGATAACAATTTTAGGAGTGAAATCAATAGACGGACAGGACATTTCCGCTTCCGGAAATAATTATGTTAGTTTTACAACAGACAAATAATATTTTGCAGAGCTTATTTTTACAGTGAAATACCTGTTAAAAATAAGCTCTGTAATTAAAACCATTACTTATGAACGCAATCGATTTATTTGAAAACAGAAAAGAACTAGGTGAAGTATTAGGTTTAAACGAACCTGTTTCGGAAGATGTTTTTCTTTGTGCACTACATAATAAAACGTATTCTCATAATCTCATCATGTGTAAAGGACAAAAAGGGTTTCTGGATCATCTTCTTGCCAATCCACCTTTGGAGAGTATTGGGAAACACAACAAATCCGAAATATCAAATTCCGCGCTCTTGCAGAAAGGAGCAAAGGCGTTGGTATCGTGGGCAAAAACAGGCTTTTCTAAAGTTTCGGAAGAAATGCTCGAAAAGCGTGAAAATGCCTGCCTTAGTTGTGAACATATGAGAAAACCTGAAAAGTTTTTGCAAAGCCTGGTTACATCGGAAGTGAAAGATGAAATTGGCAAACGTGCGGCTAATTGCGTGTGTGGTCTCTGTGGCTGTAGTATCAGCAAAAAAATACGCCTGCCATCAGAATCGTGCCCTGCAGTACACCCTGAGAATAAAAATTTAAACCTTTGGGGTGAATCAGTAAACAAAAACCACCATACTTAAATTCAACCTTTCGCGATAATTAACCTCACACCTGCATTATTGCTGGTGTGAGGTTTTTAATTTAATTATCTCTGTAAAAAACTCGGAGGAACAATAAGTGGCGAACATGGAATAGGTCTTGTTCAGAAACACTATTTGCCAATTGTATTTCCAAAACATCTGATGGAATTAATGAAGAACATCAAACGTGTTTTCGATCCTGATGAGATTTAAATCCCGGGAAGATTTTTGAGTAGACGCTATTTTATTATTTTAGATCCTTTTACTAATGATGAAAATGTTTTTTTGTCAATCATATTTAAATAGTAATAAATATGATCTTCTGTTTGAGTAAAATTTAATTGAGAATATTTTGAAGCTCCTGAAAAAGCAAATTCCCCTTTGACTCCACAATTATTTTCAACATAAACTGATAGAATGGATGTTGGATCATAAGACTTTATATAATTATAATGACAACCAAAAATGCAACCATAAGGTTTTAAGATACTTTTGTTATACATCAAAGTGTCGATTTTAAAATTACCTTTAGCGTTAGATTTTATTAAAATTGTATAATAACAGGTTTCATTGCCATATGTTTCGAATACTAATGAGAGGTGATTCTGGCAATTGAGCCTGGAACAGAAACTAAAGATTATAGCAAACGTTACTAATTTCATGTATTAGTAACGAAGGGAATGCGAGTTTATTATAAAGTTAAACTACATACTTCATCGCAGATGAAGTCCTGTGAATAACTCCTGATCAAATTTTAGAATTTGGTTTGCAATGAAGCTAGGTGCCTATGTGGTTGAAAGGTCTAAGTTACCTCTGCAAATTCAGCAAAAATAACAACACATAAGCGAATAAAATCTGGTACGACAGGTATCTGTTAAAGAATACCTTATTCAGAAGCAAATTTATTTCTTTCATCAGTAAAAAGGGTTTTGTTTAAGTTATATCTAAGTTATGATATTTAAGCGGATTTCCAAACCACATATTTCAACAAAAACTTACATGTGCCATGGATTTCGACAGGCTTAATCACATATTGTATTAATTCCCGTTTTTTAACCACGCGCAGGTGCCAGATTTCGCTGGTTTTCACAGATCCGGATTTGAATAGCTATCTGGTATCTTCTGCATACAGATCCAATAAATCTGTGGATCTGCGGCTTAAAAAGTAGTAGATTTTGGCCCAAAAAACCCGTAAATTTGAGTAAATGAAACACTATTCAACTCATGCCATTGACCAGCTTACGCGCCACGTGCTTAAAGACACCTCGGGCTTTAACTGGTTAATGAATAACGGATATAGAGAACTTCTCGCAACGTTTGACGCTGTTCGCGATGAAAAAGGAGCCTTTAAATATTTAATGGATAATAAACACTTTGTCCTTGCCGCCTTCGTAAATGCTGTCTGGGAAGATGAGAAGGCCTTTAAATTTCTAATGGATTCTAAAGCGTACGATTGGGCCGCCTGCGCCAATATTATCAATGGTGATGATAAGGCAGAGGAGGCTCTGAACAGGAATGATAAAAAACACTTTGTGCTTCTCGCGCATGCGATCCAGAGCCGTATTCATGAAGACGGCGACCGTAATATGAGTCCGTGGGGTGTTATGCAGAATCTTCTCAACTTTAAAAAGGCAATGAAAAAAGATGAGGATAATAGATAGTATTCCGCATGAAAGCATGTCCATCAGCATTTTTAAAATGAATGATAAATTCATGGTCAAATTTGAAGCGGGACCAATGGAACAAACCTTTAAATTTTTTGAAGAAGACGTAAAAAACCTCGAAGTATTAAAGTCGAAAATTACTCCCGAATTCATTGAAACAACCAGGAAACGCTTCAATGAAATGTTTCTTCAAATGAAAAACTGTTAATGAGGCATTTTTATTATTTTCTTATTGCTTTTCTTAGTGTTCATGCTAGCCTTGCAAGTTATGATTCAACGAGATTTGAGCCGTTCATAAAGAAAATAATGTCCGGAAAAAATGGCCAGGATATCCTGCTTCGTTTCGCCGACAGTCTTTATAATACATCCAAACTTGAGCAACGACAATTCCTGTCGGATGTTAACCTTAAAGCAAAAAATGCCGGCAATCGTATTATTGAGGCGCACAGCTCAAATCTCCTCGCCTTAACTTATCTCGACTTTGGTTTGTATTCAGAAGCTTACAAACAGTTTAACAGCGCGTTTAAAATATACAGCGAAGAAAAGAACAAGACCGGTGTTTTTAATACGTATTCAAACATGGGTAACATGTATTTTTTCATGGGTGATATAAAACGTTCGCTTATTTATCATCTGAAATCGTACCAGTATTTCAAAGCAAATTTTGATGAAAATAAAGATGCGGCGAGAGGAGCCAGTTCCTGTATCAATCTTGGAAGTGTATATGGCACCATGAACAATCTGCCACTTGCTAAAATTTATTTTTACAAGGCACTCGATTATTACAAACGCGATAAAGATAAAGACAGTATTACTCTTGCTTTGATCATGAACAACATTGGCGATGTTCACATGACCCTTAAAGAGTACGATACGGCAAAAAAATTCCTGGATATTTCCTGCAGACTCAAACTTCTCTATGGAAATGTGGAGCAGAAAGCCGATGCCTGGAACAGTATGGGTGTGTATTATTACAATGTCGGGCAACAGAAAAAGGCGGAGGAATACTTATTAAAGACAATTCCTTTTTTTGATACAACTCATCCTGAAAGCGATCTCTTAAAATACTATTCTAATCTGGCAGATGTATATTCGAAACTGGGCGATTACAAAAAAGAAAATCTTTTTCTGAAACTCAATTATAAAACAAGTCAGTTTCTCGACAGTGTTGGCAAAGTTTCGGAGATAGAAGCGAATGAAATAAAATTACAGTTAAGACAACAGAGTGTAAACGATAGCATTCAGAACCAGGCACAAATCAGGATCAGGGATGTGAAATTGCAACAGAAGAAACGTGAGTCTATTTACGGAATTCTTGCGCTTGTCGCAGTAAGTATTGTTGCCTTTCTGTTCTTTAACCGGTATAAACTTACGCGGAAACAAAAAATTGAAATCGAAGAACAAAAACATTTTATTGAAGAAAAGAATAAAGAGATCCGCGATAGCATTACTTATGCGCAGAACCTTCAGAACGCGCTAATACCAGATGAAGACGAACTTGTAAAATCAGGAACTGAGGCTTTTGTTATTTATTTACCGAAGGATATTGTGGCGGGTGATTTTTATTGGATACATAATGTTGAAGGTTATTCGTTAGATGTTAAAGGTTCTGAACGAATAACCAATAACCCTCAACTTGTACTCGTTGCCGCCGCAGATTGTACAGGTCACGGTGTGCCGGGCGCCATGGTAAGCGTGGTGTGCATTAACGCGCTCAATAGGGCAGTAAATGAATTTAATCTTATAGAGCCCAATGAAATTCTGGACAAGGTGAACGCGCTTGTGAATGAAACATTCAGTAAGAACAACAAACAGGTGAATGATGGCATGGATATTTCACTCCTGTTAATTGATAAGAACAGGGGAGAAGTAAAATGGTCGGGAGCGAACAATCAGCTCATTAGTTTTTACAAGGGAGAAATGAAAATTACCCGTGCCGATAAACAGCCCATTGGCAAAAACGAAAATCACAAACCTTTTAGGCTTCATACATTCCCACTCGAGAAAGGAACGGTGTATTACCTGGTTACAGATGGATTCGCGGACCAGTTTGGGGGTGAAAAAAATAAAAAAATGGGCATTTCAAGACTAAAAACTTTAATGACCGAGCACCACGATAAGCAAATGAAAGAACAAAAAGTTATATTTGAGTCAGCTTTCAAACAGTGGAAAAACGATACTGAACAAACCGACGATGTTTCCTTGATCGGCATACGGGTATAGTCAATAGTTGATGGTCTATAGTCAATAGTCGTGAGTTAATAGAAAGAAGTTGTTAGCATAATTAATAAGTACAGAACTATAAACTATTAGCCATAGACTATAAACTAAATGATCCTCTATTTCAATCCAGAATGTTCTAAATGCAACGAAGCCAAAGATCTTCTAGAGAGGAACAATTGTGAGCTGCAGATACGGAATTACCTGGAGTTTCCTCCCTCGGAAAAAGAATTGAAGGAGCTTCTCAAAAAACTGAATTGTAATGCTATTGATCTTGTCAGAAAAAAAGAAAGACTCTACATCGAAAAATACGAGGGGCAATACCTTTGTGAAGATGACTGGATCAAAATTCTCTCCGAAAATCCTGTTCTCATTGAGCGACCTATTCTCATAGATACTGAAAAAGCTATCATTGGCCGTCCACCGGTACTTGTATTGGATCTCTTGAAGAAATAAGCAGTTTTTTTTGATAAAGATAAATAACGAATGATAAAAGGCGCTTTTTAAATGGTCGTTTAGCATACAAAGGTCTTGTCCTTTATCATTGATCCAATCCCGTAATTCTCTGCGTTCTTAGCTTCTTCTGTGGTCTATGACAGAACCTTTCTAAAAATCTTTAGATGTCATTTAGGGCCTCGTTTCTTCAGAACACACCTCAAAATCTACCACTTATGAATTCATAGGTCATTTCCACTCATTTTGTACTCGCTTATCGCTTAAATTTTCGTAATATTATTCATTAATGTAAACTCTTTGAGTATGAAAAAAATCACAACCTTTCTTTTCATTTGTCTTAGCATCTTCTCTTTAAAATCGCAAAACTTTTATATGTGCAGCGGAACCAATTCTACCGCTGTTTCATCGGCAACCATTAGTGACGCGGGAGGACAGTTTTCTAATTATTATAATTTCGAAAACTGCCAGTTCCTCATTAGTCCTAGCTGTAACGGCACGGTATCACTTACCTTCAGCCAGTTTTCCACGGAAGGCTGCTGCGATTTTCTCACCGTATACGATGGTAGTACCACCGCCGCCCCTTCAATGGGGGTTTACTCGGGAACAAGCCTACCTCCGGTGTTAAATGCAAGCTCCGGACAAATACTCCTTGTCTGGTTTTCTAACAGCAGTATAACAGCACCAGGTTTTGTTGCAACATGGACAGTTTTAACTTCTGGTCTTGGTCCGGTTGCGAATTTCTCCGTGAACAACAGCAACCCTCCATTGGGAGGAGCCATTCAGTTTACAGATCTCAGTACCAATTCACCAAATTCATGGAACTGGGATTTTGGCGACGGAACATTTTCTACGCTGCAAAATCCTGTTAAAACATACACTACCTCTGGCTTAAAAACAGTAACGCTCACAGCGGCTAATTGCAGTACCAATGGAGCCGTAACAAATACTGTATTGGTTCAGAGCGCGCCATCCATCAATATTTCTCCCGGAACACTTTCTGCAACCGCAGTATGTGGCGGATCGGTTACAACAACAGCAACTATCACCAATGCAGGATCAGGTCCTCTGACTTACACCCTTAGTGGAGCCACGGGTTCATCAACGGTGCAGGTACTTTGTATTACAAATTATGTGGATATGCTTGGAGAATATCCTATCATGATAAATTCACTTAATAATTATTTTACGAGCTATTCCCTCACACAACACAACTTAACTTCGCCTGCAACATTCTCGGCCGCGCTAAATGGGAAACATGTTTTACTTATCCCTGAACAGGAAACATACTCTTTTGGTTTTATGCAAACCTACAGTGCCACCATCCTCAACTTTGTAAGTTCTGGAGGAACGGCCATTCTTTGCGGAACAGGAAACGCCAATCAGATAAACGATGTTGGCCTTTTCAACGCTACAGTAGCGGGCTACGGCTCGGCCAACAGCACAGTCATTGATACCAATGATGTGATCATGAAAACCATGCCAATGGGAAGTATCTTTTCTCCTAACGCAACATATTACGCCAATCTTACCAATCCCGGAATTACAAACTTTGTTACCTATGGCGGAGTTTCATCGGTGGTTTGTAAAAGAGTGATTGGTTCGGGCAGAGCCATCTATCTTGCATACGATTATTTCGCTACCAGTGTGGAAGCATCGAAAGTGCTTGCCAATTCCATAAAAAGTTCAATGACGGCTCCTGTCTGGTTCAATGGAGGACCTTCTTCCGGAACAGTTGCAGTAAGCGGAAGTTCAACCATTACATTCACTTTCAGCGCTGCGGGATTAACCGCAGGAACCTATACTTACAATGCCCTGGTAAATTCAAACGATCCTTCGTTGCCAACAGTAACTGTTCCTGTTACCTTTTCTGTTGGCGGAACAGCCTCTTCAAGTGTTGCTATCAGCTGTATTAATTTCGGAAGTATTATGCAGAACACTAACAAACTTGATTCAATGACATTATACAATACCGGTTGCGCAACTTTATCAGTGACTTCACTTTCTTCAACCAATCCTGCATTTACACACACGCCTTCTGCGTCATTTACAGTGGCGGCGTTTTCTTCAAAAAAGATCTATGTAAATTTTAATCCAACACTGGTTGGCGCGTATACAGGCACACTCAACTTTACAACCAATGGCGGAAATCAATCAGTGTGCTTAACGGGCAACGCTACGGCCGCTCCGTCAATCAGTGTTTCACCAACAACGCTCACAGCGTCTCTTCCGGCATGTAATGCAACGCAGACAGTCAATCTCATTATTTCAAATACGGGTGGAACAAATCTCAACTATTCATTATCAGGAAGCAACACATCGGCGAACGTGAAGGTGCTTGTTATTACAAATTACGTTGATATGTTTGGAGAGTATCCGAATATGATCACAGGATTAAATGCGTATTTCACCAATTACACCATTACGCAACATAACCTTACAAGTGTGTCGGCTTTCTCAACGGCATTAAACGGAAAACAAGTGTTGCTCATCCCCGAACAGGAAACGTATGTCACTGGATTTATGCAGACATACAGCGCCACTATCAATAGTTTTGCTTCTGCAGGAGGAATTGTAATTCAGTGCGGAACAGGTAACCTGAACCAGACAAATGATATTGGTTTATTTATGGCCAGCTCAAGCAACTGGACACCACCAAGTATTACAGTTGTTGATACCAATGATGTGATCATGAAAACACTTCCTATGGGAGCCATCTTTCCACCGAATGCTACATTCTACAACACGTGGACAACAGCCGGCGTTAACGATTATATTAAATACGGAACCTCCTCAGTGGTTTCAAAACGTTCGGTAGGCGCGGGGAAAGCCATCTATCTTGGATTTGATTATTATAGCAATGACATTAATACATCAAAATTACTCGCTAACTCTGTGAAGAGCGCCAACAATGGTGTTTCATGGTTATCGGCCTCAACAAGCACAGGACTTGTAACCCCCGGGGCTTCTTCATCGGTAACTTATACATTCAACACAGGCAACCTTACTGCAGGAACATATACGTATAACGTTCTCATTTCGTCAAACGATCCTTTAACGCCAACGTTTACAGTTCCCGTATCACTTACAGTGGGTTCCAATCCTTGCGCCGCGTTTACTTTCAATAATCCCAACAATTGTACAGGTGTTGTATCATTCACGCAAAACGTAGTTAATACGGTAACATCATATAGCTGGAATTTTGGTAACGGAAACTCTTCAACGTCGGCCAATCCAACAAATAATTATACTTCGGCAGGTAACTACACTGTAACACTTACAGCGTGTAATGGAACCGCCTGTTCAACGGCGCAGCAAACATTGAACATTGCTAACGTAGGAGGTCCTGTTTCAGCGGCTTGCACTCCAACCAATTTATACTTTGCGAGCAACTATGGTATTATGAATGTAACGTTCAATACCATTAATAAATCATCGGGGTATACAAGTCCCGAAGGTTACCAGGATTTCTCTTGCCTCAATCAAACCACCTTAACCATTGGTTCAACGTATCTTCTTAATGTGTCAACGAATCCACTCTACAATGAAAATTGTTCGGTGTGGATCGACTTTGATAACAACGGAAGTTTCTCGGCAGGTGAGCAGATCATGACCTCATTGAATAAACTGGTGACCCACACGGTTAATTTTACACCTCCAACTACAGCTGTATTAAATACACCGTTGAGGATGCGTGTAATCAACGACGCTTCAGGATACATGATCAATGGTGCTTGTAACAACCTTGGATACGGACAGGCGGAAGATTACTCAGTAAAGATACAGCCGAACAATGTGCCACCTGTTGCTAACTATAATTCTTCAACTAATTCATGCGCCGGAATTGTAAGTTTCAATGATATGTCTATGAACCAGCCTACATCTTGGGTATGGAACTTTGGCGATGGCGGAGCATCTACACAACAAAACCCTGTGCATACTTATACCAGCAGTGGAACATTTAGCGTAACACTGGTGGCATCAAACGCATTCGGAAGTAGTTTCTACACAACAACCATAACTGTTAATCCGCTGGTGTTTACGATTGGATATACTGGAGCAGCAGCTGTAAATAATCCGTTAACTTTTACAACAAGTTTATCAGGCGGTTTAGTTTACACCTGGGATTTTGGAGACGGAAATTTATCGGGATTGCAAACTGCAAACAACACGTACACTGCCGCGGGAACATATACAGTGAAACTGACGATTGTATCTGGTGGCTGTGCCAATACAGTAACAACAACAATTACAATTGGCCCGCTGGTGGGAATAGCCAGCCAATTAAGTGGAATTTATAACATCGCCATTTATCCTAATCCGTTCAGCAAGGAAACGAATGTGAAACTGAACATCAGTGAAAATAGTAAAGTGAAAGTGGATCTTATTAATTCGGTGGGCCAATTAGTAAGAAGCATTAACGAAGCCGAATTGCCGAAAGGCGAGCATATCTTTAATCTGAGCGGAATGCCACCTGGGATTTATTTCCTGAAAGTAAGTGCCGAAGGTAAAACACAAACGCATAAACTGGTTTCGGTTTACTAAGGAAGTCAAAAGAATTAAAATCAAAATTCAAAAAGAGGGGAAGGTATTCTCCTCTTTTTTTTAGAAGGAATTAGTGTTAATTCGGGCAATTCTTGTCTACCTTTATTTTGAGTTTTCCAGGAACCAAAGTATCAAATCCGAATCCTTTTTTGCACCCGGATTAGTGTTAATTCGTGCAATTCGTGTCAAAAACATCGGGATTAAATTTTGGCGCCTTCGGTTAAAATATGAGAAACCTTTATCTTTGGACATTAAATAAAATAACGTGAAGTACGGTCTTTTGCTCATATTTTTTCTCAGCACACTCTTCACTCATTCGCAGAAAGAACAGATTCCTGTCATCAAACAAAGTGGAAAAGAAATCTCAGAATTTATTCCTTCAGGGTGGGAAGGAGTTGTGGAACATATGGCAGATCTTAATCTTGATAGTCTGAATGATGTTATGCTTGTTGTGAAAATAAAAGGAGAAGATTCTCTTTCAACCGCGGAACATCCGGTTAAAAGAATTTTCATGTTGCTGATCGCGCAGAGAGACAACACCTTTAAGCTTACGGTAAGAAATGAAAATGTGATTTATCATTACAATTACGACGGTAATTTTAAAGATGCTCTTGTAGATGTCAACGTTCGGAAAGGAATGTTTTCGATTGATCATTACGGAGGATTTGCAATGAGGTGGGGCAGAACCAGTGTGTTTAAATATAATGTAAAGGAAAAGAACTGGTTTTTAACGAACGACGAATACTCGGAATTCAGCGCTACCGATCCTGATAACACAGAGAAAGAAATCCGGCGCCCCCCAAAAAATTTCGGAAAGATCTCTATCAACAAATTTGATATCTATAAGCAGTTAAAATAACTTTACGGACTTTGTCATATATGTGAAACCCATGGAAATAAAACCACCACTTAAAACCCCAACTTTTGAAGGAGAAATTGCTACATACTGGTTCGAAGACGGTATCCTGGTTTCAAATTCAAAAAGTATAAAACGTACAGTAGAAAACATTACCTCTAATGTAAAACTTGTCAAAAGGTTAACGGATAATAAACCTGTACCTTTACTGATTTATCTTTCTGATTCTCCTGTTCCTGATAAAGCGACAAGAAAATTATCCACCGAAAAACTTCCCGAAATTTATTCGGCTATGGCAATGATCTCTAAGCCTGGCCTTGCACAGTTGATCATGAAGATTCTTTTTAAAATTAAGTCCCCGCCAATTCCCATAAAGAACTTTGCCGATCCCGAAGAGGGGAAGCAATGGTTGAAAACGTTTTTGCGAAACTAAGTTGCCTTCGCTGGCACAAATATTGTATTAAGAATTCAGTATTTTAAAATGTTCAAGGGCCTTTTTTATATTTCAGTTTTCTTTATTTTAAACTCTTTTTCAGAAGGAGGTAAAATAAAAAATTACAATTTGTCTCTTCCTGATTCTTCGTTTATCCTGCCGGATACCTTACGTGAAATTTCAGGTCTTACGCACGTTGATTCTGTTTATTTTGCCTGCATTCAGGATGAAAATGGCATTCTCTTTATATACGATGTGTTACGGAACAAAATCAAAGAACAATATGCATTCAATATCAATGGCGACTACGAAGGTATTGCAAAGGTTGGAAAAGTGTTTTTTGTTTTGAGAAGTGATGGTGTTCTTTTTTTGATTTCCGATTACGATTCAAAAAAACCTAAAGTGGCATCGATTCCCACAGGTATTCCTGCACAAAATAACGAGGGATTATGTTATGATCAGGCTAATAACAGGTTGCTGATCGCCTGTAAAGGTAAAATTGGTAAGGGACCAGAATACAAAGATAAACGTGTTATTTACGCATTTGATATAAAAACACTGAAGCTTTCCAAAGAACCGGTTTACGATTTTAATCTTTATGCAATTAAGGAATTTGCCATAAAGAACAAAATAAGGCTTCCTGAAAAAGTAAAGAAGAAAAGCAACGCGGCAGAGCCTGTGATTCGAATGCAAACTTCGGCAATCTGTATTCATCCTGTAACTAAAAAACTCTACCTTCTATCGGCATCCGATCATATACTATTTGTATTTGATATGTACGGAAATGTGGAACAGATGGAGATCCTTGATCCTGTTTTATTCAATAAGCCAGAAGGAGTTGCCTTTCTTGAAAATGGCGATATGTTCATTTCTAACGAGGGGCAGAATAAAAGACCAACGCTCTTACGATTTAATTACAGACAGGAATAGGTTTGTCATCTGAATAAATCAAAATATAATTCCGGAAACTTTTTTATATTTGATTAGTTTATTATCAGTTGCCTTCACTTAACGATTTATACGAAACCCTAAAACTCAGGAAGCGTCCCGAAGATGTTGCAGAGATGATCATGCGATTCAACGGCAACAATCTTTCCTTCAGAGAAAAATCCATTTTAGAAAAAGCCGCGCGTGGGGCACTGTCTAGAAATAGCAACGGTTATACTTCTATGAGCCAGACTTTTTTCCCTGTAATTGGCCCCCATAAACTGATATCAACCATTTCGGATGCGTTCGGACTCCACAAAAAAGAAAAAATTAATAGCAATAACTGCGACGACCTGAAAAAAATTCTGTCAGCCGCTTCGCCTCTTATTCGGAAACAAGAGGGGGAGAATGATTTTAAACAACATCGCTTAAATAAATCGCAGCGCGCCGAAGCAGGACTCCTTATTTCAAAAAGAATGTATAACAAGAAATGGCGCCTATTGAAACGTTTGGAGAAAAAACATTTTAAGGTATCAAGGGAAAATGACAAACTGGAGTTTCAGATGATATCTAACCATGGGCTTGTACATCATCTTGATTTCGAAAATTTTTCCAGCGATGTGGATACAGCTTGTTTCATCGCCTATTATAATGCAAGATGTAACATGAGAAGCGTTTTTACCAATGGAAAACAGGAAAGACCATTCGATACCATCTGTGAAATGCTTTTTGGTAGATGTACTGGCAAGAAAGTAACCCTTTATGGTTTTTTGGAGAAACAAGACGAAAATAAGATGAACAGTACAAACTGGTGGGCCATTTCTCATATTTATACCGGTGATGTAGTATTGAAGTGTCTTACAGATTCTCAGAAAGGAAAATTGTTAGGTAAGTGGACAACCGTATTACAGAACCTTGCAAAATTTCTTGCTGAAGTATGGAAATACAGCGATATAAGAAGGGAAAGTATGGTGGTGAGAAAGGGAAATGATTCCACCACCTGGAACAATACCGCCGGCGCCTGGAACAAAGCACGTGATAACTGGATGAATCTGATCTACGCTCTTGGAATGGAGTACATTCTCGATGAAGTTTGTTTTGGAAAAACACTGAGGTTAATGGCGGGCGATGTAGCTTACTGGCATTTTCAGTCAGGAGGGAAACTCGATCCAAATACTCACGTATGGAATAAATTGCCTCTTCCCTGGGAAGTTTTTGAAGGAAAGGCAACGTGTACTAAACAAATGGTGATAGAGCAATGTAAGGAAGCAGGACTTGATCCTGAAAAATCGGGATGGATTGCACCGAGACTTCACAGAGTGGTTGAATTTAAGCCAACGCCTGAATTGGTAAATGGAGTTCAGATTTCAAATCCTTATCTCGCAACAGTTTTAAAAAGACATAGATTTTTTTCGGGAAAGAATACAAATTTTTTTCCGGAAGAAGATAAGATGGGTTAATTCAGTGGTAGAATGTCCGGCTCTCGGTCCGGATCGACGTAGGTTCGAGCCCTACACCCATCACCTGATTATACAATGAAGCAATTACTCTTTTTCGGGAGCATCGTATTATTTATTTCCTGTGGCAATGCAGATCCATATTATCTTGATCACCAGACTTTGTTAAAGAAGGATGATAAAGGACGACAAGGAATCTGGCTTGCCCCGGTGAGTAAAGACACTGTAGTTTTTTTAAATGATACAGGGCATACGTTAGGCCACATGACAAGCGGGGAAATGATACGTTACCTTCGAAAAAACGGAAATAAAAACCTGGAAGTAATTTCAGATTCAATGAATATCAGAATACGATAATGGATTTAAATGGCAAATGGTCCGGAACGGTTGTTTACGGAAAAGGTTACGGAGGATATGAAGGCAAAGAACTTTATTTCGATTTTGATCTCATTCAGAATGGAAAAGAGATTGCAGGAACTGCATTCGATACGGGAGGTGTTGGTATGAGTCCTGATCAGGCGCAGCTTTTCGGGACTTTTGAAAACAATCAGTTTGAGTTTTTGAAACAATATGATAGTTTGCATTATTATTCGAACGAAGGAGAAGTAACAGTGGATAAAACACAAAAAGGTCCGTTGATAAAGTACAGCGGAATTTACAATACGAACACTGATACATTTTCCGGTTTCTGGTTCATGAAAGTAAGAGTACTTATTTTATGGATCATACCATGGACGATCAATTGCGGTGGTATCTGGAGTTTGAGGCGAAAATAAATAGAAAAATATATGGCAATTTTTAAAACTAATCGTGAGGATATACTCACAATTAACAAAGATGGTAAAGATATTGTAATAATATCAAAAGATAAATTTGATAGTTTCAATGAAGATATATTGGGGTTAGGTGAGATTGAAACCGCTTCAAAGCAAATTAATGCGTTAAGTGTTATATTTGATTTGGAAGGGTTTACTAATTTTTGTAAACAAATCGATCCACAATTAGCTGTTCCGGAATATTTAAGCCAATTCTTAAAGTGGATATTCAAAGAAATTAAGTTAACCTTTATCAATGAGACTTATGAAGAAGGATACGTGGCATATTCTGAGCTTCCCTTTTTATGCAAATATTTAGGAGATGGTGTTTTATTTTTGTGGGATACTGAGTTAATGACTGACACAGAAATTCAAAACGTTGTTGTTTCAATGTATGATATATGTAGAAAATATACAAAGGATTTTCTGCCAGCGATTTCAAAAAATACTGCTAGCCCACCAAGCAAACTTAGGTGTGGTATAGCGAGGGGTGCAATTTATAGTGTTGGAAATGGTGAGGATTTTGTTGGACCGTGTATAAATATGTCTGCAAGACTTCAAAAACTACACTCATTATCTTTTTGTTTTTCTAGGAGAGGCATAGATCCTAATAAGATGGATCCTAGTTATCAAAAGAATTTTATTGTAAAAAAAGTTGATATTCGAGGAATTGGTAGTGGAGAATTAGTTTGTGTTGTAAAACGCGAGTTTGATACTCTAAATTCTTCAGATAAAGAAAAATTCCTGGATGTTTAGTATGATGGTAATATATAAATTCCCAACCTTTCCATCTTCTTAAACGTATTATGATTAAAGCCCCATCACCATGAAAAACAATCTCAGACTCAGTATCCCGGAAACATGTCATGCCGACTGGAGCAGTATGACTCCGAATAAAGAAGGAAAGCATTGCGCGCTGTGTGATAAAACGGTTATCGATTTCACGAAGATGTCACCTGAAGAGATCAGAATCTATTTTCAGAAAAATGCGGGTAAAAAAGTCTGTGGTAATTTGTATTCTCATCAGCTTGATCATAAAAAAAATAAGGTCCAGTTATTCTTTACGAATCTTTACAATTCTATTCACGCCAACATCACCACCAGAACTTTTCGTTTAGCAGCTTTATTTTTTGTAGGCATGGGCTTATTTATTGCCGGTTGCAGAACACGATTCCGTGGCGCCATCGATGGGATGTATTGCGACGATCCGCGTCATCTGCATGGATATACGCCTACTGATTCCGTGAAAAATGCACCGGTTCATGATACATTGAAGAAGGAGAAATAAATGTTCTTAATAACATATCATTGCAAACCTGGTAAAAATTATAAAGGCAAACCTGTTGCAGGTGCCTACGTGAATTGCTATATAAAAAGAAATAAGTTTGAAATAGCTGATAGAATTTCAAGGGAACATATACTTAAATCAGATTGGATTGTTAAGAAGCTAGAAGATGTCAGTAAAATTAATCTGTCATTCTATAAAACCTCAAATGCTTCAGGGATTGAGTACTACAAACAAGCCTTGATTGACAAAGAAGTTTTTGTGTTTTATAATTATCCCAAAAAGAAAAAGTAGGCGATCCGCAGATGAAAACCTAAGGCTTCCTTTCTGCGGATGGTAAATAAAAACTATGCGTCCTATGTGGTAAAAGGGTTGAATTTAAGAACTATTTATTGCAGATGAAATCTTGCTCCTTTTGCATTTTGCAAATGAAACCATGTTTCCTAATAAGGTAAAGAGTAGAATCTACTGATAAGTCTTAATAAACAATTCTTTCAACTGCTCATCGCTGATCTCACTCGGACTATCAATCATCATATCTCTTCCCGAATTATTTTTAGGGAAAGCAATAAAGTCGCGGATACTTTCAGCGCCGCCGAACAATGAACATAAACGATCAAATCCAAAAGCAATTCCACCATGTGGCGGGGCGCCGAATTCGAAAGCATTCATTAAGAAACCAAATTGCTTCTGCGCTTCTTCTTTTGTAAAACCAAGCACTTCAAACATTCTTGATTGGAGATCTTTATTGAAAATACGGATACTTCCACCGCCAACTTCAACGCCATTGATAACAATGTCGTAAGCATTCGCGCGTACCTTTCCAGGATCAGAATCGAGCAGAGCAATGTCTTCAGGTTTTGGAGATGTGAACGGATGATGTTTCGCGTGCCATCTTCCCGCCAACGATGCTAAAAGATTAGGATCACCTTCGTTCCATTCTAACAAAGGAAAATCAACTACCCATAAACAAGAATAGTTGTTTTTGTCTCGAAGACCCAAACGTGTTCCCATTTCAAGGCGAAGTTCGCTCATGGCTTTGCGGGTTTTATCTTCACCACCAGCTAAAATTAAAATTAAATCGCCTGGTTGTGAACCGCAGGCTTCTGACCATTTTTTTAAAGCGTCGGCATCATAGAATTTATCCACGCTGGATTTAATTCCTTCGGCCGTATGTCTGGCATAAACAAGACCGGTGGCGCCAAGTTGCGGACGTTTCACCCATTCAGTAAGTTCGTCAAGTTGTTTACGTGTGTATTCCGCAGCGCCTTTCGCGCAAATGGCAAGAACAGTTTCAGCATCATCAAACACCTTGAAGTTTTTTCCGCCAACAACAGATTTCATGTCCACGAGTTTCATTTCGAAACGTGTATCCGGTTTATCGTTGCCATAATACTTCATCGCGTCGGTGTAAGTCATTCTTGGAAGCGCGGGAATATCAATTCCTTTCACCATCTTGAATAAATGACGCGTTAGTCCTTCAAACGTATTTAAAATATCTTCCTGCTCCACAAAACTCATTTCGCAGTCTATTTGTGTAAACTCGGGTTGTCTGTCGGCACGAAGATCTTCATCTCTGAAACATTTTACGATCTGGTAATAACGGTCGAAACCACTCACCATTAAAAGTTGTTTAAAGGTTTGCGGACTTTGAGGCAAAGCGTAGAACTGATTTTTATTCATACGGCTTGGTACCACAAAATCGCGGGCGCCTTCGGGAGTAGACTTTATAAGAACAGGAGTTTCTACTTCAATAAAATTTTGTTTATCAAGATAATTTCTTGTCTCTAATGCTAAACGGTGACGAAGCTCTAAGTTTTTTCTAACGATGTTACGACGTAAATCCAGGTAGCGGTATTTCATACGCAATTCATCTCCACCGTCGGTTTCATCTTCAATGGTAAAAGGAGGAGTTATTGCCGTGTTCAGAATTTTAATTTCAGATACTTTAATTTCAATATCTCCGGTAGGATTGTTCTTGTTCTTGCTCGAACGTTCAATCACAGTTCCAGTTACCTGTATCACATATTCACGACTAAGCTGGCGGGCTTTATCGCTCATGTCTTTATTCTCATCCATGTTAAAAGCCAGTTGCGTGATGCCATAACGGTCGCGAAGATCAACAAAGGTCATGCCTCCAAGATCGCGGCTCTTTTGTACCCAGCCGCATAGTGTTACCGTTTTGTTTATGTGTTCTATTCTGAGTTCTCCGCAGGTATTGGTTCTTAACATAGTCTGAAATTTAGAGTCTAAAATTAATTATTAAAGTTGAATATTAGGACCCATGTTTTTGATTAATTGTTTTTGTGTGGCAACAAAGTTCTCGAACTTTTCCGCATCTTCTCCTGCATCGTTCATGGGCCTGTGATTAAGAGCTGTATTAAGTTTTCGGATGTTTTCGTTTATTACCAGCGTTTGGCCCGTAAAAAAGCAATATGAGAATTTATTCCATACGTACTCAATGCCCTGTTCGTTCGGGTGAGCAAGATCTTTTTTGTAAAAACGATAATCTCTTAAATCGTCATTGATGAGTTCATAAGCCGGAAAATAAAAAGCACCTGTCTTCTTGCAAAGGTCATTCACCGCGAGTAACAAGGTAGATTTACTCAGATTGTTTCCAATAACCCCGTCTTTTAAATATTTTACGGGTGAAACGGTTAATACAATCTTTATTCCTGAATTTACTTTTTTTATCAGGGAGAAAAGTTTTTCATACATCGTTACGATCTCTTCCACTTTCATAAGTTTCTTATCGAAATCGGTCGCCGGTTGTTTATGGCAATTGGAAACAATCTCAAAAAGACCTTTATGTTCGTAAACAAAAGCGCTGCCAAAAGTAATAATGAGAAGGTCAGTGGTTTTGAGAAACTCATTTGCCTTTTGATTGATACTTTTTACTTTGGTAATGAGCCCTTCTTTTGTTTTATCATTCACCGAAGAATGATGTAAAAACGAATAGTAAAGGCCGTTCCTGTTTAAAATGTATTTTTCATCGAGGGAAGAATTATCGATACAGTTTTCCAGGCAGGCATGAATACTGGCCGGATTAAAAAGAATTCCCGAAGGGTTCGATAATACTTTGAATTTATGATCGCTTAAATAGTTCCCAATGTTTTCAGAAAAGCAGGAACCCACAAGAAAAATATTCTTCTCATGGTCTATCTTAAAATCGGGTTTATCGGGCGTATGGTCTAAATGTAAACGCATTTATTTTTTCAGCGCAGCAAATTTTTCGTCAAGAAACTTTTTTGCGCTCTCATAATTATTTTCAATTTCCCCGTCAAGGATCGCGTCTTTCAAAGCGTTTTTCAGAATACCGATTTCACGTCCGGGTGTAAGATTGTACATGGTCATGATCTCGTTCCCGTCAATAGGAGGCTGCCAGTTCCTGATCCTGTCTTTTTCTTCAAGCTCCACTAATTTTTCTCGAACGATCTCAAAGTTTTTCATATAACGCTGAACTTTTTTAGGATTCTTCGTTGTAATATCACTTTCACACAAGATCATTAGATCGTCAATGTCATCTCCTGCGTCAAACAATAAACGACGAACCGCGCTGTCGGTCACCTCTGTTTTTGCGAGTACTATCGGACGAAGATGAAGCTGAACGAGTTTCTGAACATACTTCATTTTTTCATTGAGAGGAAGTTTCAGGTTGGTGAATATCTTAGGAACCATTCTTGCGCCTTTGTCTTCATGCCCATGAAACGTAAAACCGTGTCCTTCTTCAAATCGTTTTGTCGCGGGCTTGGCAATGTCGTGTAAAATCGCGGCCCATCTGAGCCACAGGTCCTCGCTTTTTTTCGCGGTGTTATCAAGCACTTCAAGTGTATGATAAAAATTATCCTTATGCGAAAGTCCTTTTATGGTGTCCGTTCCCTGGAGTTTTACCATGTCAGGAAAAATAATGTGTAATAATCCTGTATCGAACAATAATTTAAAACCAACAGATGGAACAGGGGAGCAGATGATCTTGTTTAACTCCACCGATATTCTTTCCATGGATACGATTTTGATCCGCTCTTTATTTTTTGTAATGGCTTTTAAAGAATTTTCCTCAATGGTAAATCCTAATTGCGTGGCAAACCTTATGGCGCGCATCATTCGTAAAGGATCATCGCTGTAGGTAATATCCGGATCCAGTGGTGTACGAATGATCTTGTTTTCCATGTCTTTCATACCATTGAAAGGATCGAGCAATTTCCCGAAATTATTTTTGGACACGCCAATAGCCATTGCATTGATGGTAAAATCACGGCGGTTCTGATCATCTTCTAAAGTGCCATCTTCCACAATAGGCTTACGCGAATTACGGTTGTAGCTTTCTTTACGGGCGCCTACGAATTCTACTTCCAGATCACCGAACTTTATCTGGGCTGTACCAAAGTTTTTAAAGGTGCTGAGATGCGCTTCCGATCCGAGTTTGGAGCAAATCTTTTCAGCAAGATCAATGCCTTTTCCGATGGTGACAATGTCAATGTCCTTACTCGGACGTTTCAAAAATATATCGCGTACAAAGCCTCCAATAGCGTAGGCATCAACACCTAATTCATCGGCGCTTTGCTGAATGACTTTAAAAATATCTTTATCTAAAAAAGAGTGCATAATAGAGGGGTAAAAGTACGATTTTTAGGAGCAATTTCATGATTAACCACATAGGGTACGTAGGAATTTTATTGTAGAGAGGTGACATAGAGAAATCCGAAGGATTTCTGTACGCAAAGCAGTTTTGTAGTAGGATACTGCAATCATGAAGGGATTGAATATTAATAGTAGTGGATTTCCAAACTCATTACAACTCTGACGGGGTTGAATATGAATCCGAAATGGTCATTTTTTCAAAAAACCTGACGAATTATGCCTTTTTTTCAGTTTTTTCACTCAAAAACAGCCTTGGTATGGTTTATGAAGTTACCTTTGCCGAAAAATTAACTCAATTTTAATAGCAATATGGCAAAAATAAGTTTAAAACCTCTATCAGACAGAGTGTTAGTTGAACCGGCGGTAGCCGAAACGAAAACTGCGGGCGGAATCATTATTCCTGATACTGCAAAAGAAAAACCAATGAAAGGCAAAGTTGTTGCTGTGGGTAAAGGCAAACCGGAGGAACCAATGACTGTGAAAGCAGGCGACGAAGTTCTCTACGGAAAGTATGCCGGAACCGAGATCATCGTTGATGGAAAAGAATATTTAATCATGCGTGAAAGCGATATTTACGCGATCATCTAACTTCAGGGTTAGAAACAGGAGATCAGAGACAAGAAACATTCCAAAAGCAGAACAACGTTCGCTTCAGGATTTTTAAAAAAATTATAAAATAAAAAATATATGGCAAAAGACATCCATTTTAATATAGAAGCACGTGACGCTCTAAAGCGCGGCGTTGACGCATTGGCAAATGCAGTAAAAGTAACTTTAGGTCCAAAAGGACGTAACGTTATCATTGATAAAAAATTTGGTTCACCTCAAATCACAAAAGATGGTGTAACTGTTGCAAAAGAAATTGAACTGAGTAATCCTGTTGAAAACATGGGAGCGCAGTTATTGAAAGAAGTTGCTTCTAAAACCGCTGATGTTGCTGGTGATGGAACCACTACCGCTACCGTATTGGGTCAGGCGATCGTTACCGCAGGTTTAAAAAACGTTGCTGCCGGCGCAAATCCTATGGATCTGAAACGTGGTATCGACAAAGCTGTTACAGCAGTTGTTGAGTCGTTGAAAAAACAATCACAGACTATCGGAAACGAAAACAAAAAAATTGAGCAGGTTGCTACCATTTCTGCAAACAATGATAGCGCTATCGGAAAACTGATCGCTGAAGCTATGGCTAAAGTGAAAAAAGAAGGTGTTATTACTGTGGAAGAAGCTAAAGGAACCGATACAACTGTTGAAGTTGTTGAAGGTATGCAGTTCGACCGTGGATATATTTCTCCTTACTTCGTGACCAACGTTGATAAGATGGAGACTGTTCTTGAAAGCCCTTATGTATTAATCTACGAAAAGAAAATCAGCGGCATGAAAGAATTGCTTCCAATTCTTGAGAAAGCAGTTCAAACAGGAAAACCATTGTTGATCATCGCTGAGGACCTTGATGGAGAAGCATTACAGACATTAGTAGTAAACCGTTTACGCGCCAACTTAAAAATTGCTGCTGTAAAAGCTCCAGGATTCGGAGATCGTCGTAAAGCTATGCTTGAAGATATCGCCATCCTCACCGGTGGAACTTTCATCAGCGAAGAACAAGGACGTAAACTCGAAGATGCACAGTTAACTGATCTTGGACGCGCTGAAAAAATCACTATCGATAAAGACAATACAACCATTGTAAACGGCGCTGGTAAAAAAGCTGACATTGCGTTACGTGTAAATCAGATCAAATCACAGATCGAAGCAACTACTTCAGATTACGATAAAGAAAAATTACAGGAACGTCTCGCTAAATTAGCTGGTGGTGTGGCTGTACTTTACATTGGTGCTGCAACAGAAGTGGAAATGAAAGAGAAAAAAGACCGTGTGGACGATGCATTAGCTGCAACACGCGCTGCTGTTGAAGAAGGAATTGTACCGGGTGGCGGAACTGCTTATATCCGTTCAATTGCTGCTCTCGACAAATTAAAAGGTTCTAACGAAGATGAGACAACCGGAATTGCTATTGTGAAACGCGCCCTCGAAGAACCTTTACGTCAGATCTGTACTAACTGTGGAATCGAAGGTTCTATTGTGGTTCAGAAAGTAAAAGAAGGAAAAGATGATTTCGGTTTCAATGCACGCACCGAAGTTTTCGAAAACTTACTTAAAGCGGGAGTTATTGATCCTACTAAAGTGAGTCGTGTGGCTTTAGAGAATGCTGCTTCAGTAGCTGCTATGCTCTTAACAACCGACTGTGTTTTAGCAGAGAAAAAAGAAGATAAACCAGCCGCTATGACACCTGATATGGGTGGAATGGGTGGAATGATGTAAGCAAGCTCTTAATTTCCGCGATAAGCGGAAGTTTAGGGATTGCTTATCCTGAGCCCTGGCGAAGGATCTATATAAGAGGAACCATTAACGGTTCCTCTTTTTTTTTGTTTTTTATCCGTGAAATGAAATCTCTGATTTCTACCCCATGGCCACTTATTAAAAAATACTCGCCACTTATCTGTAAAACCCTTAGTTCTTAATAACTTACATGCGGTTTTTCCGAAAAATCGATTATCTTTAAGGGGCGCTAAATCGGAATGGATTTGGAATGAATTTGACATGGAAACATATCATCGTTTTTTTCGCAGTTTTCTGCGCGTTCCAGTGTTTTGCTTTTGAAACTCCTAAACAGCAACTTTCATTCAAAGAAAACAAGGGCCAGGTAAGCGACCAGAATTATAAACCGCGTCCCGATATTTTGTTTTACGGCAGCGATGGAAAGCTGAATTTTCATCTTCGTAAGAATGGAATTTCATGTCAGTTGAGTCGTGTTGATAAATGGGAAAAAGAAGATCTTACAGGAAAACCAAACGAGTTGAGAAAAAAAGAGGCAGATCTTGTTCCGGCAGAAATGACGTTTTACCGTTTTGATATTGATTGGCTCAACGCGAATAAAAATCCGGTGATAAAAGAAGGACCGGCTCTCGATGGTTATGACAATTATTATCTCGAGGTTTGTCCACAGGGAGTAACTAATGTGAAAAGTTACAGGCAAATAACCTATGAAAATATTTATAATGGTATTGATCTGAAATGGTATAGTAAAAATGGAAATTTAAAATACGATTATATAGTTGCTCCTGGAGCGGATTATAATGTCATTCAACTGGAAGTAAAAGGAGCAGAAAAAATATCCATTAATGATAAAGGACAACTTATCATAAAAACTCCGCTTGGAGAAATTCTTGAAGAAGCGCCTTTCGTCACACAAAATGGAAAACCAATTTCTTCTGCATGGAAGGTTAAAAAAAATAGTATTTCATTCGACATTAAAAATGTTGATCCTTCTGTTCCGTTGATCATTGATCCTCTCACACGTTTATGGGGAACGTATTACGGAGGGGAAAACGAAGAAGTGGAGTGGAACGCACGCTTCGATGCTGTTGGTAATTCTTATATGTGTGGCGAAACCAAATCCTCTGCCGCAATGAGTATTGCTTCGGTTGGAAGTCACCAGTTTACTTATGGTGGCGCAAATAATTGGGGAGATGCATTCGTTGTTAAATTCAACCCAGGTGGTGTCAGGCAATGGGGAACATATTATGGCGGCGCGCAAAACGAGTGGGGAGCTTCTACAGATACTGATATTGCCGGTAACGTATATCTTGTAGGAGCAACATCATCTACAAATGGTGCCGTGATAGCAACACCGGGTTCGCATCAACCTGTAACCAGTAGTCCCGGAATAATTGTGGCCACATTAACGAGGGATGCTTTTCTTGTAAAGTTCGACCCGAATGGTGTCAGGATCTGGGGTACGTATTATGGTGGGGAAGTATATGATTGGGGTTATGGGGTTGCTGTTAATAACGCAGGCGAAGTAGCAATCGTAGGCGCAACAGGTTCCAGTTTTAGTATTTCTACTCCGGGATCGCATCAGCCAGTGTTTGGTGGAAATGGTTTAACCGATGGTTTTCTCGTAAAATTTAGTTCGCTGGGCGTTCGTTTGTGGGCAACTTATTATGGCGGCAACAGTGTGCGTGAATTACCTTCCTGGTGTGAGTTTGATTCAGGCGGAAATATTTACATGTATGGAATGACCAATAATTCTTTGCCTGGAAATGTAATTGCAACTCCAGGCAGTCATCAACCTTCCTTTGGATGGGGAAGCTGGGATGCTTTTCTTGTCAGGTTTGATGGCAATGGTGTTCGTCAGTGGGGAACATTTTATGGTGGCAGCGGTACAGAATGGACTGGCGAAATAGCTGTTAATGGTTCGGATGTTTATATTGCAGGAAGTACTTCTTCATCTTCGTCAATCGCAACACCTTCTACTCATCAGCCAACACTTGCAGGACAAGACGACGCGTTTTTAGTCAAATTTGATGCTAACGGAAACAGAATATGGGGTACCTATTACGGAGGAACTCAGTTTGAGGATCCTGGTGGAACAGCCGTGGATAGCCAGGGAAATGTGTATTTGACAGGCGCTTCAAGAAGTGGTGGAGGCACTGTGATTGCTACTCCATGCACATATCAGTTTATTTATGCCGGAGCAGGAGATGGTTTTCTTGCCAAGTTCACACCGTCGTGTAAAAGAATATGGGGCACCTATTACGGAGGATCCGGGTATGACTGGGCGGGTTCAATTGATATTGATGGAATGGACAATATTTTAATTGGCGGACAAACATCAACAATGTCTGGCCCGGCCATTGCAAGTAGTAACGGCCATCAGCCAGGTTATGGTGGTGGAAATGATGATGCTTTTCTTGCAAAATTTTCTCCTTGTACCACAGCGGTTATGCCTAATACAACCCCGCCGCCCAATATGGTCATTTGCGCTGGTGGAACCACACAGTTAACAACAACGATGTCTGTTTGCGGACTGAATTGGTTCGATGCGCCTATTGATGGAAATACAATTGGAACAACAACAATCCTTACTACTCCGAATCTTACTGTAAACACTACATTTTATATTGGCGATATCTCCTGCGGCACCCCGGATACTTTAACTCCGGTTGAAGTAACGGTTCACCCTTTGCCGAACATGAGTACCATCGCTTCAAGTACAGTGTTATGCTCCGGCCAGTTAAGCACTCTTACCGCTCAGGGGGCCATGACCTATACCTGGCTGCCGGTACAGGTAATCGGCTCGGTGCTTACCGTTACGGCATCTTCAACAACAATTTATTCAGTAACAGGATTTGATGGCAACTGCTTTAACTCCACAACCGTTACCGTTGAATCTGTTCCTGTGGCAACATTAAATATCAATTCACAAGCTAATCCCGCATGTTATGGATCAACAGTTGCTTTAACTGCAAGCGGCGCTCAGACTTACAGTTGGTATCCCCCGGCTTTATTTTCAGCAGCAACAGGATCTCTTGTATATACTGCACCCATTCAGTCCGCAGTTAATTATACCATAGTTGGATATAATGTAAGTGGAGCGGTAACATGCTCAACCCAGAATACATATTCGCTTTCTGTTCTTCCGCAAACCATAGCTTCCATTTCACCGAGTGTTGAAGTATGCGAGGGATCAAAAATTAACCTGGTTGCCGGTGGAGGAAATGTGTATTTATGGGCGGGACAAAACTTAGAGAATAACAATGGCCCATCTATTTTCGCTTCTCCGTCGATAAGCAGTGTTTACACAACATCCGTTTCCAATAATAATATTTGTCCTGTTACCGCTACTGTTTTTGTAAAAGTAAATCCTAAACCGGATGTATTCGCAGGAAATGATACACTGATAGACCTTGGTGATCCTGTATTTATTTCAGCGACTGGCAGCGGGACTCTGAAATGGATCTCAGGAGAAAACATTGGCTGCGTCGATTGTCCTTCAACTCATGTTCTTCCTTATACCAAAAGTTGTTACGTTGTTGAAACAACCAACGATAAAGGCTGTAAGGCGCAAGATGATGTTTGCATTGAAATAAGAAATGACTATGGGGTTTATATTCCCAACACGTTTACTCCGAACGGAGATGGCATTAACGATATTTTTTATGTTTATGGTTTTGGTATCAGAGAGTACAAGATGACCATTTACGACCGCTGGGGAATAAAATTATTTGTTTCTACAGATCAAACGCAAGGCTGGAATGGAATTTATAATGGTGAGATATGTCAGCAAGGAACGTATATTTATTACGTGGAATACATTCCTTACAAAGGCAAACACGAAATACGACCCGGGCATGTGAATATTATACGGGGGAAACCTTAAGTGAGTTGAAAGTTGTCCCGATAGCTATCGGGAGAAAGTTCTGTGTGTAGTTGAAATTAGTTTAAAGAACCAGGAAAGGGTTCAATATTAATAGCAAACAATGAAATTGGTTGCGTACAGCCCCAGAGGGGGTGAATGAATAGTTGAGAAGTATAAAAACATATTTATTATTCCTGAATGTATTTTTTTCATTCTATGTTTTTTCATTGGAGAATCCCAAACCCCAATTATCCTTCAAAGAAAACAAGGGCCAGGTAAGCGACCAGAATTATAAACCGCGTCCAGATATTTTGTTTTCAGGGAGTGATGGTAAATTAAATTTTCATCTACGCGATAATGGAATTTCGTATCAGCTCTCAAGAGTGGATTCATGGCGAAAAGCGGATGCAAGAATTCCGGGAGAAAAAAGTGAAAGAGAAGTTCCGTCCCAGATAACCATGTATCGTATCGATATCAACTGGCTTAACGCAAATAAAAAATCTCAAATTAAAAAAGAACAAGCACTTCAAGGGTATGATAATTATTATCTCGAGGTTTGTCCGCAGGGTGTAACCAATGTTCAGAGCTACAAGCAAATTACCTATCAGCAACTATATAAAGGAATAGATCTGAAGTGGTATGAAAAAAATGGCAATTTAAAATACGATTATATTGTTTCTCCGGGAGCTGATCATCATCTGATTCAATTCGAAATTAACGGGGCAGAAAAAATTTCTCTCGACAATAAAGGACAATTGATCCTCAAAACTCCTCTTGGAGAAATCGTTGAAGAATCTCCATTCGTAACTCAAAACGGAAAAGTCCTCCCCGCAAAGTGGAAAATAAAAAATAATGTTGTTTCTTTTGATATTAAAAATGTAGATGCTTCTCAGACATTAATAATCGATCCACTTATTCGTTTGTGGGCAACTTATTACGGCGGATCCGATATAGATGAGGCTTGGTTTGTAACATGCGATGCTTCCAATAATGCTATTGTTTCAGGAATTACGCAGTCGTTTAATAACATTGCCTCTATTGGTGCTTATCAGACAGTGTATGGCGGCCAGGCTTCGGGTTGGATGACTGGCGATGTAACACTTGTAAAATTTGATCCTACAGGGACAAGATTATGGGGAACCTATTTTGGTGGGGCAGGGAATGAAGATGGTCAGCAATGCATAACGATTGCTTCTGGCGATATATTTGTTACAGGAACAACCACAAGTACGAATGCTGCCGTTATGACAACTCCAGGAACCCAGCAACTTGCTTACAGTGGAGCCGATGACGCTTATGTAGTGCGATTCAATTCCGCGGGTGCCAGGGTCTGGTCAACTTATTATGGGGGAACAGGAAGCGAGTGGGTGGGAGGGCTTGCAGTTGATGCTGTAGGAAATTGTTATGTTTCAGGTCGTACAACTACACAATCGGGTCCCTTAATCGCATCAGCTGGCTGTCATCAGCCCATTAGCGGTGGAGGCCAGGCCGATGCATTTATTGTAAAATTCAATGTGGTGGGTCTTCGTATCTGGGGAACATTTTACGGAGGAGGATTTATTGATCATGGAGTTGGTTGCAGTGTTGATAATATTGGAAACGTTTATCTGATCGGACAAACAGCGTCGCCAACAGGAATAGCGACTCCCGGCTCCTACTTACCGGTTTACGCCGGAGGTGGTGATGGCTTCATTGTAAAATTCGATGCTTTAGGTACCAGGCTCTGGGGAACGTATTACGGGGATACTGGTTCGGATTGGGGACATATGGGCGCCTGCGATCCTGCCGGTAATCTTTACGTTGCCGGCACTGTTTCGAACGGATGGAACCCGGGCAATATTGCATCACCTGGATGTCATCAATCTGCATACGGTGGAGGAACAAGAGATTGTTTCCTTGCTAAATTCAATCCAAATGGTACAAGATCCTGGGGAACATATTATGGTGGTGGAGGCGATGACCAATGGGGATATTGTTCTGTTAATGGAGTAGGAAATATTTATCTCTCAGGACAAACCACAACGTCTGCGGGAACAGCTATTGCAACACCGTGCACATACCAGGAAGTAAACGGAGGAGGAACAGATTGCTTTTTTGCAAAGTTCAATGAGGCAGGTGTTCGTCAGTGGGGAACATTTTATGGCGGAAGCGGATCGGATTATTATGCAGGCAGCGCTTCTGATGGTATGGGAAATGTTTACATCTCTGGAGGAACATCAACGTCATCGGGAACCGTGATTGCAGATCCTTTAAGTCACCAACCAATTTACGGCGGAGACCTGGCCGATGGATTCTTAGCGAAATTCAATGGATGTCAATCCATGGTATTACCAAATCTAACACCGCCGCCAGATATGACAGTATGTATAGGAGAAAATACTTCTCTCACTACAACAACATCTGTTTGCGGAATAAACTGGTTCGACGCACCTGTAGATGGTGCCGTACTTGGTACAGGTACTACTATCACCACGCCAAATCTTTCAATAACCACAACATTTTATATTGGCGATATGACCTGCGGTACACCAACAACTTTAACTCCGGTGGAGGTAACGGTTGTCCCTTTGCCGAATATTTTAATTAATTCTACCGGTGCTGTTTTATGTGCAGGCGGAACAAGTACACTTACAGCTAACGGAGCCACATCATATACATGGTTTCCACCACAGGTTACAGGAGCGGTTCTCACGGTTACAGCTTCTTCCACAGCAAATTATTCTGTAACAGGATTTGATGGCAGTTGCTTTAATACAACAACGGTTAATGTGGAGGCGGTTCCTTTTGCAACACTTAATCTGCTTTATCAGCAAACTCCGGCCTGTTATAATTCAACACTACCTATAACTGCCTCCGGGGCGCAAAGCTATAGTTGGTATCCTCCTTCTTCGCTGTTTTCTTCGGGAGGATTTTCTGTAAATACACTTCCGTTGCAAAATAATTCAACGTTTACGGTTATTGGTTTTAATACAAGTGGCGCTGTGAGTTGTTCAACGGAAGCTACTTTTTCTGTAGATGTTGTTGCGCAGATAATTGCATCTATCTCACCAAGTGTTGAAATATGCGAAGGGTCTAAAACAGCCCTCACTGCCGGCGGTGGTAATACATACACATGGTTGGGTGCAAATATTGAAGATGCGGATGAACCATCTGTTATTGTTTCGCCACATACTTCGGGAGTATACCAGGCTAATATTTCGGTAAATAATATTTGTCCTGTTACTGCAACTGTGTTTGTAAAAGTACATCCTAAGCCAACGGTGTTTGCCGGAAATGATACCCTTATCGATCTTGGGGATCATGTTAATATTTCAGCAATTGGCGACGGGGCATTGAAATGGATCAGCGGGCAAAACATTGACTGCTTTACCTGTGCAAATACCCGGGTTCTTCCTACAACCAAAAGTTGTTATGTGGTTGAAGTCACTGATGGAAGAGGTTGCAAAGCGCAGGACGATATTTGTATCGAAGTAAGAAATGATTTTGGTATTTACATTCCGAACACATTCACGCCAAATGAAGATGGCATCAATGATATATTTTACGTTTACGGATTCGGAATTAAAGATTATAAAATGTCCGTCTATGATCGTTGGGGAGTAAAACTATTTGAGTCCACAGATCAGGCCGTGGGTTGGAACGGAATGTATAAGGGTGAGTTTTGTCAACAGGGAACTTACACTTATTTTGTGGAGTACACGCCAAATAAAGGTAAACATGAAAAGCGTCCTGGGCATGTGAATATTATTAGTGGGAAACCTTAAGATAGAGTCAAGAATCTGGAGTGAAGAAACAAGTTTGTGTCACCCGGAGCACAGTTGAAGGGCGAGAACAAGAAACAGAAAAACAAGAAATAAGAATAGCGACCTTTGCGGAAAACTTTGCGTCTTGCGGTTAAACATTGATGAAATAATTTAAGATTGAACGCGTTTAAAAAATATCTATTTCTCCACCTCGTGGGATTCGCATTTAATGCGCTTGCTCTTGAAACACCAAAGCAATCATTATCCTTCAAAGAAAACAAAGGACAAATCAGTGATCAGTTCTATAAACCCCGCCCCGATGTTTTATTTTCAGGAACGGATGGCAAAATTAATTTTCATCTTCGTAATAATGGAATTTCATATCAGCTCTCAAGAGTAGATTCATGGACAAAAAAAGATATTCGTAAAATGCCTGGAGTTAAACGCGAAGAAGATGTTCCGGAACAAATAACCATGTATCGCGTTGATATCAATTGGCTGAACGCAAGTAAAAAATCAATTATCAAAAAAAGTGAGCCGCTTCCGGGATACGATAATTATTACCTGGAGGTTTGTCCAAATGGAGCAATCAACGTTCAAAGCTATAAGCAAATCACCTATCAGGATCTTTATAAAGGGATTGATTTGAAATGGTACGAAAAGAACGGAAATTTAAAATACGATTATATTGTTTCTCCTGGATCAGATTATCATCAGATACAATTTGAGATTAAGGGTGCCGAAAAAATTTCTCTTAACGATAAAGGACAATTAATTCTTAAAACTCCCCTTGGAGAAATCGTTGAAGAAAGCCCTCTTGTTACACAAAACGGAAAAATACTTTCAGCAAAATGGATCTTTAAAAACAATGTTGTTTCATTCGATATAAAAAATGTTGATGCCTCCCAAAGTCTTATCATAGATCCATTGGTAAGATTGTGGGGAACTTATTATGGCGGCACCGATCTCGATGCATTCTGGTATTGTTTGTCTGATGCTGCTAATAATGTTTATGCATCTGGCCTTGCGGAATCGCTCAATAATATTGCAAGTGTCGGCGCTTATCAGACAGTTTATGGTGGCGCCGGTTCATCTTTCTGGCAGGGCGATGCAATGCTTGTAAAATTTGATCCTAACGGAGTAAGATTGTGGGGCACCTATTTTGGTGGAGCAGGTTCTGATTTTACACACATGTTACACATTGATCTGGCAGGTGATATTTCTTTAGTCGGTATGACCTCTACAACAAATTCTGCGGTTATGGCCACGCCCGGAGCCCATCAGACATTATTTGGCGGAGGAACATCATGGGGAGATGCCTTTGTTGCAAAGTTTGATGTGAGCGGATCCAGGATATGGTCCACCTATTATGGAGGAACAGGAGATGAATGGGCCATTGGAATTTCAGGAGATGCCACTGGTAATTTATATATTAGTCTTGAGTCAAGCACTCCTTCGGGTCCAGCCATTGCAAGTCCCGGTGCATACCAGATTTCATCAGGCGGAGGAATGGATGCCGTTCTTGCAAAGTTTAATTCGGCAGGTGTACGACAATGGGGAACGTTTTATGGTGGGACAGGTTTTGATAATGCTTTAGGTTGTGCAACAGACGCAGCCGGCAATACATATATCGTTGGGCAGACGGCTTCACCTAATGCAATAGCATCCCCGGGCTCTCATCAAACAGGGTTTGGTGGTTTTAATGATGGGTATATTGCAAAATTCGATCCTTCCGGAAACAGGCTCTGGGCAACATATTATGGTGGTACGGGAAATGACCATATGATATATGTCGCGATAGGAGGTTCGGGTAATGTTTATGTTACTGGATCAACTTCTACTCCGGGCGGAACAATTATGGCGACGCCAGGCTCTCATCAGCCTAATTATAACGGAGGTGGCAGTGATTGTTTCCTTGCGAAATTCACACCGCTTGGTTCACGTGTATGGTCCACTTATTATGGAGGAAACAGTATCGACCAATACGCGTTTGTGTCGGTAAGCTCTTCCGAATCCATTTATATCTCGGGAGAAACAGCAACCGCTTCCGGAACGGAGATTGCTACACCTTGTACGTACCAGTTAACCAATGGCGGCGGCGGACGCGATGCCTTTCTTGCAAAGTTTAATGCTTCAGGAGTTAGAGAGTGGGGAACCTTTTATGGTGGACAAGGAACAGAAGACTGGGGCACCTGCTCCGTTAATTCTCTTGGCGAGGTTTACATCTGCGGTAGAACATCAACGCCAACTTCCACTGTTATTGCAGATCCTGCAAGTCATCAGCCATCTCATGGTGGCGGCGCATCACCTATCTGGGACGGTTATCTTGTAAAATTCGATGGTTGCAAATCTGCCGTTATGCCTAACACAACGTCTCCTCCCGATATGACAGTTTGTATCGGTGAAAATACACAGTTAACAACTACAATGTCTGTTTGCGGAATGTCTGTTTGCGGATTGAATTGGTTCGATGCACCGGGAGGAAATGTAATAGGAACAAATACTATTTATGCTACTCCGAATCTTTCATTTAATACAACGTTTTATATTGGTGATATTTCCTGCGGCACGCCGGATACTTTAACTCCGGTTGAGGTTACTGTAACACCATTGCCAAATATGGGAACGATTGTGTCGAGCACTGTTTTATGTGCAGGCGGATTAAGCACTCTGACAGCTGTAGGGGCAATGACTTACACTTGGTTGCCTGTTCAGGTGATTGGTTCGGTGTTAACGGTTACAGCTTCTTCTACAACAATTTATTCGGTGACTGGATTTGATGGCAGTTGTTATAACTCAACAACTGTTACCGTTGAAGCGGTTCCGTTCGCGACACTCAATTTAAATTACCAGCAAAATCCCACGTGTTTCGGCACAACGGTCTCATTGAGTGCTTCAGGGGCGCAAACCTACAGTTGGTATCCTCCGGGAATTCTTTCGGCATCCTCCGGATCGTTAGTGAATACAGTTCCTTTACAAAATAATTCTACGTTTACGGTTGTTGGATTTAATTCAAGTGGACCCGTGACCTGTTCAACAAGTTCAAGTTTTTTTGTGAATGTGCTCCCGCAGATCGTTGCATCCATTTCTCCAAGTACAGAAGTTTGCGAAGGATCAAAAACGACTTTAGCGGCGACTGGCGGCAACACTTATTCATGGCTCGGGCAAAATATAGAGGATCCTGTTCAGTCTATCGTCGTTGTTACACCAACCGCTTCAGGAATTTACCAGGCAAATGTTTCTTATAATAATATTTGTCCGGTTACAGCAACGGTATTTGTAAAAGTAAATCCTAAACCAAATGTCTTTGCCGGAAACGATACAACCATTAATATTGGCGATCCTGTTTTTATTTCAGCCAACGGAAACGGGATATTAAAATGGATCAGTGGAGAAAATATTGGCTGCGTCGATTGTCCCTCTACTCATGTTCTTCCTTACACAAAAAGTTGTTACGTTGTAGAAGCCACAGATACTAAAGGCTGTAAAGCCCAGGATGACGTGTGTATCGAAATTATAAATGATTACGCGGTTTATATTCCAAATACCTTTACTCCGAATGGAGATGACGTCAACGATATTTTTTATGTATACGGATTTGGTATCAAAGATTACAAGATGACCATCTATGATCGCTGGGGAATAAAACTATTTACATCCACCGATCAGACACAAGGATGGAACGGCATTTACAACGGCGAGATCTGCGAACAGGGAACTTATATTTATTATGTTGAATTTACACCGTATAAAGGGAAGCATGAGATCAGACCGGGACATGTGAACATTATTCGTGGAAAGCCCTGATAAGAAGCAAGAGTCCAGAACCATGAATCAAGTCGTGTAAACGTCACGCTGAGCGCAGTCGAAGGGCGAGAACCAAAAACTAATAACAAGGAACCAGAAATAATATCTATTTACTCTTCGAGAAGAAGAAAATTCCAGCTCCGAGCACTGCTAAAATCGTTAACACAAAGAAGAAAATTTTCCAGAAGCTGTACGGACGTTCGCCCTGAACTTCACCTGTTCTTGCGTTTACTGTAAAACGGTATACTTTATTATCGAACCTGTAGGCGCTGATCCATAACGGAAGTAAAATATGTTTGAAGGTAATATCGTTATAACTTGTATTAATATTATGAACCTGCTGAACATCGCCGCCAATGTCGCTGCGTACCGAGCTGTCAATCACCGGCGCCATTCTTTCTTTTGCAAGATCAAATCCTTCTTTTAATTGTGTCTGATAACTTTCAGTCACAAACCCCGCAAGAAAACTGTCGTTGTAAGCCACCAGTTCAGGCAGATCCCAGGGCTCAAGTTCGTTTACCATTTTTTGTGGAAGTGAATGCGAGGCGCAGATCAACAGGTCATCAAATGTATTGTAAACCCTTCCACTGGCAGGATACCATCGTGTGCGTTGAACCTGTCGTGTTTGCCTTTTTCCTTCAGAGTCGGTATAACTTTCCGTTTCATAGTAATGTTCACCACGGGAACCGCTATAGGAACTATCGGCGTTCGTATCATAGGTCCAGTATGGCATATAAATGCCCTTTAGTTTTTCGGCGCTGTTCTGCGCGTACATTTTTAATGTATTGGGAGCAAACCATAAGCCGCCAACCCAGTTCACAAATTCATCTTTGGCTTTGTTGCGTTCTATTTTAAAAGGTAAAATATATTTTGGCTTAATGATGCTGCAGGTAGATGCGTCTTTAATAACCTGTGGTGTATCGCAATATGGACAATTGCTTGAAGTTACATTCGGCGCCATAGTTGTAGAAGCTCCGCAACTTGTACATTTAACCGTTGAAATGGTTTGCTGTTCGGCCGTTGAGGCGCTTTGTGTAAGAAAAGCATGAAAATCGTTTTCTACAACCTGTGTTTTTTCTACAGCAATTTCATTCTTTGTATTGCAATATTCGCAATTTAAACTTTGCGCACCCGGCGAAAATTTAAGGTTGGATCCGCAATTACTGCACTTGATGGTGTTGGCTGTACTTGCATTGGGTTCAAACGTCTCGTTACTCATGATATACTATTATCTCAGTTAAATATAGAAAATATGGTTTAAAAGTTCAAATTAGTTTAAAATTGTTTAATGCAGGCATTTAAACAATTTTAAGCCACTTTAACAACCTTAAACTTTGAGATTATCGCATGATGACGAGTTTGCCGAATTCTTTTACGAAAAATTTATCGGCGCCGGTGGCAGATTTTTCAACGTTTTGGCCGTTGAGTTTTGTAACAACTTTATAAAGATAAACCCCGTTTCCGAGTTTGTCGCCATACTCATCTTTTCCATCCCAGGCATATTCGGTAATGTTTCTTCCTATGTGAACATTACCCAGTTCGGCCCGCGTGATTTCACGCACTACTTTTCCACTAATGGTTATGATCTGTATCGTGAATACTTCCGGAACCTCGCTTCCTGTAAGTGTAAACACAAAACGTGTACTGGTGCTGAACGGGTTCGGGTAATTTAAAATACTGGTAATGGTAGGTTTATTGTTTATCTCAAATTGTATCTGGTAATTGGTAACTCCAGAACGGTTATTACTTCTGTCCTTCGCCTGAACAATCAAAGTGTATTTTCCATCTACAGGTAACACCGGGCTGTAATTGATCATGCAACTGTTCTTGGGAAGATTTGCCGGGATAAATTCCAGGTCTTTCCCAAAGTATAATTTTTGTTGTGCCGATGAATTCGGTGGCTGTAGAAACACCGAAAACGCTCCTGTATCATTTAAAGCGAGAAACTGGTTCTCATCCTTCAGTGAAATAACAATGTTTGGTTTAGCCGAAACAATGTCGCCGTTAAGAATGCGTATTCCGTCAAACGTTACATCAAGCAAAGGATTGGTAACATCTTTGCTTACTTTGAAAGGGTATCTCGCTATATTATTAAATTGCTGGTGCTCCCTCTGGTATTTTGCATTTCCATAAGGATTCACATACACCCACAGTAAATTGTTTCCTGCAAACTGATAGGTGTTAACTTTTACCGTATCCATTAAAACCTGTCCTGGCACAAAAGGTTTTGCTTTTAGTTTAGAGGATAAAGGAAAAATATTGCGGCTATTATCTTCGATCCAATATGTGACAACAAGACTGTCGTCAAAATTCTTTATACCAATGTTTTCAATAGGGAAAACGTAAGTTACGTGATCGCCCTCTTGTAATGTGTCATTCACACTCGCAAACCCCTTTAATGGATTAATAGCGCATTCAGGAGCCTCGTCGTACAATACCTGCCAGCGTTTAAGCTGAGGTGATGTTGTAAAAATATCGTCCTTCATAAAAGCCACCAGTTTTATGTGAGGATAAATACTGGCGTCTACATAATTACCAAGATCAAGAACATCCATACTGTCCTGCGGGAAAATAGTTAGCGTATCAATTTGTCCGTTGTTCTTATAACCTACCACTTTCAGAACGGTTGTGTCGCCGTTGGTAGCATCAAGACTTTGAACTTTCCAGTGGAGACTGTTCCATTTAAAAGACGGGCCAATAAGTTCGCTGGCAATGTAACCATTGTGCCACTTGGTTTTAATGGTATCATCCAGTGTAATGACAGATTTTTTATTGATCCCTGAAATAAATTTCGCCTGCCCGGGCAACATTCCTTTTCTTCCGAAAAAAATATGCGCGACTGAATCTGTGAGGTTCTCTACATTAGCAACTCCTACACTTTCAAAAGCTTTTTGCGTGGCTTTGTTATACGTTTTCATTTGTGTAAACAAGCCTCCTCCCTGATTTGTTCCAATAGTATAACCAAGCACGTAATTATTTTTCGCAACCGAATTAAGAAAGTAGGTCATATCTCCACGATAATCTACCTGAGCAGCACAACCTGTATAGATCCCGTATGAATAATAACGAAGAACCTGATTATCGACACAAACACAATTATTGTAAGTGCCAAGACCTGCAGAAGGGTAATTTACACTGACTACAGCATCGGGTTGACCACTGATCGAGTCGAAAACCATAAAATTCCACCCACCGGCTGCGCATCCCCAATCAGCCATTTTAATGTTATTAAAGAACCAGTTGATATCACTGAAATCAATGAAAGGTTCAATTCCATCACGACAACGTATGGCATATTTTGAGTCTTCAAAAACAAATTTTCTGAGCGGTTTCTTATAGGTCACAAACTGGTAAACGTCATTTTTAAACTGATGAAAATGTGCTTGTCCCCAACCACGTTTAGTGCCAATGGTTTGAAAAGAACTTTCTCTCCATGCAAAAGGTGTTGAAGGAGAAACACTGTCGCGGCTAACCCTCCAGAAGTAAACGGTACTGTCGGCAAAAGGAAGATTAACATTCCACTCAATTACTCCACCCTTACTGGTGATCAGAGTGGTTTGAATCGGGTTAATGAATTTATCGCAAGTGTCAAGCTCTAAACGATACGAACTTAAAGGAGCGAAAGGATCGGTGGTGGAAGCTTTCAGAGTAATGGTACCGGTTTTGGGAACCACAGCGTATTTGTAAGGATACACAGGAATAAGGTCCCCTCCCTGGATGAATAAATTCACTCCTCCAAGAGTACTGTTATTGTTTTCAAGACTTTCGGTAATTTCATTGAAATAGTCTATCGTAACATCAAATTTGTTTAACCCTATTCCACGGTTAAAATCAGTGAGCATGTAAAAATTTAAACTGTCTTTGAATGAAGGAGCCAATATTTTTTTAAGAACGATGGATGAATCACCGTTCGGAAAATGGCGTTCTATTCTTACTGCAAACGAATCGAGTGGCGAACTTCCAAGATTTTTAATGTGGATCTTCACTCCAATGGAATCGCTGTAAGTCTTGGTATCAAAAACAACACTACTGTTCTGTATCCTGTAATCGGGTAGCGCCCCGTTACTGATCTTAACCGAGGGATCGCCATGCAATGTCATATCGAGGGCGGTAAATTTTGAAATGGAATCGAATAATAAACTACATAGGGAAGTAGTTTCTTTTACCATATCACCAACTCCCTGGTTGTATTTTGTTCGCGAAAGAGCCTGGTAAAACCGCGAGGTGTAGTTATTAAGAGCATATACAAATCCCAATGAAGAAGCTGCCAGAAATCCAATGCTTCCTTTCTGGTTCGAGAAGACAAAATCCTCGCTTACCGATTTAAAATTTGATTTGTGAATGTTACCGGAATAACAGGAGTTAGCGATAACAAAAGGATATTTTCCCGCGTTGTTGTAAACCTCTGGGTCATCAATAGCCTGATCAAAACCCTGTTCAGAACCATGACCAAAAAAATTAATAAGCGCAGCGCCGTTACTGATCGTGTTTTTAATACTGTCGCTGATATTTATCTGTATAGGGGCAGTTGTATTCTTTTTAAACGTAAGAACATAACCGCCAAAGAGAGTGTCTTCTACCACTTGCTCATACTGGCTCATGTAAGAGGATAACAGATTGGTAAGCGTTGGCTCGTCTCCACCCACAAAATGAAGCACTTTCTTTTTCCAGTCGGCGGGCGCCGAGCTTTCGTGCTGTTGTATTTTATTGAGGTAAGTGGTAACATCAGAATTAGTAACGGCAGCAATACGTCCGATTGGAATTTCAGGAAATAACTGGCTGGCCGAAGCAGAAGATAATCCTGTTGCAAGAAGATTATCACAGCTTGGAATTCCCATCGTTGGAACCAGGTTTTGAGTATAACCCGGAACAGCTTCTTCGCAACGAATAGCTTTCCCAATGAGAAAAACATATTGTGGTGGATTGGCGAGACTATCTTTGAGATATTTGATAAAATTGCGAATGGCCAGCGGATGATTTTTTAGACCGAACGAAAATTGTTCGTAAAGCGAACCAACATCGGCACTGATCACGTTATAACCACCTCCGGCAATGGACTGCCTGTAGTTGATATAGTCCTGGGCCCCGGGTTTAATAAGATTATTGTAAATGATCACAAAAGGTTTGTTTGCCGGCGAGGTTTTGAAGTTAGTGAAGGAGCCGGTGTTATTGTTGACCCTAAAAAGCGAAGTTACGGGAATGACCTGCGACTCGGCAGAAAGATAACAGAATTTGTTTCCGGAACCATTTGGTACAACCGCACGAAGCATTGGCGAAGCAATTTTTGTGGTGATCTTTTTGTTGTTTGTCAGATCATACATTAATACATTGGAGGAAGAGGCGAAATTAAAATTCGAGAAATTGAAAAACTTTTTTGAAGAAGTGGTGGCATCGGTGATAAATAAACGGAAGGAAGACTTATTGCCAAGATCAAGCATATGCGGATACATGTAATACATGTAATGCATGGATGTAGTATTACCAATACCGGATAATGTTGGCGAAGCAATTGAGTACAGACTGAAATTGGTGTTCTGGGAAGTATTTGCAGAGCTGATCGTGTAGGTTCGTTTCACAGGTAGAAACCCTCTGAAGACGGTATCTTTCAGCAATACCTGGGATGAGGTCTGATCTGTATAAAACAAATGTACTTCGTGATCGAGAGAAGAAAGATTACTCACACTTGCACCCGAATAGCTTATAGTGAAATAACTGGGCAAAGCCGAACTTGTTACAATCCCAAGATTTGAAAAATTAGATACAGCGGGGGCTCCGCCTTTAAGAATAGGAAATCCAAAACCCTCAGCTTGCGTATAGCGGGGATCGCTTGCATCGCTCTGGTACTCTTTTACAGAGTTGTAATTGTATTTAACATGATATTCTGCATCCGAATAAAAATGATCGGCTGTTTCATACAGCGATGCTGTTGTATCTGTTTCTAACTGGTAACGTTTGTTTGTGATCAGATTATTTACGGTAAGAAAAGCATACAAGGTGTCGTGAAAAAGCGGAATGTAAGGACTCGGATTATAATTGATATTAAAGTAGAGCAGCGAATCCACATCGCCCACAAAAGGATTGGCGTAAAATTCAAGGTAATCATTGATGTTGATCTTGGAATCGCCCTCTCCCATAATAAACAGATGCTGCTCCTTGCCTTTAATGAACAACTGGAAGTTACGCGGGTCAATACTTGCGAGATTATAATGCGTAGCAAGTGTGGTAGAATCGATACGGTAAATACCTTCCTTAGGGATCGCAATCTTAAAATATTGTTGCGAAAAATTTATCCAGCTGTTACCGTAATTCTGGGCTCTTAAACTGGTAACTGCAATGAAACAAAATATGCTTATTGCAAGTAGTTTTCTCACTTGTTCATTTTCTTATTAAAATCAATTTTTAAAGAAAAGATGTTCGAGTACAGTGCGATAGAGCGGTCACCGATATCGGTTAAGGCATAATCCAATGTAAAGATCTTATACTTTATTCCCACACCGAAATTCGGCTGAAATGTGGTTACATATCCGGTGGCGTCGTCATTCAATTGTTTCTGAATATTACCAACTCCGCCACGGAGATAAACAAATCCTTTATATCCAATCTCTGTACCTAAAGCAGGTTCCATACTCCACAGATTGGTTTTTACTACGGTGTTACGTTTTCCGTCAAATGTGTTAATCAGGTTTAGTTCTCCCAATACAGAAATCCTGTCTTTCCAGAATAAAAAAGTTCTTGCTCCTCCAAGAATGAATTTAGGCGCAGTAACTTCTAGTGATGAAGAAGGAATTTCATTGCCCGTTTGCTGAAACGTTGCAATGTCTTTTTCACTCATGTTAAAACTCCAGGCATTAAATGTTCCAGTAATATCACGGCCCATCGCTGCAAATTTCCAGTCCTTGTAAGTGTACATAGCGCCGGCATCCAGCCCAAATCCCCAGGCTCCGCCAAATTCACCAAGCTTACGGCGAATGATCTTGAAGTTTCCGCCAAGCTGAACTCCTTTTAATTGGGGTATTTTCCTGGCATAACTTAATAAGGCGGCAAAATCCACAGCGTTAAATGTGGTAATTCTGTTATAATCTACGTTTCCGTTAGCGTCTACAAGATCAAGAGTGTTCGGAATATTATCCACACCAAAACGCAAAATGGAAATGGCCCCAACACTGTTGCTGTCAATTAATTTTGAAACGCCCACATAATCATACTTTGCAATTCCGGCAAAATATTCGGCGTGCATTAATCCTACCTCAAGATCATTTTTCTGATTTAATAAGCCTGCAGGATTCCAGTAACCTGAATTTACTCCCTGAACAGATGTTACATTGGCATTACCCATTCCAAGCGCACGGGCGCCAACCCCAATGTTCAAAAACTCATTACTGTATTTGCGAACCACCTGGGCCCTTAGTCCTATCGAAGAGGCTAATAAAATGACTAGAAAAAACCTTGACATATTGAATATATAAAAATAGTGCAAAAAAATGGATTTTGCCACTACTTTAACGGTTTGCCGAGCCTTTTATTGTTGAAAAATACGGTAAAATGCTTAGTAAATAAGCCTGCTCCCAAAGCGTTCATGTGGTAGTGGTCCACGAAAAGGTTTCGCTGGTTACAGAAGGGGAGCGACGAAAAATCATGGTATTCCAACCCGTTAATGGCCCCGATATTTTTAAGTTGGCGGATAATCTGCTCCTTGTTGATCAGATCCACCTTTCCACCCCCAAAAATGGGAGAACTGACCAGCGTCAACCGCGTATTATTGGTTTTACAGATGTGGATAATGGAGTCGAGGTAATTCCTGTCTGTTACGTTAAACCAGGTATAATATTTTGGAGAAGGATTGAAGTCAAGCGAAGGCCGGAACACTTCTTTCAGATAACCCTTGTAATAAAGAGAATCGGTTTTGTTTGGAATGTTGAGCCACCCGTGAATAGATGTGCTTAAATTTTTAAAGCCCGTATAAGGAAAAGAATAATAAGGGTTATAATAGAAATGCTTCATGCTAGGATCGATCTTACCGAATTCCTCTCTTAAAACCGGATTGGAAAGAAATGGAAAGTAATTATTGAAGTCATTTATTTCGGGACTTTCATATTTCACAAAATGATAATCGATTTCATAAATGAGATCGACCGGTGCTTTGCTTTTTGAGAGATAAGCTTTCAGTATAGCATAGGAGCTTCTTGGTGTGGCGCCTTTAATACTAAGATTAAACGAGTTTCTTCCTGTAAGACTGTCAAACAATCGTGTGTTATAATGCATTTCAACCCGTGAAGAACCCAGGAAAAGCACATCAAAATTATTTTCTTCGAAAAAAGCGGTCTTGTATTTGGAATAAAACCCTTTATTCTGTTTAAGCAAACCATAATAATGAAGTTCCCTGGCGCCATACATAAGCGCGGTGATAACAACAAAATATATGAACCCCTTCTTTATCAAAACTGAAAATAAATAAATGTGTTTGCCGAAAAATTACCAAGCATGAAGATCAAAAGTATGAGAACAAGGTAGACGGCTGGTTTCAGAATGTTATATAACCGCGGACTTCGGTTCACGATCGCGAATTCTTCGTTATATTCCTTGAGGAACAAAATAAAGAGCGTGAAGATCATGAACACAAAAAATACTTTATCCTGTTTCGCGAAAAAAGCCTGCAATGAAAAATAATGATCTTCGAACGAAAAAATTCGTTTGTAAAAATATTCCAGATCTGTAATGCTATTGGCCCTGAAAGCAATGAGCGAAAGGGTATGAAACGATATAAGATAAAGCCAGCCAAAAAATGCAGGAGCCTTAAATGCAGGAAATTTTTCTTTGATTAAAATTTCGATAAGATACATAACCCCATGCATGGTTCCCCAAACAATAAAGGTGAAATTGGCCCCGTGCCAGAATCCGCTGATCAAAAACACCAGAAAAATATTAAGCAGCCAACGGTTATGGCTCACACGGTTCCCTCCAAGACCGATATAAAGATAATCTCTGAACCAGGTTGTAATACTAATGTGATTCCTCTGCCAGAATTCATGAAGTGATTTTGAAAATAATGGCCTGCGCCAGTTAAGACTAAGATTAATGTTAAACAGTTTAGCTATACCTGTGGCAATATCGCTGTAACCGCTGAAATCACAGTATACCTGTATCACAAATAAAAAACCAGCGAGCAGTAACTCAAATCCACTGAAAGAAACCGGATCGTTGAACACCGGCGTTACAATCAAATTGAGATTATCGGCAATAACCAGCTTCTTAAAATATCCCCAGGTAGTAAGTGTAACAAAGCTTTGCCAATCAATATTTTTAAAATAAGTGACCACTTTTAATTGCGGCATAAGGGTGTGATAGCGTACAATTGGACCAGCCACCATGTGCGGAAAAAAAGAAACATAAAGCAGAAAATCACTTAAGGTATCGTCGGCTTTATATTTTCCACGGTACACATCAATGGTGTAACTAATAGACTGAAACGTGTAAAAAGAAAGACCTGCGGGAATTATAAATGAATGTAAAAAGGAATAGGGAAGATGGAAAACGGAAACCGTTGTATTATAAGTAAACACGAAATATTTAAATATAAAAAGTACGCCGAGATTGGAAACAAGGCTCAATATCAAAAATGTTTTTTTTGAGTTTTGACTTTCTTTCTTCTGAATTTCTTTCGCACACCAGAAATCAAATGCCGAAGTTCCAATGAGCAATAAAAGAAACCATGGATTGTAGCTGAAATAAAAATAATAGGAAGCAAGAAGTAAAAAATAATTTCTGAATCTTGGCGGCGTTATCCAATAGCCAATAAAAACAAGAGGCAGAAAAATTGTAAATATCAGGGAGTTGAATAACAATTACATTATTTTTTTACGAAAGTTCTTCGTTTCGCTTCTTTTTTTCTTGGAGTCAAGTTTCCTTTGCTTGCTGGCTTTTGATGGCTTTGTGGCCAATCTTTTTTTCACCGGTTTCAATAGTTTTTGCAGAAGCTGAATCAGTTTTTTCTGGACCTCCTGTTTGTTTTCAAGCTGCGTTCTATGGGTACTGCTTACCAATTTGATACTATTTTCATCCACAAATGAAGAGTATTTTGCAAGAATGATTTCCTTCTGGGACGGGGTAATACTTTCCGATACGGCAACATTAAACTGGATCTCTACTTTGGTTTCAAGTTTGTTAACGTTTTGTCCGCCTTTGCCACCCGAACGTGAGGTTTTGTACTCGCATTCCCGGAAAATATTTTTTATCTGTTCGTCTGTTAACATAAGTGATTTAATAACCCTTTTGAAATTACATATTTTTTATACACGGATATTCTAAATTTGATAAAGTGCGTAAATTATTAAACATAATTCTTCTGATAGTTATCGGAATACCCTTGTTTTATAATGCTCAAACTGTGAAACAATGTAAGGAACGCTTTGATAAATACCTCAATTTTAAAGGTAGTCTCAACAATGTGGTGAAGTTCGAAGAGAATGTGATCCACATCTGCAATTCGAAAGGCAATAAGGAATTCAGTATTTATGCTCACGAAATTGAAATGCTGGGCGAATTTTTCGAACATACTTCCTACAAAAAGCAGGAGGAACTTTTGAAGTTAAAAGGAACCAAAAAATATACGAAACGACAGCGCGACAGTGTATGGATCTACGTTGACGACCGCAAGAAATTAGGGAAAGGCAAGAGGAAACTCCCGCTCGAAGGTTACCGTGTAGCTATAGATCCCGGTCATTTTGGCACCAATCTGAAAGATGCCCGCATTGAACAGAAATATCTTTATTTTGTGAAGGACAGCGTAAATGCGCCATTGGATACAGTTAAAGTTTTTGAAAGCGAACTTAATTTC
>JAJONO010000129.1 GCA_021323535.1 Bacteroidota bacterium
CATGTTTTATATCTTGAAGCGGAAAACTATTTCTATCCTCAATTAACGGGAAGAGAATTCCTTGACATTACTCCCGGAAAGAACAACAAGTTTAATGCCGATGAATTGGCAAAACTGTTTCGACTCAATCTCGATGAGCTTGTCGACACCTACTCTACCGGCATGAAAAAGAAACTGATCATGTTGTTTCTTCTCAAAACCAATAAGCCCATTATTATTCTCGATGAACCCTTTAACGGACTTGATCTTGAAACGCACCAGCTTTTGGAAATCATCCTGAAAGAATTAAAAAAACAGAACAAGATCATTATTGTTACTTCTCACATCATTGAGCCTTTGGCGGTGATCTGCGATTCTATTTTGTTCCTTAACGAAGGTTCAGAAAGCATCGGTAGAAGAGATCAGGAAACAGATGGTGAGCAGTGAATCTAAAGAAGTTGAAAATAAAATTGCTCTGTTTATTTAGAATAAAAAAGACACTTTTGGAATCCCGGGAAACTACGATAAAACTCTTTAAAAATTTTCTGTCCTCTACTATGGATATTGAAACCGTTTTTTCCGATGAAGAAGCTAAACATATAGACTATGAAAACAGTATTATTATTTTTAGTGCAATGTGGAGTGGTCCTTCTATTATGTATGTAAAGTATCTTCTCCAAAAAATTCTTGACCTGAAATTAAAAACTACTAAAACCTACCTTGTGGATATAGATCTTGTATCAGACGAGTTTGTTACAAAAATTCTTGGCCGGCAATGTCATGGTAACGGAGAAGCTGTATTCTTTAAAAACTCACTCCGAATTGGAATATTTACCAACAAAACTAATCACGATTCTTTTATTAAATGCGTTGCAAATTATGCGAAGTAATAAATAAAGAAATGAGTATTTTTATAAAGTACTGATAAATCCTTATGAAAGAACAGACTATAAAGAATATTGTAGATTTTCATCTTGAGAAATGGGTCGCTAAAGGAATAAACATGTTACCTGGTAAAATAGAGTCAGAAATGGCTGATCCAAATCAAAATGAAGATAAAGAATGGAAAACATGGTTCCCTATTAACAGTAAAGTAACCGACCTTGAAATTGAAGAGTTTGAAAACCAGATCGCTCATAAATTACCGCATGATTATAAAATTTTTCTGAAGTATAAACACTTTTATGATTTAAATATATCGGAAGTTTCTTTCTTCCGTTTCCCAGTAAATACATGGAACCTTAAATTCATTGATCGGATTTTTAATGGTGAACCGAGAGAATATTTAATTGATAAGGGTTATTTACCTTTTGCAGATTGGAGCGATTGGGGACTTTTATGTTTTGATACTAATAGGAATAATGGAGATAATAATTACCCCATTGTCTTATGGGACCATGAAATAGCTGATGAAGTTTCTGATGAGTATCTCGATTTCTACAATATGCTCATTCAAATTGATGAAGTAGACAGGTCGAACAACTCATAATACCCCATTTACGGTACCAACCCTTTCTTTTCTGATTCCGTAATAGTAAGAAATGAGAGTAAAGATCATTTTCTTATTTGTATTAATAGCCTGTATCAGCAACGGACAAAGAGATTCATTGGCCCGTTTCAAAAATCAAATCAAGATCTTTCCTTTACGTTTTTTTAGGGCCTCACAAGGCGCTGAGCTTAGTTATGAACGCGAATACTTTATTCAAAACAGGATCTTCTCTACTCAATTATCCGGCGAATATATCTTCGGTTCTTTCTCAACAGATTATCCTGATAATAAACCCTACAATGGCTTTCAACACATTTGAAGATCTTTCATGGTTTGTTTATAAAACTCCTCCCGATACTCTCTTTTACAGTTATCCGGATACCTTTCTTGTCAAAAAACAAATCCATACTTTCAATCTGAGGGTGGGTGAACAGTTAAAACGCGGACGATTCATCATTGACTTTAATGTCGGGCTCGGTATCCGTTACAGGGATGTTATTCATCTTAACCGCATCAATACTCAAGACAAAATGCTGCAGCCACGACATCCGAATATTGGATATGCCAACGTCGTTGATGGAAAGTTCTTCATGATCAATATTCCAATGGCCATTAAAATAGGCTTCCTGTTTTAGAAAGTAACCCATATTGGTTTCCTTAAAAATAAAGCCGCGGATTACACAGATTCCCCACGGATCAATCTGTATAATCTGCGGCCAGGAAAAAATCAAATACCCAAAAAGCGTTCAAACAATAGCCTATATTGCTGACTACATGTTCAGATTAGCAAAACGTATTTGTTGCAAAAAGTAATAGTATGATAGAGCGAGTGAGAATGAGGAAAGAGTAAACTACTCCTTAAATATCTTCTGAGTGTAGGTAATTCCTTTTGTAACAACCTTTACAACGTAAACCCCCGAAGGTTCATTGGAGATATCTATACTGGTAATATTATTATCAGAACTTATTTTCTTCACGGTTTTTCCCCACGCATCAATCACATCAATTATAACAGGTACTTCCGGCACTTCTATGGTTAGTTTACCTGCCGACGGGTTAGGATATACCTTTAAGCCATTGCTGAACTTACGTTGTGGCGCAAGGCCCACATTGATCATACAGGCAGTGTATTTTGCGAGGAAGATATCATAAGTTGAATCTGTAGATGTCATGGTAAATGAACCCGGACCCGGATCAAAATCAGCGGCCAGGGATGTATAACCCGAATAATCGCCATTGATATAAATAAATCCGGAAGCATCAATACCAATTTCATCACCCACATCAGATCCTGGTCCGCCCATTGCAGCAGCGCACACAAAATTTCCATGCATATCTAACTGGCTTATAAAAATATCAACATTTCCTGAAGAAGGAAGATTGTACTCATACTCATCGCTTGGGTCAAAATCGCAGATATCGCTGAACACTCCGGTTGTATACACACTTCCTTTACCAACAACAATGCCTCGGCCGTTATCCTGCGAAGCACCACCCATCGCTTTCGCCCAAACAAAAGTTCCCGAGGGATTTATCTTAAGTACAAAAATATCTTCCGATCCTGCCGAGGTTAATGAATAACCTGAAGCACCGGGATTAAAATCTGCTGTTCCTTCAAAAAAACCGGTTACATAAAGATTTCCAACACTGTCCAAAGCCATGTCCTGACTCACATCCAAAAGGGTTCCTCCTACACTTCCTCCCCACATAAAAGTACCGGAAGTATCAAACTTCGAAATAAAAATATCATTGCCTCCATTGGAAGTCACAAAAAAATTACCGGCACCGGCATCTAAATCGCAGGTATTAGTATACCAACCACTTAAATAAAACGAATTTCCTGAACAGAGAAGTGAACCGCCGCCGTCATTTCCACTTTGTCCTACCCTTTTAGCCCAGATAAAATTTCCCGATGAATTCAATTTACAGATGTAAGCATCACCGTTTCCTGCCGATGCCATATTAAACGTTGCAGCCCCGGGATCAAAATCTCCGGTTAAGGTAAATCGTCCGGTCACATAAACACAACCAAGTGAATCGCAGGACACATCGCCTCCGTAAATTTCTCCATTACCTGAAAACTGTTTTGCCCACAAAAAATTGCCATTGGCATCAAGCTTGCAAACATAGGCGTCAAATATTCCGGAAGAGCCCATGGTGTAAGTTCCGGGGCCAGGGTTAAAATCGGTAATCCCATTGAACCAGCCTGTAATGTAAATGTTCTGAGCCGTATCCTGACAAATTTTACTCACAAATTCGTTACCTGGTCCTCCTATATGTGCGGCCCACACAAGATTTCCCGAAGGATTACTTTTAGTAATGAACACATCTGCGCCACCTGACGCTGTTAAAGTTATTACGCCCGGTCCCGGATCAAAATCTGCGCCCGCAAAGAAATAGCCGGTGGTATAAGCATTGCCCCATTTATCAACCACCATACTTTCATGAAAGTCGTCCATATTACTTCCTATCCCTTTTGCCCATTGAAAAGAGATTTGTGAAAATGAAATTTGAAAAGTGAAAAGGCAGAATAATAACGGAATGTAGATTTTCTTCATGAGGATTTGGGTTTAACTAGACAACTTGCGAAAAAAAAGTGCCAGAGATGTGGGGAAAAGTCTCATTTCTCTACCTGACAGGCAGTTCAGAAGTTTTTAAACACGATGTCAAAAAAGTTTACAGAACAAAGGGGAATTTGTTGGTCAGAATCGCCCTGTTTCAGAAAAATTCTATCTTAGATATAATATTTGCCAGTGAAAACATTCCACATTACAAGAACAAACCGCGATAAGGTTTACGAAGAGATAGATGATTATATTGGCGAGTATTTTTCCCTGCGATTCAGACACCGAATACCTGGCATATTTGAATCCATTGCAGCAGATATCACCCAAGACTTTGAATTTACCGTTACGTTTGAAAAAAACGTCATTAAAATAATTCCAAATGGTCCTAACATAAGGGATCTTGAATTTGTAAAAAATGTTCTTGAAACACATACACCGGAAGAAATAAAAGAACAGTACCGGATCTATATGATCAGAAATGAAATATCAGACATAAACTACTTAGTGTTTGAACTGGCTTACCAGATCAGGAAATTACATGGTAAAATAAAACTGGACAATGCCGGTGATTATATTTTAATAACTAAAGAAGAGAATGAATGGTAAATAAACATCTATCTTTAATACATGGATTTTAAATACATCGAAAAAGCGGATCAACTTGTAGGATTTCTGAAAGAAGAAACTGAGTGTGATTGCTGCAAACAAATAAAAACATGCTTTGATGGAGAAGGTTTTCGTGGGACAGATGAATTAAAAGCGGTTTGTCCTGATTGTTTAAAGAACGGAAAACTCATGGAACTTGATGTCTCGGCTTGTAATGGTGATGTTGTTGAACTAAAGAAACAGATCATTCAACTTAAGCCCGAATCGTCGGCCGAAGCAGTTGACAGGCTCGTAAATATTAAAACCAACGAGCTTGAAAAAACATCTCCGCGCCTGGTTACCTGGCAGGATTGGGATTGGCCCGCTGCCGATGGCGATTATTGCAGGTTCATTGGATTTGGATCAAAACCTTTTTACACTGACTTAGCAAAAGGAAACAACGTTGAAGAATTCTTTAAAAACTCTTTTTACGATCCTGAATCTTACTACGATTACCTGTGGGGATATGTTCCCGATAAAAAAATAAAGAACTATGATGATAGCAATCAGTATGGAACTTTATTCTATGTGTTTAAGAGTTTGAATTCGGAGAGGGTGTTTACGGTTTGGGATTGTGATTAGGAAGTTGAAAGATGAATGTTGAAAGTTGAAAAAAATATTAAATTTAAAAAATGTCTATTACTATAAATTATTTAAAAGGCGATGCTACTAATCCTCCGGGAGATGACAATAAGATCATTGTTCATGTTTGCAATGATATTGGAGGTTGGGGAAAAGGATTTGTGATGGCAATCTCGAAACGATGGAAAGATCCAGAGAAAAAATACAGAGAGTGGCATAAAGAACAGATTAATTTTAAACTTGGAGAAGTTCAATTTGTAAAAGTCGAAGATAATCTTTGGGTTGCAAACCTTATAGGACAACATAAAATTAATAAAGATGAAAGCGGCAATCCCCCAATAAGATATGATGCAATTAATGATGGCTTAGCAAAAGTCGCAGAGTTTGCTCTTGAAAATAAAGCATCTGTTCACATGCCAAGGATTGGTTGCGGTCTTGCTGGTGGTACTTGGGATAAAATTGAACCTTTAATTATTTCTACGTTGGTATCAAATGATATTAAGGTGACGGTTTATGATTTTTAATTAAATACTGAACCCTGCGCTTATGAAATATTTTTTAGCAGTTTTTTTATTCATATTATGTTCATGTAAAAACGAAACTAATACTGGCTTAGTAAAAGATACTATCACTGTAAAAGAGGAACTTCCGAAAGAAGATTGGGAATTTGTATCTGAAATAAACTTTAAAGTTTTTCATACAGATAGTGTACCATGGGTCAATATAAGTTCTCCTGACACCTCAAATCTGCTTGGCGCCAATGAAACCGTAATAATTGCCGATAGATATCAATTGCATATTGATTATCCATTAAACGTAGTCATTACTTATAACTTGTGGAATAAAAAAAACGGCTTAACAAGAAAGGATATTATTAAGTTAGTAAGCAAAAAATATCACTTAATATATAATGAAGAAAACGAATCTTTAAAATCAGCTGATAAAGCGAATCAAAATTTTCCTAATGGTATGACTAAGTATGGGATCTGTTGTCATGATATTGCGGATTTAGATTTAGGATCTGTTCAGGTTTTTCGAGACAAGGACAGAATCATACATTTACTCCTAATGGTGGAATCCTAATAATGAATCTTAAATTTATTCATCCCCCTTCAGGGTTGCAATAATTGTGGAATTACCCGTCTATTCACATTGAACTCCTTCGGGGTTCCGGAGGAGCAACCATCAACCCATTCTCATGTCTCATATTACATTTTGTATTTATTCACCCCCTTCGGGGATGGATAACATTCCTGCATTACTTGCCTAATAATATTGAACCCCTTTGGGGTTCGGAACAACAAACAGTGACACCGTG
>JAJONO010000084.1 GCA_021323535.1 Bacteroidota bacterium
GCCATGCATGCCGGTTTCTGTCCAGCCCGCTTTACGGTAAAACGATTCGGCGCGGGTATTGGGAGCAGTTCCCAACCACACTCTATTTTTTGTAACGGAGAAATACCAGTCTAACATTAAATCATGAAGCTTCTTCCCTATTCCTTTCTTTTCATGATCAGAATGAACGAACAGGGCCCAGATATTGTTCTCTTTTAAATCGGCGATCGAAAACCCAACCACGGTTCCATCAATTACACACACCCAGCCTTTTCCCCTGTGAAACATAAACTCTTCACAGTCGGCATCGCTTACAAGAGCAGGATTGGAAAGCATGTTTTCCTTTACAGAATTTCTTACTATCTGTATCTGTTGTATGTCTGAGATTTGTGCTTCCCTGAAAATCATTTTACAAATTCGTTCTGAAATGCCTCTATAAATTTTTCGTTTGAAGAATAAATAGCAAAAACTATTTTTCTGAATGCATTTTTGAATTTCGAATCAATTACTTCCCTGAAATATTTTGCAATGTCTTTAGGCTCGTTCTGAAAAACGCCGCAGCCCCAGGCACCCAGCACAATCGTGTCATGTCCGTGTTTTAAAGCGATGGATAATACCTTTTCCATTCTGCGTTTCATCACAGGTTCTATCTCGTTCATTTTGTCTTTTTCTCTTTGCTTTACTACACCTGTATTTACAGCCGGAGCCGTTATAACCGAAGCTAAAATAAGAGAATCAAGATTGTCGCCGTTTTCATTTTTAATCAAGGGAACTTTCGGGCTATAGATCATATAATCCGTATAGAAACAGGATTTCATGTGCCTGTTAGTTTCGTAATACGCAGGCGCTTTTAATAAACAATTATACAAGCCTGTTGATCGCGCGATGCTTTCTTCCTGAGCCTGGCTACCTCCGAGAAATCCGCCGCCGGCGTTTTTTGCAGAGGCAAAATTGAGAAGTACCGGATTTTCATTTCCCTCTTCTATCAGTTGTCGCGCCGCATCTAATGTTGTTGCTTTTACAACACTTATTTGTGCCGGAACAGTTGACAATGATTGAATTCTGCTTTTAATCAAATCGTCGGTTTGCTGAGGAGAATATGTGATTGTATTTTCTTCTGCGAAATTCTGTTCTTTGCTTAAATCTATTTTATTCCCTGAGGGAGAAACAAAATAACCATCCTTTAAAATCTGAAGTGTATGTTCTGCGATCGTTTGTCGCTGGGTTCTGTTATCCATATCCGAGGACAAAAATAATTTAAAATCCAACAAGGTTTCATGAAATCAAAAAAGGCAAAACCCGCCCGATTTTAAGCCGTAACTGGAACATTAGGTCCTTTTTTTCTAAAATTCTCCCAAAATTCTCTGTTTCAGGTACTTATTTTGTCCTTTTATACAGAAAATTTCGTATTTTTGCCCCTCTTAAATTTCGAAAATGATGGATATTAAAAAACACGACATTGACAGCTTAAACGCGGAGATCAAGATCTCTTTAACTCCGGTAGATTACGAAGCACGTGTAACTGATGCTATAAAAAAAGTTCAGCGCCAGGCTTCGATGCCAGGTTTCAGACCGGGAAAAGTTCCGGTAGGACTTATTAAAAAACAATATGGAACTCAGATCATGGTGGATGAGATCAACAAACTTCTTAACGACACCATTTACCAATACATTCAGGATAACAATATCGAGATTCTCGGAAATCCTCTTCCGAAAGATCAGACCCCGGTTGATTTCGAAAAACAAAAAGAATTCGAATTCACATACCAGGTTGGTCTTGCTCCACAATTCAATGTGAGCCTTGACAACAAACATACTTTTACTTTTAAAACCGTAAAAGTGGATGACGAACTCGTTGAGAAATATGTGAAAGATGTTCGCCGTAATTATGGCAAACCTGTTAATCCGGAAGTAGCTGGTGAAAAAGATGTTGTGTTTGTTGATATTAACGAACTTGATGAAACCGGAAACATTAAGCCGGGTGGGATTTTCAAAAGTACCAGCGTTAGCGCTGAACGTATTAAAAATGAAAAAGCAAAATCAAAGATCCTTGGTGTTAAAAAAGAAGATAAGATCGTTGTCAGCGTTGACGAGCTTTACGATACCGCTCTCGATAAAAGTATTTCATTAGGCGTTGATAAAGAAGCTGCTGAAGCTATTCATTGCGACTTACAATTAACAGTGAAAAATATAGCACGTTTAGAAGATGCTGAACTTAACCAGGAATTATTCGACAAAGTTTATGGCCCTGATAAAGTAAAAACCGAAGAAGAATTCAGAAACAAGATCCGCGAAGAACTTGGCTTAATGTTCAATGCCGATTCTGAAAAATTCTTAAAAACAGAAGTTGAAAAACAGTTAGTAGAAAAATTAAATCTTCAATTGCCTGACGAGTTCTTAAAACGCTGGTTAATGGCTGTGAACGAAAAACCTATCACTCAGGAAGAATTAGAAAAAGATTATCCTAACTACGCTAAAGCTATGCAATGGCGTTTGATCGAAAACAAGATCATTAAAGATAACGATATAAAAGTAGAAGCAGAAGAAGCGAAGGAAGAAGCCAAGGCATTCATTAAAGGTGAATACGCCCGTTACGGACAAGTTGCTTTGGATGAAGATGTAGAGAAAATTGCGAAAGATCTTTTGAGCAAAGAAAAAGAAGCTCAGAAAATATTCGAAAATCTTTACAGCAAAAAAGTACTTGATCTTATTAAAGAAAAATGCACACTTCAAACAAAAGAACTCAGCTACGAGGAGTTTTTTAAGAATAACTAAAAATTATAATTTATCTACACAAAAGGGCGTTTCGTATACGGAACGCCCTTTTGCATTTTATTACTTCTACTTTTATTATAACTAAATTTATTATTATGAAACAATTTTTACTTGTTCTTGCAACAATTATGGTAACGCAGGCTAAAGCCCAGTTCGCACATGATTTTGATCTTATCAAATGTTACAGCACTGATGGCATCAACTGGACCAACAAAACACTGTTCCAGGATTCATCGGGCGTACCCAGCGTAGTACAACATTCAACAGGTACATTGTATTGCGCCTTTCAATGGTTCCCAGCCCCGGCGTTTACACCAAGTAATACTGCGTGGGATAAAATCGCCATTAAAAAATCAACCGACGGAGGTTTAACCTGGGGACAACCTACAGTTGCTGTTATGAGCGGTTACCCTTCTACATACCTGAGGGGATTTGATCCTACATTAGCAATTGCCGATAATGGACAGATACGGATGTATTTTTCGGGAAGTAAAACAAGTCCTTTAATCGGACTTGACTCTACTGTTCATATGTATTCCGGAATTTCTTCCGATGGCGTAAATTATACATGGGAACCCGGAGTGAGAGTTCTCGTAGACGATTCTGTTACCATTGATCCTGCCGTTCATAAATTAGGAAGTACATGGCATTATACCGCACCACGTGGGATGCCAAGCGCGGGAGCATTTCATTTTATTTCTAACGATGGCCTTGCCTGGACAAGAACCACAACTATTGCTTCTGACGCGAGTCATAACTGGACAGGAAACTTAATGATGGATGGAACAACCATGAAATTTTACGGAACACCTTCGCCACAGGGTGGATTGGTATGGATGAAAAGCACCACAGACGCGTATATCTGGTCTGGTTATACCAACTGTAATGGCGCCACAACATCTACAGGAATAAATGCAGATCCTGCCGTGATAAAACTTGGAGCTAACAATTATATGATGATTTATGTAAGTAGTCTTAGCGTAACAGTTGGCATGAACGAGAATGAAATCACAACTGCTGATCTTGAAATTTACCCTAATCCAGGAAAAAATAATTTTTCAGTGAAAACAAAGAATGGAGAAACCATTGACGCGGTAACCATTTATGATGTAAACGGACGATTGGTTTTGCATCAGAAAGAAAATACAACTAACATTACACACGATCTGTCACAAGGCTTGTACTTCGTAGAAATTAAAACCGGATCTTATCTTTTAAGAAAAAAATTATTGATAGAGTAATCTGAAACATTAACAGAAAATAAAATTTATGAAAAATAATTTATTCCTCCTCTTGATCCTTCAGGCATTTTTAATCAGCGCACAAGCGCCAACTCATTCATGGGTAAAAGGCATTGGAAGCACTACTTCAGATGTTGGAAATGCCATAGCCACTGATGCATCGGGTAATGTTTTCACAACGGGTTATTTTACCGGTTCAGCCGATTTCGATCCGGGTGCGGCAACCATGAGCCTGACTTCATCAGGGAACAACGATGTGTTCGTGATCAAACTAAATGCTTCAGGAAATTTTGTGTGGGCAATAAATATTGGCGGCACAGGCAATGATGCTGGAAATGGAATTACAACAGATGCTGCCGGCAATGTATTTATTACAGGATATTTTAACGGCACTGTAGATTTTAATCCTGCCGCTGGAACAAATACACTTGTTTCTACAGGAGGAAATGATATTTTCATTCTTAAGCTTGACCCTTCTGGAAACTTTTTATGGGTAAAGCAAATGGGTGGTGCGGCAACTGACGATGGCAAAGCTATCGCTGTTGATGCTTCCGGAAATATTTATACGACTGGCTTGTTTAGCGCCAACGGTGATTTCAATCCTGGTGCAGCCGCTAACAGTTTAACATCTTCAGGAGGCTTCGATATTTTCGTGAGTAAATTGGATGCCTCAGGAAACTATGTTTGGGCAAAACAAATGGGTGGTCCTTCTAACGACATTGGTCATGCTATTGCTTTTGATGGATCGGGAAATATTTTTACTACCGGATTCTTTAGCGGCACTGCAGATTTTGATCCGGGCTCGGCAACAAGCAGCTTAACTACGCTTGGAGCGGGAGATATTTTTGTGAGTAAGTTAGACGCTTCTGGAAATTTTAGCTGGGCAAAACAAATGGGAGGGACTGCCAATGATGTTGGTCAAGGAATAGCCGTGGATGCCTCAGGAAATGTGTATTCAGGCGGATATTATTTTAATGGTGGCGATTTTGACCCGGGCGCTGCAACTTATAGTCTGACATCAAATGGTGTGGGAGATATTTTTGTGAGCAAGCTCGATGCTTCTGGAAATTTTCTATGGGCCAAAGGAATGGGAAGTCCTTTTGATGATTTTGCACATGCGCTCGCAATCGACGGATCAGGAAATGTTTACACGACAGGATTTTTTGCAGATACGGCAGATTTCGATCCGGGAATTGGAACATATACTTTAGTTTCTGTTTTTCCTGCCAATCCGAGTTTGATAAGAGATCAGACCTTTATCAGCAAGCTTGATGCATCTGGAAATTTTGTATGGGCCGGCGCAATGGGTTCTATAAAAGGTTATGGCATTGTAGCATCGTCAACTACTATTTACACTGCAGGATTTTTCACATCCACAACCGACTTTGATCCATCAGCTTCTGTTGCAAATTTAACTACGCTTGGCACCGACGATATTTACATTCATAAAATGAATCAGGGCTCAGTAGGGATTACTGAAAATGAAATTATTTCTGATTTTATAATTTATCCCAATCCAGGAAAAAATTATTTCATGGTGAAGACAAAGAATGACGAAGCAGTTAATGTAGTAAACATTTATGATGTGAATGGACGATTGGTTTTCTCGCAGAAAGAAAATACCTCAACGATTCATCACAATTTAAACAGCGGACTCTATTTTGTAGAAGTGAAAGCTGGAGATGAGGTATTGAGGAATAAAGTGGTGGTGGAGTAACACCAGTTCTTACTGAGATCCTTCGTTCCTCTTTCAGCCGCTGAAGCTTTAGCGAAACAGGATAAGGGTTTGATTGGAATACTCCGGAATTATTCTTGTTTTAGCCGCTAAGCGTTCGATCCCTATTCCGTTTAGCGAAACATGAAATCTGCTTGACCCTTGCGGTTAAATAAAACCTAATCCTTCTGGTAAAAATATTTCGGGTTATGAAGGAACTCTTCGTCGGTGAGTGTTTTTAAGAAAGCGATCACATCGTTCTTATCCTGTTCACTGAAATTCATTGGTTCTTTCAGTTTGGGAGAAAGATTAATGGTGTTACTGATAGAATGATTATAATGAAATAACACCATCTGAAGATTCCGGTAACGGCCATCATGCATGTACTGATACGAGAGTTCCACATTACGAAGAGAAGGCACCCTGAACTTCAAAGAATCTTTTACAAGGTGCGTGATCTTAGCACGGCCACCGTCTTTAAGCATCGTGTCAACTGCTAATCCGTTGTTCTCATATTCATTATTGGTAAATAATGGTTCGGCATGACAGGAGGCGCATTTCTTGCGAAACAATTTTAATCCCCGTTTTTCAGGTTCAGTAAATGCAACGCCTGCTTCCTTTCTCATAACCTGATCGTATTTTGAATTGAACGATTGAAGAGAAAGCATATACTGCGCCAGCGCCTTGAGAAAATTCTGACTATTGATCTCGGCATCTTTCCCGAATGCAAGCTTGAATTTTTTCTTGTAGTATTCCTGTTTGTTTAAACGCGGAAGAATAATGTTGAGGGAGCTGTTCATTTCAACCGGGCTTTGAATTGGCGCCAATGGTTGCACTTCAATATTGTTAATGCCTCCGTCCCACATGAAATTTTTTGTCCACGCTGCGTTTATGATCGATAATGTATTGCGCGTTCCCTTTAGTCCTTTTATACCATGACTCAATGCATGATCTACGTGCGTAAAGTTGGTGTATTGCAAATGACAACTTGAGCAGGAGATGGTACTGTCCTGCGAGAGAACAGGATCGTAAAATAATTTTCTTCCTAACTCGAAGCCTTCGCGCGTGATCGGATTTTTTGTGAAATCATATACAGGTTTTGGCCATCCTTTGGGAACAACCAGTTTTAGCGTATCGTTTGGTGGCGCGGCCAACAGAGCTTCATCCTTCCGCGAAGAAAATGAAAGCAGCATGGTGCATGTAACAAGGATACAAGAAACTGCTATGAAATTGCTTTTAATTTTCATTGGAAAGACGCTTTGAACATGTTACTATAATTATCGGCCACCGTCATAGCTTGTTTTCCGGGAATCATAACGCCGGTTACGTTACTAAGAGCAATTCCATTAAACCATGTTTGAATATCTGCAGATAACGAAAGCTGATTTCCTTCGAAGAAACCGGTTTTGTTTTTGCTAAGATCAATTTCCACTTTGCGGAGAGAATTTTCAGGAAATGAATATCCGCCAATGTGAAATTCGAAACGGTTCTGATGAGCCTTACACGATTTACTTCTTCCTTCGAGCTTGGCATTAATGTAACCGCTGTTCCAGGCCCAGTACATACCGTAACGGGGATCAAGGTCGCCATCCAATGCGCCGGAAACGCTTTTAATACTGTCAACTCCGATATTGAATTTTACAGAAGCAATTTTTCCAGTGGGAACATCTTTCAGATTTATTTTTAAAGTGTTTATTTCCTCCGCATCGATAAGATGATACGAGTTTTTTTCCTTGTAAATTGTTCCATCGTTGAACACCAGTTCAAAGGATGAAAGATAAAAACGTAATCGCTCAAATTGCATGGTGTCGTTTGCAGGACTCACATACTTTTTTGTTTCGAGTACTAATTTTTCACCATTAAAAACGGGATTCACATGGATCGCTATATCTCTCTTGCTCTGAGCAAAGCCAAGCGATGCGAAAAGGACAACTAATCCTGTCAGTATTTTTTTCGGGGTCTTCATGCTGGTGAATTAACCGTGAATATATTATTTTTTTGCTTTAATTACTGCTTTACAAAAACGTGATTGTTGATGCTGTTTCCATGGATTAACCTGAGGTGATAAACGCCGGGAGCAAAATTGCTGAGATCAACCACTCCGGTATTATCTGTTCCGGAATATATCAGCGATCCTGCACTGCTGTAAATCCTTATCTCCGCCGGGTCTCCAACATAGTTTACATGAAGGAAATTACCGGCAGGATTAGGATAAACAGAGGAAACCAGCATTCCCTCCTTGTTTTCGTTAACGCCTGTAGCTGCTGGTGTATAACACACTTTGCCAACCTTAGGTGCGCTGGCGCTTCCGGCCGAAGCACCAAAATTTGCCATGAACACAGAGCTGTAATATTTTGGTCCTATCATATTGGGGTATTCTGCGTTGCCGCTGGCATCTGTATTCAAAAAGTAAGCGTAGGTTCCCGAAGGATATTCCGGCGTTACACAATATCTTCCGTTATAATAATCAAGATCTCCGGTGCTTACCGTGTATTGATAATCTTCAATGTAAATTCCTAATGGAAATGTAGCGCTTACCGGCGGACCAGTTTGTGAAGTAGCAACGCCGGTGTATAACGCGGTTCTTGTAGAAATGCTTCGTAACGACCAGCATGATGTCATTCTTGTAATAGCGCTTATGCTGCTTGTCGCGGTAGAGTAACCGAAGGGCCCGTAAATGGGCCATCCGTCAAATGACCAACCGATAATTGGGGAATGTGCTGTTGCGCTGGTTACGCTGCAAAGCATTACCGGATTGGAATGGTTATGATAAACTTTATTAGGGTCAGGGTGTCCCATACCTGCGTCCATTTCTCCTAAATGCGCCACCCATGCAATCTGGTTCCAGACACCGGCTCCATTGTTTGCGTTTGTATTGGTTGAAGTATTGTAAGATTTTCCATCGCCATCATCATAAATTGCAACGCCATTGATCAACATTCCCTGCATACCAACAGGTTTATTGGGATGTGTTGAAGTTGGATAAACGGGATTTCTTGGGAAGACGTACGATTTATTTTGTCCATCCGCTAAGAACGGATCTCCGGGCCAGGGACCGATGATATATTTTGCAAGGATATTGGCCCTCACCCAAACAGTATCTGTATCGTAACATACCTGTTGCACTTCAGAAGTATCATTAAGATTATTTACGGTTACCGAATTGGTTGAATAATACTGCGCGAGGTGATTTGTTGTGTTCATCTTCCACGAAGTAATGTTGTACCCCACCTGGGCGAATTGCAAGAGGGGGAGAAATAAAAAAGCGAGGATAAGTTTTTTCATGACATTTAGTTTAACAGAAGTAAAACGTGTGATGTTAGAATAACCCTACCCTATTTTTGTAATTTGTTGAAAATGAATTAGAAAAGATGACTAATCAGCCATTTCTCGATAAGATCCAGCCGCTTGGATCCATTGTTTTTTGTCCCTTCCAGATCTGGAGGTTCATTGAAGTTTTGCCTTCGTCTTCATTATGAAGAACAGTTCCTATAACTTGTTTCGAACTTACTTTTTGTCCGGTTTTAACCGATACTTCACTGAGATTGCTATACACACTTAAATATTCACCGTGACGAATGATCACTAATTTTCCTCCTGTTGGAGAAACGGCGATACCGGTAACTTCACCATCAAATATGGACCGTACCTGTGATCCTTTTCCGGCGCATATTTCAACCCCATTGTTAAACATCATGAAGCCTTTAATGGCAGGGTGCTCATGTTCGCCATACGTTTCGCATATCATACCGCCTTTAGCCACGGGCCATGGAAGATGTCCGCGATTCTCGGCAAATTCGCCACTGAGCGCTACTTCCTCCGGATCAAGTGCCGGCGCATCATCTTTTTTAGCAATAGATGTACTGGTTGTAGGCACTGTTTTAATTTTCGGGTTCTTTACTTTAGGATTTTTCTTTTCCTTGGCCTCTTTTGCTTTTTTAGCAGCAACTGCATCCGCCTCGGCTTTTGCTTTGGCCTCTTCAAGTTTACGTTTGATCTCTTCGGCAATTAATTTCTTAATAGCAAGCTGGAGTTGTATTGTTTCTTCTTTTTTCTTTTCAAGTTCAGTTTTCAGATCTTTTTCTTTCTGCTGAAGTTCGGTGAGCACCTGTTCCTGTTCGCCTTTTTCTTTGTCGAGGTTTTGTTTTTCTTCCTGCTCTGTTCCAAGCAGAACATTTTTCTCATGACGCTGTTCTTTAAGTTCGTTTAAGTTGGCAAGTAATTCGCTTTGCGTTTTAATAATATCTGCGGCCTGTTTTTTTCTGAAGTCAGAGTATTGCTGGAAATATTTTAAACGCGAGTAAGCCTGGTTAAAGCTCGATGCCGCAAACACAAACATGAGCTTGCTATACGAATCCTGGTTACGCTGTGCGAAAAGGATCATGCGCGCATAATCGCCTTTTAATTTTTCGAGATTGGTTTTTAAGACCTGTGACTTATTCTCGTTGACCTTTATCTCTTTATTAAGCGCGAAAATTTCCGCGTTGATCGTGTTAATGAGCTCCTGGCGTTTCTCAAGTTTCATGTTAATATTAACGAGGGCGCCAAGCGAAGAACGTTTGTTCGCCTTAGTTTCACTTAACATGGAGTTGATTTCGTTGATCTCTTCGTTAATGCGCTTTTTCTTGTTCTCTAGATCTTTTTTGGCTTTGTTGCCATTCTGCGCAAAGGAAGCAAAGGATAATACAAATAGACAAAGCAGGGCAATTACTGCTCTACTTTTGCTTCTTTTGTATCTGAATCGGGTCATATTTTGACGGTATGTTTAGATCGAGTTTCTGAGGCGTGTTTTTCTCGATACGAACATACTCAATTTTGAGTTTCGCTTTCTTCTCTGCCACAATATCAATATCAACAAGGTATGGTGCATAAACACTGTCCTTCTGGGTAAAATCCTTGTAGTTGGCAGTGAATGTTCTGTTGGTGGCAGGGTCTATAAATTCATTTTTAATGATCTTGAAATTGTCAGGGTTAAGGGTCAATGTCTGAAGGGCTTTCTTAAGTTCCGATCCGCCCTGCTGTATCTTCCTTAACCTCCGTTTCCTTTCGGTACTTAACATATAATGACAATTTGTGCGATCGGTTACAGCATTCAGGCCTTGTTTTTCATCGTCGTGAAATTCGGCGCTGTTTCCGAACAAAACAGCCTGCAGAACGTCATAATCCAGATCGGCATTCAGAAGTTCGTTGATGTAGTTAAAGTCGCCCTTAAAATAGTTTTTATGGATATAGTCCACAAATATGACAGAATCTTTCCGGATCAATACCTTAGCCACCTGCAGGCCCAAAAGGTACTGAATGGTAATTAGCATGGCGCTGTCTTTGCGGATCTTTACACGGATATCAAAACTCTCATCCTTACCATCAATATTTGATTCTACGTTGGCCTTTGCATTTACCCAGGTATATGTAAATTCGTTTTCTTTAACATATCTGCTCAGTGCTTTGGCGTTCTTGAAATCAAGTTTGCATTTGTTGTTTAATGTATCGGCCACAACCACGGGCGTTTCAGTTTTCTGCATTTTCTTTTTATTCTTGCAGGCCGAAAGAAATGCAACGAGTACAAAAGCGAACGGAATAAGGAAATAATATTTAAGTAAAGGAACTTTAATCATTTAGTTTTTTTTCTTTTATTTTTTTCAGAAGCGTCTCCGAGTTCCCTCCGGCTAATTTAGCGTTTTCCCATTGCTTCACAGCTTCGTTAACTTTATTTAGTTTATACAGAACATCTCCGTAGTGTTCGAGAATGTCTGGTTTTTTTGGTCCGAGTTTTGCGGCGTTGCTCAGCCACTCTTCTGCTTCGGTATATTTTTTAAGTTGAAAAAGTATCCAGCCATAAGTGTCCATGTAACTTCTGTTTCCGGGCTGAAGTTCATTGGCCTTCTTCGATAATTTTTCTGCTTTTTCGAGATTTTCTTTTCGTAATGAAAGAAAATACGCGTATTGATTCAGTACAAATGTATTGTCAGAGTCAATTTTCAATGCGTCTTCAAAAGCTTTATCTGATTTTTCGAATTCTTTGTTGTAGTTATAAGCATCGCCTAATCCCGAATAAAAATCAAGCATCTGGGATTTGTTGTCCACTACAAATTCAAGTCCGTCTTTAAATGCCTGCGCCGCTTTTTTGTAATTTTTAAGCTGCATGTTGGCCATTCCGTTAAAGAAATAAATGTTTGCCTGGCTCGGGAAAAGTTCCATAGCGCGTGCGCTGTGTTTTTCGAGTGAATCGAATTTGCTGAGCTCGTAATCTACTTTTAAAAGCTGTTCCCAGATACGGTAATTTCCTTTTTCGTTGATGGCCGCTTTGTAATAGTAAGGCATCGCGTCAATGAGTTTTCCTTCAAGCAATAAATAATCGGCATAGGCTGCATTTGCTTCGGGCGATTGCGGGTGCACTTGTATCATGATCTTCGCTAATTCAAAACCATTTTCACGGAACATTGGGTTATCGGCTTTTTTATAGAAGGATAGAATTATACTTTCTTTGGTGATCACGTCGAGATCGGGATTAATAAACGCTTTTTTAAGATGTTCGAATGCTTCCTTTGTTTTTCCCTGCGCGCTGTAATAATCATGAAGTGCAAGATTAACGATAGGGTTGTTTGGCTCGATCGATAAAATTTTATCATACATTGCTTTTGCTTTCTCTAACTCATTTTGTTCGAGATAAAAATCAGCCAGGTAAGAATAAAACCGTGCCTCGGATGGAGCAGATTCTGATAAGCGTTTCAATTCATCTTCCGCTTCTTTATTTTTCTTGAGACTCTTCAGCAATTTTGTTTTGTTGAGAGAGATCTGTTCGTTAACACCAAATTGTTTTTCGAGGTCTTCGTAAATCTTAAATGCTTTTTCGTAGTATCCCATAACAGAATACTGAATCGCGAGGTCTTCTTTGAATTCACTTTTCGCGGGAAAGTTTTTTACAAGATTCTCACGAAGCTTCACCGATTGATTATACATTTTGAGCACATTGTAACAATCAATGAGCAACATCTGGTAATATTCGTTTCTTTGATCAGCGGCCGCGCAGATCTTAGCGTACATCAACGCTTTATCGTTTACACCAAGAAGTTTGTAGATAAATCCTAATTCATATTTTACGGGAACATTGGACGGATCGATGATGTTGCATTGATTAAATAATTTTAACGCTTCATCCAAATTACCTTTCATTCTCGCAGCACAACCGTCTACAAAACATTTTCCGAAAGCCACCTGGTCCGCTCCGCCTCCGATTCTTTGATTGATATCGGCGGTTTTATCGGAGGCTTTTGCTTCCTTCCTACTCTTGCAAGAAACAAGACACAAGACACAGAAAACAAGTAATGTATATGTGATGTTTTTAACCAACTATCTGTGTATAATCGCTAATACTAAGGTCCATTGCTTGTCCTTTTACTTCGGCGCCTGTGCCAATCATGCTGTTGCGTACATTGGCGTTGCTTATTTTCACGTCCTTTTGAAGAATTGAATTTGCAACAATACTTCCTTCAATTTTGCTGTTGGCGCCAATGCTTGCGTGCGGACCAATAATTGAGTTTGTGATCTCCACATTATCGCCAATGAAACACGGCTCAATAATTATGCCATTGTTATTCTTAATATTTTGACCTTTAAGATGAGGCTTTCCCTTATCAAACTCCAGAACACGCTGATTTGTGAACACAGTGGCATCTTTATTTCCGCAATCGAGCCACTCGGTTACTTGTCCGGGTTTGAACTTCGTACCTTTTTTCTTCATGTTCTCAAGAGCATTCGTGAGTTGATATTCTCCTTTTTCGGTGATCTTGTTATCCAGAAGGTATTGTAATTCGCTTTTTAAATAATCGCCATCTTTGAAATAATAAATGCCAATAATTGCAAGGTCGCTTACGAATGTTTGTGGCTTTTCAACGAAGTCGGTAATAACACCATCACTGTTCATTTTCACAACACCAAACTGACGCGGATCATCAATTTTCTGAACCCAGATAACGCCTTCCTGTTCGGTATCCATTACAAAATCGGCTTTGAATAAGGTATCGGCGAAGGCTACCACTGTTTTTCCTTTAATGGCCCCTTTGGCGCACATGATGGCGTGGGCCGTACCAAGGGCTTCTTCCTGGTAATAAATGCTGCCTTTTGCCCCCTGCGATTCGGCTACTTTAACAAGGCTCTGCTCAACTTCTTTTCCGAAATCGGGCCCTATAATAAATGCTATTTCGTTTACTTTTTGTCCGCAAACTTTGGTAATATCTTCTACAAGTCGCTGTACGATTGGTTTTCCGGCAACAGGAATCAAGGGTTTGGCGGTGGTAAGGGTATGTGGACGCATGCGTTTGCCCTTTCCTGCCATTGGGATAATGATCTGCATAAGTTTTCTACAAACACACAAAATTAATATAAAATACGGATGTTTGTGTTTTGAGAGAGTGATGCAAAAAAAATACTTCATAGCAATAGTTTTAGAAGGAGAGTTATTTGAACGCGCCGAAGCGTTGAAACAGGAATTGTTTGAACTACACGGACTGAAGGGGTCACTTCGAAGTCCCGCCCACATCACGCTTCACAGGCCCTTCGAGTGGAAAGAAGAGAAGGAGGCCCAGCTCATTGAAACATTCGAAGACTTTAAATCCGGAAAGCCTTTTTCCATAGAGTTAAACAACTTCGCCTGTTTTGAGCCCAGGGTGATTTACATTGATATGAAACGCAGCGAAACGCTGTTCGAATTGCATAACCAGCTTGCAATACATGCCCGTACAAGGCTCGGATTACTTAATGAAATGGAGGATATGAGAGGTTTTCATCCGCACATTACCATTGCTTTCCGCGACCTTAAAAAACCAAAGTTTTATGAATTGTGGTCACGTTTTTCAACCCAAAAATTTGAGGGAAGCCTGGAGGTAAAGCAGTTTAGCCTTCTCAAGCTCGAAAGCAGGTGGGAAATCTGTCGTAATTTTAATATTTAAATCTATTCTAAATAAGCTCTGATCTTAGATTGGCGGGGACTGTGTGTGTTTAGCTAATTTTAGTTCAATTCTCTTCATAAATCCTGCCTTAAAACTTGGTTCTGTATTTTTTGGTTAATACATTTGCCCTTGAATTTTTTATTAATCAATTCACAGGTATTATGAGTAAAAAAACCGGATTACTATCTTCTTCTATCGGCAAAAAACTATTAATGGGAGTAACAGGGTTATTCCTTATTTCGTTTTTATTGGTGCACTGTTTCATAAACTCCCTCATTTTTTTTAATGACGGAGGAGAAACATTCAACAAAGGCGCCGAATTCATGGGCACCAACTGGCTCATTCGTACCATGGAAATTGTTTTATTCGGTGGCATTCTCGCGCATATTTTCCTCGCGCTTAAATTAACCCTCGACAATCGTAAAGCGCGCCCTGTTGGTTACGAAGTTACCAATGGAAACGCAAACAGTAACTGGTACAGCCGCTGGATGGGTTTATTGGGAACACTTATTTTAATGTTCCTTATCATTCACTTAAAACATTTCTGGTATGTAAGTCGTTTAACCGATCATTTAGACGGAGGGTTAGAAACTCTTTTTGATGAAATGAAAGAGGTTTTCGAAAACCCGATCATTGTTGCTCTTTACTGCGCCTCTATGATTTCATTGGCGTATCACTTATTACATGGCTTCCAGTCAGCTTTCCAGAGTTTAGGATTGAACCACAAAAAATACACACCGCTTATTAAATCAGCTGGTGTTGCTTTTTCAATTCTCATTCCGGCTATTTTCGCTGCAATGCCAATCACCATGCACTTTGGAATCATTGAGTGAAGCAGAACAGAGTACGCTTCACTATAACGAGTAATTAAAAATTTAAAAATTTATATATGGCAAGTTCTTCAAAATTAAATGCTAGGATCCCTGAAGGTAAACTTGAGGAAAAGTGGACCAAATACCGTTCAACTGTTCATCTTGTTAATCCTGCCAACAAACGTAGCCTCGAGGTAATCGTTGTAGGTTCGGGTCTGGCCGGTGCCTCAGCTGCCGCTACTCTTGCAGAAATGGGGTACAAAGTAAAAGTATTTTGTTTCCAGGATTCACCACGCCGCGCGCACAGTATTGCTGCACAGGGCGGTGTTAACGCCGCAAAAAACTACCAGAACGACGGCGATAGCGTTTACCGTTTATTCTACGACACCATTAAAGGTGGCGATTACAGGGCACGCGAAGCTAACGTTCACCGTCTTTCCGAAGTTTCGGGAAATATTATTGACCAGTGCGTGGCACAAGGCGTACCTTTCGCGCGTGAATACGGCGGAACTTTAAGTAACCGTTCATTTGGTGGAACACAGGTTCAGCGTACATTCTACGCGGCGGGGCAAACAGGTCAGCAATTATTATTGGGTGCCTACTCAGCTCTTCAGCGCCAGGTTGGTATGGGAGCGGTTCAGTTACTGGCCCGTCATGAAATGATGGATGTAGTAAATATCGACGGTAAATGCCGTGGTATCATTGCCCGTGATCTTGTTACGGGAAAATTAGAAAGACATTTCGGACACGCTGTGCTTCTTTGTACAGGTGGTTACGGAAACGTATTCTTCTTATCAACCAACGCTATGGGCAGTAACGTTACTGCCGCCTGGAAAGCGCATAAAAAAGGAGCGTTCTTCGGAAACCCTTGCTATACACAAATTCACCCGACATGTATTCCTGTTTCAGGCGATCACCAGTCGAAACTCACGTTAATGTCTGAGTCGTTACGTAACGACGGACGGATCTGGGTTCCGAAAAAGAAAGACGATAACCGTAAACCAAATGATATTCCTGAAGATGAAAGAGATTATTATTTAGAGCGCCGTTATCCTGCCTTCGGAAACTTAGTACCACGTGACGTTGCCAGCCGCGCTGCGAAAGAGCGCTGTGATGCAGGTTATGGAGTAGGTGCAAGTAAAATGGCAGTGTATCTCGATTTCGCTGCTAACACAGAACGTTACGGAAAAATCCAGGCGAACAAATTAGGATTACACAATCCGAGCAAAGAAGAAATTATCCGCTTAGGAAAAGAAGTGGTGAAAGAAAAATACGGAAACCTCTTTGATATGTATAAACAGATCACTGATGAAGATCCGTATGAAATGCCAATGAGAATTTATCCTGCGGTTCACTACACAATGGGCGGGCTATGGGTAGATTACAACTTAATGACAACTGTTCCCGGCCTTTACGCTTTAGGTGAAGCTAACTTCAGCGACCACGGAGCTAACCGTCTTGGTGCTTCTGCATTGATGCAAGGTCTGGCTGATGGATATTTTGTTATTCCATACACTATCGGAGATTATTTATCAGAAGAGATCAGAACAAAAGCGATTCCTACAGACAACGAAGCATTTGTAAAAGCGGAAGCGGAAGTTCAGGAACGTATCACTAAATTATTAAGCATTAAAGGAACTAAATCAGTTGATCATTTCCACAAACGTTTAGGAAAAATTATGTGGGATAAATGTGGTATGGCGCGTAACGCACAAGGCTTACAAACTGCGATCACAGAAATTCAGCAACTGAAAAAAGAATTCTGGGAAAACGTGCGCGTACCAGGTGATGCCAACGAACTTAATACTGAACTGGAAAAAGCGCATCGCGTTGCTGACTTTATTGAGCTTGGTGAATTAATGTGTAAAGATGCTCTTCACCGTAACGAAAGTTGTGGTGGTCACTTTCGCGAAGAGTACCAGACTCCGGATGGAGAAGCTTTACGTGACGACGACAACTTTGCTTATGTTGCCGCATGGGAATATAAAGGAGAAAGCCAGTTTGAACTTCACAAAGAAGAATTGAAATACGAAAATATTAAGTTAGCACAACGTAATTACGCATAATATGAGTCACGGAAATATGAACCTCACTTTAAAAGTGTGGAAACAAAAAAACAAAGACACAAAAGGTAGATTCGAAACCTACCAGGCTAAAGGAATTTCTCCTGATATGTCGTTCCTCGAAATGTTCGACGTTGTAAACGAACAACTGATTAACGAAGGAAAAGAACCTATCGCTTTTGATCACGATTGCCGTGAAGGAATTTGTGGAATGTGCAGCATGTACATCAATGGCCGTCCGCACGGACCAAAACAAGGTATTACAACCTGCCAGTTGCACATGCGCAGCTTTAAAGATGGCGACACCATTGTAGTTGAGCCATGGAGAAGCGCCGCATTTCCTGTGATTAAAGATCTTGCGGTTGACCGTTCTTCATTCGACAGAATTATTGCCGCTGGTGGCTTCGTAAGTGTGAACACCGGTAATGCGAAAGATGCAAATAACATTCTTATTAACAAAGACGATGCTGATGAAGCGTTTAATGCTGCAGCATGTATCGGTTGTGGAGCATGTGTTGCCGCTTGTAAAAATTCAAGCGCTATGCTTTTCGTATCGGCAAAAGTTTCTCAATTGGCTTTATTACCACAAGGCCAAATTGAAAAACAAGACCGCGTATTAAACATGGTTAAGCAAATGGACGAAGAAGGATTTGGTAACTGTACAAATACAGGTGCCTGTGAAGCCGAATGTCCGAAAGCAATTTCGTTAGAGAACATCGCAAGAATGAACCGCGAGTACTCTCTGGCAACTTTTGCTCAGAATAAGATCAAGTAATAAAACTATTTAGAATTGTAAGAACCCTGTCTGCAAGCGACGGGGTTTTTTTATTTCAGAAAATCAGTGTTTCAGCTTGTTCAGATTTCTTTCAATGTACTTTTCCGTTGGCAAAAGTGAATACTGGATCCTTCTCGCGTAATTGATACTATCAAGAATATCAGCAGTTTATTTGCTTTTTGTTTCTGCTTGTAGCTTTTTAATACCACTACAGCAAACGCGAGAATGAGCAGCAGTCCAACAACAACAACATATAACACTATTTTTTGTTGCCTGATATCGGCCGCCTGAAGCTCTTTATCCTTGTTGAGCATTTTAATTTCGCTGTCTTTTTTCTCCGTATCGTATTTGGTCTCCATCTCAATAAGACTTCTGTTACTTGATTCGTTAAGCACGCTGTCTTTGGTAACGGAATATAATTCGTAATACTGATATGCTTTTTCAAAATCTTTCAAATCCTTATACGTGTCGGCAATATTCTTGTAACTTTCAATCATAAATTCTTTATTGCCTATTTCTTTTACGATTCCCAAGGCTTTGAAAAAATAATCGAGCGCTTTTTTATAATCTCCTTCCTTTTTGTAGATGTAGCCTATGTTTCCATAAGTTCCTCCAAGGGCATACACATCCCCTACCTGCTTTGAAATCTTTAATGCCTCATCATACATGACTAAGGCGCTGTCGTTTTCATTC
>JAJONO010000015.1 GCA_021323535.1 Bacteroidota bacterium
GCATCAATGGTAATAAGAATGTTTCCATGAGTGATCATAATGCGAAGCAGTTCCTTTTCTTCCGCATCGAAACTCTGGATGTGTTTTTCCTCTTTGGTTTCGGTTGAGAAATCTTCAGGAGGAACGTCATTGTTGATGAATGTTTCAGGCGTATTTTGTTGCGACGTTTTATTTTTAGAAGCAGCTTTCTGTCTTATCTTATTAACTTCTAACTGAAGAATAGATTCTTCAATTTCCATTACCGAAGAACAATCTTTAATGTAAATGCTTCTAATGATGTTGTCGGGGATCAGTGCAATACTCTCAACAATATCTTTGATAATGCCGGCGCGCTTAATAGGATCGTTCTTTGTTTCGGCCGTTAATTTCTTCGCTTTGAAAATGAGAAAATCCTGAACATTTTCTCTAAGGTAATTTTTGAATTCTTCAATGGTAACCTTTCTGCTGAATGAATCCGGATCATCATTATCCGGGAACATCAACAGCTTTACATTCATTCCTTCTTCTAGTAAAAGAGGAATGGCGCGGTTGCTGGCTTTTTGTCCGGCCTCATCACCATCGTAAAGAACAACTATATTATTGGTAAAACGGTGAATTGATTTGATCTGTTCCACCGTTAACGATGTTCCGCTCGAAGCAACAACATTTTCAATTCCCGCCTGGTGCATGGCAATTACATCCATGTAACCTTCCACTAAATAACAGGTGTCCTGTTGCTGAATGGTTTTCTTCCCAAGCCATAATCCATATAGAATTTTACTCTTGTTGTAAATGTCTGTCTCGGGACTATTAATATACTTGGCTGTTTTTTTATCGTTGCTTAAAGTTCTTCCTCCAAAGGCAACCACGCGTCCGCCATCGTCCTGTATAGGAAACATAACACGGCCAGCATAACGGTCGAACACATCTTTTAAAGTAATTTCTGTTCCTTCAACATGGTTGTTGCTGAGGATGCTCATACCGGTTTTTACAAGATATTTCGGCTGATAATTTGCTTTTACTGCATCTTCACTGAATGCCCTGCGTTCTTCAAGACTATAACCTAACTGAAATTTTTCAATGATATCGTCACGCAAACCGCGCTCTTTGAAATAACCCAGACCAATGGATTTTCCTTCATCGGTGCTGAACATTTTCTCTGTAAAGTAACGTTGCGCGTACTGCATCACAATGAGCATGCTGTCGCGCTCGGTTTGTTTTTCTCTTTCTTCGGGTGTTATTTCGCGCTCAACAATTTCGATGGAATATTTTTTTGCCAGCCAGCGAAGAGCTTCCGGGTAAGAAAGCTGTAAATGATCCATCACGAAGTTCACGGAATTTCCCGCTTTTCCGCAACCGAAACATTTGTAGATTCCCTTCACAGCAGAAACAGTGAACGACGGCGTTTTTTCACCGTGGAAAGGACAAAGTCCGAGTAGGTTCGTACCACGTTTTTTTAACGTGATAAACTCGCCGATGACTTCCTCAACCCGGGCCGCGTCAATGATCTTATCAACTGTTTCTTTAGGGATCAAAATTGTTTATTTTTGAAGAATCTAAATTTAAATATAAAGTGATAAAGTTACGTTATTCTTCCCTCATTTTTGGCTTTATTTTAGCCGGATTCATGGGCAGGGCGCAGGATGAGCCTGTTAAAGACCCTTATATCATCCTCAGTAAAAAATTTATTGGCGCTGTAAAGCGAAATGAGCCCTGGAAGAATTACAAATTTTTTGATACCACCTTTTACGGCAAAATGATCGAAGATCAAACCCTAAAGTCTATTGAACAATTTACTATGGCAAACGGCCCGATTGTAGCTATCGAAAAAACAGAATGCGATACACAGGGTTGTAAAATGGCCACAGCCACGGCAATAAAGGTTGCTAAAGGAAAATATTTATGGTACCAGTATTTCGACCAGGGACAACGTATTCAACGCTTTGCTGTGGATACTTTCAATAAAGAACAATGGTTCTACAAAAAAGAAGCTCTAGAAAATACAAACTTTACACGTAAAGAAGTTCTTGTTGAAACCAGCGCTTTTATCAAACTTCCGGGAAGTCTATATCTTCCAACAACAGGAGCGAAGAAAAGTCCGCTTGTAATTTTTGTGCATGGCAGTGGCCCGCAGGACAGAAACCTGAGCGTGGGAAAAAACAAAGTGTTCCTTGACATGGCGCTTCAGTTGGTTCAGAAAGGTGTTGCTGTTCTTATCTACGATAAACGCACTTACGTTTACCAATACCGCGATCCTTTTCCAATGGACAGTATGGATTACAATACCGAAACGGTAGATGATGCGGTAGCTGCTTTTCAGTACGCGAAATCGTTCAAAGAAATTGATACCAATAGGATTTTTGTTGCAGGACATAGCCAGGGAGCCATGTGCGCGCCGTTGATCGCGAAAAAGTGTAAGGGCATGAGAGGCTTGATACTACTGGCGGCTCCGGGAAGAAGTTTGTTAGAAATGATTCCTGAACAACTTGATTACGTTGCTACCACTCAAACCAAAAACAAAGAACAATTTGAAAAAATGTCGGGCCAGATAAAATGGATGGTGAAAAACGCCCAGGCACTTGATCTGAATTTAAAGAGTAAAACCATGCTGCCATTCGGAGGTAAACCAAAATACTGGTTGTTCGACAGGAATTACAAAGCGCTCGAAGAAGCAAAAACTTTAACCATTCCAACTATTCTTTTACAAGGAGGAAGAGATTATAATGTTACCAAAAAGGATTTCGATCTATGGAACGCAGCCATGGCCGGAAAATCAAATTTTAAATCGGTGTGGTACGAAGAGCTTGATCACATGTTTTTTGAAGGACAGGGAACAGCAAGGCCCCAGGATGTAGAAATTCCGAAACATGTGTCGAAAAAAGTCACTGCAAAAATGCTCGAGTTTATAGCAGTTAAATAAATGTTCAAAAATCTTATCCTTTGTCTTATACTGAGTGAATAGGTTCTTTAAATGATTGAATAACTGAATTAAGAAGCGAAATTGGTATAATTTTATTCTCCCAATGAGAATGAGATTAACCCCATTCATTTTGTTCCTGATTGTAATATCGTCGCAAGTTTCTTCGCAGACCTTACACGAGTATTTTTTTAATAATAGTTTAGCAGGTACCAATAGCGGACCAACTCTTACCCAGACTTTATCCTGTGGCGCAGCTGCAGGGGCTTTTGGTTCGCAAACCATTACAACAAGCGCAGGAACCTGTTCAGTGGCCAATGTGTTTTGCTTTAATGCCGGCGGTGGCGTAAGATACGATAACCCGAATTACATTACCAACCAGTACACTATTCACCTGTTCTTTAAATTTAATACCTTGGCCGGCTATTCCCGTGTTATCGATTTTTCGAACAACACCAGCGATAACGGAGTATATCTTTTAAATAACTGTCTTAATTTTTACCCAACCGGAAGTGTAGGCGCATGTACATTTGTGGCCAATACGTACTATCTAATGACCTTTGTGAGAAACAGCGCCGGATCAATTTCTGTATATGTGAACGGTACTTTATTTACAACTTATAACGACGCTACCAATAATTATTACAGGCCCGCCACAAGTACAACACCAATTATTTTCTTTAAAGATGATAACGTAGTAACTTGTGAAGCAAAAGCCGGTTGTATAAAATACGCGTCCATTACTTCGGCCACTACGTCGGCTGCGGCTGTGGCAACTACATGGACAAACATCTGCTCCGTTGTTTTACCAATTGAATTAAGTTCGTTTAATGCGGTTGAAAAAGAAAATAAAACCTTGCTTAACTGGTCGACCATGACAGAAAGTAACAATGAAAAATTTGAAGTGGAAAGAAGCTCTGACGGAATTGACTTCGTAAAGATAGGTGAAGTAAAAGGAAATGGAAATTCGCATCGGGAAGTGGATTATAATTTTACAGATCATTCCCCTCTACGTGGGATAAACTATTACCGTTTAAAGCAGGTTGATTATTCCGGGGAATCAAGATACTCTTATCTTGTTAATACAAATTTTGAATCAAAGGCAAGATGTTTTTATCCCAATCCTACCGACGGAATAATTACGTTAGAACAAAAAGGAAGTAAGTCAGGCTTAAGCATTAAGAATATGCTTGGAGAAGAGGTGAAATTTATCAATGAAATTCCTGCCGATGGAAAAGTAGACTTGTTGGAATTACCTTCGGGAAGTTATATACTTATGATTGATGGTGTCGCCAATCGTCTTATTATTGCCAAATAGGTTGACGCTAATTTCGCAAATTAACGCGAGTATATTTTTTTTACACCTTTAGATTAGCGTAAATCCGCGCAATTCGTGTCAAAAAGTTTAAAGTTATTTTCGTTAAGCTTGTCGTCCTGCGAGCAGAAACATCACAGCCATTCTTACCGCTACACCGTTTTCAACCTGGTCGAGGATGATAGACTGTTTGCTATCTGCAACATCGCTTGTAATTTCCACACCACGATTGATAGGGCCGGGATGCATCACCACAATTTTTTTCGAGAGACCGTCGAGAATTTCTTTGTTGAGTCCGTACAACATGCTGTATTCTCTTAGTGAAGGAAAGTATTTTATGTCCTGGCGCTCGAGCTGAATACGCAGCATATTGGCCACATCGCACCATTCAAGGGCCTTGCGGAGATCTGGTTCTACTTCAACACCAAGAGAAGTAATGTATTTAGGAATGAGTGTGGTTGGTCCGCATACTTTCACAGAGGCGCCAAGTTTCTGCAGACAAAAAATATTGGATAAGGCAACACGTGAGTGAAGGATATCGCCTACGATCACAATTTTTTTACCTTTTACGGTTCCGAGTTTTTCGTGAATAGAAAAGGCATCCAGAAGAGCCTGTGTTGGATGTTCGTGGGCTCCGTCGCCGGCGTTTATAATTCTTGAATTTACTTTTTTGGAGAGGAACACCGCGGCTCCCGGACTGGCGTGACGCATCACAATCATATCCACTTTCATAGCCAGAATGTTATTTACGGTATCTACCAGTGTTTCGCCTTTTTTAACTGAAGAACCGGAGGCTGAGAAGTTGATCACATCCGCACTAAGGCGTTTCTGGGCCAGTTCAAAAGAAAGTTTGGTACGTGTTGAGTTCTCGAAGAATAAGTTGGCTACAGTAATATCGCGGAGAGAAGGAACCTTTTTAATGGGGCGGTTGATGACTTCCTTAAAATTTTTAGCGGTGCTTAAAATAAGTTCAATGTCGTTTTTGTTGAGGTATTTTATTCCGAGGAGGTGATTGACGCTGAGGTGGCTCATTAGTTTTTGAAATCTTAAATTTCAAAAGTCAAAGATAGCCTTAAAATCCGAACCAGAAAATAAAGTTTTAGACAAAATTTGAATTATCTGAGATAACGGTCACGGATAACGTTCATGTGATGGATAGGATGTCCGCAGATAATGAATCCCAGGGCCAGAACGCTCACTTTTCCGGCTTTTGTTTCGCCCAGTTTCTGAAGATCGGTTTCGTCCATGGATTCAAACAGCAACTGGGTACTTTTTCTGACTGCTTCAAATTCTTCAATAATGTTCTTTAATGTGCGTCGCGAAGCATTACAGTTTTTAGCGTACTCGTTTTCGTCAAAGGAATGGAGCGGAGTGGAGTCGTTCCGTAAAAACCGTAAAGTTCTGTAAGCAAAAATCCTTTCTGCATCACAAATGTGAAGGATCACTTCTTTAACCGACCATTTATTATCAACATATTTAAAATCTCCTTTAGCTTCAGGGATTGAATTAAGAAAAGAGAAAACAGTAGTTGTGTTGTTGGTAAATATTTGCCTGATGTTATCACCTTCAACAAGTGAAATGTAGGTTTCGAAATATTCGGGATAAGTTCCTTTAATTGGTTTCATATTTTTTTAAGCCTCGGATTTCACAGATTTCCAGGATTACATTTTGCCATCTGCGATCCCGATAACTATCGGGAGTGGCAAAACCTGCGGTTATTTATTAAGCAAAGTCACTTTATCTTTTCCATCGGTTTCAGTCCATTCCACTTTCACATTCTGGCTCTCGATAGAGTCAATTACAATCCCGGTATATTTTGCCTGGATGGGAACGTGACGTGAAAAGCGACGATCTACCAGAACGAGTAATTCAACATCTTTCGGTCGTCCGAATGCGAGCATGGCATCTAATCCGGCGCGAATGGTTCTTCCGGTGAATAATACATCATCGATCAGGATCACATTTTTATCTTCAATAATAAAATCGATGTTGGTTTTATTGGGAATAAGTTCTTTTTTTCTGAAATCGTCGCGGTAAAAAGTAATATCCAACTCGCCACAATTTATTTTTTTTGATTTGAGTATTTTCTCAAGTTCTTTTTTGATGCGGTGAGCCAGGAAAATGCCGCGTGGCTGTAATCCAATCAGGGCGGAGTTTTTAAAATCGTTGTGGATTTCAATCAACTGGTGACAAAGACGTTTGATAATGATATCGAACTGTTCCTTTTCTAATAAAATTTTTGGCTTCACTTGGCTGTATTAGAGGCTTAAAAGTACTATTTTTTTAAACAAATAAAAACCCCGGCTGCAATTGGCAACCAGGGTTAGTTTGAGAAGAGAATACTTATTCTTTTATAATACTTTTTACAATCACTTCACCACCCGTAAAAGCTTTTACAAGGTATATTCCTTTTTCAAGGTTTGAAATGTTTATTTCGGCATTGGCTTTGTCAATTGTTTGACTTTTTACCTTGCGGCCCATTGCGTCGTATACTTCGAGTGTATAAGCTTCCTTAAAGGATTCGATGCTGAGGTTATAAATACCGTTAGAAGGATTAGGATAAATGGTCATTGAATTCATTTTCATTTCAGATGAATTTATTTTGCCGCTGTAATCAGGTGTATCAAATACATCTTCGATTGTAAATACAGGCTTACCATTTGCAGTTCTGCAATTATCACATAAATGAATTGCTTTTGAAACCTGTATCCACGGACAAGATCCGGTGATCCATGTTCCCCTGGTAATTTTGTATTTTTTATTGGTAATGAATTCTCCAACAGGAGGTGTACCACAATTAATAATATTAGTGCCCACATAACCAGAGAACTGATTTGGGCCAACACCGTACGACCACCAGCAAGATGGATTAGATGCACTTGTGTTTGGAATAATAGCTCCGGTTATTGGATCTATTTCGTCAACAAACCACGCATAACCAAAATTGGGATTCGATAAGGCATTGGATACAAGCGGAACAGCGGTAGCGGTATAAGATGGACTGCCAGGATTTAAATAACCTCCTAAACCAAAGTTAGGATTGTTAACATCAACATTCAGGACATGATAATCTACGCCAGAGCATCCATATTGATTGGTTACCAGTAATGTAAAGGTAGTTGTTGTGGTTCGGGTCAATGCAATGCATTGGGTTGTTCCCGATTTTGCCGGCGACCAGCTTAAAGAATAATTAGGAGCAGGCATATAGTTAGAACATAATGTCGCTGTTGATCCATAACAAACCAGAGTAGGGCCGGAAATTACCGGAGTAGGGGTGCATGAAACGTAAATTACTGTATTGGTTGCCGACCACGTTACACAAGGTAAATTCTGAAGAGCCAGTTTGATGCTATAATATTTATTACATGGGGCCTGTGTTCCATTAGGAAAATTAAAAAATCCTGGTGAACCCGAAAACCAACCGGAATAAGAATAAGTAGGTGAAGCTACCGGAACCCCCTGGGCATCTGATTCTATAATCTCCCAATAATGATTTACACAATTTAAATTACCGATCGCGTAGCCCGTCGCATTAATCGGAGAACCACTGCAGATAACTGTACTGGTTAAAGAAACAGATGGAGTTAGAACCGGGTTAGGGTTCAACGTTACGTTTACGGTAGTCTGAATCGGACAATCTGTTGTGGTGAAAGAAGCTGAAACGGTATATGTTGTATTTCCATTTGGTGATACAGCAAGCGTGTTGGTTGAAGTAACTGTAGATGAACCTGCTGTCCATGTATAACTTACAAAGCCAGGAGTTGCAGTAAGGGTAACTGTATTACCTGCGCAAAATAACGTATTTGAAGCTGTTGCCGTTAATGTAGGGATAGCTGAACAATTATTAAAAACAGTTATATCGTCCACTTCTCCACGAACACGCCTGAATTTTGAACCTGATATATGGGCAAAATTCTGAATCGTAGTAAGATTTTCTACATCCGCCTGGATCAAAAAACATTGCGGAGAACCCGGAACGTGGGTCGTCATACCAGCATTAGAGAATACGCTTATCCTGCAATTGGTAGGCGATAAACGCTCCAATCTCACCCAATAGTTGGTGCCTGTGTTGGGCAAGGCAATTCCCCTGGAATAATTTATAGGCGGAGCTGCCGGATTATTAGCAACAACAGTTGTACCGAAAAGGCTCGACAAACCATTTATCGCATGGCCATATATTCTCCATCCGATTTTTGCAGGTGTCACGCTCTGATCTGCCTGAACCGTTGAATTAAATGACTGATCATTATCGTTATTGGGAATTTGATTATTAGGATCGCCTGAATTACTACTGTATCCAAAAGCAATAAGTGAAGCAAAAATCCCATCCTGGTTAGAGGTCTGATCAATACTTTCAGCGTCTGCACCTCCTGTACCTGAGCATCCCCAATCTGCGCCAGGGGTACCGGTAATAACACCTTGAGGGCAAAGGCTACCTGCTGTAAAACCCATAAAAGTATGAGAAACGCCGTTACCATCAGATATTCTCAACCTGCATTCTGCTCTCCATATGTTATTGCTTAATGTACCGGGCAACGGTCTGAAAAGCCTTACCTCTCTGTTATTGTGAACCCCATTTGTATTGCTTGGATTGCATTCAGGATTATGCATATGCATTTCTCCAGCCGAAATATCAATTGTTCCGTTACCGTTCGCCGGATCAACAGATGTCCAGCCGGCAGAAGAATTAAAATTATCCTGGAAAAATGGAGTGACGCATGGAGCCTGACTCTTGATTTGATTGTTAAGAAACAGGCATGCTGCAAGCATAAAGGTTTGCCTGCCTAAATAATTGAGTGTTTTTTTCATGTTGTTTTATAAGTTACCTACTCTTTTAAAGCTTTTCGGTTAACGCTCCGGGGAAATGGAGTCGCAAAATTATTGAGCAGGTAAATAAAAATCACGACCGTTCACTCAGTAAAACGGCCGTGGTCACAAAACCTAGTAAGAGGTTTTTAGTTTCTTTTTTTTAAAATGGAAATGATTTCACTGCGTCTTCTCCTTGAGATTTCATACTCGCTGTTATTGTCCATAACTATTGTGAAAGGATATGCTTTGGAATAACTTTTAATGAACGAGTGATTGATAATAATGCTCCTGTTTATTCTGATGAAATTTTCAAGAGGAGATAACAACTCTTCGAGGTCGTTCAGACTTTTTGAAATAAGATGTTTTTGTCCCTCAACGGTACTGATATTGGTGTAATTGCTTTGAGCTTCAAGAGCCAGGATATCTGACGCTTTTACCTTTTCAACCTTGTCACTTTTATGAACATTCACATAGATCTCTTTTTTAGAAACAGGGTTTAATAAACGTTTCTTTATTACTTTTTCAACTGCCAGTTTCAACTCTTCTACATCGTAAGGCTTTAAAAGATAATCAATAGCGTTTACTTTAATAGCAGGTATTGCAAACTCTTTATAGCTGGTGGTAAACACAATTTCAAAATCTATCTCGGTGAATTTTTCAAGAAGTTCGAACCCGTTACCTTTTGGCATTTGTACGTCAAGGAACACGAGGTCGGGCTTGTGCTCAAGTATTTTTTCGTAGGCAGAGTCAATGTCGTTTGCTTCGTCAAGAATCAAAACATTCTTACAGTTTCGTTCAAGAAGAAGTCGTAGCAACTCGCGAACCCCTTTTTCGTCGTCAACAATTAAAGCTCTGATGTCAGCCATATTTTCTGTGGGATATTTAATTCAACTTTTGTACCTGTGGCTTCGCCATTAGTATCCGTAAGGTCGGTAATTTTTATAAAAGCGCGCTTTGAATTATGATCGTTCATAATGTTGAGCCTGTCGCTGGTAATATTTTCGCCCATGGAGCTTTTTGCCGTTCTTTTATATTCGTTGCTTTTCTTTCTTCCAATACCATTATCAGTTACTTCAATGGTAAGATCGTTATTTTTCTGGCTGATGTGTATGGAAATTCTTTTTTCTTTTTTATTGGAATGCATAAGTCCATGCCAGATAGCATTTTCAACCACTGGTTGCAGGATCATATAAGGTACCTTCGTCATTTCTTCATCAATGCCTTTATCTACATCCAGCATAAATATAAATGAATCGTCGAACCTCATTTGTTCCAACCCTACATATAAACTTACAACCTCCATTTCCTGTCTCAAAGAAATAAAATTCTTTTTTGAATTTTCAAGAACGAGCCGCAACAGTTTTGAAAATTTCTGAAGATACGTGTATGCTGTTTCAATTTCGTCCTTCAGCATTAAAGCCTGTATGGAGCTGATACAATTAAAAATAAAATGCGGATTAATCTGCGCCCTCAAAGCCGTCATTTGAAACTCGGAAAGTAAACGTTCGATCCTGGCCTTTTCGTTCTCCTTTTTTCTTACCGCGCGTATGTAAAGATTAACAAAAGCTGAAACTATAAAAACAGTGAGTAATACCATCAGTAGCAAAAACCACCATGTTTTCCAGAAGGGTGGGGTAATCTCAAAAGGGAGCGATCTGCTCATCAGGGATTTTACATTCTTACAATTTACTCCCATCACCTGCAGTTGATATTTTCCAGGAGGTAAATTGGTGTAATTGATCATGTTTTCGCTATTGGTGTTTTTCCAGGCACTATCATATCCCAATAAACGGTATAAAATAGTAGGTGCGTCGCCGGGAAGAAATGAAAGACTGGAGGCCTGCACCTGGATATTATTTTCATTATAATTAAGTAATAAATCAGCAAAATCGTACTGCCTGGTTCCATTAATAAAAACGGCTTCAATTTCAATTTTGGGCGGAATACTTTCTTTTAAAAGATCGGAGGGTTTGAAGTAATACAAGCCATTATTGGTTGTGTACCAGATATAATCTTTAAAGCAATTAATAAAATTTATTTCATTGGATTGCAAACCATCGGATTTGGTTATGAAATAAGGTGTATAACCGGGACCGTTTTTTTTCAGATAAACAATTCCTCTATTAGTACCGAGCCAGATATTATTTTCCTGATCAACATCGATCGAATTAGAAAGAGTGTTTTTCTCGTAAAAGAGTTTCACATACCGGTTATTTATTTTAAGATAAAGACCCTTTTGCTGAGCACAGATAAGAAGATGACGATCTTTTGTCAATGCAATTGCGCGTATGGATTCAGCCTGAAATCCCCCGAATGTATCTTTCTCTACCTGATCAAATTTTTTTACAGTGTATAAACCATCTGAGGTCCCAATGTAAATATTTCTGTTCAGCGAATCGTACTTAAACAAGGTGACACGAAAAGGCAAATGAATTTGTTTGTATATAAAAGAATCCCTGCCAAGATTAACGCGAACGCCATCGGCAATAATGTATTCGTTCTTGTTTAAAAATTTAATTTGTTTAAAGCCTGTCCTGAGCTTTAAACCTTCATCTCTTATGCCATTAATATTTCTCAGAAGTTTTAGATTGGAATCATACTCTTTTAGTAAGCCATATCCTGCCGCATAATATTTTGAATCAAAATATTCCATGTCGTTTAAATTATAGCCGTGAGGTTGATAGGATACGTCAAGGAATCCATGCTTCAAAGAGTCATTTACATACAATAATGCAGGTCCGTCTGTTCCAAGAAAAAGTTTGTTATTCTGTTTCGTGAAGAACCGGATAGAGTTAGAATATGGAAGTGTTGAAAAAATATACTGATAATTTTTAAGGCTCCGTTTATAATAAACACCATTCTCCAGCGTGGAAAACCAAAAGCCACCTTCAAAATCTTTTAAAAAAGAAGTTACAGTCAATCCCTCAAGTAAATGATAAATTGGTTTTGAAAGATCATCAGGATTGTAACAATAAACACCATTTTTAAAAAGCGATACAAGAATGTCATTTCCATCTCTGAACACATCAATCACGCGATTCTTAAAATGTAATTCTTTCACAACATTATTTCTTACCACAAGAATATACCCCTGGCTCCCTGTTGAAATCACATAATTAGAGTCGTTGTAATATAATAGATTACTGTTGACGCTTAACTTAAGTTCAAGTTCTTTTTTCGAACTCCGGTTTTTGTTGATTATATTCAGATAAACGTGACTGAGTTTATAAAAATTTTCAAATGAAAATAAGTATTGTTTTTCGTCAAAAACTTTTAGTGAAAGCGGGGAGTTGCTTTTAACAACAGAAATTTTTTGTGTTTTAAAAGGATCTGCATGCAGCAGATCGGACGAACCATATCTTGATAACCATAGGTTGTCGTTTTTATCAACATAGATCTTCGAAATAATTCTCTTTTCAAGGTATTTCCCTATTTCCTCGTTTAATCCGGAACTAAAAATCGAATCTTTGTAATAATAATTTAATTTTCCATTATAGGTCCTGAACCAAATCCGTCCCTTCGGATCCTCATAGGCGCCAAAAATAGTATTGTCGCTCAGTCCGTCTTCTTTTGTAAAAGCTTTCAGTTCTTTTGGATTGTATTTTACAACTCCTTTCGAAGTGCTTATCCAGATATAACCTTTCGAATCCTGCATGACATGAAAACACTCTGACGTAGGCAAACCATTTTCGCTGTTAATGTTCTTAAAAAGGTAATTGGACTGCGCGGAAACAGTAAGTCCGGTAAAAAAGATAAAAGTAATGAGGTGGTACAACCGAAAAACAAACATACTTATTCTTTTATCTTACTATCAATGAATATCGTTACCGGCCCGTCATTTACCAGCGTCACTTTCATATCTGCGCCAAATTCCCCTGTTTGAATAATTTTTCCCAAAACAGTATTAAACTCTGTAATCAGTTTTTCGTAAAGAGGAATGGCTTTCTCAGGCCTCGCTGCTTTAATGAACGAAGGCCGGTTTCCTTTTTTGGTAGAAGCATGCAATGTAAATTGACTGACAAGTAAAATATCTCCATGGATCTGTTTTATATCGAGGTTCATTTTGCCTTCGTTGTCGGAAAAGATTCTCATCTGGCACACTTTTGATACGAGCCAGGAGATATCCTCGGGGGTATCTTCATCTTCAATACCTGCCAGAATAAGAAATCCCCTTGAAATAGTGGCTGTCTGCTTTCCTTCTATGGTCACAGAAGCTTCGCTTGCCCTTTGAACGATTAATCGCATAATTTTTATATATTTGGTAAAAGTAAAAATAGATTAAAAATGAAAAAGTTAATAATTGCCTCATTTGTTATGTTGGCACTTATCTCTTGTAAAAAGAAAGATACCCCGGCCGAAGAAACCGATGCCACTACTACAACTACAGGAAGCGCACCGTGCCCTACCTGTAATTTCCCTGATACGGTTTTCACAAATACGGCAACAGGGCCAAAACTTGTGTTTAAATTCAAGTTTGACAGCACCCAGGCGCGTTTAAATAGTTTTGGGCAACCAACAACGGTTCCAGCTTCAAATGCGGCGCAGTGTCCTAAATTCAATGGTATGAGTGGGCATTACATCGAAATGGCGCAAAACGACTTTACACAGGTTGGACAAGGCGCTGTGTTGTACCGGGCCCCTGAAACAGAATGCGGCGGATCTAAAGCTATTAGTTTCTGCGAATCTATTGTCTGTAAAGAAGGTGATGTGTGTTTTTCTATTCCGATCAGTTCGGTTACACCAGGAACTTATAAATGGTTACGTGTTTCTTTGGCATATCAGAATTATGATGTGAAGGTGAGAGCAAACACGCAAAATCTTACCGGCACCATTGCTTCTTTTGTAGGATTTAATACCTACGTTACAAAATATAAAATGAAGAACGCTGTAATGACTCCAACTGCTGGTGGAACAGGAAATCATCCGCAGGGGTATTGGGGGTTCTGGACCACCGCATCTGGATTTGAATTCAAGAGCGACGGACAATCAGAAAAAACAACAGTTGTTAATCCTAATCCTAACTCACCAATTCCTGCAGGGAGTTGTCTTGTAACAGGAGCGTTCGAGCAGTTTTCTAACCCTGGGGTTGGAGCGCCATTAGTGATCACAGGAAACGAAACATCGGATATTATTATTACCATTTCATTATCTACAAACAAAAGCTTTGAGTGGAAAGAAAATACATTCGACGGATTGTTTGAACCTTCGGCGGGAGAAACTGTAGTGGATATGGGTTTACGCGGATTGGTTCCTAAATACTAGTTAGGACCAGAAACCTAGAACCAAGAGCCAGGAACCAAGATTGAAAGCGATGAGGGATTCATCGCTTTTTTGTTTATAAAACCTACCACTTATAAAATCATTATTACCAATTAATCATTAAGAGTTGAATTTCTTTCAAGCTCCCTTTAACTTTAGTATAAATACTATTGTTATGAAAGCATTTTTACTTTTTGTTTTGCTGATTATGGGAATGATCAACAAAGCGCAGATTACCGGGGTTACCAGTTATACGAGCGCCACCATGGGTTTTAGTTACCCTCTTTATACGCAAAGAGCATGTCAGGCGCCAAACGGAGATATTTACATGGTTGGCAATAATTTAAACCTCGTACGTTTTTCTGCCGGAACCTATTCTGCAATTCCAATAAACATAGGTACCAGCGGGATGTACTATAATGTATTTGCAACTTCACTTGGAGTATGGATCTATGATGAACTCGGTGAGGTGCTTTTTTACAATGGATCCACTTTTGTGAATCATACCTCGTCTATTGCTTCTTTAATTAATACAAGTAATCCAAACGTTATATTTCATGCAGGTGCTGTAGGAAATAATGTATTGTTTGCAACTAAACAGGGAATAATAAAATATAATGGCACTACGTTTTCGCTGATAACAAAAAGTAATAGCGCTCTTCCGAGCGATACTGTAAATTGTTTCACAACGGGCACATCTTCAATTTATGTGGCCACCGATAAAGGATTGTGTTCATACGACGGTACAAGCTTCGGGCCAAACATTCAGTTTACCGGAGCCTCATCACACAAAGCAAAAGCTGTTTTTACCAATGGCGTAAGAACATTAGTGACCCGTAATGATAACAGCAGTTATTTCAACCTTTATGAGTTGAATGGAAATACACTGACGCGTCTTCCTGCATACCAGGATAGCGCAAAATTTAAGAGTGCAGGAATAATAAGCATGTGTTTCGTTAACAATCAGCCTGTGTTCCCGGGCATGGCAAGACCAAGAAAAATGGGAAGCGCGACAAACTTTACTACATATATTCTTCCGAATAATCAGGTTGGTTGGTATGTGTTTCCGCATCCTTCCAATCCAAATAAATTCTATGCTTGTGGAGCACCCTATAATTTTCATATCTGGGAAATTGATGTAACGCAATATTCTAATTACGATAATCCGTTCGATCCACACTGCCACGCTTTTCTCGATACCAACCAGGTAAGCGCAATGATACATACCGATAATATTAAGCATTGGGACATTTACGAAAGCGCCGATCCCGCCTATGAAGTTCCAAAGGGAAGCGGTGCAAAAGCTACTTATGCAACGGCTCTATGGATCGGTGGTCTAGATAATTCCAATCAACTTCATATCGCTGCTGAAACGTACAGACAAAACGGTCGTGATTTCTGGCCGGGTCCGGTGGATACCATAAATGCTTCTGTAAATACCGTAAATGGAAGTCCGTTTAACAGGCTTTGGAAGCTCTCGTGTAATCAAATCAATCAGTTTGCAGCTAATTATAATGCTGCTAATTTTTCAGCCAATAATTCTCCTTCTTTTGCCGACATTAACTCTTACATCGGAAATGGCACCCCAACAAATAATTTCGCAAAGAAACTGGCTCCTTATAAAGACTGGAATGGGAATAATATTTATGAACCTAATCTTGGAGATTATCCCATAATTAAAGGACATCAGCAGGTTTACGCGGTTTACAACGATGCTTATGCTAATCACACCGAAACTCAGGGGCAAAAACTTGGTATCGAAGTCCACGAAAAAAGTTATGCATTCAATGTTCCATCATTGCCGGACAGTATGCAGGTTATTAACTACACTACATTTTATAACTATGAAATTTATAATAGAAGCAATACGAACTATAATAATGTGTATGTGTCTACCTGGGTAGATTGTGTGCTTGGCTATGCATTGGATAACAGAGTAGGTACTGATTCAGTAAATGGTTTTGGTTACATATACAACGGAGCAAATGCTGATCCTACTTCGGGAGGATACGTTGGTTACGGAAATAAACTTCCCATGTTTGCAATTGCGCCGGTGAATTGTCCGTTTGCGCAAACAGACGGTATAGATAATAACAACGATGGACAAATAGATGAATCAGGAGAGATATTCGGTTTGGGTAAAACAACGTTTTATAATTATTATGGATCACCTGCGGCAACAATACATCCGACCACAACCACGCATTATTACAACTACATGTCCGGAAAATGGAGAGATAATACGCCGTTTACCTTTGGTGGAAATGCTTATAACGCACCTGGTACTACAACTGCTAATTATGTTTTCACCGGTAATCCGCAAACTAATACGGGCTGGACCGAATCCTCAGGAGGTGTTCCAGCCGGCGGAAGATATATGCTTGTTACCATGGGACCATTTAATTTTCCGGCAAAAAAGAAAATTGAAATAGAGTTTGCTTATGTATTCAGCAGAGATACGTCATTAAACAATGTAAACAATAATCTGAGCTTGCTCCAGCGTGATGTAAAGAACATAAGATATTATGTGGCGCAGCAGAATATGGCCTGTACTCCGGTAGTAAATGTGGGATTAAAAGAAAATAAAGAGAAAGAAATAAATATCTGGATGTATCCTAATCCAACACAATCGCATGTAACCATAAATCTGGATTATAACGCGGATAAGGCACGAATAAAAATATTTGACATTACAGGAAGACTATTAATGGAAGATTGGATTCGAAATAGCTATACAAAACTATTGGATGTGAGTCATTATCCTTCAGGCATATATTTTATAGAAGTAAGTGAGGGAAACAGTAAGGCTGTAGAAAAACTGATTAAAAATTAATCACTTGTTTATTCCAAGCCCCTTATTAACGCGCTGAACAATTAAATTAGCCACTTTGGCGAAGTGTTTATCGATGATCTTTTTAGGATTATTGAGATCGGCCGAAAATTCTTCTTCTGCAATTCCAGAGTTGATTTCCCTGGCATCGTAGGTATAAACTGTGTAATGAACAATTATTTTTCTGTTACCGTTTCCATCGCCAAGTTCGGCCGGACCTTTACTTCCGCTGGCTTTTATTTCAAGCTCGTTTATAAAAACAAAAATGTCGGTCTTATGTTTTCCGAAAAGAAGTGGAACCAGTTTCGGGCTTGTGATCTTTGCGTTCATGAAACGCGCCTCGGTATTGGTCTCAACATTTAATTGCCCTTTTTCAATTTTCTTTGTTTCTTTTTCTTTTTTCGGAGGCTGGTAATTATTCTGATCAGGAACTTTCTGGTAATCGTAAGTGAGATGCTGATAAATGGACTCCATTTCTTTCCTGTACTTTGCAGTATCTTCCATAAGATCTACAGCATTGTATTTTGCCGATTTAAAAGATTTGTAGAGCTGTTCGTTTAAACCATCACGGAATTTGTACTTGATATCCTTTCCGCTCATTTTGGTTTCTTCATTGATCTTATAATCAATTTCACTGAGATACAATCTTTGTTCAAAAGGAATGATCATCACTTTATGAGCAGCCGCAACTTCACGTTCTGTCTTTTCTTTTGGATTGATGGTTGTGTTCTGAGCCGCAACCGTCAATGAAAGTAAACTAAAAGCGGTAATAATATTTGATCGGAATGAATTCATTCTTTATTAGTTTCTGAGCCAATCGGTATTTGCAAAGATCATGAGTCCAAGAACAATGAATAATCCAACGTTATTTGCGTAATAAACCACCTTGTCGCTTACTTTTTTTCCAGTGATCATTTCCCAGAGAATAAACATGATGTAGCCTCCATCAAGCATTGGAATAGGAAGAAAATTCATGAATGCAAGAGCGAGAGAAAGAAATCCGGTAAACATCCAGAAGGCTTTCCAGTTCCAGCTGGTGTCCATTTGTTTTACCATGGTAGCAAAACCGCCAACTTGCTGGTACGCGTCTTTTACAGTAAAGATCACAACGAATTGTTTGGCCTGCATCACAATCTGCTCCATTCCGTCTTTCACTCCTTCTTTAAAAGCCTGGAAGAAATTGTAAGAATAATGAATGCTGTTAAACTCTTCTGTTGCTGTTGGTTTAAATCCAATCACACCATCAGTTCCAACCTGGCACTTAGTATGAACCGTATCATTATTTTTTCCCCTGAGAATTGTAATATCAACAATCTTTCCTTTGTTAAGCAAGAGTTGTGTTTTCATTTCGTCGAAGTAAGGAACAGCAACACTGTTTATACTAATGATTCTGTCATCCTTCTGAATTTTTGCAGTAGCGGCAAAAGTTGTTCTGTCAACCGAATCTACCTTGGCTTTGAAACGAGGAGTTACAAATTCAGATTTTTTAAACCGTTTAAGAATAAGAGAACGGTTATCGTCTGTTACAGGAACGCTGAATTTTTTTCCATCGGCATGAACACCTTCAATATTCTGAATGCCATTCATGATGATCTCAACAGGAACCCTTCTAACATCTTTTACAGGTTTTCCATCAAGCGAAGTAATGTAATCGCCGTTTCTTAATCCCATGTTGTAAGCCGTACTATCAACGGCGAGTCCATATTTTAGATTAGTCATAGGAAGCGATTCTTTGCCCCAAACCAGGTACACCATCCAGAAAATAAAAACACCAAGAATTAAATTCACAAGTATACCGCCAAGCATCACGAGTAAACGTTGCCATGCCGGTTTGCTTCTGAGTTCCCATGGTTGAGGAGGAGAATTAATGATGGATTTGTCCATCTGCTCATCCACCATTCCAGCGATCTGAACATAACCTCCGAACGGAAACCAGCCAATACCATATTCTGTATCACCGATCTTCTTTTTTAAGATAGCGAAGTTGAGCATGTTCGCGAACGGAAACAGAAAGTCAAAGAACAGGTAGAACTTTTCTACTTTGCATTTGAATTTTTTTGCAAACCAGAAATGACCGAATTCGTGAAGGGTAACAAGTATGGTAAGACTTAGAAAAAGCTGGGCAATTTGTATAAACATAAATTCTTTTTAAAAACGTCAATCACACTATGGTATGTAATTGATAAAGTTGCGTAAAGTTACATTTATTTACATGATTTTAAAGGGAAAAAGAGCCTTTTAAGGAATATTAAGAAGAGGCGTTTTTTCTTAAAACTGGCTCAGGGCTATTTCGCGGGCCTCTTTGTCGCAGGCCATATACTGACTGTAGTCGGGCGATTTGATAAAGGGTACTTTTTCAAGCGTATTACCAACTACATCGCTCATTTGTAAAAAACCGATCTTGTCTTCCAAAAAAGCCTGAACCGCTACTTCATTGGCAGCATTCAGCACGCAAGGCATGTTTCCGCCTTTGTTCATGCAGGTGAACGCGAGTTTCAGATTGGTGAACGTATCCAGGTCCGGTTTCTCAAAACTAAGATTCGGATAATCCATAAAGTTGAACCTTGTGAAATTATTTTTGATCCTGAATGGATAGGAGAATGCGTATTGAATCGGAAGTTTCATATCCGGCAATCCCATCTGAGCCTTCATACTGCCATCTTCGAACTGAACAATGCTGTGAACAATGCTTTGCGGGTGAACGATCACATCGATCTGCGAAGGATCAAGGTGAAAGAGCCATTTCGCTTCAATTACTTCAAGACCTTTGTTCATCAACGATGCCGAATCGATGGTGATCTTTGCTCCCATGCTCCAGTTAGGATGTTTAAGCGCCTGCGCTTTTGTAATGTTAAGAAGGTCGTTACGTTTTTTTCCTCTGAAAGGACCGCCGCTTGCAGTGAGATAAATTTTTTCGATTTTATTTTCCCACTCTCCGGCAAGGCACTGAAAAATGGCCGAGTGTTCGCTGTCAACCGGATAAATGTTTACCCCGTTTTCCTGAGCGAGACGCGTTACAAGTTCTCCCGCAACAACAAGAGTTTCTTTATTGGCAAGTGCAATTTGTTTTTTATGTTTAATGGCGTTGATGGTGCTGGCGAGCCCGGCGTAGCCAACAATGCTCGCAAGGACCATGTCCACCGTTTCCATTTCAACGATCTGTTCAATGGCTTTTGTTCCTGCAAATACTTTAATGTCCTTTGGTTGAAGCACACTTTTTACCTGCTGGTATTTACTTTCATCAGCAATAACAACAGCGTTTGGATTAAATTCAAGTGCCTGTTGTATGAGAAGATCGGCATTGGAGTTGGCCACAAGAACTTCGGCGCAAAATACTTCAGGGTTTTCCCTGATCACCTGCAATGCTTGAGTGCCAATACTTCCGGTACTTCCAAGGATGGCTATGTTTTTTTTCTTTTCCAGGCTTCCTGTTTTTTAAGCTGCAGTCCAGATAGCTATCAAGATCACAGATTTTACTGATTTAATTTACGGATGCTAAACTCTAAATATTTTTTGATTTGAGAAAACTTACTTTTTCACAATTGTCTAATAATTCAATGAGGAAATTTTCATGGAAAGGCAATCCACGATCATGAATTTGTTCACTGAAACATCTTTTTCGAAAATAACCTTAAGACATTCATTCGCCATCATGGTTCCGATAATTCCCGGGATCGTTGCAAGTACGCCATTCTCAGAACAATCCGGAACATCTTCGGCATTCGGTGGTTCCGGAAAAAGATCACGGAGGTTTTTACTGTTTTTGTAATTGAAGGTAGCTACTTGCCCCTCAGAACCAAGAATACTTCCGTAAACTAAGGGCTTATTAAGCTTTACGCAGGCATCATTCACAATGTAACGCGTTATAAAATTATCGCAGCCGTCAATAATAATATCGTAATCTCTGAAGATGTTTTCAGAATTAGTTTCATCCAGCATCACGGGATGGTTTATAACATTGACTTCTGGATGCATTCTGTTTATTTTTTCTTTAGCAACTTCAATCTTTATTTTTCCCACGTCTTCATTTCCGAATAAAACCTGGCGATGAAGATTCGTAATACTCACGGTGTCAAAATCAATTATTCCAATAGTACCAACACCAGCCGAAGCAAGATAAAGAAGAGTAGGACAGCCTAGTCCGCCACAACCAACAACAGCAACTTTAGCGTTACGGATTTTTTCTTGTCCCGCCACACCAACTCCCGGTAGCATGATCTGCTTAACGTATTTTCTTTTTTCTTCGGCGCTTAACATGTTATTGAGAGAAGGCTCTGTCCCAGTCCTTAAGCATGGCTTCGTAACCTTGTTTTGAAATGACTTTCATAAATTCTTGGGGAGTTCTTGTATCATCGATCTCGAATTGTTCAAGCGATTGAGGATCGACAGAATATCCACCCGGATTTGTTTTTGAACCGGCGCTCATAGAAGTGGCCCCGAGTTTAATGATATTGTCCCTGAACGTGGCAGTTTCTCTTGTAGAGACGGACAGTTCCACATCAGGATTAAAAATACGGTAAGCGCAGATAAGTTGTAACAGTTCTTTATCGGAAATATGTTCGTTGGAGATTTCAACTCCTTCGGCGGGACGAATTCTTGGAAATGAAATCGAGTATTTTGTTTGCCAGTATTTTTTCTGAAGATAATCGAGATGCATGGCGCAAAAGAACGAATCAGTTCTCCAGTCAGAAAGGCCCAACAAAGCGCCTAAACCTATCTTGTGAATTTTACTCTGACCGACTCTATCGGGTGTATCGAGCCTGTAAAAGAAGTTTGATTTTTTCCCTTTTGGGTGATGCAGTTTATAGGCTTCCTGATCATACGTTTCCTGGTAAACAAGAATGGAATAAACGCCTGCTTCGTGAAGCTGTGCATATTCTTCCTGCTCAAGCGGCTGAACTTCTACAGAAATATTTGAGAAATGAGGTTTGATTAATTTTATAGCATTTAAAAAATAAGGCACATGAACGGTAGCATTGGCTTCGCCGGTAACAAGGAGAACGTGATCGAATCCAAGTTGTTTAATAGCTTCTGCTTCTTTAACGATTTCAGAATCGGTTAATGTCCGGCGTTTTATTTTGTTATCGAAGCTATACCCGCAATACGTGCAAATATTATTGCATTCGTTGCTAAGATACATTGGCGCGAACATCTGAATAGTTTTTCCGAAACGTTGCATGGTAAGTGCACGGCTCTTCTGCGCCATCTGCTCAAGATACGGAAGCGCGGCGGGAGAGATGAGAGCGGCAAAATCCTCTAAATTCAATTTTGATTTTGAAAGCGCGCGTTCAACATCCAATATGGTTTTAGAAGAAATTTTATTTTGAATTTCGTTCCAGGTATATTTTAGATATTGATCTTTAAATGTCATATTTTGGTTCTCGCCCGTTTCTCGCAGAGGCTCGCGAAGGTTTCGCTGAGTTTCGCTGAGAAAAATCTATAATTTATTTACAATTCGAATAATGTTATCTTTTAATGGAAAAGAATTAAAGTTAATTAGTAAGCCTAGCTTTTTATTATAAAGTTTCAAGTACGTAAGTAATTGTTTATGATGAACGTCGGCAAGACTTTCAACAGACTTGACTTCTACAATTACTAATTCATTTACGATAATATCAAGACGAAAGCCAATATCCATCTTAATATTGTTAATGAACATAGGAACCGGAACTTGATTCCTTACGATAAATCCTCTTTTAATTAATTCCTGAGTTAAAGCTACCTCATAAACAGATTCAAGTAATCCTGGACCAAAATCTGTATGAATTTTAAATGCAGCACCTCTTATTTCGTACGAAATGTCATTTTCCTGAACGATATTTTTATTCATATTTTCTCTGCTAAACTCAGCGTTAATCTCTGCGCGACTCTGCGAGAAATAACTGAGATCAGTACAAATATGTGTATTAACGATCATTTCAAATAAGACATTTAACGAACCTATGAAGTAAGAAAACTTGTGAGAGGACTAGTAGCTTCCGCCGTTTTATTTTGTGTGGCCATTCCTGCTTCGAAGGCGTTTCTTCCGGCGAGAACTGCATTTTTAAAAGCTTTTGCCATTAAGATAGTGTTTTTCGCTGTTGCAATGGCCGTGTTTACAAGAACAGCATCCGCACCAAGTTCCATAGCAAATGCCGCGTGAGAAGGAAGTCCGATCCCGGCATCAACAATCACCGGCACATTGCTTTGCTCAATGATGATCTCAAGAAAATCCTGCGTCTTTAATCCTTTATTACTTCCAATAGGAGAACCTAAAGGCATTACCGCCGAAGTTCCGGCGTCTTCAAGTCTTTTACAAAGAACAGGATCAGCATGAATGTATGGGAGCACAACAAATCCAAGCTTCGCCAACTCTTCAGTAGCTTTTAGTGTTTCAATAGGATCGGGCATAAGGTAACGAGGATCGGGATGAATTTCGAGTTTCACCCAGTTTGTTTCTAAAGCTTCACGAGCGAGTTGCGCGGCGAAAACCGCTTCCTTAGCATTTCTTGCTCCAGAAGTATTTGGCCATAAAAATACATTCGCTTTACGCAAAGACTCGAGCATGTTATCGTAAGGGGCAGATGTGTCAATACGTTTCAGTGCAACCGTCACCATATTTGTTTCTGAAGCAATGATAGATTCGTACATCTCTTCGCTTGAGGCATATTTCCCTGTTCCCAAAAAAAGACGCGATGAAAATTCTTTGTCTGCGATCTTAAGCATTGTATAAAATTTTAGTTATTTCTTTTATCAATTGTTCTTTGTTGCTTGCCCGGGTTAGCATTCCTGAAACCGCGATACCGTAAACCCCGGTTTCCATAATAGTTTCAAGATCCTCTTTTTCAATTCCTCCAATGGCGTATACAGGCGCGGTTAATTTTTCTTCCTGCATTTTTGAAAGAATAGAAGTATATCCTTCGGCGCCAATAACTGGACTTAATTTTTCTTTTGTGGCTGTGAAGCGGAACGGGCCAAGACCAATGTAATCTACATTTTCGGAACATCTTTGTTTCACCTGTTCGAACGTGTTTGCAGTTCCACCAACGATCATACCCGGTGCAATTTTTCTGGCGTCTTCGATCTTCATATCGTTCAGCCCTAAGTGAACTGCGTCGGCTCCAATTGATTTTGCAATCTGAGGTTCATCGTTAATGATGAGATTGGCATCGTAGCGAACGCAGAGTTCTTTTACCGAAGCGGCGCTTTCCAGATAAATATTTTTCTCTACGTTCTTTAAACGGAGTTGCACCAATTTCACGCCCGAATCAAGAAGGGTGTAAATGTTGTTTATGTGCTCGGCGGGAGTTTTTCCCTGCGAAATATATTGTAACCTATGAAGCATGAAATCCTAATAAACTTCTATTACTGTTGAGATATTTTTCGATATAAATTTTTGCGTCGCGACAAGCATCAAAGCCATTTTTTCCTTTAGCCATCGAAGCAGTAATTGCAGCGGAAAGAACGCATCCTGAACCGTGCTTTGGCCATACGTTCGTTTTTCCGGGCCTGATTTCCTGTTTCCTGTCAAAATTGTAGAACCAATCGGTGCCTTTATCTTTGTTGTTGTGCCCGCCCTTTAATAACACTGCCACCTGTGAAGCAATTTTTGTGGCCGCTTCATGAGGATCTTTCAGATCAGCAATAAGAATAACTTCTTCTGTATTTGGAGTAAGGAGATCGATGTTCTTAAAAATAGTTCTGAGTTTTTCCTCGTTTTTGATGTCAGCGAATTCAAAACCTGTACTTGATTTCCACACAGGATCAACTACGATTGGGATTTTTTCAGAATGCGATTTTATTTTTCTTGTCAATACGATTAACCAGTCAAGTGACGGAACAATTCCGAATTTTACAGCTTTGATCGGGTAAGTCTGCAACATGACGTCCAGTTCCTTTTCAACTTCTTCTAATCTTCTCCATTCTACAGAGTAGAATTTATCTTCTGTCTGTAATGTCCAGCCTGTACAAATCGCCAATCCGTAAACCTTCAATTGCTCAAAAGTCTTAATATCGGCGGTTAAGCCAGCGCCAGAACAGGGATCGAAACCTGCAATGGTTAATGTATATGGACGGTCGGTTTGCATTTTTCTTTTATTTGTTTAAAATTTCTCACAGCATTTTCAGGGTCGTTCCACACGCTACCCAAAACTGCGGCGCCATAAAATTCTTTTTTAAAAACTTCTTCAATGTTACTTTTTGTGATTCCTCCAAGAGCAAATACTCTTTGGTAAAGATCACTTTCAATATTAAAATCGTTTCCAAAAGAACTTTTATAATTAGTCTTTGAAACGCTGTCAAAAACAGGACTCAAAAAACAATAATCCCAGAAATGACTTTCAAATTGCAGATCGACGTAATTATGGAAAGAAGTACTGTATTTTAATCCGTTTACTCTTTTGAAATCCTTCCTGTTGTTTTCTTTTACATGACAGTGCTTTAAACCGAATTCAGAAATTGTCTGGTAATGCTGGTGGACAGAGATCATTGACAAATATTCTTTTTGTATATTCTGTAAAAAGAAACGCTGTTGTTCCGTTTTCCATTCAGGTTTTCGCAGATGAAACAATTCCAGTCCTGATTCAAACAGATCGTTCACAAGTTTTGTCTCGTTCTCAATATCTTTCTCGCTGCTTATTACGATGAGGCGTGTCATTATTTATAGATCTCGGACCCCTGACTTTTAAATTCTTCACTCATATCAAACATTCCTTTTTCAGCATAATCACGAACTTCCTGCGTAATTTTCATTGAGCAGAATTTTGGTCCGCACATGGAGCAGAAATGCGCCACTTTAGCGCCATCTGCAGGAAGTGTTTCGTCGTGGAATTCTCTCGCTGTATCCGGATCAAGTGATAAATTGAACTGATCTTCCCAGCGGAATTCGAAACGCGCTTTACTTAAAGCATTGTCGCGGTATTGTGCACCCGGATGTCCTTTTGCTAAATCTGCCGCGTGAGCAGCGAGTTTATAAGTGATCACACCGTCTTTTACATCTTTTTTATTTGGTAGGCCTAAATGTTCTTTCGGAGTTACGTAACAAAGCATGGCGGTTCCGAACCAACCGATCATAGCGGCGCCGATTGCAGACGTAATGTGATCGTATCCAGGAGCAATATCAGTTGTCAGGGGTCCGAGTGTATAAAAAGGAGCTTCATCACAATGTTGCAATTGTTTCTCCATATTTTCTTTGATGAGATGCATTGGAACATGTCCTGGTCCTTCGATCATGGTTTGAATGTCATGCTTCCATGCAATCTTTGTAAGTTCCCCTAATGTTTCTAATTCGCCGAATTGAGCGGCGTCGTTAGCATCGGCAATGCAACCCGGACGGAGCCCATCTCCGAGAGAGAAAGCTACATCGTAAGCTTTCATGATCTCACAGATTTCTTCGAAGTGTGTGTAAAGAAAATTTTCTTTGTGGTGAGCAAGGCACCATTTTGCCATAATAGAACCACCGCGCGAAACAATTCCTGTAATACGTTTTGCGGTAAGAGGAATATATTTTAATCGAACGCCGGCGTGAATAGTAAAATAATCAACGCCTTGTTCGGCCTGTTCAATTAAAGTGTCTTTAAAAATTTCCCAGGTAAGATCTTCTGCTTTACCATTTACTTTTTCAAGCGCCTGGTAAATAGGAACGGTTCCGATAGGCACTGGAGAATTGCGAAGGATCCACTCCCGTGTTTCATGGATATTCTTTCCGGTTGAAAGATCCATGATAGTGTCGGCTCCCCAGCGGCAGGCCCATACGGCTTTTTCAACTTCTTCTTCAATGGATGAAGTTACTGCGCTATTGCCAATGTTGGCGTTAATCTTCACAAGAAAATTTCTGCCTATGATCATTGGTTCACTTTCGGGGTGATTAATGTTATTAGGAATGATAGCTCTTCCTGCAGCCACTTCCTGTCGTACAAATTCCGGAGTGATTAAGCCTTTAGGAGTATTTGCACCGAAACTGTTTCCCTGATGCTGTTGTGCGAGTATTTCGTAAGAACCATTCAACTGTGTTTTCAAAGCGTCAAACTTCTGATTTTCGCGAATGGCAATGTATTCCATTTCGGGAGTAATAATGCCTTTCTTCGCATAATACATCTGACTTACGTTAGCACCTTTTTTTGCACGAAGAGGTTTTTTAATGTGTTCGAAGCGAAGTTGGTCGAGTGAAGTATCATTTTTTCTTTCCTTACCATAATCTGAAGAAATATCATTTAGTTCTTCAACATCATTTCTGTTAAGGACCCATTGCTCACGCAGACGAGGTAAACCTTTCTTAATATCTATGGCAATGTTTGGATCGGTGTATGGGCCGCTCGCGTCATAAACTGTAACAGGAGCATTCTCTTCTGTTTTTCCGTTAACGTGTTTGGTTGGCGTTAATGTAATTTCGCGCATGGCCACTTTAATGTCGTGGATCTTTCCCTGTACGTAAACTTTTTTAGAACCTGTGATCGGGGTAGTGGTGATTACCTGCTGATCCGGTGATTTATCTTTTTTCATAGTTGATAGTTTTATAGTCAATAGTTAAGAGTTGAGTGTTAAAGTTAGGTGTTAACCCTGAAGCGAGCTTTGCTCTGCTTCAGGGTTATCCTCCCTGCGTAGCTTTAATAATTAATACATTATCTTTTTCTTTCAAGGCAGTAGATTCCCAATGCGTTTTTGGAACAATATTGTCGTTAATCGCAACAGCGATGCCTTTGGTTTTTTCGCCAAGAATTCCGGTAACCAGTGATTGTAGCGAATCGTAGTTAACCTGTTTTGTTTCGTTATTGATTACAATTTCCATTTCAAGAAAATAAGTTGAACTTTAGAAATGGCACACGGGGATCGTGCATTTAACTTTTCCCTACGGCAGCATTATCTGCGTCAGGTACAAAGGGTATTATCTCAGTCACCGTGTGACACCCCTAAAGCTTCTATACAAATATAAGCAAATTAAAAGCGGAAGAGAAGCAATTGTGCATAAAAAAAGCCCGGCTTCTGGCCAGGCTGTTTTTGTTTTGTGTAGAGAGGGTTACTCTATAATAACCACGAGGTATTTAGAAGCTCCCCAGAAATCTTTAGCGTTGGTAATCTCAATTTTTTCTACGTTTTTATCGGTTCCAACAATTTTGTAAGAGTTTTTAGGATGGCTGGTAATGATTTTAGCCTTTTTTGCTCCAACATTGATAACTGTGGTTTGCTCAATATTTACTTTCGTGAAATACTCCTTATTAAAATCTTCTTTTACTTTGGTTGTTTTACCAATTCCAATGAAACCGCCTTCACGCGAAATCACATTTTTTTCTTTCAGCTCTTTTGAAGTTCCCATTGCATAGTAAGCAGTATTGAGTTCCTCAGTTTTTGCCGCGCTTTCTTCCTCAACTGCTTTATAGTTAGTGTTAAGGTTGGTTAGTTCAATATTAAGGCTCTCCACTTTAGATTTAAGATCAGCAATTTCGCTATCTTTCAGATTAATTGTGTTCTGGAGGTTTTCGATCATTTTTTCCATGCCTTCCAGTTTAAGGTTAGCATCTTTTAATTTTTTGGAAAGCGCTCCGATACGACTCTTGTTTTTGTTCATTAGATCGTAAATTGCCTGGATATCTTCCTTGATCTGATCTTCCTTGTTTTTCACGTCGCCTGTTGAACTGGCGTTGGTAACAATCCTTTCTTTTTCTTTAATGGCATTAAGGTTTTCCTGGATCTCATTAAAGGCTCCGATGAATTCCTGGAGAGCAGCTTCTTTTTCATTGAGTTTGCCTCCAAGGTCGCTGTTCACTGTTTTTAAACTATCCGCGAGTGGATTTACTTCTTTTTCTTTATCGCCGCATGAGCTGAAGTTGAAACTTGCCAGCCCTAATACAATCGCTGCTGCTAAAACTTTTAAAATTTTCATAGTGTTGTTTGATACTTTTTTATTAATTCCAATGAGTCCACAAAAGTAACCTAAATAAAAATAAAAAAGGCGCCCCTATGAGCGCCTTTTTATGAAATCTTAAGAATTTTTTAACAAAACTCGTCGTAAACGGCTTTTAAATGTTCTGATATGGCGTTTGCAGAATGACCTTCAATGTTGTGACGCTCTACAAAATGAACCAGTTCTCCGTTTTTAAATAAGGCAATAGCAGGGCTGCTTGCCGGGTATGGCGAAAAATGTTTACGCGCCTGAACAACGGCATCAATATCAAATCCTGCAAATACAGTAGTTAATTTTGTTGGTTTTTTACCGTTTTCTAAGCTTTTCTTAACTCCCGGACGGCATGCTCCAGCAGCACATCCGCAAACTGAGTTTACAACTACCAATACAGTGCCCTCGTTCTTAATCGCTTTGTCAACATCTTCAGGGCTTAATAATTCTTCAAATCCTACCGTAGTTAATTCGGCTTTCATTGGTTTTACAATTGCTTCTGGATACATAATTTTTGTGTGATTTATTATCACAAATTTACATACAAATTTTACTTTATTGTATAGAAAGAAGTTAAAATCTTGTAATATTATCCACTCATACTAAAATTAGTATTTTAAGTCGCATTTCCGTTATATTTGTTTGACATTAATTATGAAGAATTCAATTATAGCGGCAGCAATCCTGTTCTCATTGGCAGGTTACGCGCAAAAAACAAAAGTGGTTAACACAACAGGGCCAAAAACTATATTTCCGGTTCCTGTTCTCGTAGAAGAGGTTAAGAAAACCGGGGGTGAGGTTGTAATACCATACAAAAGATATAAGCTTTCTAACGGCCTCAACGTGGTTATCCATGAAGATCATAGCGATCCTGTGGTGTATGTTGATGTGACCTACCATGTTGGAAGTGCCCGCGAACAACAAGGCAGAAGCGGTTTCGCGCATTTCTTTGAACACATGATGTTCCAGGGTTCGAAGAATGTGGCCGATGAACAGCATTTTAAAGTGATCGTGGAAGCAGGTGGAATACTGAACGGAAGTACTAATACTGATCGTACCAATTACTGGGAAGTGGTGCCAAGTAATCAACTCGAAAAAATGCTCTGGCTCGAATCGGATCGTATGGGCTTTCTTCTTGATTCAGTAACTCAAAAGAAATTTGAAGTACAACGCGCCACTGTGAAAAATGAAAGAGGACAACGTTACGATAACCAGCCTTACGGACTCGTATTCGAAAAAATCGGAGAAGCAATTTACCCTCAGGGACATCCCTATAGTTGGTCAACCATCGGATACCTCGTGGATCTTGATCGTGTAGATGTGAATGATCTCAAGCGTTTTTACATGCGCTGGTACGGGCCAAACAATGCTGTGATAACTATTTCGGGAGATGTAAAAACAGATGATGCTTTATTACTTATTCAGAAGTATTTCGGAAGTATAGAAATGGGACCACTTGTAAAACCACAAGTAGTTGCTCCTGTTAAACTCAGCGCTAACCGTTATATTTCTTACGAAGATAATGTGAAATTCCCGCAGCTCACCATTACTTACCCAACTGTAAAAATGAATGATAAAGATGAAGCAGCACTCGACGCTTTATCAACTATTTTAGCAGGTTCGCAGGGATCTCCTCTTTACAAATCATTTATTGAAAGTAAAAAAGCAACCAATGCAAGCGCGTTTAATTTCTCACGGGAGCTTACAGGACAAATGATGTTTATGATCAGGTCCAATCCGGGTACCCCACTCGCGGATATCGAAAAAGAATTCCACGCTTCAGTCAGCGACTGGGAAAAAAAAGGCGGCGCAACCGATGACGACATCGCAAAATTTGTGGCACAATACAAAAGTAACCTGTACACCGCGCCTGACAGAGCGGGTAATTTATCATCCGTTCAGGGAAAAGGTACCATTCTCGCAGCAAACTTTACATTTACAGGGGATGCTAATTATATTAAAAAGAAATACGAAAAATACATGAAGGTGACTAAAGCCGATGTGATGCGTGTTTATAATACGTATATCAAAGGGAAGAATGCTGTTATTTTAAGTTGTCTTCCTAAAGGAAAACCGGAACTTAAAGCGGCCGAAGACAATTGGAAAATGTACGAACGCAAAGTGGAAGCTGAAAGCGCCGAATACAAAAACCTGAAATTTACCGAGCCTAAAGACGACTTCAACAGGGCACTAATGCCAAAGGCGGGAATTGCAATACCAGTATCGGTTCCGGATTTCTATACAACAAAAGTGTCTTCTATTCCGCTCATAGGAGTTCAGGAAACAGAAATTCCAAGAGTAAACATTTTGTTCAGCTTTAAAGCCGGACACCGTTACGAGCCAAAAGAAAAATCGGGCGTTTCTGAATTAACCTCTGCCATGCTCGAACAAAGTACAATGAAAACAAGCGCCGAAGAAGTTGAGAATAAACTTAACCGTCTGGGAGCTTCAATGAGTGCAAGTTCGGGAGATGAAGATTTTACTATAAGCCTTCAGGCGCCTAAAGAAAATCTGAAAGCATGTCTTAAAATTTTTGAAGAATGTTTGTTAGAACCAAAATTTGATAACGCTGAATTTGAAATTGAAAAGAAAAAACAACTCGATGGAATTACACAAGGTTTAACCAATGCTTCAACACTTGCGGAAAACGCGTATCGTCGTCTTTTATACGGAGCAGATCACATCATGGGATTTCCTTCTAACGGCAGCAGCGAAACTGTTGGAGCGCTTAAAGTAGATGATGTTAAAAATTTCTATAACAGTTTAAATTCGTCCATGCTCACCATTGCAGTATCGGGCGACATCAATAGAGATGAAGTGGAAGCAGAACTGGCTTTCCTCTCAAAACTGAAGCAGGGAAGTCCACTTGTTGCGGGCGAAGGAACACTTCCGAAAATTGACAAAACAAAAATTTATTTTGTTGATAAAAAGAATGCTGCCCAGAGCGAGATAAGGCTTGGGTACATGGCACTGCCTTTCGATTACAAAGGCGATTATTACATTAATAACATTATGAACTACAGTTTTGGCGGAGCTTTCAACAGTCGCATGAATTATCTGCTTCGGGAAGTTAAGGGCTGGACATATGGAACGCGCAGTAGCTTCTCAGGAACAAAATTCGCGGGACCCTTTACTATTAGTGGAGGATTTAAAGCCAATACAACAGATAGTACTCTTGTTGAAATGTTCAGGGAACTGAAAAAATTCACGGCAGATGGCATTACTGATGGTGAACTTGATTTTACAAAACATGCTATTGCGCAAAGTGATGCTTTGAAGTATGAATCGCCTATGCAGAAACTTGGCTTTATCAGGCGTGTATTGGAATATGATCTGCCAAAGGATTATGTAGCAGAGCAAACTGCAATACTTGAACAAACTTCAAAGGAAAAGATAAACGAACACGCTAAAAAATATCTGCCTTATAACAACATGGTAATTGTTGTGGTTGGAGACAAGGCAACTAACCTGGAGAAAGTGAAAAAGCTCGGTTTTGAGGTAATGGAAATTGATTCGAATGGAAAACAGGTAAATTAAATAAAACAGTTTTTTAATCAGAGAATAGATAGTAAATTAGAACGCATAAAAATTAAAGTATGAACTACGATATTATTGTAATAGGAAGTGGTCCCGGTGGTTATGTTACGGCGATCAGAGCTTCACAGTTGGGATTTAAAACAGCGATCATCGAGAAAGAGAATCTCGGAGGAATCTGTTTAAATTGGGGTTGTATTCCAACTAAAGCGTTATTGAAAAGTGCCCAGGTATACGAATACCTCAATCATGCAAAAGATTATGGTATCAATGCTGAGAACATTAAAGCGGATTTTAACGCTGTAGTAAAACGCAGTCGCGATGTTGCCGAAGGAATGAGCAAAGGTGTTCAGTTCCTTATGAAGAAAAATAAGATCGATGTCATTATGGGTACCGCTAAAGTAAAAGCGGGAAAAAAAATTGACGTTACGGGAGCAGATGGTAAAATGACTACTTATACGGCAAGTCATATTATCATTGCCACAGGTGCACGTTCGCGCCAGTTACCAAACTTACCACAGGATGGCAAAAAAATTATTGGTTACCGCGAAGCCATGGTGTTGCCTAAGCAGCCTAAAACAATGGTAGTTGTTGGAAGCGGCGCCATAGGCGTTGAGTTTGCGTATTTCTATGCCACTATGGGAACAAAAGTAACTGTGGTTGAATTTTTACCGAACATTGTTCCGGTAGAAGACGAAGAAGTAAGCAAGCAACTCGAAAAATCATTCAAGAAAGTGGGGATCGATGTGATGACAGAAGCTTCTGTTGAAAGCGTTGATACGAAAGGAGACGGCTGTAAAGTAAACATCAAAACCAAATCAGGAAATGTAACTCTTGATGCGGAGATCGTTTTATCGGCCGTTGGAATTGAAGCAAACATTCAGGGTCTGGGTCTTGAAGAGACAGGAATTAAAACAGATAAAGGAAAAATTGTTACCGATAAATTCTATGCAACAAACGTGGCAGGATATTATGCTATCGGAGATTGCGTAGCCGGACAAGCTCTTGCTCACGTGGCGAGCGCTGAAGGAATTACCTGCGTTGAAAAGATCAAAGGCATGCACACCGAAACTATTGATTACAATAATATTCCGGGATGTACATATTGCCAGCCTGAAATTGCCTCAGTTGGTTTCACTGAAAAGAAAGCTAAAGAAGCAGGCTACCAGGTAAAAGTTGGTAAATTTCCTTTCACGGCTTCAGGAAAAGCAAAAGCTGCCGGAGCAAGCGATGGATTTATTAAATTGATCTTTGACGCTAAATATGGCGAACTTTTAGGCGCGCACATGATCGGAGCAAATGTAACCGAGATGATCGCCGAGATCGTTGCATTAAGAAAACTGGAAACAACAGGGCACGAACTTATTAAAACCATTCATCCACATCCAACCATGAGTGAAGCTATTATGGAGGCTGCAGCAGCGGCTTATGGTGAAGTAATACATTTATAATTAAAGGAGGTTATCGCAATTTGCGATAACCTCTGGAGGCCTTGAAATAAGAGCGTTTTCGAAAGGGACGCTCTTTTTATTTAACATTTTCCGCCACCTACGTAATACGTTTTTATTTTCACTTTGGAAGGAGCGTATTGAACAGAAACTTTAACAACACGTTTATTTCTGTCTATCATAGTTTGAATCCGGTAAGTTGATTTCAGCCCGGTGATGATTCCATTTTTAAAACCCTTTATTGGCATACACCAGCGGTCATGAACCCGTCCGTATTTCTTTTCATAAGATAATTCCTGTACGGGTTTTAGTTTTGAATGAAAATCAATCAAAGCATTCAGTTCTTTTCGGGTAGAATCAACACCTGTATTGTATTCTGAAATGTTTAACGATACGGATGAGTCTGTAAAACAGATTTCCTCTTCAATAAAAATATAATCAGATGTATTCTTGACTATTTTTTGAGAAATCATATTGCGTTCTCTCTCTGATAATAATTTATCAAATTTTCCAATGTGTTCTTTCGGAAGTAATTTTAAATAGTGAAATGTCATCGAATCATGAATGGAAGATAATGTCTGCGCTTGATAAGAACAGATAGATGTGATAAGAATTATGACAAGAAATACTCTCATGAATGAATATGAAGATACAAAAAAACGCTCCCCGGTAAAAGAGAGCGTTTAGCTTTAACTAATTAAGACAAATTACTTCTGTATGATCAGTTTCCTGTTCAGCGAAGTGCCGTCTTTGAGCTCAACACACACAACATATGAGCCGCTCGCTATTTTGTGAAGATCAATTGTTTCATAAACAGCAAGCACGTTTGAAAGATGTTTCCGGAAAATAATTTTACCGGTAAGATCAATGATCTTGTAATTAATATCCTGACTGCTTTTTAAATCAAATCGCATGAATGCCTGATCTGTTGCAGGGTTCGGAAATACTTCAACAAAGTTGTTTGCGATAACGCTTTCATTAACGCTGGTAGACGTTGTGTTGGCAACTCTGAAATATTTTACCTGGCTGCAACCAAAGTCGCCATTCATAGTATAGAAACTTGTATTAAATGTAGTGTAGTTAAAACGAAGCGCCCCTGTTCCCGGATTTGGTGTATAGTATTGGTAGGCCCACCAACTGAATCCGTCGCAACCCGAATCGGTAGCGGTTAACTTATAACAGCCAGGCTGCAGATGAACTGTATCAGAATAAGAAGTTAAATTAGGAACATTGTTACGTGTCATAATAATATTCCCGTTTTCGTCTTCGAGTTTATAGGATGTTTCGTTATTCTGCGTCACAGTATTTGTAGCATTATTTGCGGCGAAGAATATCACAAAGTCTTTCGGATAAGTTACAATCGGAGGCGATGTTTTTGAAATGTAAGTGTCATTAAAATTATTCTGATCAGGGCCATTTCCATTCACGGAAGTTATGGCTATCTGGAAATCGCTGCTCACGTTGTTTGTGTAAATTGATAACGATGGAGGAAATACAACATCTGTTTGCTGTAAATAGGCTAACGAACCGGTCCATGTATGAGTAAGTGGTGCCTGATTTTTTAATCCGTAACTGAATACAACGGTGGTTATGCTATTTGTTCCAACGTTTTTAATTCTGATAACGGGATTATGGCAGGCAGGATTACTTCTGTAAAAATTTTCGTTTTGCGTTGGCGATACAATATCTTCAATAGAAACATCTACGGAATGATTAGGCGCGCTGTAACTTACAAGTTGCGAAATAAAATTATATCCGCCCTGCGCGTTCGCCTGGTTAGGAGCAGTGTAAGGTTCCATGTCAATATCAACACTGAAACTATTATTGGCAGTGGTAAGAGATGTAATGTCGTGATAAATTGGCCACACAACGGCGCCTGGGCACCAGTTGGCGCGCTCATATAACCAGGTTCCTGTTTGAGGATAAACGTCATTGGAGCCGCAGTCGTTTCTCCAGATCTGGTGTTGGGCGATCTGACTACTATTTAATTTAAGCTGGTAGTACTTACTGCAGAATTCAGAGCATTGAGTATCATCGGAACCATGCCCGCTGATACTGTTCTTGATCATGGCAACTGATCCCGGTGAAGCGTAACTCATGGTTTGCACTGAGAGGTGGTTCTCGATCGGATCGGCAGTTTTTCCGAAAGCGTAATAACCATCATAAATATTCTTTACTTTTTGAGCGTCCATTGGAGGTACTCCTTCAATCAATTCGAGTTTGAGTGTAATGGTAAATCCGAACGAATATCCTTCGTAACGAAACATAAAACCAAGGTTGCCATCAAGCACAGGTGAGTAATCAGTTACATCAACTACATAATCGTGTTTGCGGTTGGTGGTGAGCCAATCGGTTGCATACGGTGTGATTATACGTGCAATTTCAACGGTATCGGTTCCCGGAGGCTTAGCGTAAATTTGTGTTGTGTAATCCCAGGATCCGCAATACTGTGAGCCTGCGGGACAAGCATATCTTCCGAGAATATAATGCATTCGGATCTTACGGTAACGTAATCCTGTTGGCAGACTCGCCGTTGTATCATAATTTCCGTAATAGGTTAACTTTCTCTGGTTCCAGATGGTGACCCAGGTAGTATCACCGGGATTGGAACGGATCGAACCTGAAATCATTTCGAATAATAAGACAAGCACTAAAACCGCTTTTGTTTTTTTTGAAATGGGCATAATAAGTAGAATTTGGACAAAAATAAACATTTGATTAAAACGTTTTAGTATTTATTTTTATTTCGCTGCAAATGTTTTAAAATCAAGTATTTAAAGAGTTATTAGTATTGCACTCCTATCCCTCGGTTTTAATCAAGTCAAAGATTCTGGCAGATTTTACTTTCTGACAGTATCAGACTATCTGTCTAAAACTATGATCCCCGATAGTTATCAGGACGCGGCTAAAAAATAGAGTAGTTAAACTTCGAATATTTATCTATTTTTATCTTCCAATAAAATTAAATTTATGAACCCTCCTGATTTACAAAACGTAAACCCCCAACAGAATAACCCTAATAATAACTTCAACCAGTTTGGTAATGGCCAGCAGGCAGTACCTAATAGTGTAGGAGTTCTTGTGTTAGGAATTCTTTCCATTGTTTTCTGCTGGTGTTACGGTATTCTTTCAATCATTATGGGGATAATAGCTCTTGTGCTTGCTGCACAAGGTGAGAGAGCATACGCTGAAAATCCACAGGGTTATACTGTGTCTTCATATAAAAACCTGAAGGGTGGAAAGATATGCGCTATCGTGGGCCTTGCGTTAGGTTCGATCGGAATTATCATTGTGATTATTTCTATCGTTGTTAACGGAGTGGCGGCGCTTAACGGTTTCAGCAGATTTTAATATTAAGTTCCATAATTGATTTTCTGGAAAACCACATGTTCGCATGTGGTATTAAAAGCCTTACAGGTTACGATTGCCCGGGATGCGGTATGCAGCGGGCCTTTATATCGCTTTTGCGTGGCGATCTTTTAACAAGCCTTAAGTTAAATCCGTCGCTCATTCCATTTCTTCTCACTATTTTCTACGTAACTTTGCACCTGGGTTTTAATTTCAGGAACGGCGCAAGAAACATTGTTTGGTTTTTTTGCTTTACAGTGTCAGTTATGCTTGTAAATTTTGTTGTAAAAATTATTTCTCACCATTAATTACTTTGTTTTATTTTGATAACAGTTTGCATTAGCTTTCTGTTTGTTTACCCATGAAGCCAGAATTTGTTGAAGATGATAATATAGAGATCGTTGGAGCGCGCTCTCATAATTTAAAAGATATTTCCATTTCTATTCCACGCAATAAACTTGTTGTGATTACAGGTTTAAGTGGTAGCGGAAAATCATCGCTCGCTTTTGATACCATTTACGCCGAAGGACAACGTCGCTACATAGAGAGTTTTTCCTCTTACGCGCGACAGTTTCTCGGAAATCTGGAACGACCCGATGTAGATAAAATATCAGGATTAAGTCCCGTAATTTCTATCGAACAAAAAACGGTAAATAAAAATCCACGTTCAACAGTGGGAACGATCACTGAGATCTATGATTTCATGCGCCTACTTTACGCCCGCGCCGGCGAAGCCTATTCTTACGTTAGCGGAGAAAAAATGGTGCGTTACAGCGACGATCAGATCGTTGAACTTATTCTCGATAAATACAAAAACAAAAAAATATATTTACTGGCCCCGGTTGTAAAAGGACGTAAAGGCCATTACCGTGAACTGTTCGAAGATATTCGTAAACGTGGTTATGCAAAGGTGCGTGTGGATGGCCAGATCCTTGACATTGTTCCTAAAATGCAGGTGGACCGTTACAAAATTCATGATATCGAAATTGTTATCGACCGTCTTGAAATTTCCGGAGATATAAAATCAAGAGTGAATACTTCCCTGCAAACAGCAATGAAGCAGGGCAAAGGAACCATCATGGTTCAGGAGCATGTGGAAGAACCGAAAACAAAAAAGAAAAATTCTGCACCCGGACCAAAAGCCGAATTCTATAGCCGTGCTTTAATGTGTCCAACGAGCGGAATCAGTTACGATGAACCTGCTCCGAATTTATTTTCTTTCAACTCGCCTTATGGAGCTTGTCCACAATGTAATGGTCTCGGAGAAATTTCGGAGATAGACATTGACAAAATTATTCCGGAGAAAAAATTATCAATTGCAAAAGGAGCCATCGCGCCTATTGGTCCTGCTAAAGGAACCTGGATTTTTAAACAGATGGAAGCCATTGGTAATGCTTATGGTTTTAAACTTGAAACTCCTTTCGAAGATTTAAGTGATGAAGCTGTAAATGTTCTTTTATTTGGCAGCGAAGAATTATTTAAAGTTTCTACCGACGGAGGAAATTATAATACCACTTTTGAAGGAATAGCAACTTTTATTACGCGCCAGGCCGAAGACGATCCTAGCCCGGGAATGCTGCGTTGGGCGCATGGTTTCACGAACAAGAAAAAATGCCCAACCTGCGAAGGAACACGACTTAAAAAGGAAGCTTTATATTTTAAGATCGCCGATAAAAATATTTCTGAATTAGCCGACCTCGATATTTCTCTTCTTGAAAAATGGTTTGAGAATGTAGAGAAGAAAATGAACAAACAACAGAACATTATTGCGAAAGAAGTTCTGAAAGAGATCCGGGCCCGCATCCGTTTTTTAATGGAAGTAGGATTGGATTATGTAACATTGAACCGTTCTTCAAAATCGTTAAGTGGCGGAGAAGCTCAGCGTATCCGCCTGGCTACACAAATTGGTTCGCAGTTGGTTGGTGTGCTTTATATTCTTGATGAACCAAGCATTGGATTACATCAGAGAGATAACACACGATTGATCGACGCGTTAAAAAATCTTCGTGACGTTGGAAATAGCATTCTTGTTGTAGAACACGATAAAGATATGATCGTTGAAAGCGATTACGTGATCGATATTGGTCCCGGTGCCGGTGTTCACGGCGGAAGGATCGTGGCAAGCGCTTCACCTTCTGAAATGCTTAAGTTTGATACGGTAACAGCGAATTATATCACCGGTAAAATGAGCATTCCTGTTCCTGCTCAGAGAAGAAAAGGGAACGGAAAGAAAATTTCTTTGAAAGGATGCACCGGACATAATCTCAAAAACGTTAGCATTGATCTTCCTCTCGGAAAATTTATTTGTGTTACAGGTGTGAGCGGAAGCGGAAAAAGCAGTCTTATTAACGAAACGCTTTATCCTATTTTATCCGCGCATTTTTACAATTCAGAAAAGAAACCTCTGCCTTATAAATCAATAACAGGATTGGAACATATCGATAAAATCATTGATATCGATCAGTCACCTATTGGAAGAACACCAAGAAGTAATCCTGCAACTTACACGAATGTTTTTTCAGATATCAGAAATCTTTTTTCTGAAATTCCTGAAGCGAAGATCCGTGGTTATAAACCCGGACGTTTTTCATTCAATGTGAAAGGTGGTCGCTGTGAGACTTGTGGCGGCGCTGGAGTAAAGACCATTGAAATGAATTTTCTTCCTGATGTGTATGTTCAGTGTGATGAGTGTAACGGCAAACGTTATAACCGTGAAACATTAGAAGTGCGTTATAAAGGAAAATCGATCAGCGATGTGTTGAATATGACCATTGAGCAATCTTGTACTTTCTTTGAAAATGTACCGAATATCTATCGTCAGGTAAAAACATTGCAGGATGTGGGATTAGGATATATTACACTCGGACAACAAGCCACAACTTTAAGTGGTGGTGAAGCGCAACGTGTGAAACTCTCAACCGAGTTAAGCAAACGCGATACTGGAAATACGTTTTACATTCTTGATGAACCAACAACAGGTTTGCATTTCGAGGACATTCGTATTCTACTCGAAGTATTAAATCGTCTTGTGGAGAACGGAAATACAGTTTTAGTGATCGAACACAATCTTGATATCATAAAAGTAGCTGATCATATCATTGACCTTGGTCCTGAAGGCGGACGCGGTGGCGGAGAAATCCTGTTTGCCGGAACACCGGAAGATCTTATAAAAGAAAAGAGAAGCTTTACTGCGCCGTTTTTGAAGAAGGAATTGAAACAGGCGAAAGCAGTGCTTTCTTAAAACAAGAAACAAGAAACAAGAAACAAGAACGGAAATATGAACACATCACAAAATGTCGCAAAACATTTCCGAGAAGTTTTCTTCGGAGGAAACTGGACGGTTTCTAATTTAAAAGGTCAGTTAGCTGATGTTACCTGGCAGGAAGCTACAACGAAAGTTCATTCGTTCAATACAATTGCTACTCTTACTTTCCACATAAATTATTTTGTAGATGTTACCATGAAAGTTCTCGAAGGCGGAGAACTCAATGCGCACGACAAATTCAGTTTCGATCATCCTCCCATTAATTCGCAGGCCGACTGGGAGAAACTCGTGAACAAAGCATTGAATGATGCAGACAGATTTGCAGATCTTGTAGCGAAGCTTCCGGAAAATAAATTATGGGAAAATTTTGTGCTTGAAAAATACGGGATCTATTACCGTAATATTCATGGAATTATTGAACACACGCATTATCACCTGGGACAAATAGCATTGATCAAGAAGCTGGTTCGCCTTGAGGCTAATACTCAGGAACCTATTGATAGAAAAGAGTAAGAAGGTTAAAAGTTATTCGTTCTGCGTTCACAACGTGGAACGAATGACCTGTAACGAGATACCTGATCTATTTTATCTCTATTTTGGTTCCGAATGTCAGCGTGTTTAAATCAAGTTTTACGTAGTAAAAATCTTTGTCTTCATTTTCATAGTCGCCGTCTTTGTCATAATCCCTTTGAAGCTTGACCAGCGCGAAATTTTGTTTTTCATAAATTTCAATGCTCAAAACATTTTCATTGGCTGTTGTAAGGCTTTTAAGATTGTTGCCCAGATGATCGCAGATATAAAGCAGGGTTGGATCGTAGCTGTCTATTCGTCCGCTTTGGTTATGATCAACGTTTTTTACTCGTAAGAAAAATAATTTAGCAGTCGAATTTTTTTTCTGATTGCTCATATCATATTTCGAATAATAATGACTGTTGAATCCGGCAATATAAGTGTCCTTTTCAAAAAGTTTTTTATAACTGTCATTTACAAAATTGTAAAAGATAATATTCGAATAATAATCGCCCCAGGAAGCAATTTTGTTGGTGGACAGAAAATCCGAGTTATACCGCGTTGGAATAATAATCGTGGATGCCGAATCGAGCATAGTTGGATTATCCAGGTAATACGATGGGGAACTTTTTTGCGAGAAAGATGGAAACACCAATGAAAATGTTGCCGCGATAAAATAAAATTTACGTTTCATACTTAAGGTTTATAAAATTAAAGGAGATCTGTAAACAGGACGGTTTAAGGCTACAGATAGTTACAACTGTAAGCGAAGATACGCGACTTAATGTGTGACAAAAAAGTTAATTTTTGTAAAGAGAAGACGGAAGTTTTATTGTCTGTTTAGAACAATTTTTTTATTCATAACCGTGTTGGAAGTAATGATGGTAGCAAAATATATTCCTTCATTTAAGATTGAGATATCGATGACATCGTTATCATGAATTGTTTTTGACATAACAATTGCACCTTTTATATCAGATATATGGAGTGTTGCGCTTTGTTGTTCATTAGTTTGAATCAGAATTTTTCCGTTGCTGGGATTAGGATAAATTGAAAAAGAATGGTCGGAATTATATTCCTGCCTGATTCCTACAGGACCTTTCCCCACTTTACGAATCCTGTTTGTATAGGCTTCTGCAAGGTAAAGGTTGCCCGTTAGATCAACACCAATTCCAGCTCTTCCACCGATATTCGCAAAAGTTGCAAGCCATCCGTCGCCACTCCAGCCAAGGGTTCCGTTGCCCGCGTATGTAGTTATTATACCATTCGGATCAATCTGCCTGATACGGTCATTGGTGCCGTCACACACATAAACATTCCCCAGTGTATCTATCGCTATATCCTGTGGTTGTTTTAAAAAAGCAGACGTGGCAGGTCCGCCATCACCTCCGAAGCCGGCGGTTCCAAAATTATTTCCCGCGAAGGTGCTAATAATACCAGAGGTGTTAACTTTTCTGATTTTATTGTTATTCATGTCGGAAATAAAAATGTTATCATATCTGTCAACAGTTACCCAATAAGGATTATTTATTTGCGCGCTGCCTGCTGGTCCTCCATCACCAAATGCGCCTGGTATTCCGTTCCCGACAAATGTCGAGATAATGCCTGCGGGAGTTACTTTACGTATCACATGGTTACCAGCTTCAGCCCAGTAAACATTACCTGCCTTATCAACTCCAATTCCCCATCCAACATTCAGTTTCGCTGATAATGCATTTCCACCATCACCCGAATAACCAACAGTTCCGTCGCCTGCTATTGTTGTAATAATACCGGAAGTATTTATTTTTCTTATTCTGTTATTATCATTGTCAACAAAGTAAATATTGCCTGCGGTATCCAAAGCCAGTCCTGTAGGGCGACCCAGAACGGCAGATACTGCGGGCCCTCCGTCGCCTGAAAAACCGCTTATTCCGTTTCCGGCAATCGTAGTAATAATTCCTGACGTATTTATTTTCCTGATCCTGCTGTTATTCCTGTCGGCAATATAAACATTGCCCAACTTATCAACTTCCACATCGTTTGGCGAATGCACTTCGCAATTAATAGCTAATGCCATATCTCCCGAGTAAGATGGTAAACCATTTCCGGCAATTGTAGAAATGTTCTGTGATCGAACTATGGAGGTTAAAAGAACCAAGGCAGAGAAGAATAAAGATTTTTTCATTGGTACTTACTGTTTAATTTGTTTCGTGAAAGACATCAGAAAAATATTAAATCTAATATAGTAAAAATAAGATGTTTTTGTTACACTTTGTAACTAACGGTACTAATTATGGAATGAACGTACAGTTATTGATTTATCTGTTCGTCTGAATCATAAGTATGACAAAATCCCAAAGGAAATGAAAGAAGATTAAAAATTTCAGGCTTCTGAATTTGTCATAAAATATGGCAAACACAAGTCCAATAAAAAATGGACCGAGCATGTTTATCCACGTTCCGTAACCATAGTGTAAAAGGCCGAACAGAACAGAAGCAATAAGAATAGCGATCCATTTATTTTTCAAAAGTATTTCCAGCCTTGGCTGCAGGTATCCCCTGAAAATAAACTCTTCTACAACACCTGCGGTTAATGATGTAAAAAAGATCATGAAGTAATTGCCTCTTAAAAGATCAACTATCTGTTTAAAGATGGTGCTCTCTTCTTTTGTTTTCAGAAGAAAAACAATAAGACCAATAATCAGCAGACCAAGAAATAAAACTACATAGGTGCCTATTAAGAAGAGAGGATATTTCCAGATGGGATGTTTTCGTTCTTCATAAAGTAAAAAAGGCTTGCCTTCAATTTTAACAGCGTAACGCCATAAGACAATAAGACAGAGCCAATAAAATAATCTTGATATCAAAAACATGGGGAGACTAACTTCTGTTTCGCCCAATACAACGCGATTATAAGAACGTAATACTTCCGGAAATACAAAAAGCAATACAAGCACAAGCGCCATTCCACCAAGCGAGCGGTATTTATCACTCTTTGATGTAAGTTGTGTCATGTTATTTGTGGTAATTATAGAAAAGAGGATTAGTCTTTCATAAACAAAGTTTTCAACTCTGTCGCGTCTTCAGGTTTCATTCTGCCGGCAAGTATGAGGGATAGTTGCCTTCTTCTCAAGGCGCCATCGAAACGTTTTTTCTCAAGTTCGGTTTCAGGAATAAGTGGAGGAACCGGGAGTGGTGATCCGTTCTGGTCAATAGCCACGAATGTAAGAATGGCTTCGTTACATTTTGTTTTCTCGCCGGTAACAGTATTTTCTACAAAAACATCTACAAAAACTTCCATGCTGCTGTTGAAGGCACGACTCACTTTCGCATCAAGTGTTACAATGCTGTTTTGTTTGATAGGATTATCAAAACTCACGTGATTGATGGCCGCTGTTACAACCACTCGTCCGCAATGACGTTGCGCTGCAATCGCCGCGGTAATGTCGACCCATTGCATAAGTTTTCCCCCGAAAAGATTTCCAACGTGGTTGGTATCATTAGGAAGAACAACTTCAGTATTAATAGTAACAGATTGTAAGGGTGTTTTTGCTTTCATAAAATTTATATTGGCGGGATTTAAACTTTCTTCAACCAGAGCTCCGTAGATGCCGGCTTCTCCGATTGGAGAGGTATAATTTCCGATTTTCACTCCGCAAATTTAAGCATTTTATGCCTGAAGTAATGATAAAGGATCATAAATCATTTCCGGTGCCGAAACGCCATTGTATCGTAGAATAAGGTTAAAAGAGGTTTCTTTAACTTCATTCGTGGACTGGAATTGTCTGAGGTCAAGACTAAGCGCAATTACGAGATCTCGTGTTTTTGATTCGTTTATGGGAAGGTTATTCGTTATAAGTTGTTTTTCCTTCTTAGGCAGGTCGAACAGGATAAAGTTCTTAGGGCGTACTTTACTTTGAAGATAATAATCAACCGCGATGAGTTCCTGGAGAATCTTATCATCTCCGTAATTCATCTGAGCAAATTCGTGAAGGATCTCATAAATATCCATGAGCGAGAATTTATGATAATCTCTTTTGGTGCCGAAATAAATTCCGAGTCCCATCAGAAAATCAAAGCTGCCGTATTTTTGTGTTACATACTTCAACGTGTTGATGGCGCGTTTTTTGTTCCAGTAAATTTCGAGTGCGTGTTCAAGCTGTTCTATCTTTTGTAATTGCTCTGCGGAAAGATAATTGCTGCGAATGATCTGATAAGGAGGATTAGGGTCAAATTCAAAGCCATGCTGTTCGTATTTGTAACGTACCGGAGTTCCTTTCAGGAACTTTAAAAAACCTAATTGCAATTCAGGAGCGAAGAGTTTAAATACTTCCTCGAAACTGTATTTAATATCTTCCCAATGATCGAGCGGTAAACCAACAATAAGATCAAGATGCATTTCCACTTTGTGTGAAAGCGCGTTAATGATTCCTTTTGTCTTTTCAAAATTCTGTTTCCGGCTCACCTCTAAATTCGCTTTCTGGTTCACCGTTTGAATGCCAATTTCGAAACGAAACAATCCATCGGGAACTTCTTCGTGAATGAATTTGATAATATCGGGATGAAGAATGTCTGCTGTAATCTCAAACTGAAATACATTTCCGGGCTTGTGATGCTGAAGAATGAATCTGAAAATATCGAGCGTAAAATCTTTTTTAATGTTGAAGGTACGATCAAGGAACTTAACAACTTTTCCATGCTGCATCAGGAACATTAAATTGGCCTTGATATGTTCATCGGGTAAATAACGTACTTTGTTATCGAGACTAGCCAAACAGAATTCGCACTTATACGGACAGCCTCTCGAGGTTTCTACATAGGCCACACGGTTAAGAAGCGTTTCAGGAATGTCGTTTTTATAAGGACGAATATCCTTGTAATTTTTAAGATCGAAGGTTTCGGCTTTCTGAAAATGAACCACACTCCCGTTTTGTTTGTGAATGAGGTTAGGAATATCGGTCACTTCCGGATACGATTCCATGAATTTTGTAAACGGAATTTCTCCCTCACCGGCAATAATATAATCAATGTCTTCTCTTGAAATAACATTGTCCCAATCATAACTTACTTCGGGTCCGCCCAGTAAAATTTTAGCGCCGGGATTTAACTCTTTTATTTTTTTAGTGACTTCAAGAGTAGGGGTGATGTTCCAGATGTAACAGCTGAAAGCTATCACGTCATAATTGGCACATTGTTCAGCAATTTCGTCTTTGTTTTCCTTAATGGTAAATTCTTTCCAGTCCAGGTTCTTTTTATCGCTGTTGAGCTCATATAAAAGCCGGATAGCGAGATTAACGTGGATGTACTTTGCATTAAGGGTTGTAAGCAGAACGCGCATGCTGTAAAGGTACGGAATTAGTTTAAAGTTTAATGTTTAAAGTTCAAAGTTGTGTGCCTGATTTCCTGAACTTTTTGATGAAGAAAACAATTCTTTCGGTGATCAGGGCATAAAACAGGCAATTGATTAGAAGGCCTATAGAAAATACAGGTAAGTTGTCGGAAAAAGTCGCGGGAAATAACGAATGTGTGGGAAATCTTAATATAGAATATAGTCCGGATAAAAAATAGAAACTTTCCTCCAGAGTTCCTTCTTCTTCAGCAAATCTGAAAATAAAACAAAAGAATGTAAGGATCGAAAATCCGACGACGCAAAGAATGAAAATTATTATTCTAAAGCTTTTCATTTTTATTCCGTGTCCTTATATTTTTCTTCAAGTTCAATCAGCATTTTGAATTGATTATTCTGGTCTTTAAAGAGACTGTCTTTTTTCTGAATAGAAGTTTTAAAAGGAACATCGTCTATTGAACAGATCAGAAAGTTAGTGAATGTTTTACTTCGTTCTTTGATGATAGCATTGATTCCTGAAAAGTCATGGATCTTCTCTTCTATGAGGTAAGTAAAATTTTTAAGGTCGGAATGATATTCGAGAACGCTGAAGTTAAAAGTTCGTGATCGTTGCAACACATTCTGTGTAAAAAAGAACTGGTCGTTGCTATAACCGTATTCGCCGCAATACGATTTGAAAAAATAAAACGAACTATCGGAGCGTTGAAATATCTTGTAAGAGCCGCAACAATCGCCCCAGCAATAATCGTTCTTAAAGGCTGTTTCCGAATTGTCGTTTGAAAGTACAGATTGTATGGATTCAAACACGCTGTCATGGAAGTTGATGCTGAACCCGGTAAGACTTTTGAGAGAATCTCTCAGCGAATCATATTTCTCTTTAACTACAGAATGAAGAAGCCGATTGACCTTACCTGAATATAGAAAGGAATGTTCGTGAAATAACCATACTTCTATAATAGTATCGTTTGCGCCATTCCGATAAACCAGTTTCCAGAAAGAACATGGAGGAGTATTTTTAATATTCTCGCAATTCAATAAGGTTCCAACACCATGCATTTCCCTGAATGTTTCGGCTACGAATGCTGCGTTAGGTTCTTCAACGGCACAACCTGCGAGGAGGATTGAATTTAATACAATGAGAAATTTAAAAAAAGATTTTAGCATTTTTAATTTCTGCTGTAAAGGATCTTATCAAAAAACTCTTCGGTAAAAGTTTCGTTGATCTTATGATAAAACTCAATGGTGAGTTTTCTTTTGTTACGAATGCCTTCATATTTCTCAAGCAATTCTCTGAAGCCCGGTTTTGGCTCGAATAAATTTCTCGCAAAAGAATTAAAATCATTTTCAAGATCCGAAGCCGAGTACTCGCTGAGTAAACCTATTTTGTGAAAGGTGGAGTCGAAGATGAGCCCGTCTTTATTTTGCTTAATGGCATTTACACCACCTGTTCCGTAAGTAAAACTTCTTGCATTATTGCTCTGCCATCTTGCTTTGTCGAGATAAAGAGGTTTATTTCTCAATAGTATGCTTGAGAATTCTTCATGAAAAGCCTGTTCTATATAATGATCGGTATACCCTTTGTTCTCGCCGCGGTTTCCTAAATATATTTTGTTGTTTGAGTTGGTTCCACCGTAAGGAACACCAAAGAAAATAATACTGTCGAGTACGTAAACAGCTTTTAAATTTGTTTTGATAACGTCTACTGGATATTTTGAGAGGGCTTTCGTAACGACTTCTTTACTTCTCGTAAATTCTTTTTCAGAAAGCGATCCTCCCTTTGCATCAATTTTTGCGGAGTACCAGCTTTCGGGAAATATTTTTCCTTCGGCCGAAAAATTAATTTCAATTCCTGTTCTTTCATCAAAGGATTGGGTTTGGGAAAAAATGTTCTGTGAAATATAAAGCAGTAGAACTAAGGCAAAGTAACGTGTCATGATATCGAATTTACGAAATTTCTGATCATGTTTTTCCGAGCAGGAAAATAATACTACAGGAATAATTATTTTAAGAATGCTTTTCAGATTTACGCTTCGTTGATCGTTTAATCGCCTTTACAATGATCCAGACTAAAACAATAAAACCTAGCAATGCTGTTAGACATTGCAGTCCGAATAAAATAATTCTTAATCTCGGGTTTTCGTTTTCCCATTTCTCTCTCTCATTTTCTTTATCAGCTGTTTTCTGAAGTTTGGAAAAATAATCTATTCTCTGGTCAAGCACAGGAGAAGAATAACCATATTCTTTTGCGAGCTCCAGGGTTTTCAGTCCGTTTCTTATATCAACAGTTAATGCGTTTAAATTTCCAAGGTCAAATAAAAGTTGTGCTACAATGGACTCTTTTGGTTTTACAAATGAAATACGTTCGTTCAACTGGTGATACAAATGATTTCTTAATTGATCAAGGTTCGCTTTTTTTGGTGCAAGCGGAATTTTTTCATTTCCGAAATCAAGTCCAAGAATATTCTTTGGCTTTAGGTCTTTTACAATTCCTTTCGAACGTATTTTTTCTTCGAGTAATTTTAAGTGGATCCATTCAGAACCCTCGTGTGATCCGGGATTCATCTTAATGGCCTTATCTATCCAATAATAAGCCGAATCGTTTTGCCCGAGTAATTCATAGGCGGTTCCAAGATTAGAAGCGGTCATGTAACGCCCGGGAGATTTATTTTCAATCTCAATGAAAATTTTCTTTGCTTTCAGAAATTCACCATTGTAAATGAGCATGGCCCCCAGGTCGGAGTAATGTTCTATTTGTCCGTAAAGTTTGTAAAGACTGTCGGCCGTTCTGAGTTTATGAAACAGGTAGGGTTTATTGTTGGAATTAAATCTGCCATAAGGAATGAAATGAGGGCTGTCGCCGAATTCCATTTTGCCGTCGAGATGAATAAAATACTCGTTAACACAGGGACGTACCTGCAAAATAAAAAGCAGGCAAAGGCTTGTTAAAATAATTTTCGGAAATGAAAATAATGAATGCACAATGATGAAGGATTTACAACATCAATGTTACTGATTAAACAAAGCGATAAACAGCGTTTAACATAAATTAATGGAGAAAGAAGTGATCAGAACCCTTGATCATTTATCCTTTGTCATTCATCATTAGTCCTTCCCGACTGCGCTCAGCGTGAGATGGACTTGTTTCTTGACTCTACGTTAATGGTTCAGCCAGTTCTTAAACTCGCTTACTTTTTCGCGGCTCACAATAGCTTTTACCTGCATATCGGGTTTCAGGAACACAATTAGACGGTTACCGAGATAAGGTTCAATTTTTCCAATGCTCTGGTACGATACCAGAAACATTCTGTTTATCCTGAAAAAATCTTTTTCATCAAGTTTTTCCTCCAATTGGTTCAAAGTACGGTGAAGCATGTACTTTTCGTTCTTATGTGTAACGACATATGTCACTTTATCTTCAAAATAGAAGTAGGCTATCTCGTGTACCTCAATCGATTTCAGGTAATCTCTTACATAAACAAGGAATCTTGTCTGTAGGGTTTTTGTCTGGGTGGGGTTGTTCTCAATTATCATAGAAATGTCATCAACTCTTCAAATTCTGGTCAAAGTACGTTCATTTAACGCAAAGAGGTGGGAAAGAATAATTTCAAAAGCGTTGAAATGTGACGAAAGACGTTTATCAACCGCTAACTAATAGCGGGTATTTCGGGCGACTGATTATATTTGCATCGTATGACTAAAAAATGGTGGTCTGCTTTTTGGTTCAGGAACACGCTCCTGTATCTTTTCATTTTGTTCCTGGCCCGGATGCTTAATGATCGTGGTCCGTGGTCTGAGATGAATCTGGAACGATTTAAGATTTACTTATCGTACACGGTGGACTTTGTCTGGATACTTGTGCATAACAAGTTGCTGGTGGAGCGGTTCCTGCTTCGTAAAAAAGCCAAGAATTACCTGTTGTTGCTTGTCGTTAGTTATGTTGCTTACATTCCGTTTTACTGGTGGTTTAACACCCCTTACAGCAAAGATGTGGGAATGATATGGACATCTATTCTCAGTCTTACCGCTATTAAGCTGCTCGGACTCGGATTGTATTTTATTGTAAGATACATTATGGAGCGCGACCGTTTTTATAAAGCTACAATCAATGCGCGCGAACTTGAAATGGAACTTCTGAAAGGGCAACTCAACCCGCATTTTCTTTTCAACGCGTTAAACAATATTTACAGTCATATTATTACCGGAAGTTCTAATGGGCAGGAACTTGTTCTGAAACTGAGCGAACTCATGCGATATATTCTCGACAGTAATAAAAAAGAATATGTTACTATTGAAGATGAAATAAAATTCATTGATAATTACGTAGCCTTTGAAAAAGAACGCCTCGGTCAGCGATGTGAAATAGTTTATAAAAAAAACGTAGAGAACGCGAACCTGAAAATTGCTCCGCTTATTATTTTTACATTTATAGAAAACGCCTTTAAGCACGGAACATTAAGTATGAGCAAATCTGTTATTGATGTATCCATTTCTTCCGGTAAAGATTCATTGAGCCTTCATGTTTCCAACCCTGTGCATAAAGGAGAATCTGAATCAACGAAGATAGGTCTGCAGAATACAATAAGAAGACTTGAACTTTTATATCCGGAAACACATAAATTACAGATAGACGAAAGCGGAGAACGTTACATTGTTAATCTTTTATTAAGCGAACTTAAATGATACTAAAATGCCTTATAGTTGACGACGAGCCACCAGCCATCAAGATAATTGAGAATTACCTGTCCAAGCTTCAGGGAATGGAAATTGTTGGAACGGCAGCCAATGCTATAGAAGCCTTTAATCAGCTTCAGGCAAACAGGGTGGACATTCTTTTTCTTGATGTAAACATGCCCGAAATTTCCGGGATCAATCTTCTCAAAATAATCAAAGACCCGCCGGTAGTAATTCTTACAACTGCTTACAGCGAATACGCTCTCGAAAGCTATGAGTATAATGTAACCGATTATCTTTTAAAGCCCATTCGCTTTGAACGCTTTATACAGGCCATTGAAAAAGCAAAAACTGTAAAACAATTAAAGCCTGTTGAGCCTGTAATTGCAGAGTCTACACATTTCGAATTTAAAGTAAATGGTTGCTCTAAGAAAATACCATTCAAAGAAATTCTGTATCTGCAGAGCTTAGGAAATTATATTAAAGTGTTCACCACACTTAAATCGTATGTGGTTTTGTTGTCCACCAAAGAAGCGGAAGGTATGTTACCCAAGAGTAAATTTGTGAGGATCCATAAATCCTTTATCATTAACATGACGAGGGTAACCGAACACGATCATGAGTTCGTTACACTCGAAACGGAAAAACTGCCGATCGGAAAAACCTATAAGAAATTTTTCCTGGAGAAACGGGGGAGCCAATAGTCTATAGTCGGTTAAGAACTATAAACCATTGACTAATTAAAAACTACCTTCCTGTTGAACATCTTTCCATTGGAAGTTCTCACTCTTACCAGATAAACGCCACGGGCAAGTGTGTTATTTACAATGGTGGTAAAAAAATGTTCGTTGTTGTAATAGGATGTGTGAATGAGTCGCCCGGCCGCGTCGTAAACCGTTACCAGGTCGAGTGTATAAATGCTGCTCACAGTAAAATAATTTTCGGTAATGGAAGGAGCCACATTAAGTTCAAGTTCCGTATTACAGTTTATAGCAACTATTTTCGAATAAAAGGTCTCGCCCGAAATTTCTATCTGTTTGATCCTGTAATAAAATACATTCGGACCAAGGTCCTGTGTTTCTGAACTAAAGGTATAGGTGTTATAAGTGTTACCGTTTTTCTGCGCTTTAACGCTTCCCACCAATTCGTAATTTACTCCATCGGTAGAACGTTCCACATTAAAATGATCGGTACCTGCTTCATCTCTTGTTTTCCATTCGAGCAGGGCCTTGTTCTCATCACAGATCCCATTAAACTCAACGATCCGTAAAGGCAGAACAATAGAACAGCTCGCACAGTTATTATTTACTGTGGCATTACCGAAATTAGCGGAACCCGATATGGTAACATTAGAAGCCTGGTAACAGATATTGACGTTGCTGGATGACGTCATGGGTTGATTGTTAATGACCATCTGCGTGATATTAATGCAGGAAGGGCCATTGGGTGAAGTAAAGGCATTAGCGTATTGATTGATCATGAAATTGGTAACAATAGCGGAGGGGGCCCCGGAACATACTGGCCCAGGCGAGTTGGTAGATTGCACAATAAAATAAGACGAATTAAAAATGCCATTATTTACCAGGAACGTATTTGGCCCCTGCAAAACAAACTGGTTAAAAGCTACCGTAAAAACCGAGGACGTAGTGGCATTATGAATGATGTTGTTTTGTCCTGTTACTATACTAACGTTAAACTGAATATTTCCAAAATTATGGATGATGCAGTTATTTCCAAAAGCCACAGCGGCTCCACCGTTATTAATAACGAAGTTTCCTCCGGTGTTTACAATGATAGCGCCGCCAGAAAACGCGAAGCTGGAAATAGTAGCACTGCTGCAAACAATCAGTGTTCCGCCACTAATTGTTAATGATCCGTAATTTCCATTGGCATTTATTGTTTTTATCTGTCCCGCACCTACAACATCGTTGGCTACAAGGACAGATGATCCCGCGGGATTACAGGACGGCGCTGTTGGCGTGGCAATACATTGCGCGCTGATTGAAATGCCGGATAATAACAAACATATTACAATGAAGATTTTTTTTGTAAGCTTCACGGTTTGGTTTTTCTCAACAAGTAACCGGTTAAATGAAATGAGAAATTGCGTGTATTCTCTTAACAGATCGTCGGGGATGTATTGAGAGTTTATTTTTTCGCAAAGGGCGGCCACCAACCTCTGGTTGGCATTCTGCTCGGGTAAATGGGAGGTTTTCACGGGAGAATTTTTGACCAAGATATTCAGCCAATATGAATACGATATGCGGTTTCTGACAAATCGTTCATTAATTCTGCCGAAATGAATTTATTGCTTGTTGAACCGCATACTAAAAAATTATCCTATCGGAATTTAATTTTCCGCGGATGTCAATAACGACTTTACTGAAAGTGAAAAAATAAAACAAATTATCAAATTGATAATTTTTCAGGGAAAGATTAATTGATCACGATACCAAGTTGTATCAGGGAACTGGCGATCTTTAGTTGATGCTGTTCGATCTCTTTTTTGTTAATGTCGAATTTTAAACCGTCATCCTCAAGTGTTACAAAACTTAGTCCTGCACCTTTTTTAGCGAGCCCTTCGCGTTCGCCTACAATTAAAACAGGCTTATCTTTTGTTTGCTCCTTCAATGTTTTTACCGCACTGCTTTTCGAATCGGATAGATAGAGCAGGTGGGCCCCCGCAGCTTCTTCAGGTGTATTACATTTTTTAAGGATAATGTTTCTGCCTTTTAATTTTTTGCTGGAAACCAGCGTCTGCAATTCTTTATTAATTGGCGAATCTCCAAGCACGGCAATAACAAAATCGCCTTTGCTTTGAGCCTCCGGCCATTCAATGTACTTCATGAAGTTGTATATGAAAAGCGAATAGGCTTTATAATCTGTTTCCTGGGCCTTTATTTCTCCGTTGTATAATCCGCGCAACAGCAAAGCAAGCAGGAACAGCTTTTTAAGGATAGTTATGTATTGCGCTTTTTTCAATTTTCAGTTTTCTTTTTAAAGTTCAGGTTGTATTGCAGACGGAATGTAAATTCTCTTCCGGGTCCAGGTAACGGTGCGTGATATCCGTCATAAGGCTGAATGAATTTATATTTCTGACCTAAAATATCGTAAGCTCCTATGCCAATGCTTAATCCTTTAACCGGTGTTTCATATCTCAGAAAAAGATTGATCAATGTAACAGGGTCAAATTCTTCAATTACCGAAACGGCCGAATCGTCAACCGATCCGTAACCCCAGCGCTTTCCAATAAATGAAATGGTTGGGTTAATGGTAAGTCCTTCCATGATCTTAAAAGAAGAAACAAGGTTGAATTTATGATTCGCAAAACCTACCAATGAAGAGCTGCTTTCGCTTACTTCATAGTCGGTAATTTTTTCTTTATTGGCAACAGAATAGTAAGAGTAGTTAACACCTATATTTCCCCATCTCTGTTTGATGCGGTATTCGGCTTCAATTCCCTGTGATCCTGAGCTTCCCGAATTAATGTATACATCATTGAGGGCCGAATCTACAGAATAAACAATAGGGTTATTGGTGGTGATGTCAAAAACGCTGAGCGTAAGAATAGATTTGCGGGTTAACTGATATCCGAGTTCTACTTCGGTAACCTGAGTGAGTTCGGGTTTAATTCCGTCTGATGTGCTGTAATTAATATTTTCAATAGAAGGCGCCCTGAATGAGTTGCTGTATAAAGCTTTAAAGTGGAAGCGCTTGTATTTTTTTGTGAGACCAACGCGTGGTACAAAAGCGTCGCCATATTCATTATGTTTATCATAACGTGCACCGAGAATAAAGTTTACGAGGCGGGTTTTAATGAGGCCCTGCGCGAAAAATGCCATGTTATTGTAACTTATCTGCTGCTCGTCGTTGGAAAAATAACTGCTGTCAACATGATCCACCGCGTGATCCTGGTAAGCTTCTGCGCCAAACACAACATTTATTTTCCGGTTCACATTATAAGAAGCCGTAATGTTCCCAAGCGCTCTTGTTGCTGTTCTGTTATATTCTGCTTTTCCTGCGTATTCTTCACTCTGCCATGGTGTCTGGCTTTTATAGTTTAACCGTGGCGTGATGGTGAATTTGTCGTTCAGTTTAAGAACGTATTTTAATTCTCCGAAATACGATCCGAAATTATCCTGTACAGCTCCATCCGACAGCTTATCACCATAACCATCGCGCATGGTAGTTTGAAACATGTCACCAATCACCCGGAAACTTAATCCTTTGTATTTAACGGCGGCATTAACGTAAGTGTTATTGAGGTTCGAATTACCGGCCATATTATAAGAGCTGTCCTGGAAATCAGTATAATCTTCGTTACTGCGTTGTCCGGTAGCCATCATCCCCGAAACACTGTATTCAAAGTCGTTTATTTTCTGGCCAATAGAAAGGTTGGCGTTCCTTCTCAGATAATCTGTTTCGCCCTGACCATAGGTTCCCGAAACCGAGAGTCCGTTCAGATCCTCTCCCTGCCTGGTAATAATATTAATTACACCGTATTCGGCAAAACCACCATAAATAGCTGAACCCGGCCCACGGATCACTTCTATTCTTTTGATCTGTTCAATAGGATAGTGATTTCCGAATTGAGTGGTGGCAAAAAGAATTTCGTTGGTTTCCTGCCCGTCTAAAAGCACCAGCACTTTTCCCTCATGTGCCCAGTTCCCGCGTACACCAAGTCCTACAACGCCTTCAACGTCGACACCAAAATCAAGTCCGGGTACGAGTCGAAGCACATCAATAAGGTCGCGGGCACCCGAGTTTTTGATTTCTTCTTCGGTAATAAGACTTACAATACTTGGCGATTCGCGTACATTCAGGGGCTTTTTAGATGCTACAGAAATTAGAGAGTTGATGAGTTTTTCGAGTTCGGTGGGTACGCCGTGAGCCTTTAATTTCAATAATTGCTCAAGAGACATTTCATAGTAGTCGATAGAGTCCTTTTTGACAACCGTAGAATCGCCTTGCGCCAGACTTTTAAAGGATGTAAAGAATACAGCCAGAAGAATAAATGCTATACGGGGTAAATGCACGGCATCGAAAATAGATAAAAAATGCATTTAAACAAAAAAAAGTGTTTTCTACGTAAAGCGGCAGGCTTATGTAACATAAAAATAATATATTTGTGTAGATGGTGTAATACGGGTTTGCCAGAGCTGCAACCCCGAAATTTATGAAGTTCAATTTTTTTAATACCGGTTTCCCAAAAATAACCACGGCATTCCTATTTGTCATTGCTATCGTTATTGCTAATGTAGCGTTCAATTTTTATGTGATCACGAAAAACAAGTCCAAGATCGCCGAAATGACAGATGTGATCAACCCTTACATCGAATCGCTGGAGCAGTTCAATCTCATGGTTACCGAATCTAAAATGTATTCAACCAACTGGGTATATCTTCAGAACAATGTTGAAGATAAAGGCAGTCTTGATACGCTTCATAAATTCAGATATCCCGCTCTAAAGAAAAAACTTCAGATACAGGCTCAGAAATTTACCAAGATAGATGGTTCACAGATCCTTGGTTCGGGCGGACTTTCAGAAGTGTTTGGGAAATTTTACCGGCTCATTGGTTTCGAAAAGGAAATTATGTCAACCCTGGTAACTTTCGATGATTATGAAAATGCTTCTAAAAAATTTCATTGTGAAGAGCTGATCGAAGAACAGGTTTTACCTCGAACGGATTCGATCATGAATCAGTTACGTCTTATTACATCGAATACAAGACGTGAAGCGGTTCGTTTAAAATCCGAAATTGAAAGGGATTCTTCCTGGCTCACAACTATTATGATGGCGGCTTCTGTGGGATTACTCATATTTATCCTTGGGGCCATTTCATTTATTTCAAGTGGTATCAGGAAACCTGTTCTAAAAATGAAAGAAATTATTCAGCAACTTGGAAAAGGAGAATTACCAAATGAAAAACTCGATGCCAAGAAAAATGTAATTGGTGATATGGTATCTTCCGTAAATACTTTGTCTGAAAGTTTTACGCGTACTTCTGTTTTTGCAAGCGAGATCGGTAAAGGAAATCTTACTGTAAATTATGATAAGCTCAGCAATAACGACCTTCTCGGAAATGCACTCATTAATATGCGTAACAGCTTGCGGGCCTATTCAGAAGACATGGAGCAGCAGGTACGCGAACGTACGTTTGAGGTGATTGAAAAAGGCCGGAAACTCGAAATTGCCTACAAAGAGATCAGCGACAGCATCAATTACGCGAAACGCATACAGGAATCTATTTTACCGAATAATGAAATGATCACGCAAGTGTTCGCCAATTCATTCATCTTCTATAAACCAAAAGCGGTTGTGTGTGGCGATTTTTATTGGTTCGGAAGACAAGGCGATGACGCGGTGATTGCAGCAGTGGATTGTACGGGTCATGGCGTTCCGGGGGCCTTAATGACAGTGATCGGAAATTCACTGATGAACCAGATCGTGAATTCGGCTGGAGTGACAAGCCCTTCAAATATTCTTACACAACTCGACAAAAAATTACATGAAACATTAAAACAACATGGTAACATCATTACCAACGATGGTATGGATGCCGCTGTGTGCCGTTATAAAATCTCGAAGAATGAACTTACTTTCGCCGGGGCAAAACGTCCGCTTTATGTTTTTAAGAAAGGTGAGCTCATCGAGATCAAAGGAAATAAATCGCCTATCGGAAGTTTTGGTCATGAATTAACAAAGCGGTTCTCTGAACACAAAATAGCGGTGAACACCGGCGATACTTTATACATGTTCTCTGATGGATTACAGGATCAGTTCGGCGGCGAGGATGGAAAAAAATTCATGATCAAGCGTTTCCGCGATATTCTTGAGTCTGTGCAGGATCTTTCAATGGCCGAACAGGGGAGAAGAATTGAAAAAGAACTCACCGCCTGGCAGCGCGATTTCGAACAGACAGATGATATTCTGTTAATTGGGATCAGGTTTTAACGACTCTCCAAAAAATTATAAAATAAGAAAACGTCATCCTGATGAAGGAAGGATCTGCTCTTTTATAATTTCAAAAGCCCGGATCCCATGTACCTCCTTCGGACGCTGAAGCTTTAGCGAAGGCGCTGCGGGATGACAGTTTGAATTGTAAGAAGTCGAAATTGTTCTATGAAAGCTTCTTAATCACTTTCTCAACCCGTTTCTTCTTCGATTCTTTTTCAATGTCTTTTAAGCGTGATTTGATCGTTTTCAGAAAAGCAGCTTTGTTTTCTTCGTTAATAATAACAACTGCATTTTCTGCATACATAGGGAACTGATTCTCCGGACACTTCAACAACATTTCATTGAGCAAAGGAAAAACTTCCTTCGAATATTTTGTAATACAACAAAGCGTTATAAGAATATTGACGTAATGATCTTTTGTAATAACAGAACCTTTCTCAGCCGCCAAAATTATTTTTGGAAGCGCTTTATAGATCTGGTCGGGAACCAGGCTTGTAATTTTTCCAAGGGCTGTCATAGCTCCCCATTGAATGCGGTTGTTTTTATGTTCGAGCAGCGAAATAAATTCCTTTGAATGGTCTGCAACCAGTTTTGGATTTATTTCCGCGATCTCATAGATCACCTTCACGCAATCACCGGCAATGTCCTTATTCTTGTCACTGATGTGATTCACCAGTTCTTTAATAGAGACTTTATCTTTTTTCTCTGCCAGTTTTCTGGCCAGCTCAATGTTGGGCACTTCATCGCGTCTTCCCAGCGCGTTTGCCAATTGATTTAATACGCTCATTTGTTTTTCCAGCGTTCCAGTTTAGGGATTCCTTTTACAAACATACCGGCAAATAATTTAAGAAAAGGCATTTCTTTTATTTTTTCACGAACAAATTCCTGCATTTGTTCAACGGTACAATCGGGCTGAAGAAACCTGCCCTTATCATAACAGTAACTACAATACATGTTGTTTTTAGTTCCATCATTATTGGTGGACCCGCCTTTTGGATCTTTTTTCAGAGGCATACCGCAACTCTGGCAATTCTTATAAACTTTTTCCATGACACAAAGTAAGGGAAGGGGAGTGACAACCCTATGTCAGCAGCTTAAAATTATTTTTCGTAAAGTTCGATGGGGAGATTATCAGGATCGGAAAAAAAAGTGAAGCGTTTACCTGTAAACTTATCGGTTCGAATAGATTCACAGGTTATCTGTTGCGCGTTTAATTTTTTCACACACTCATCAAGATTACCCACTTCAAATGCGAGATGGCGTAATCCGGTTGCTTCTGGGCGGGAAAGACGTGGAGGTGTTTCAGGAAAAGAAAACAATTCTATCACGTATTCTCCGTTTAAGGAAAGATCGAGCTTGTATGATTTACGTTCTTCACGATACACTTCGCGTATAACTTTCATTCCCAGGATTTCGGTATAAAAGCGTTTTGATTTGTTATAATCCGAACAGATGATAGCGATATGATGAACGCGTTTCAGCATTTCAGGAAATCACAATTTTACTGATCCCGTATTTATCGTGTAAGGGTATGAACATTTTTTCACAGAATAAATGGTAAGCTTTCATGGCCTTATAGCCATTCTTATAAGAAGAGGCTCCAAGGTCAATGCTTAATTTGTAATCATCGCTGATAAAACGGCCATAGGTAATTTTTTTATTGAGATTCATGCCGCGGATAATGTCTTCAATATAGGTAGGGTCGGGTGTCTTTTTCCAGTAAATATCCAGATCAATCGAACCGATCTGTTGCCCGAGGGTTTCAAAATAGTTTTCGGTAATAAAAGGAAGATGTGCTATGAATTCTTTTTCCTTCTCATAAGTTTTTTTTGCAATGGGAGGAATGATCAGCTTCTGAATAATGAGAATTATAACACCAAAGGAAACAACACAAATAAAAAGCGGTGTTCCGAAATGATCCTCTTCCGGATAATACATTCTGCCTCCTCCCTTTGCATGCAGTTTGAATCCGAAAATATCAGCCAGAAAAAAGAGCGTGGAGAAAAATAAAGCTGTAAAAAAAAGAGCAAAAGGGAAATACCTGTATCCGAAAATAAAATGAAGACGTGATGTATTAAGAATAGCATGTTTTTCCTCTTTTCTTTTCTGCTTCTGTTCAAAAGTCTCCTTGGCACTTTTTGTTTTTTCGCGAATGTTTTTCCCGCTTTGTGCCAGTTTATCAATGTCACTCATGTCTGATATTATTTCCAGTTCTTCATTTCTTTAAGTGTGGTAATGTGTGCAAGATGATGATTACAATGCCAGGCATACATACCTGTGGCCTCGTTCAGCGTGAATTCTTTTCCGTATTCGGGATGAATGTAGATTCTTTCCAGATCATTTTTAGTTAGTGATTTCAGCAACACTGCCCATCTTGAATGAACCCCACTGATAATTTCCAGGCTGGGAGTTATCTCCATAATTTCAGAATCGGGTAATTGAGCCACGAGCCCTTCCATATAAGGTTTAATGGTTGGTTTATTTTCCGTTAGCGTAAGTTTAAAACGAATGATAGCGTTCATATGACTGTCGGCACAGTGATGAACCACCTGCCTTATGCTCCAGCCGCCGGGCCTGTAATGCGTGTTTAGTTGCTCAGGTGAAAGGTCTTTTACCTGGTAACTTATTTTAGCGGGAAATTTCTCGATCTCCGAAATATAGAGTTTTAATAATTCGGATGTATAAGCGTCGGGCCTGTTGAACTTACCGATCGGGTATTTGAGTTTTTCTAATTCGAAGGGGTCCATAGTATTTTTACATAAATCTAACTTTTTTCGGGGAAGCAAAAAAGAAAGAATTTTCAACTGGTATAAAAATACATGGACCCTGTTCAGGTCTGTTTGGAACCGACCCGCTTCGAATTCTGTTCGATCCTGAAATTGAGCCAGTGAGAAATATCAATAATAGCGAACACTTGTTTTTCTATCGGATCTCCTTTAAGATCTGTAATACTATCCTGAAGTGTTTTCAGTTTTTCGGAATGATTGCCTTTCTTTTCAAGATCCATAAGCAGTTTCATAAACTGAAGCAATAACGATTCAAATTTTTTGAGCGTATTCAATTTTTCAAGATAACGGTGCGTAGACTTTATACTGTAGGTCAGAAAAATATCGTTACCCAGTTCAAAGTGGATCACAAGGTTGAGTATTCTTGCCATACTGAACACATCTTCACGCATATCGCTTACTTTAGCATTAATAAGAATGTTGTTCCATTTTAAAGCTGACCGTAAATCACGTGTCATTAAAAAGGCATAGGCCATCATCAGGTAATTTTCAAGCAATACATGAGGATTACGTTTTATATCCTGTAATAAAAGAAACTGAGCGTGTTCTTCATGAAAATTTTTGAGCTTATCGTAAGAACCTGTTCCCAGTAAGTGACGTAGCTCAGCATTTAAAATAAGCACGAAAATATTGTTCTTCAATAGCGGGGCAATATTTCTGTTCAACCGGCTGATGGATTTGAGCTTTTCAAGCATCACTTCATAATCGTCGAAACGTTTCAATGAAATACCTGTAACAATGTAATTATACACAGCCGCCGCGTACCACCATTCGTTCTGATCGTAAAACGGTTGGTTATTTTCTATCACAGCTATGTTTTTTCTCAGGTGCCTGTACAATTCTTCCGTGTTGGAAATATAATCGTAGTAAAGACACCAGGTATTGTAATAAAAACATTTTGATGGGGTGCTTAGCGCCATACTCTCATCAAAGAAAAGCGGATGATTGAGAATGTTCTCGAGTTTGAGCTTTGTTTTTTCATCACGTATGTTCCCTTTACTGATATTGATTTCGAGTATGAGGTACGATAAAAAATAATACGAAGCGTGATTGGAAGTTTTTTCGAAATGTTGTTTTTCTGTTTCGTTAACTTTCTCAAACTCATCTTTCACCTCGGCGGAATAACCTTTTTTATAAAGGAATTGCCTTTTCCAATAAGCAAGTTCGCTGAAACGATGATGTAATTCGTATTGTTCCATTATCTTTTCCGCTTTCTGAAGTTCTTTTTCGCTTAAAGTGATAAGATTTTTTTTATACAGCAATTCGGCATTGCTAAGAAATTCCGAAAAAATAATATTGGGCGAATCTTCTTCTTTTTGCGCACGCAACGACCGGAGAATTGTACGCTTGAGATAATTTTTGGCGAACGCGTAATGTACACTCGGAAAATCGGCTTTGAGTTTGTCCTCTACTTTACCATCATCATAGTCGCTCATTTTTTCAAGGATCTCAAAGAGCCGGAGATATGAATGTTCATCTCCGGCAGATTGAATGGCGCTGAATTTTCTGAAAAAACTTTTTTCGGTTTTCGTTAACGAATGCACCAGTTCGTGTAAACTATCCTGCAATTTCATGATCTACACTTCCGATATTTTTTTGTCTGTTTCTGAATTTTGAGATCAGGAAGTCGGAACTTAGTCTTCCACCGCCATATATCATTAAAGTAAGCAGCATGATGATGTAATAGAGAGGAATTTCAAAACCATTCTCGGAAGAACTGAATCCATTCTCCCAGTGTACGGTTTTAATGGCTACAATAAGGGTAATAATGAGCGGGATACTGATCCATCTTGTACCTAAACCTACAAGCAGGAAAATAAAACCAAAGAACTCGGTATAGGTTGCGAGATACGCGTTGAGGGTAGGGAATGGCAGACCCATTTCGCCGAACCACGTGGCGATAGCGTCGATATCATTCATCTTTGAAGTGGCGGGCTCATAAAAACCGTAGGCTAAGATCAATCTTATTAAAAGCAAAGGCAGATCGGTGAGCTTAGACAGGTAATGGGCTGCATAAGTAAGGGGAAACATGATTTTTTTCATTTTTGTTTTTTTAATAAGACAAAATTGAAAAAATAGTTGCGTTCAGAAAATGACAATAGTTCCCGAAGGATTGAAATTACTTCCCGTTTTGCTTAACCGGTTGGTTTAAGCGGTACTCGGAAGGAGTAAGAGTTGTGTTTTTCTTGAAAAAATTGCTGAAATGGGCGCTGTCGTCAAAGCCAAGTTCATAAGCAATTTCTTTGGTGCTTTTATCAGTGTAGTGCAACAGGCGCTTACTTTCCATAAGCAGCCGTTCGTGAATAACACGCAAAGGCGATTTGTGATTATAAATGGCGAAAAGATTAGCAAGTGTTTTGGGTGAACGGTTAAGTTCCTTAGCATAGAACTGCACAGAATGTTCTTTACGAAAATTCTCTTCTACGAGGTAATTGTATTTTCTTACAATGTCATATTTTTCAAGATCGTGAAGACTTTTTTCGAGATGCTGACTTTTAGCAAGACGTGTTGTGAGAATGATAAGACGTTTTAAAAGCATGCGTAGCATTTCGTGCTGGGAATTATCTACAGTGTCAAACTCATCAATGAACACTTTTAGTAATAATCTTAGCTTCTGTTGGTCCGATTCACTTGTATTAAGAAACAGCATCTGTCCACTTCCGTAGAAAAGAAAACCAATGCAGCTTACTTCCTTATCATGATTAAGTATACAGTAAAAATCGGCGTTGAATTGCCAGCCTATGATCTTAGCAGGATCTTCAAAGCGGAACGATTGTTGCGACATTAGAGGTAACAGGCCATTCGCCGGAAAAGTATATTCAACTTCATCAATGATTACCTTCTGCGTGGGGCCATCGTTCCATAGCAATGTATAAAAACTGATGCCTTTATCTCGGGTGTAAGGCATTCTGTCAAATTTAGTTTCATTGAGTACAAGAACAATCTCGCTGGTAGTAGTGTTTTCTGAAAAACGTAATATCATTCTGTAAAATTAATTTGCTGACGAATTCAGGAACATTGTTTTTTAGTGCAAATAACAGTACAATATTAATATAAAATACTGACTTCTAATTAATTGTTCTTTCTACACGTATAGTCTGTAACCTAATCACAGCTAATTTTTGAATTGCCGGTAAAAGACAAGTCTGGCATCTTTGAACCCATATTATATGAGTATAGTTTTACGTTTTTGTTTAGTTCTGATTTTGGTTAATCTGCCGGTGTTCTCAGTGGCTCAGCCTGTATGGGTTTACTCGGGAGCTCCGGTGGGCGACACCAGTATTTACAGGTACAATCTAACTTCCGGTTTAGGATCGGCCGATTCGTTAACATTGAGGCATGTTAACGGACAAGACAGCCTGAGGCTGCTCGGAATTTCGGGAGCGCCAAAAGGAATTCATATTTACCGTGTGGATACTTTTCCCAATGTAAACTGTGGTTTGCCAGGAATGCTTAACAATAACCGCTACTTTGGCCTGTTTGTGATAGGTGGTACCGGTCCGGGTTATGCAACCAAATATTTTTTTAATGGAAATCCTTTTGTAACACCGGTCAACAAACCTTTTCTTCAGTTGTACGACAGGTTCTGCAATTCTACAACGGCATGTATGTCATGGGTGGGCATGAACGCCGGCATGAACCTGAACGGCGATACACTTTCGAAACCAGGAATGTTGCCGGTTCAAAAGGAAATGATACTGGCATTTGATAATGTTATTCTGCCTGTAAGGATCGTAAATTTTGAAGCGTCGTGGAATGAAGAAAAAAACGCCGCTCTTATTCACTGGTCGGTACAAACACAAGGAAGCATACAGAGTTACATCATTGAGAGAATGTCGGAAAATAACATATGGGAAGAAGCTGCAACTATAAAAGTTGCCAATGAAAGTGTTACAGATTATTCATTCCTGGATAAGTATGCAGGCCATGAAAATTATTACAGGATCAGATTGACAGATGTATCAGGACTGGTAACTTACAGTAAAGTAATTTTTCTGCGCAGCAGAGGGGAAAACAGTCTGTCGCAACTATTTCCAAATCCGGCGACAGATTATGTTTTCCTTATAACAGATACTGAGAAAGAAATTTCTTACAGTTATAAGATCATCAATACGCTTGGACAAACTGTGAAGAATGAAAGTAATGTGCTGCCCGGAATCTCACAGGCTCTGAAAATCAGAATACAGGAACTTTCGCCGGGACCATATGTTCTCGAAGTAAATATTCCTGCATTACAGACAGCCCCCGTTTATAAAACCCTAATAAAAAACTGATATGAAAAAACTTTTACTCTGGCTTGTAATTATTATTCTTATTGTTCTTGTTAATGTGAGTTATGCCCAGGAAGCTGGTTCGGGTCACGCACTTAAATTTAACGGATCAACCAACTACGCCGATTGCGGAGATGTTGTATTGGGTACAACGGATTTTACGATTGAAGGTTGGTTTAATTTTGCTGGACTCGGAAACAATAAGGGCCTGATGGGGACCTGGAAATCAGGTTGGCCCCCGTACTTTTATCTTTCGTACGGACTTCTGAGTTCCAGCGATCTTACTCTTGCATTTCACATGACAGGGGTTTCAAATACCTATGCGACTTATAACACAACCGGGGTTTTAGGCTGGCACCACATTGCAGGAACATTTAAAAGAAACGGGAACATGATCTTGTACCTCGATGGAATTCCGCGTGATTCGGCAAGTATTAGTTTTGCATCAGGACAATCGGTTGATTACGCTCCAAGTTCTTTCCAGTTAGGATCTCTGGGCAGCGGCGCCTCGGGTCTTCTTTTTTCAGGACAAATAGATGAAGTAAGAATATGGTCAAAAGCATTAAGCGCTTCCGAGATCAGAGATAAAATGTGCATGAAATTAAAAGGAACCGAAGCCGGATTAAAAGCCTATTGGAGAATGGATGAAGGCACCGGCAATACTATTTTTGATAGCTCAACTTCAGGATACAATGGAACTACTTACTAATAACGCAATTGATGTTGAAATAACAACAAGAGACGAATCTCATTCTTTAAAACCAAAACGATTGAATGGTTTTAATAAAAAAATTTATGTGCACTCGCCTAGCGGCACTGTTATCATTGGATGGATCAGGAAAATTTTTTACGCCGATTGCCATTCAAAGATCGAACCGTTTAACGATAAGAACTGGCGTAAAACCGGCGCCGATGCAACGAACGGTATCAGTTATGACATACATCTGATCAGTGGCGAGCTTTTATTCTCGTCGGTTTATCGCAATAATAGTTTTGTGGTGGAATTTGATTTTCTACAGCGTGTTGTATCCGAAGAAGAAGTAAGATGGTTAAGAGAAAGCGAATAGACGTTCTATTTTTTCTTCAGCGTATCTCTGCTGTAAATGGAAACCGCAGCGTCGGCCGATGATCTTCCGGCTTCATACAAAAGTTGTACTTTGGAACTTACCCATTCATAAATTCCTTTTGCCGAATTAACTTTGGGTTCGCCGTAAAGTTGTTTTAAGGTTTGAAGTAATTTTCCGCCGGTAGAATTTTTGGTATTAAAGACAATGGACGAAAGTTTGTCTTTCACAAATGTAACATTTACGTTGTCCACTTCAACACCTTCTACTGTAATTGCGGTTTTAGGAGATGTGTATAATTTGGTGTTGCCTTCATCCAGCTCAAGAACAAGATTTTTATAAGCGGCGGGCGCTGTTCCAAAAGTGTAATTTCCAAATCCGTTTTTTTCATCAAGTTTACTGGTTTGAGAAACGCAGCAAAATGGAAGCAGTAAAATGAATAACAGTTTTTTCATGCATATATGATTAAAATTTTATACTTGCCCCTACAGTCAGCCAGGACATTCCATATCCCAATTCACCGAAGATACCGATGTTATCGGTAAAATAAAATCGTCCGCCTACGAAAAGTGCCCATGCAGGATAGATGGTGCTTTCCTTTACATCGTAAATACGAACATCGGGATCATCGGTGTTGGTTTCAAAACGGTATGTCGAAAATCTTAAACCGGCATTAGCTCCGAAATACAATTCGGCTTTATCGGTCATCAATGCGTCGGCGTGATAAGCAGCCCTGAATGCAATATAAGAGTAGGTCCAACTCTGTTTCCAGTAATATCTGTTGTTTTTGTAGTAATAATCATCGTATCGCAGGTAGGTACGCTGATAGCCAAGAAAAGCCCCCACTCCAAGGAAACCAGGACCCACCTGCTGTTTTAACGATTGCTCGTAACTTAAATTAAATACCGGACTTGAGTGATAAGCATAATTGCCCCTCCCGTATTTCCGGTAATAATGGCTCCAGAAACCTACGCCCAGATTAAGAACTTTTGAATTTTCGTTAAAACATTTTCCTCCTGATGAGGAAGAAGAATTTTTGGTTTTACTGTTTTGCGCGTTGCTGATCATTGCAACAACAATGAGAGCAATTACCAGTAGAATAATCTTTGTCGTTTTCATAGTGTGTGTTTTAGTATACAAAAATCAGTGCCATTATTTACGACTCGATCCGGGGAAAAGATTCGGTTCTTTTTTAGTTACTCTGATCTTTACGGAGTGTTTCATAAAAAGTTACATTGGGAGAAAGCTCTCTCACTCGCACGTGAAAGGTTCTCCAGACCTTGTCAGTATTAAAGTTGAGGGGGTTATCAACAGTGTTATTAAGTTTTTTGTTTTCGCCGCAACTGTTTTTTCTTTCGCTCAATTTCATTTTTCCGTCTGTGGAATTTTTTCCCGACAAGTGGTAAATAAATCTGGCTATGAAAGTTGAATCCATTATTCTGGCTATGAAAGTTGAATCCATTATGAGGAGATTACATATATAAGACCCGCAAAAAGGCCCCCACCCCCAAAAGAAAATGAATAAAAATGTAAATTATTGAAAGTGAGAAAGAAAAAGTTTGGGACTACAAACTTAAACCGGTTTTGGATTTTTAGATATCCGTCCGCACAATTAAAGCTATTCTTTTCCTACGCGTTTTAATCTTACTTTAATAATGAAAATCAGATAAGAAATTCCTACGCTTGAACAAAATGTTGCCATAAATACAAGCATTTGGGCATTGATTCCTTTCTCATAGATTTTAAGAAGATTAAAATTATAATGAATCAGATTTCCAATTATGAAATACTCGGCAATTGCCAGAAGTAAACTGTATCGGAAATTAAAAGAACGTTTATGTATTAAATATAATTGAGTAACAATTAAAAGAAGAGGAATTAAAATCTGTAAAGACCAGCTTAACTCATGTTTAATGGGATCTGTAGCTTTTAAAAAATAAGCCGCTGCTGAAAACAGTAAGATATTTAATGCTAAAAGTCTTAATATCATTTGAAAGTCAGATGATTTAAATTTAAGGTTTGAGTTGTTTTAATTTTAATTCAAAACTTTTAATTCCTAATAACCATATTTCTCTTTCCACAACTTTTTCAGATAGGCTCTCTGTTCGGCTTCCCGCGCATTGTTTCCCGGGTCATAGAATTTTGAGCCTGCTATTT
>JAJONO010000085.1 GCA_021323535.1 Bacteroidota bacterium
TGCAAAGATTGGCGTTGGTGTTTCGGGCGTTGCTGCTAACACCTGGATCCTGGTAGGCTTCAAGTACACCATTAATGTATAACCACATTTCTCCGTTGGGATTAGAGGTAAACATAGCCGCCACATGCACCCAGTTACCGCTGTTGACGGTTGTAGTTGATGTTATTGTTACATCGGGATTTCCGGTACCAAAAGCGACTTTGTTTCCGAGCAGCGTTACGCCGTAATCGTTCACAAGACCCCCTATCTCCGAGTCAACTAATCCAGCGCCCTGCCACCATTGGGTGCCGGTTGGACCAACCTGTGTGGTTCGCATCCAGAATTCAATCGTAAAAGCTCCCATGGTGGAGCCCGGAAATTTTACATGGTCGTTTACGCCGTCAAAATTCATTGCAGCCCCGGTCTGGGACATTAATCTAAAATTGCCGCTTATTATTAAAAGTATAAAGGCAAAAAATAATCGTGTTTTCATGTTTTTAAGGTTTATCTCTTCCAAAGGTCCGGCTACATCAAAAAAAAGCCATTACCCATTGTTGTGGTTATGTGTACCATTGTTTCATGGACAAAAACATATTGAAAACCAACTAATTAAAATTGAAATAAGACATGTTTGATTCAGATTTTTAATGAAAAAAGGGTGGGATTTTAGATCTAAAGCAACACTTTTACACGATTTTAACCGGTTAGTTATACAGAAAAGTTGTGGTACATGAGAGCTTTCCCAAAGTACAAACAAACCGCTCATGAACTTTAGCAAAGGCTATGATACAGCTTTCATTTATCATGAAATGCTTTTGATAAGATCGCTTGGCGGAAAACCAAAATGCTCCACGAAACTTTTAGTGAAATAAGATTGACTCGAGAAGCCACATATGTATGCAATTTCGGTTACGTTTCCTGCATTGGTTTTAAAAAGGTCCTTCGCCTTTTCGAGTTTTACCATGCGAATAAAATGCGTTGTAGACAATCCGGTTAGAGCTTTAATTTTACGATGAAGCTGGCTCCGGCTTATCGCTGCTTTATCAGCCAGTTCGTTTACAGAGAATTCGGTATCGTCGATATTTAAATCAATGATATCAACCAGTTTTAAAATATACTGATCATTGCCTGCAATTCTTTCCTTGAAAAATTTTTCTTCTTCCCTGAGCTGATCCTTAAATTTAAGAACATTGTTTTTTATAGTGAGAGAAATATTATTTACCGTAAGCAATAATTCAGAGGGAGAAAAAGGTTTGTTCAGGTAAATATCCATTCCGGATTCAAGACCTTTGATGCGGCTTTCCTGCGCCGATTTTGCCGAGAGTCCGATTACCGGAATATGAGAGGTGAGCGTATCGGCTTTTAATTTTTTTGAAAGTTCAATGCCGTCCATCACCGGCATCATTACATCGGTTATGATCAGGTCGGGAAGAATTTTTGTCGCTAGCTCAAAACCTTCTTTACCATTAGCGGCAGCATAAACATGAATGTTTTCTTTTTTAAGAATGGAAGAAACAAAATCAGAAAGTTCGCGATCATCTTCAGCAAGAACAACAATCAATCCTTCTTCTTGTGTTTCTGTTTCCGAAATTGTATTTTCTGTTTCAATGGGGATTTTCACTAAGAATGCGCTTCCTTTATTTTTTTCGCTGTTTACGGTAATGGTTCCCTGCATTAAATCAACCAATTCTTTTGTGAGAGATAATCCAATACCAGTTCCGCCGGTTTCGTGTGTTTGTTTTGCCTGGTAAAATCGATCGAAGATATGAGGAAGATCGTTTGAAGAAATGCCTGATCCTGTATCGGTAACTTCAAGTATAAGTTGCCCGTTTTCGACACGAGATTTTACAGAAACGGTTCCGCCATTGGAAGTAAATTTCATGGCGTTGGATAAAAGATTAGTGATGATCTTTTCAATCGCGTCAGGCGAGAAAAGATGGTGAATAGTCTCTGCTTTTATTTCAGTTACAAAATGAATTCCTTTTTCCAAAGCGGTTTTCCTGAAAAGCTGCAGACGGCCTTCAATAAAACCGGAAATGTTCCCGTAATTTTTATTGAGGATAAATTTTCCGGCTTCTACTTTAGAAACATCAAGCAGCTGATTTACCAATGATAACAAACGCTCCGAGTTTCGCTCGATAAGCTGAATATTGTGAAGATCGTTTTCGTTCGACGATTTTGTTTTTAATTCTTCCAACGGACCTTTAATCAGGGTTAACCGCGTTCTGAAGATGCTGTTTTTGAGAGCCATTTTTCACCGAGAGAAAGTTGTAGCGCCTGTAAGTAATATTCAGTCGATTTATCGTAACTGCTTTTGTACTGGTAAGCTTCGCCGATTATAGAAAGCGAATTGGCCTTATCTTTCGCGGTTTTGCAAAAGGGCAGGGCAGTTTGCGCGTAATAAATTCCCGAATCAGGCTGGTTAAAAACAAATTCGGCCGCTATCCTGTTATAATCTGCCGCTTTATTCTTTGAAGAAGGAATTGCTTTTTTTAATGAATCTATGTTTATTCCTGATGAGAAATACGGAAGAAGAAATAGAAAATATTTCAGGAGGATTTTCATTTGTGATTATAAATATACTCACAATTTTAATCCTTTAGCCTGTACTTCAATCCCGCGTTTGTTTGCCACATGTTTGCCCGATGTTATCCTCGCGGAATAAAAACGTGCGCGACTTTGGTTTTAGAGATCTTAGAAGCGGAATCAGTTTGTGTGAAAACAGAAAAGGGAAAAAGCGCAATGATAACGACGCAATTCCAATATGAAAATTTTGAAAAAATAGTTTAATTATTGAAAGCCAGAGAGACTTCCTTGCCGTTGTCTTTAAACTCGAGTTTATCGGCGAGATGTTTCATTAAGAAAACACCGCGACCATGAACTTTTTCGAGATTATCGGGATCGGTAGGATCGGGGAGATTCTGATAATCGAAACCTTGTCCCTCATCTTTAATATGAAAAATGAGTTGTTTGTTTGCGCTTTCAAAACCTATCTGAACAATTTTATCGGGATTATTTTTGTTGCCGTGATTGATCGCGTTGTTGACAGCTTCGGTAACAGCAATAAGAATGTTGCCGTAAGAATCTTCATTCACGTTATAAATCTGGCAAACATCATCAACCAAACGCTCCACCAATCTTAAATTATTTGCATTCGAATTTATTTTCAAGCTCTCTCCTTTTGCCGGCACCATTACCTGTTCACAGTATTAAAATAGTTATTGACTTTTTCTTTATAGTATGGGGTCAAACTCGGAGGTACCGTGTTTAAAAGCTCCATTTCCTTTTCTTTTAACCTCTTATACTCTAAAAACTGGCCAGGGTTGCTTAAATTTTGATTTTTTGCTTCATTACTTTTCCTTTGTTCGTCCTGTTCACGCTCTCTTTCGGCCTTTTCGCTTTCCAGGAGGCGGCTCAGGATTTCCTGCTGGCGTTTCATGGTTTCGTTGCTAATTTGCTTATTTACAATGTCTTTCTCGGTTTGTTCCATCATATCGGCAATGTCCCCCCCCGGGTTTTTGCCCTTATTTTTCATCTTATCCATAAGGCTCTGCATTTGTCTTCTGAGAGCCTCCTGCTGGGCTGCCATTTTAGCCAATTGCTCGCTATTACCCGGCATCATACTTGAGCCGGTGTTGCCATTCTGACCCATTCCACTACCCGGTTTCTGTCCCTTTTTGTCACCAGGTTTGTCACCGGGTTTCTGGCCTTTTTCCATGGCGTCTTTAAGTTGCTGAAGTTGCTGGTTCAATTGTTCCTGTAGTTGCCTCATATTAGGCATGCTTGGCTGACTTGATGGTTTTTTACCCGATCCGCTGCCCGGTTTTTTACATTTTCCGCTACCCGGCTTAGAATTTTGCTGCTGCTGTTTCATTTGCTGCTGCATTTGTTCCAAAGCCTCGTTAAGAAGTAAAGCCAGATTGTTTACCGAGGTCATTGTGCTTTGCATACGCATGGTTCCTTCACCGGTATTTCTGTCGGCCAGGGCCTTCACGGTTTTTTCCATGTTCATGTTAATGGCACTGATTTCACGGTTTACGAGCGCGCTGATTTTTGGCGCGCGTTTGCTTAATGCGAGCAGACTGTCTTCAATGATCTTGCTATCATCTTTGAGTTTATTCTGTATCTGAGGAATCTTGGTATATTGAGGATTATCCACCCGTGTTTTAGGTAAGGTGTTTACCAATTCTTCCTGTGCGAAAGAGAGATTAAGAAGGTTTTCAAGAATTTGTCTTAAAGCAGCGGCGTTTTCCTCTTCCTGTTCTTTTTCCATAGCTTCCATAGCAGCCGACATGGCATCCTGCATTTCCTGCATTTTTTGCCCGGCATCTTTTTGTGATTTGGAAGCGCCTTTTTTGTTATTCTGATTCAGTTGCTGCGAACTGTTCTGCATGTCTTTACTGATCTCATTCGATTTCTCTTCTGTTTTCGGTAAAGCGTTTGGCTGTTCAAGCTCGCTGTTTTTCTTGTCTAATTCTTTAAGGTCTTCTTTTAACTTATCGAATTCTTTTTTAATATCGTCCTGTTTTTTCTCAAGCTCCTTAGCCTTGTCTTCCTTGCTCTTGGAGTCTTGTTTCTTGTCTCCTGTTTCTTGCTTCTTATTGTCTTTGTTTTCAGGATCTTTCTTGTTTCCTGTTTCTTGTTTCTTATCTCCTGTTTCCTGTTTTTTGTTATCCTTGTTTTCGGTTTCCTTGTTCAGGTCGTTTTCTTTATTCTTTAATTCTTCCAGCTTCTCAATGGCCTGCTGCATTTTTTGTTCTACTTCAAGTTGTTTGAAGGTTTGCAGGTTGCGATCCAATTCTTTTTCAATGTCTTTATTCGATAATTTTAATTCTTCCAGTTTTTGCTGAACATCGTTCTTGTCTAATTTATCCAGCATTTTATTAAGCTCGTCAAAAAGTTTTTTCATTTCCGGAGTCATCACATTCTCGAACAATTGTTCAAGCTGTTTTTGTTTTTCCATGATGCTTTCGTCGGTCTGGCTGAATTCGTTCTGTTGCTGATTGTTCTGCTGATTCTCCTGTTTAATTTCTTCGATCTTGTTTTTAAGTTCGTTTTGTTTTTTGATCAGGTCCTCCAGCTTTTTCTTTTCTTCGTAACCCAATTGTTTTTTATCGTTGATCTTTTTAGCAAGATCGTTCACGTCTTTCTGAAGCTGTTTGGCTTTCTTGATACTTTCTTCAAGGTCCTTTTTAATTTCAGTATTGTTCTTCGAGGTGTTTTCGTTTATTTCATCTTTGGTCGGCGCCTTAAAGGTCATTAATTGCGTCTTAGCCGATTTAGATCCATTCACACCGTCGTTATCCGACACTTCGAAAAAATATTCGATCTTATCTCCCGGTAGTAAATTAAACTGTGAAGCGTCGAGATAATAAAAATAAGTTTGTGAGACCTGCTCGCGGTTTACGTGAATAGGAAAACTTCCCGATGTTTCGGTTGCTTTACCGGTTGAATCTGTCCCGTATTTTTTAAAATAAAATCCAAGATGGTTGAAGCCATAATCATCTTTGATTTGTCCACTGAAATAAACATTTTTAGGATTAAGAGAATCTACTTTTTCACTCACATTAATAGTTGGGTATTGGTCAGGAATAACATTAATGCTGTAATTCACAGAGTCGGGAGCAGCTTTTACAAACTGGTTCGAGGCTTTAAGAGTATAATTGTTGCTTAGTAAAAAACGTCTCGAGAAATTGAATTGATTCTCGGTATTTCTTACAGGATAAACCGTGCTGTCGGCAAAACGTAACTGTAAATTATCTGTATTTCTTGTATTAAAAACCCAGTTTACTTTTGTTCCCTGTGGAATTTGAAGATCGCCGCTGTTGCTCACCGTTTCGTTTTGTTTATTGAGGTAAGCGGGGTAAACTAATTGCAGATTAAATTGAAGAAGTGATGGTTTAGGAAGAACACTCAGCGTGAATTTTTTAGAATCATATCCCGCCGCGCTTAATTGAAAATCGGTATTGGCCTGTAAATTTTTAAACGTGTAATTGAATGTAATGTTGTTTTCTTTTTCGAGTTTGTATTCAATGCCATTGATGTTAATGAATACTTCGGCAGGCACTTCGCTTCCTGTTATTTTTACATCGAGTTTGTAATCCTGCATCTGCAGGGCTTGTAAATCCTTGTTCTGGATCTCGAATTTAAAAGGCATTTCCTTTTCGTAGTACGTCGAATAATTTACGAGACGACTCGTACTCTTATTGATGATCTGTGGCCAGATGATATAGATCGAAGTAAACACAAACAGTACAGGCAGAGTGTACTTAAGATATTTTTTATTGTCGCTTAGATCTATTGCCGAAACAAAAGGTACAGGTTTTAGTTCCGAAATTTTCTGGTTAATGCTCGCCATCATCAGATCTTCTGATCCACCTAATGCCTTGTTGTTTTGTAACTGAAGAACGTTTAAGAGTTTATCCTGCACATTCGAAAAATGACTTCCGATAATGTTCGCCGCCTGGTCGTATGAAATAATACTTCCGATCTTATTTAATTTGAGGAGGGGAACAATAATGTAAACACCAAGAACGGATAGAGTTGCGATCAAAAAAGCGAAGAAAAGAATGGTTCTGAAGGTAGTATCAAATTCACCGAAGTATTCGATCAATACTACTGACAGGAAAGACGCCAGTAAAATACCGGTTGAATAAATAACTCCCTTGATTAATTGATTTTTGTAATACTTACGGATAAACTCATCCAGTTTATTGATCAATATATTCTCTTTGTTCTCCATTAAACTTTAGATGCTTTTTCGGCTAAAATTCCATAAACCCTGACTCATAATACCGATTAGGGCAGGACGTTACACAAATATAAGAAACGGCAGACCTTTTTACCTGTCAAATTTGTTAAAGAAATGGAAAGGACTAAGGGTTGGATAATGAGCTTTTTTGTAAGGATAGAATTGCCTGTTTTAACAGTAATAAAATACACGCCCTGTTTTGGAAGCGATTGGTTGTCAATTGGTTCGTTATACCCCGAAAACTTCTCTCCATTTCGCAAAGCTAATAAACCGGAATATGCGGTTGTTGTCCGCACGATGAGAGGAACCGAAAAAATCATCATATTCTTTCATGAGTAACGGAACATTAAGATATTCATCCTGTTCTTTGAAGCTATCTTTCAATTGATCTTTGATTTCGGAGATCCATCGGTTGTTTGGTGTCATAAATCCTTTTTTGTCCCTCCGCAATCTTATTTCTTCAGGTATCAATCCCTTTACCGATTCACGAAGAATGTATTTATTAACGCTACTCCTGATTTTCATATTTGCAGGCAGGCTAAAAACATACTCAATCAATTCTTTATCATCTGAGAATGGTGTTCTTGATTCCACCGAGTGCCACATAGAAGAACGGTCCTCGCACTTCAGATAAGCTTTAAGTCTGTAGTTATAGATTTCTTTCGCCAGGAGTTGATTGAGCGACGAAGGAAAACGTTCAGGAGCCAGGCGGTTTTTGTATTCTTCCCAAAAAGAGGGACGAAGATAACGGAGGTCATGTAAATGATTTTTGTAAACTGCCGGTAAAAGACCATGTGGAACAACAGACATTCCGTATTGCTTTGCCCATAATGAACCAAAGAAGGAGAGAGAAGAAGAGAAAGAGGACGTTTCTTTATAGAAGCTTTTGAACTTACCGTGCTTCAGTAAATCCATCCAGTATCGAAAATGATATGGGTAATAACCTGCAAACAATTCATCGCCTCCCTGTCCATCGATTACCACTTTTATTCCTGCGTTTTTTGCTGCTTGCATCACCCGGTACTGTGCGTACCCGCTGGTGTGCCAGATAGGAAGATCCTGGCAATAAGTGAAATCTCCAAAATCATTTAGCAATTCAGATGAAGACGGATAGATTTTATTCCATGCACCATTCACTTGTTGCGCTACTAATTCCGCATAAGCGCTTTCATCAATTTCTTTTTCGTTAAAGCAGGCGGTAAAAAGTTGGAACTTTTCGGAACCGGCATTGTTTTTTTTACGCAGCTCATGTATAGCGCATGCAATGGCAGAACTATCTATTCCTCCACTGAGACAAGAGCCAACAGCTACATCTGAACGCAATCTGAGAGAAATGGCCCGTAAAAAAAGTTCACGTGTTTTTGAAACCGCTTCGCTGAATACATGTTCTGAAAAATTTTCCCATTTATCGTTTACGGGAAGAGTGTAGTACTTCCATTGAACAAAATTCTTTTTCTGTAGTTCAAGCCTGAACGCATGGGAAGGAAATAATTCCAATACGTTTTGAAACATTCCCTCCTGCTCGTGTTCCATCGTATTTTTTAAGAAGAAGTCAAATGCGGCTGCCGGATTAATTCCTGTTTTGATTCCTTCTATCTTCAGCAAGGCCTTTTGTTCAGAAGCGAAGGCGAATATATTACCGGTGGAATAATAATATAATGGTTTTACACCGAACCTGTCCCGGGCACCGAAGAGTTCGTTCTTTTCCCGGTCATAAATAACGAAGGCCCACATGCCATTGAATTTTTCGAGGCAATGTTCTCCCCACTCAGCATAACTGTTCAGTATTACTTCTGTATCAGAATTGGTGAGAAAAGAGTAACCTTTTTTTTCGAGCTCTTCCCGAAGTTCAATGTAATTATAGATTTCTCCGTTATATGTAATCCAGATTTTTTTTTCCTGAATGCACATAGGCTGATGTCCGCCAGGTGAAAGATCAATAATGGAAAGCCGTCTATGACCAAAAGCAAGAAATAGTTCATTGTCTGTTTCATCAATGTGCTTCAAAGGAGAAAAATCAAAACGACTGTTTTTAATTTCTTCAGAAGTGTGGTTGCCGGAAGCAGCAACAGGACCTTTTTCACCAGCCAATAAAAAACCTTCTCCATCGGGTCCGCGATGACTCATAGAATCTGTCATCCGTAAAATGTTATTACGGAGATTTAAAGATGAATTTTTGAGTTTAATTATTCCGGCTATGCCACACATAGTTATTGTTCCCTCGAAAGCGTATCTATCAGGTTGTATCCATCCCAGGTAAGTGAAAAATCTGAAGTTTTGCCAATAGGTTTTAAGCGATCGCTTACATTCAGATCATTCTTAATATTAAAACCGCTCCAGTCTTTTTTCTCAAATCCATAACAGGCAATGGTCTGATATTTTTTTGAAATGATACCAGAAAGTTCTGATAAGGATTCTGCGGTGTATTCAACAAAATAGCCGCAATGACAACGGTGTTTATCCACATCCTCCGGTAATTCCTGTAATTCAACTCTCCAGATAAGATTATCGGGCATAGTTACTTTTTTTATTCCATCCATTTGAATGGCCTGATTATAAAAGGTGTTCAGTTTATCTATAACAGAATGAGCCTGGAAATGATATTTTTTTTCTACGAGATCGTATAAATTATCCCAGAATATTTGTTTGGAGTTTTTGATATTTTCATTGCTCCCGAACCAAACAATCAAATGCGGAGAAGTACATGCATTCTGATCAAACAGAAATGTATCGTTATAAAATGATTGGACTGTTTTTTCAGGAAACACCTCATGTATAAATTGGTTGGCGTTAATAAGGCATATAGAATATTTGTCTCCAAAAGTCAAATCAATGGCCTTGGCTGGTAATTTGTTTTTCTTTATTTCGCTGATAGCAGAATCACCACCCCAGATGATTCTTGCGTTGCAAACAGAGGAAAAATAAGAGGTAGCGGAATTCATTTTATCGTACCGGACAAGAAGCATTCTTTTTGTGAATGACAAAAACTCCTGCTTATCGCCAAGTGATTTTATAGCTTTCAGTACCATGTCAACCTGCGTGAATTTTTTTGAGGGTAATCGCACAATGTTTGTGTTGCCTGAAAGAATCCCCGACACTAGTGAATAGGCAAAGTTCATAGGCATGTTGGAGGGAGAAATGTGAAACACAACCCCTCTTCCGGTTCGTTTATTATTTTCCGGATAATATATTTTCTTTAATTGAATTATATTTGCCTGTCTGCAAAAAAAAGCAAAAGTGATTATTTCAGGAAAGTTGTCGCATTCAGGATTATTTCTCAGAACATTGGATAAAGCGTTCAAAAATGAAATCGCGTTTTCAGAAAAGGGTTCTTCCGGTAAAAGTTGAATAAAATCGTCCTGATTAAATTTATCCGGGAAATAAAATTCTATATTTTCTAATTGGCTATTCATAACTATCGCTACAACCTCTCAGTTCAGCATGTTTTAATCTACCTGTTATTTTGAAATATTTCCCCAGGCGATGGCAGGAGCAATGATCTTCTCCCAATAAAATACCTTTATCGCTGGTGAGTAGTGAATGTCCGGGATAACTTTTTGGCAATAATGAAAGCACCTGTATAATTCCTTCTTCACCCACATCTGCTATTGAAAAATCGAGCGGACGTCTGATTATAATATCTGAGAATACGGAAGCGTGATAATGTCCATGTTCACATTGCATAAAAATGCTGCCGGTTTGTTCAGCCATTCCATAATAATCAAACACATTTCTGATCTCACATACTTCATAAAGTTTATTCCGGAAATCTGTGGCTGAAACAGATTCCTTTTCAAGTTTTTTCCACCCGCCTCCATGTATCAGAACAGCACCTGAAAGATTTAATTTCTTTCCTGAGCTTATTAAAGCCTTATAAAAATACTGGAAGATCATAAACGTAAAACCAAATATAAAAATAGGTTCACCTTCGTGTTGCTTTATAAATGCTTCCAGTAAATCAATGTTTAACTCCATTTTGTCATTCAAGGCGAACATTCGTTTAGAGCCAAAAATGGAGTACCCTATCACACCTGCGGCCCTTGCAGATATGTTGGTTCTGTTATGGACTTCACTTTCTGAATCAATAATGATCATTGGCATGCGTTTGTTTCCAATAAAGGAAGAAACAATTCTGGTAAGAGCTTTTGTCTGGTTGGAGGCGTTTTCCTTGTCAAGATAGATCAGCGATTTGTTTTGCCCCGACGTTCCCGAAGAGGAAAGTGTTTTTACTGTATCTGCTTTGTTGGTACTTATTAATTCATTTGTCTTGAACAATTCAACCGGCAGAAAAGGTATCTCTGTATGAAAATGTTTTTTTGAAACATCAAAACCAATGCTATCCATTATTTTTCTGTAAGGGTCACAATTTGAGTGATGATGTTTTGACAGGTCTGAAAGAAATGTATTAAAAAGCTTTTCCTTTTCAGTTTTCTTTAAGGAATAAGGTTCTAACTTCAGGATTTCCTCGAGAGTCATAAGCTTTATAATAAAGGATAGTTAATTTTTCCGGTAGGGTTCTTCGGGATTTCAGAACGGTATTGTACTGAGAAAGCCGCCGGATGAATACCTGTTTTCGTTGAAATGTAATTTTTAATTTCAGTTAATCTTGTTTCGTCGGTTATAAAAACAGATAATAGATCATCACTTCCGGTACAGGCACAGTCGGAAATTATTTTTGAAACCAGGTTTTCCGTTTCATCAAGATTAATTCTGTTGCCAAATAATTTTATGTATCTGTTTTTTCTCCCGGTAATGTAATAAAAGCCATCTTCATCTTTTTTTGCCAGATCACCGGTAAATAATATGCCATTATTTTCATCGCCTTTTAGAAGGTCGTCACCGCAAGAGGAATAGCCCATCGATACATTTTTTCCCCGATAAACAAGTTCTCCTGCCATATCAGGTTGATCGACTTCATTTCCATTATCATCAATTATATTAAATTCACTGCCGGGTACAGGGAGTCCGATGCTGCCTGGTTTTTTTAAAGCATGTTCAGGCGAGAGATAACTCATTCGTGATGTTGCCTCAGTTTGACCATACATAATAAAAAAGCGTTTATCAAAGTTCAAAGCATACTCAGAAAAATAGATATGCAACTCTTCGCTCAATTTACCGCCTGCCTGTGTCAATGTTTTTAAAAATGGCAATGACATTTCAGAGAATTTAAGTTTCTTCAGGATTTCGAATGTGTACGGTACACCTGATAATGAACTTGCATTCCGGACTCTGATAAACTCCCAGAAATCTTTTTCTACAATTGATTTTGTAGTGAGTAATAGAGTTGCTCCTTTTGATAAATGCGTATTAACAACCGACAAGCCATACGAATACCACATTGGTAAACTGATGATAGGTCTATCCTGTTCATGAATTGATAAATAAGACGCAATTGATTTTGTATTGGAAATTATGTTTTCATAACTGATCCTTACAAATTTTGGACTACCCGTACTGCCAGATGTTGTGAGAAGCATGGCAAGATCGGGATGTAAAGCAAAACTGATTTTTTCTTCCAGCTTCACTAAGGAATAACTATGATCTGAAAAAACAACCTGATGATTTATAAATTCATTCACGCGTTTATCAGGAAGCCATAGATATTTTGGACGGTAAGTATTGATAAGTGTTTCCAGGAAAACAGCGTCTATATTAGAGTCAAGCATTACTGGTACAATGGAGTTTGACAGAAAAGAAACATAACCCAATAAGGATCCCGGTGTGTTTTGGGATAAAGAAAATAAAAGGCAACGCTCTGGTATAAGCTCATGAATTTTTCCGGAAAAATTACTTATATCGCCATATGTTAAGCACGTGCCGCCATCTGTAATAATTGCGGTTGAGTTATCCTGGTGTTTTGTTTCAAACGGAAACATTGCTATTCGTTTTTATGGACAAATATTTTTTCTGAATACTATTGGCGATTTGTTCAGGCAGTAAATGATTCTGTTCAAGCATGAATGAGTAATTTCCGGCTTTCTGAAATTCGTCTTCAATTCCAAGCCGTAATAAAACAGGATGTTGTTTCAGCGAGCTCAAATATTCTGCAATTGCTCCTCCCATGCCGCCTGTCTTACTATGCTCTTCTATTGACACAATTAGTTCAGATGAACACATTTCTTTATCAATAATTGCTGTATCCAACGGTTTTATGGTGTGCATGTCAATTACAGAAGCGTTGATACCTTGTTGTTCGAGTATTTCCGCAGCTTTTATAGAATTATGAACCATTGAGCCCGTGGCTATAATCGTTATGTCAGAACCGCTCTTCAGTTTGATTGCTTTTCCGATCTCAAAAGAGTAATCATTTTTATAAACTATAGGATGATTCATTTGTCCTGTAAGTCTTATATAAACCGGTCCATTGTAGTGAGTAGCTGCTTCCACAGCTTTAGAAAGTTCTGTGCAATCAGCAGGTGAGAGAATAACAATACCCGAAATACCCCTTATAATTGCGAGATCTTCCTTGCAATAATGAGTGCCGCCGAATATTCCGGTTGCAAAACCAGAACTAACACCAATTAATTTTACATTTCTGTTCATGTACCCCAAAAAATGTCTTACCGGTTCGCAGGCTCGCATAGTAGAAAAGCTCGCGAATGAAATCGCGAAAGGAATCAGTCCTTCATTGGCCAGGCCGGCAGATATGCCAACCATGTTCTGTTCAGCAATGCCTGTATTGATCAATTGTCCCGGAAGCATTTTTCCAAAGCGATCTAGTCCTGAGGTCTTAGCCATATCGCTGGTTACGGCAATGATCCTCGAATTATCCTTTGCCAGTTCAAGCAGGGTGTTGCCAAAACTTCTTGTCTGACCAAGTAAGGACCATGCCCTGATATTTTTCGAATTATATTCAATCATAAGTAAAAAGTTAATCCGGTAACTCCATCATAGCCTTTTCAAATATTTCTTTTGTTACCAATCCATGGTGCCATTCAGGATTATTTTCCATGAATGAAATTCCTTTTCCCTTAATGGTTGGTGCAATAATTACACGTGGTTTTCCTTCCGTACGTGGTTTTTCAAAAGCATCCAAAAGCTGGCTGATGGAGTGTCCGTTTTCAATACGTATCACTTCCCAGTTGAATCCATTCCACATATTCTCAAGTTCAATGTTCAATACATCATCAGCGTGACCATCGGATTGCATTCTGTTCAGATCTACAATAGCAGTGAGATTTGATAATTTAAAATGTTGAGCCGACATTGCAGCTTCCCAGATCGAACCTTCGTTGCATTCGCCGTCGCCAAGCAAAACATAAACATGGTAAGGATTGTTTGTATACCGGGATGCGAGAGCCAGTCCCACACTGTAACTTAAACCAAAACCTAAAGTGCCGTTAGAATATTCCTGTCCGGATTCGGGAATCAGATGTGAAGTACAAAGAAAATCTCCTCCATTTTGCGAAAAGGTAAACAACTTTTCTTCGTTAATAATACCTGTTGCCTCCAATGCGGAAAAAAGTGTCATAGAACCATGGCCTTTACTGAGAATAAAACGATCACGATTCTTCCATTCGGGCTCGGTTGGGTTAAAGTTCAGTACCCCACCATACACTGATGCAATGATATCGACAATACATAAGCAGGATCCCATATGCGCTCCATTGGAGCCGGCAGCATGGGCCATCTTCAACGAGTTCTTTCGCATACGGGCAGCAATTGCCTCACACTTTTTTATGAGTTCTGTTTTCTTATTCATTTTACTCCTCCGTCGACTCTTATCACTTGTCCTGTAATGTGTGTAGAAAGATCAGATGCCAGAAATAACGCGGCATCTGCTATTTCGGAAGGCTTTGCAATTTTATTTTGTCCGTTCTGGTTTCTGACTTTTGAAATTAATTCTTCTGGTAAACAAGATAACATATCGGTATCTGTCATTCCTGGCGCGATGGAATTAGCTCTTATGCCAAATGATTTTAACTCTGATGCGATAACTTTTGTCATACAAATAAGGGCGGCCTTTGAAGCTCCATAAACCGATTTTCCATCGTTTGCATCAAGAGCTGCGGTAGAAGATATAGTGATAATACTACCTGATTTTTGTCGCACCATTAATTTTGTGAGATATTGTGTAAAGATAAATGGAGCAATGAAATTCACATCAAAAACATCTTTCAGTTTGTCGTGTGGCGACATCTGAAAAAGTGCGTTGTAGCCTATACCTGAATTGTTCACAAGGACATCAACTTTTTGTTTTGAATCTTTTATTTTCTGCACCGCAAGTTTTAATTCTTCATGGTTACGCGAATCAAAATACACCGGAACAATCGAAACTGAATTCTTTTCTGAGAGCTGTTGAATTAATTTAAGAAACGCGGGGCTTTCTTTGCGAACGCACGCGAATACTGATGCGCCGTTTACAGCGTAACTTTCAAGTATTGCTTTCCCGATCCCCCTGTTACAACCAGTGATCACTGCTGTTTTGCCCGCCAGTAATTTAAAGTTCGATGCCATATTTTTTCACAATATCAATTCCCTTTGCATAGGAGTTAAAATCAAGAATGTCTTCCATTTCTATCATAACGTTAAAGGTCTCCTCCAGTTCGGCGATCATTCTCATGTGTCCCATAGAATCCCAGGTACCCACACCTTGATATTTAAGAGTTACAAGATCCTTTTCCTTTACTGCAAATGAGTTTATAAAAACCTGGATATATTTTTCCTTGTTGCTCATCAATTTACACCTTGCTTGTACATACGTGAAAGATAAATATTTTCAGGATTGACTGGCGAATCAGAGGATAAGTTTTTAAAAGTAAACCATTCGCCTTTACCAGTAAATACAAATCCCAGGCTTTTAAGTAGGTTCATTTCTGATGCATTCAATTTATTGTTGTTAAAACCTGTGTATCGTACAAGACTTATATCTTCTTTTTTCAATAACTGCAGAATCTTTTTTAAGAAAGTCAGCCTGCCATTTTTAGTTATTTTTTTATCAAATAAGGTTTGCTCAATAAAGGCAACGTCCTTTTGAACACTACAGATAACCTGTGCCACTAAAGACTTATTTTCTTCCATAAGCTGGAAGGATCTGTAATTAATATTATGCGGATTAGCTGAAATTTTCCAGTTTAAATAATTTTTATCCTGTAATAAAAAATACAGCTTATCGACAGCGCAAGCGTTTTGGAAGAGATCAGAATTTCCATTTAGTTCCTGGGTGAACACATGGCTATTAGTATCCGAAAGAATAAATATTTTTTTCTTTGAAAGAATGTATGATACTCCAGTGTGAACGGCAAGTTTGAAATTATCAGCCCCAGTGTTGGTTGGCTTTAATGATGAAATGTTTCTGTAAGCTTTTAGCGGATTCAAGACAAGAACACCGTGATTTGATTTGAAGGCGTTCTCACAACCCAAACGTTGATAAGTGGCGGGAATGTCATTAAAGCCCCATATAAATTGTACACCTTTATTTTTACATTCCTGTACTAAAACATCAAATAATTCTTTAAGAATATCTTTTTGTTTGTGTTTCATGGAAGCTCTGATGTCAATCAGGGTAGCCTCTCCTTTTGCGGTAAGAATTTGCCTCCCGTTTTCAGAGATCATTTTTAACAAGATCATGCACAACATTCCGACCAATACAGGCGCCTTTCCATTTTCATTTTCCCAGGCACCGGCGTATATGGCTTTACCATTGGGGCAATCCATAAATTCCCAGCAGAATTCAGAATAGCTCCTTGGCCTAACAGGAGCACGCCGGTTAACGTTTCTGGCTTTGTTGTAAAAGTCATTAGCCAATCTGTATTCAGATTCCTCAAGTAATCTTATTTCAATCGACATAGCCAAATGAAATTATTGTTCTGATAAATATATAAAATTTACCGTATTATAATGTAAAATTGATAATTGTATTTCTTCTTTGTAAAAAAAACTCTGAAGCATTATGAGGGGAGCGGTTGTAAGGAACGGTCACCTAAACGTAACCAACGGGCTAAAGCCCCGTCACTACCAGCGAATCACCAAACCCGGAATAGATCTTATCCTTGTAGAATTTAATCTCCGATGCCTTCATTCCTGAAACTACTTTCTTACAACCTTCTTCGAATAGCTTATGGTCATAACTACAAAGACTACTGTCTTTCTTAAAGTAAATAATGTTTTCTTTTACCTGGAACTGGTGAATGTCCTTAATGGAAATGATCTTACTAAATGCGCCGAAAATATCAAAGACGTAAACACCCTTGTCAGGACTGTTCAGATACAAATAATTATTCGACTCTAACATAAAATCAGGATTGATCTCCGTTTGAAGCACTTGTTTTAAATTTCCTGTGGTTGCAATTTTTTTAGAATTTTCATTGAAGCGGATCAGCTCATTGTTTTGTTTATTGTAGATCCAGAAACTGTTGTTGGCGCTGGCACAAACTAAATCGGTCTGTTCATATCCCAATTTCTCCAGCGAAACCACATCGCTGTTTAGCGATAATTGATTATCCAGGAAAACTATCTGCTGAAAATCCTTGTAATATAAAAGCACCTTGAGTGGGTTCGTTGCATCAACGGTTGTAATGCTTCCAAGTTTTAAATTACTGTACCTCACAAAGAATTTTCCTGTCGGGAGATATTTTACAAGTTCATCATCTTTTACCGTGTACACATTGCCGATATTGTCCACAGTAAAACGATCGAATTTAGCCTTGATAATTAAACGCGAAGGATGATCGGTTTTAAAGGAGCAGAGCAGGATCACTAGAAATATTTTCGGAAAATGTTTCACGATTTGTATAACACTAATTTAAGGAAAATATTGTTGGCGTAAATGAATGGAAACTATGACTTTCATACGAATTTCACGAATTAACACGAGAAGTATTAGCGTAAATTAGTGCAATTCGCGTCCAAAACCAAATCGGCTCACTTCGCCTGTTTCTTCAGCAACAACTCATTCGCGTCGTTAATGAACTTTGAAGATTCTTTGCCGGGTTCGGCCTGTGGATACCCTAATTGACCAAGAGGATCGAGGTTGAATTTTGTTCCGCTTGAATCTTTTACCATATTAAACATCCATACAGTTGGATATCCTTGTACCCTGAAGGTTTGGGCAAGACTCTGATTCTGTTGTTGCAATTCCGGACTAAGAGCTTTTCCCCTAGGAAAATCGAGTTCTACTAAAATCACATTTTTATTTGCCCATTCTATGAAATCAGGTTTTGAAAACACATTCGCCTGAAGTTTTTTGCACCAGATACACCAGTCGCTTCCGGTAAAAAAAGCAAACAGGGGTTTCTTCTGTGTTCTCGAAATTTCATTGGCCTTCATAATGTCGGTATGCCATTGTAAGACTTCTTCTTTTTTAGAAGCGTCTTTCTGAGCAGAAGATTGAGCTGCAAACAAGAACAAAAACGAAACAAGAATGAATTTTAAAATTTTCATGCCAAAAATTGTTAAGAGTGTTAAATATGATCTTCTCTTGAGTTACTTTTTACCAAATGAGAGGTAATCCAATTTTTTATTTCTTCAAATCGAAATTCACCTTTACTCGCTGCGATTACAAAACCATATTTTTCGTCCTGAGACGCCTGAACATCACATTTACCTTCTAATAAAACGAGACGCATTAAAAAATATGCTATTCGTTTATTTCCATCCAAAAAAGGATGATTTATAATAAGGCTTTCGAATATAGCTGAGGCCTTGTCGACAGTATCCGGATAAAGGTCCTTGTTATCAAACGAGGCAAAGGGTCTAGCCAAAGCGGACTCCAGCAGGGTTTTGTCTCGCACACCTTTACTCCCTCCAAAATGATCAATAAGAATGTTATGAATATTCTCTGCTTTTTTCAGATCGATCATTTTGCAAGTTTTTCAAGAAGCTCTTTGTCTTCTGTGAGAATTTTGCGGATATGATTAGTCAGATCAAGATGGTTAGAGGGTTGACTTTGAATATTCTTCAGGAAATCGAGAATATCCTCTAGAACATTTTCGGGCACCTGATCCAATACTTTCTGAATTTCATTTTTTAACTCCACTTTCGTCATAATTCAAATTTACAAAAAAATACTGAAAATGTCAATCGTCCTAAGCGAAGACTTGTCACACCAACGCCTTGATCTCCTCTAATATCTTCCTGTCATTCGCCAATCTAGGAACTTTGTATTGCCCGCCTAATTTATTGTTTTTCTTCAGCCATTTATAAAAAGTA
>JAJONO010000086.1 GCA_021323535.1 Bacteroidota bacterium
CGCATTGAAAAACTGGATTTAAGCAAAGTGGAATTTCATCTTGCCGATTTCAGAGGAACCGACACTTTGATGATGGAATTCCTGAAGACAAAAACTTCCAGAGTAACAGTATATCACATAGGAGAAAGACCACGGTATTTCCCGGATAAATTCAAAACTCTTTCAGTAGAATGGACCATCAAAGGAAATTATACTTCCGATAGTGAACGCGATGAAGAGATGATAAAGAACTGTACTCATTTTCTCGCCATTGATTACAACAGTGATGAAAAACGTAAAAGCGGAACAGCAAAGAATATTGAAATGTGCCTGAAAGAAAACAAAACAGATTTTAAAATCGTAAGCTAATGGAAAAATTCGAAAAGATCCTTTTAAAACATAAATGCGCGAAGAGAACGACGCCTCCGAAAATCGGGATTAAAGACATTGAAAAAGCTGCCGGATTTTCGTTGCCCGAGGATTATAAAAAATTTCTTCTCGGTTTTAAAGCTTTTGAGGGACCGGTGGGCGAAGAATATTTTAGTTTGTTGCCTATCGAGAAGCTTATTAAAAACAATAAAGACTATACTATTTTTGAAAATCTCCCGGATACCCTGGCGATCGGAAGTAATATGGGTGGTGAATTCATAGCCATTGAAAAAGTAAAAAAGAAGATCAGAATTGTTATTTCTCCTTATATTGATCTTGATAAAAAATGCCATATAGAAATAGGCTCTTCTTTTACCGATTTTCTCGTAAAAACGGACGAAGGAAAAGAATGGTTTGAATAAAAAATATGAAGTTTACACCAAAAGACAAAGATTACATCAATAAAGTCAGAGAGAGTTTCTCGAAACAAAAGTTCATGGATTATCTCCATGCAAGGCTGGTAAAAACAGAGCCAGGTTTTTGTGAGATTCACATTCCTTATGATGAAAACATTACACAACAAAACGGATTCTTTCATGCCGGTATTGTGGGAACCGTTGCCGATAATGCAGCGGGTTACGCCGCGTTTTCGCTGATGGACAAAGATTCTTCCATTCTCACAGTGGAATTCAAACTCAATTTAATTTCTCCGGCAGATGGCGAATTACTGATCGGACGCTCGAATGTTCTTAAATATGGAAAGACCCTGACGATCTGCCGCTCGGATGTTTTCATTGTAAAAGATGGAGTAGAGAAGCTCTGCGCGGCTTCACAATCTACCTTGATTGAATTACAAAATAAGAGCGATGAGAAAAAATGAAGTTCGAACGGGTTATAGAAAAACTGAAGGAGCAAGGCTTTGATGCTAAAATTGTTCAATGGTCATCCGGTAAAATAACCTGGGATAAATTATTATGGCAGAACGGGCGCGACGAATGTTATGTAATGGAAGAAGATATAGCTATTGAAGGAAATAACATCGCCTGGTTTCAGTCAAGTTTCAGAGATAATTTTCTGTTGAATCTTTATGAAAATGGAGAACTCTTTCAGTGGGAACCGGAAATGCACAACCCGGCATTTGGCTGCATATGTTACTTACTCGAGTTTTATAGAGGATATCTTATTTTTGTATATCGCGAAAAACATGAAGTGTACATCTGTTCAGTGAAGAATAAAAAAGTTAATTATTTTAAATTTCATGGCGAACTCATGAACAGAAAAGATGATCGAATGTCTTTTGAAACTTATATGAATAAACCTGACGGAAAAGTGAGAGTGATAAAAATTCCGGAGCTTATAGAAGTGGAGCCAATTGGGTCAATCACGGCGGAAGAAACAGGATTAACGCCTATTCATCTCATCGAAGTCGACCTCAGATTTAGTTCCTGATAAACTTCACTTGTTTTCCGTTTTCATTTCCTGTAACAGAAATTAAATAAACACCTTTTTTAAATTCACTTACATCAATTCTGTTTTGATTAAAACCTCTGTTAGTAAAAAGTTCGTTACTATAAACTAATTCACCAAGCACGTTGTGTATCTGTATTGAACTTGTTCCGGAATTTATTACGTCAAAAGAAATATCAATATAATTATCCGCGGGATTTGGGTGAACCGATAAACTACTAGCAGTGTTCCCTGAACTCACCGCTTTCGTTTCCGAGTGCCTGAAAGTGCCGTCTTTGTCGGTTTGCTTTAACCTGTAGTAAGAAAGTCCGTTGTATGGCCATTCGTCTTTACTGTTGTAATTCTTTACGTCTCCGCTGTTTCCTGCAGCTTCTGTTTTTGAAACTTCTTCAAATGTCTCACCGTTTTGAGAACGTTCAATAATAAAATGATCGTTGTTGGTTTCTGAAGATGTGCTCCATTTAAGATGCACTGATTTTCCATCATGAACGGCATCGAACGAAAGCAATTCAATTGGAAGAATGATAGGGCAATTTGTATTAGCGGCGCAGGTTGGCGGGGTGCCACCGGCTAAGGGAGCCACCCACACATTATCTACATAATAATAAGCTCCCGAATTAGCGAGCAGGCAGGCACTGGCTGAACTTCCAAAATCAAAAATACTGAGACTCGCGTTATTGAAGAATACGCCAATGGTTACCCAGGTTTCACCACCGGTGGCAACATAGGTTCCGCTGAGCTGTGTCCAGTTGTTTTTATCTAGGTTTTGTCCTCCCTGAATTTGTGGAGTTACTATAATAGGCTGATTGGTGGCCTGTGAAGGTTGAGTGCTTGATACGTACATTCCCATTCGGTTACAGCCGTACCTGGAATAAGGCGCCAGCTTATAATGAAAACTAAGCAGGTAAGTGGTGCCGGCTACCATAGGTGAAATAAGCTGTGATTGAATATACTCTCTGCAATTTGGACAGGCAGTGTAATAAGCAAGTTGACCTGTAAAATTATTTCCTCTGCAGGCATTGGAACATCCGCCCATTCCGTTTAAAGGATTAAAATTGGAGCAACCGTTCCCACTACTTGCACATGGTGTATAAAGGTCGGCAATAGTAATTCCGGAAGGGGGAGCCATCCATCCCGTTGCCTGTGCCAATGCACCATTGCCACCACAGCCTGTAGTTGTTTCCATACTTGAATTATTGACCAGGTTCTGGGCAAAACCTGTGCAACAAGACATTATGAGACAGTATGTGAGTACATAGAGTTTCATATGGGAAGAATGTTTTAGATTGGTACTGTGGGAAGATTAAAGATACTAAAAAAACATAGCAAAAGCATATTTAAAAATGTACATTTAAATATAGTTTTGGAGTCATTTCTTAAAAAAGTCACATTGAAACCTCAGATTAAATTACCTGTCCGCTATGCTCTTTCTGCTTTTTTGTCAGCACGGATTTTCTCAACAAAAAAAAGTTGATTCCCTTTTAGCAGCGCTCAAGGCTTCAAAGCACGATACATCTAAAATAACAATTTTATTTACTTTGGTAGAAAGTATTGCAAACGATGATGAATGGGCCGTTTATAATGAGCAAGCTTATGAGCTTACCGAAAAACTTGTACAGAGTAAAAACGAATCCATCAGTAAAAAAGGGAAAAAAGGACTTGCGGATGCCTTGAATAACAAAGGCTACCTTTCAAAAATTAAAGGCGATATCCTTAAGGCTTCGGAATATTACAATAAAAGTTTAAAGATACAGGAGGAGATCGGTGATAAAAGAGGAATGGAAGCTTCTCTCAATAACATTGGAAGTCTTTTCGAGAACCAGGGAGATATTCCAAAGGCCCTCGACTATTATGGCAGAAGTTTAAAAATAGCGGAAGAGCTGGGCGATAAACGCGCCATGGGTTATGCGCTAAGCAATATGGGAGGTATTTATAACGGACAGGGAGATATGCCCCGTGCGCTCGATTATCACATCAGGAGCCTTAAAGTAAGAGAAGAGATCGGTGACAAAGAAGGTATAGCTTATTCTTTGATAAATGTAGGACTCTCATACTATAACCAGGATGATTTTCCAAAAGCTCTTGATTACTATATGAAAGGTCTAAAAATAAGAGAAGCGATCGGAGATAAGAAGGGCATAGCCACCCTGCTTCATAATATTGGAGCCATTTATCTTAAACAGAAAAATATTCCGGAAGCGCTTGATTATTTTAAAAAATCTTTGAAAATGAGAAAGGATGCAGGGGACAAACACGGAATTACTTTTTCATTCAATAGTCTGGGAAGCGCTTATATGGCACAGGTCTTCCTGCAACCTTCTGAAAAACAAAAAATGCTTCCCCTTGCTTTTGCTTATGCCGACAGTTCCCTGGTGTTATCGAAAGAGCTTGGCTTTCCGAAAAACATAAGAAATGCGGAACAACTTCTTTCAAGAATAGATTCAGCCAGGGGAAATTTTGCAGCAGCCTTTGAGCATTTCAAACAGTTTATTATTTACAGGGATAGTATCAATAATGAAGGTACGCGCAAGGCCAGCATTAAGAACCAGTTGAAATATGAGTTTGAGAAAAAGGAAGCTGTTATAAAAGAACAACAGGAAAAGGAACGCGTTTTGGCAGAAGAAAAAGATCAAAGGCAGCAGATAATTATCTGGTCGGTTGCATTCGGGTTATTGCTCATGATATTGTTCGCTGTTTTCGCTATCCGTTCACTTAAAATTACACGTCATCAAAAAGAAATCATTGAAGAAAAACAAAAAGATATTCTCGATAGTATCCGCTACGCAAAAAGAATCCAAAAGTCGCTTTTACCACCTGATAAATTTATAGATAAAACTATAAAAAGGCTAAAAGATAAATAATCTGTTTGATATTCAAGTCTCTTTTTTCGTAAAAGGAATAAGTCATATCTTCGGGGCAATATGAGCACAGATTATATAGCCGATAAAAAAATCGAAAAAGAAACTTCTATTCAGAAAGGTGAATACGAAAATTGCACATTTTCAAATTGCGATCTTTCCAATTCAGATCTGTCAGGAATAAATTTTACAAGCTGCCATTTCATTGGCTGCAATCTGAGTATGGCGAAAGTACATAAAACGGCCTTTCGTGAAACTTCTTTCAAAGATTGCAAATTGCTGGGCGTGCATTTCCATAACTCCAACGAATTTTTATTCTCAGTAAATTTCGAAAATTCGGTTCTTAATCTTTGTTCATTCTATAACATGAAATTAAAGAAAATGAAATTTACGAATTGTACTTTGCAGGAAACAGATTTTACCGGCGCCGATCTTAGTGCTGCCGTATTTACTGAATGCGATCTTTCAAGAAGTATGTTTGAAAATACGAATCTTGAGAAAACTGATTTCAGGAGCTCTTATAGTTTCTCAATAGATCCTGAACTTAATAAGGTAAAGAAAGCGAAGTTTTCTTTACAGGGTTTGCCAGGACTTTTAGATAAATACGATTTAGATATTGAGTAAATAAAATCACATTACTATGGCTGATTTAAAAAGGGACGCGACGACAGATAAATTCGGAAGAGAAGTGGTTCGTCTTATTCGCGAAGAACAATTTGATTCTTACCTTGAACATAAGAATCATATTCTGAAAACAGGATACCAGAAGTTTGTAAAAGATCTGAATCCAAACAGGGATAAATTTTACAATGATCTTGAAATAGAAAGAGCGAAATTATTTTGCGATCTTTCAAAAGAGCAACATGAGGTACTCAACAGAATTGTGCTTAATATCCTGGATAGTGTTGCTTTCAACGTAATGCGCGCACTGGATGAAAACAACGTGGAGGATTCGGGAATGTCCCTTAAAATTGATGGTATCGAGGCCCGTGACATAGAAATGATCGGCAACGGGAATTTGTCGGGCGAATATTTCGATTGGGTGGAACGTTTCAGTAAACATGGGGAATTTCAGCAATAAGATTTAAAACAAAACGTATGTCATTTTTTAAAAAATTATTCGGAGGAGAAAAGAAGAACGAATCTGAAAATAAAAAAGAACAACCGCAAAAGCAGGAGTCACGTAATGAAACAAAAATTCATTGGGTAGAGGCCGATGGGAATGAATGGAGGATACGCATACTCGACCTGAGACCAATTACACTGGCGATGCTTTCAACGTCTCAGGATCCACGAATGGCTGAGAATGCCGTCTCTTACGGCGGGGAAGATGGTACAGGTTTCTTTACCTTGAAGCCCGAAAGCTCAAGGGAAATAAAAACACATCTTAGTTATCCAACAGATGGTAAACTCGAGCCGGGAGTTTTGTTTATTCCGGGTGTAATGGAACATAAATGGGCCATTTATTTCAGCGGTGATCACATCGTTTTTGTGAGAAGCTGGCTACGCAGTGTTGTAGCAATTGCCAAAACAGTAGGAACTGAGAACGAAATAATCATTGAATCTATTACGGGCGATTTTATGGGCGATGAATCTCCCGAATTTACCGTAGCGTTTTGTAATTATCTGTTGTTAAGTCATGCCCTCAGAAATTTTGTGCCCGCTCCTTTGAAAAAAGAATTCGAAAACGATTTAGAGAAAGCTGGTTTATGGGCTTTTTCGGCCTATGGAAAAATGGCGCATTTCGGCATTTTTGACCCTTCTTTTCTTCCGAAAGCTAAAAGTGTTATGCGTACACATTCTCTGCTTCATATTGCCGTGGCAAGAACAAAAGTGGATGAAATTGAAAAGTATATAAAACAGGGAATGCGACCCGACAGCATAGCAGCGGACGGCCTTGCTACCTTGCACTGGTCCATTGCATGCGCGGGAACCGGATCTATGGAGAAACTGCTGGCGCTGGGTGCCGATCCGGATATGCGTTCTGTAGAAGGGGCCACCGCCTTGATGAACGCGGTTCAATCCAACAAAAAGCAGCATTTTGATCTTTTGATAAAAAATAAAGCTGATGTAAATGCTGTGGATCACAGAGGATTTACAGCTTTGCACCGTGCGGCAGAAATGGGTCATGTTGATATGGCGATTAAATTACTCGAAAATGGAGCTGATAAAACTATTTCGGCTGGCGGACATACTCCGCTTTCATTTGCTACAGCGAGGGGACATCAAAAGATAATGGAGATGTTAACTTAATTTTACACAAAAAGTTTTGGCACATTTTTAGAGCATTGATAATAAAAATAATTGTCATGATGCTCACCCAAAAAATAGTCACCAACCTCTGGTTCGATAACAATGCCGAAGACGCGGTAAATTTCTACACTTCTGTTTTTAAAGATTCAAAAGCCGGCAACCTCACAAGGTATAGCAAAGAAGGATATGAGATTCATCAACGCCCCGAAGGAAGTGTTATGACCATTGAGTTTGAATTGGCGGGTCAATCTTTTTTAGCGCTTAACGGTGGACCCGTATTTAAATTCAACGAAGCGGTTTCGTTTATCATTCTTTGCGAGAATCAGGAGGAGATCGATTACTATTGGGAAAAACTGGGTGAAGGCGGCGATCCTAAAGCGCAGCAATGTGGCTGGCTAAAAGATAAATTCGGTGTGTCGTGGCAGGTGGTTCCAAAAGGCATGCAGGACATGTTACGAGATCACACATCGGAACAAACTCAAAGAGTAATGAACGCTTTTATGAAAATGAAAAAAATCATAATGGCCGAACTTGAAAAAGCGTACAACAGAGAAGGTATTCTCGTTTGAGGTTTCTTGCAAAGTCAGATAATTGTATTTCACGCAAATTTCCGTTCAGATTTGCGTCCATTCGCGAAATTAGCGTCAAACCATTCTGAGGGAAGCAATGAATCCAATCCGTGTTAATCCGTGTAGTCTGTGTTTTTCTACCGTTCAAATTAGCGTCCATTCGCGAAATTAGCGTCAAAACTATTCTGAGTTCAGCTAAGAACTATTAAATTTGTCGTATGTCAGTCAGGACCCATTACGATAATCATCTTTCAAAATTTTATTCCTGGATGGTCGGCGATTTTGAATCCAAGGAAGAAAGCTTCAGGAAATTTCTTGCACAACAAAATATTTTACCATTGAATTCAAAACAGGCTATTGACCTTGGTGCGGGGCATGGTATTCATAGCACGGCGCTCTTAAAATCAGGTTTTGTAGTTACAGCAGTCGATTTCAACAACGCACTTCTCAATGAACTCCGTGTCAATGTAAAAAATAATCAGGTAAACATTATAAACGACGATATCAGGAATGTAAAAAGATTCGGAGGTAATTCACCTGAATTGATTTTATGCATGGGAGACACCTTAACGCACCTCGATAGTAAAACAGATATAAAGAATTTTATCGGACAAATCGCTGAAACAATTGTCGAAAATGGTAAAGTCATTCTTTCTTTCCGCGATTATTCTCCGGCAAGCGCCGGCGATACTAAAACCATTCCGGTAAAAAGCGATGAAGCCAGGCAACTGACCTGCATTCTTAAATACGAAGAGGAGCATGTTTTGGTTACCGACATCTTTAATGAAAAAATAAACAATGATTGGAAGCGATCAGAAAGCTCTTACCGGAAAGTACGTATTTCTCCAATAGAAGTTTGTAATTATCTTGAAGGATCGGGAATGAAAATTATTTACAGAGAAGAAACAAATGGAATGCATACAATCGTTGCTCAAAAGTAATTTGTATTTGAGGCGCATTTTTAATAAGTTAGTGTCACATTAATAATAACCGGAGATGAAACCCATCATACGAAATATTTTAGCAGTTGTAGTTGGTTTAGTGGTAGGAAGCGTAGTAAATATGGCGCTTATCATTGCCGGCCCAAAACTTATTCCTGTGCCGGAAGGGATAGATGTTACCACAGCGGAAGGACTCGCAGTGGGAATGCATCTCATGCAACCCAAACATTTTATTTTTCCTTTTCTGGCACATGCTCTTGGAACGCTTGTTGGCGCCTACTTAGCTACAAAAATTTCTACGGGAAATAAAATGCGTTTCGCGCTCACGATCGGCTTCGTGTTTTTTTTCGGGGGACTTATGAACTGTTTCATGATTCCTGCGCCAACCTGGTTCATGATCACCGATGTTGTTCTGGCTTATTTACCTTTTGCCTGGTTGGCCGGTAGATTGGGCGGAGCAGGAAAGGAACAATAAGAACAAGAGTTATTCGTTGTAAGTTATTTGTTCAGACCAACTAATAAATAATAACTAATAACAAGAAACAAGAAACAGGAAACAAAGATGCTCCAGCAAAAACTCATACACGAAGTTGAAACCAGTCTGCAACACAGCGACTACAGCCTTCTCACACGCAGACTCATGGATTTTTGCGAAGAGTTTAATGTGAGCGACTCAAACCGCCGCGAGATTATTAATTTAAGACGGACCTACCTCAATTCAGAAAATAAAGAAGGTGGTGTCATTGGCGAAGAGGCTCTTGCTATGGCTCAGCAATTGATCACAGAATTTAAAAGCAAAGAACTTTCCTATAAAAAATACAACGCTGTCTCCGAAGAACTTCTTGTCAGCGCTAATGGCCTTTCAAAACAATTCAGTCGCGGAAGAACACCGTTTAAACTTCATCCTCTGGATGTAAAACTCCGGCTCGGAGAAATTACCGGCGTGGTAGGGGAGAACGGCAATGGAAAAACAACCTTGCTTAGAATTCTAGCGGGTGAACTCAGCAGCGATACAGGTACTCTGTTATATCCCGCGCTTCATGTCAACAACTGGTATGGAGCAAAAAGTCATCTGGCCTTCATTCCGCAACGTATCGATCGCTGGTTCGGTACATTGTTAGATAATCTCCGTTTTTACGCCACCATACATAATCTTACCGGGCCCGAAAACGATAATCACATTGATTATATTCTTTACCGTTTGGGTCTCGATAAATTCCGCGATCTTAAATGGACAGAAATTTCCAGCGGTTACCGTTTGCGTTTTGAGTTGGCTAAGATGTTATTGTGGAAACCAAAACTATTGATCCTTGATGAGCCTCTTGCGAATCTTGACATCAACGCGCAACAGCTCTTTTTGCAGGATCTTAAATTTTTTACACAATCGGTTTCGCATCCTGTAAGTATTATTCTCAGTTCGCAGAACCTTCATGAAATTGAGCGCGTGGCCGATAATATTATTTTTATTCGTCAGGGAAAAACAGTGTATAATGGTTCTCAGAAAGATTTCGCTTTCGACCGCCAGCAAAACAGTTTCGAGTTGTCGGGTAAATTTGATCTTGATACCCTCGTGAAATGCTTCGTGGATTTCCCTGAATTCAAAGTAGAGAATGCCGGCACCTCTTTTATTGTTACAACAAGCATCAATTGCAATATTTATACTGTTACCAATATTCTAAGGGAAAGAGAATTAGATCTGAATTACATCCGCGATATCAGTCAGTCTACACGAAAACTATTCCATAAAGACATTTAACCATGTTCAGATTCATATCACCAAAATTTATAAATAAGTTTGATGCATGGTTGCTCAAAAATCATCCTGTCCTTTGGATGAGCAGGATCCATTATGTGCTGTGGAGTGGCGCCATTCTGTGGGGAATTTCGGCATTACTTGGCTTTGTAATTCCAATAGATATCAGATTTGATGTACCCTATGAGCTCTGGTATTTTATTACAACGCTTATGGGTTTGTTTGTGCTTTGTCCATGGGTTTACCATCATGTTATTTTCAATAAGGAAAAACGTTACGGGAGAAAAGGTCCTTTGGATGAATACGCAAATTTTATCTTAGTATCGTTCGCCGTTACGTTCTTCCTTCTTACACCATGGCCCTTTGAACTGGTATTTAAATCAAGGGTCGCTAACATGTACACCGATGAAGAAGTTATAGAAGATCTCAATACACTTAATATTGCCGATCCTTATACACTTAATTCGAATGGATATTTTTATTCATGGAGGGATACTTCAGGTACAGTTAGTTATTATTCACTCAGGCATGTTGATTATAATAAAGGTGATTATTTTACGCCCTGGATGATGCGTTACGATTCCCTTCGCTTTCCAAAACTCCTCACAGCTTATCAGCTTAATAAATTGTATACCCCTTCAACCAATAAAGCTGAAGTGAAAAAGAAGCTGGAAGACTATATACGGGTAGCTTTTAAGTACGGTTGGGTGTGTGAAGTTACAGCTGACGTAATGGCCGAACGTTGGGTGAACAGGGTAAAACAGAAATTTGTGCTGGATACGGAAATCAATTTTTATGATTCCGGAGAATATACATTGGACCGTGTTTTTGCAAACCTGACAGAAGCAAAGTTTAAAACTTTTTTCCTTTTTACCGATGACTATTTCTGGGTGATGCTTTACTGCGTACTCGCTGTAACCATGCTGATCCTGCTTTTTAAGAAAACGTACTGGCAGTATTTTCTTATAACACTTGTTGGCATTGGTGTATATTGTATCATTGATTTTATACTGTCGCAACTCTTAAGACACAACTCCTATTTCCACATCAGGGACGAGTACTTTTTTTTGCTGGGACTTTATTTACTTTTTATTTTTTCAGCCATCACACTTGTCTTTACGATTCGCGAAAAACGACGCTTCAGGCCGGTTTTCAATGTGTTTAACCAGGTGTTTTATCTTATGCTCATGTTTGCGCCGCTTATGACGGTGTTCATACTACATTTCAGTACCAACGTCTTTCATAATTACGACTATTATAGTCACGATTACTATGGCACATCCTCCACCTTTTTTCATGTGAATAAAACAGAGTTTATCAGGCAAACCTATCTTGAAACATATAATGGTTATATCAGCGAATACTGGGCCGGCCAGTACCGTATGTGGATAGAATGGTCGCGCAATGGCGGTATAATGATCTTTATACTTGGGCTCCCTCTTTTAAAAGAACTCTTCATAAAACAGCTTTCATTACCAAAAAAGAGCTAATTTTGCAGTCACAATAAAAAAACGTGTTTCACTTTCTTTTAAGAACAATACCTCGCCCCATTCTTATTCAACTGAGTTTAATATTCAGTAAAATGGCTCCTGTATTGTATTATGGGAACCGTTACGAAGATCCGATCACAGGCAAAACTTACAGGAAATTTCTTCCATATGGATACAGCGGCCGTGCCAAGCGTAAAAATGTATTATGTCCCGGAAGTTTGTCTTTGGAGCGCCACCGTCTTTTATGGTTATACCTGAAAGAAAAAACAAATTTTTTTACGGCGCCTCATACCATGCTTCACATCGCACCCGAGCAGTGTTTCTATAAATTATTTAAAGCTCAGAGCAATTTAAAATACACAACAGGCGATTATAATTCACCTATCGCGGATGTTCATTTCGATCTTCATAAAGCGCCTTTTGATGACAATGCCTTCGACGTGATTTTCTGTAACCACGTTCTGGAACACGTTGAAGACGCTGACCAGTGCATGCGCGAACTTTACCGCATCATGAAACCGGGCGGCTGGGGCATTTTTCAGGTGCCACTCGATACAACACGTGAAAAAACCTACGAGGACAAATCTATTACCTCTCCCGAAGAGCGTGAAAAACATTTCTGGCAAAAAGATCATGTTCGCCTATTCGGCCTCGATTATAAAGACAAACTCGCTGCGGCGGGATTTAAAGTGACTGTAGATAATTTTGTAAACACACTCAAACCTGAACTCATCGATCGTTACAGATTACCGGCAGGGGAGATGATCTATTTCTGCGAGAAGAAATAAATTTAATTATAAGGGGGGGAGGCGGATGTAGAAGATTACGTCTTTGAAATGATAGACTTTCTGTGTTGCAAACCCCATTCAATCATCTTATCCAAAACTTCACCAATTGATTTTCCGGATTTCGACAATTCATATTCTACCGATACAGGTGTAGAATCGTAAACGGTTCGGATCACGATTCCGTTCATTTCTAAATCTTTCAATTCTTTACTCAACATTCTTGGTGTAATCTTCGGAATATTTCGTTGTATTTCTGTAAATCGCTTCTTATCAAACATTATTGAGCCAATAATAGGTAATTTCCATTTACCACTAATTACATTTAATGTATCATTCACAGCAAGAACAAACTGAATAGGGCAGGCTTTTACATCTTTTATGCTCATTGTTTTTTCCATTTTAGCGCTTGGTTAAATTGTTAGTATACCAAAGTATAGTACTATACTTTGGTATATTACTACCTTTTGTATATCAAATGTAAATACTTTTGAAGTATCAAAATAATATTTAACAAAAAAAATGAAAACAATGATTTTAGTAACAGGAGCAACAGGACATTTTGGAAAATCAACAATTGACTTTCTATTAAAAAAAGGAATTTCGGCAAAGCAAATTTCAGCTTTGGTAAGAGATGAGGCAAAAGCCGAAGAATTAAAAGCAAAAGGTGTGAACCTGAAAATTGGTAACTATGATGATTATGCTTCATTGGTCACGGCCTTTACGGGAGTGGACAAACTTTTATTGGTTTCGGGTTCAGATATTGCAAATCGTGGAAAACAACAGAAAAATGCAGTAAACGCGGCAAAAGAAGCAGGAGTAAAACATATTTTGTACACCAGTTTTGAGCGTAAAAACGAAACAGAAACTTCGCCAATTACATTTGTTGCCCAGTCACATATTGATACCGAAAATCAAATAAAAAAAAGCGGAATGGTTTATACCATTTTCAGAAACAATCTTTATCTTGATATATTACCAATGTTTATAGGAGAAAAAGTTGTAGAAACAGGTATATTTTACCCGGCAGGAGAAACTAAATCGGCTTTTACTTTACGACAGGATATGGCAGAAGCAACAGCGAATGTACTGATCAGCGAAGGTCACGAAAATAAAGAGTATGCTATTAGCAATACCGAAAATATTTCTATGGGAGAAGTCGCAAAAAGGATAGGAGAAGTAACAGGCAAAGAAGTAAATTACATAAGCCCTACACAAGATATGTATGTAGAAACTTTGTCAAAAGCAGGTGTGCCAACTGAGTATATTGGAATGTTTGCGGGCTTTGCCGAAGCCATTAAGCTGGGCGAATTTTCAGTACAAAAAACTGATCTGGAATACCTATTGGGCAGAAAACCAACGTCAGCCAAAGAGTTTTTGAAGCAAATTTATTCTTCAAAAAATTAAATAAAGATCCTAAAAATTTTATAGCGGATAATTTAAAGTTGTCCGCTATTTTTATTACGGAAAATGATAGAATAAAATACAAGCAGTGATATCGGTATGTCCCATGGGACATATTTTTAGTTCAAATGAATCCGGGATTTTCTTTTTCGTATATTTACTACCCATGAAGAATCCCCTCTTAATTAAAATGGTTTAAATGGAAAGTACGATCAACGTTCATGGTTCAATATTTTTGTTACTAAGACAATTTGCGAATGAATATAAAGAGGGAACATGGGATTACCTTTTACGCGAAACAGGACTGGAAGAAAAAACATACAACATACATGAGAATTATCCTTTATCAGACCTGGAAAGGATGATATTAAAGGCTTCTGAACTTACAGGACTTTCTGAAGATACACTCAAGGAAAAATTTGGTAAACAAATGGTGCCTTCACTTATGAAAATGTATCAAAACTATGTGGATCCTTCCTGGAAAACATTTGAATTACTTGAATACACAGAACTCGTTATTCACAAGGCCGTAAGAAAAGAAGAAAGCAAGGCTAATCCTCCGGTACTGAACGTATCAAGGGTTCACGACAACTTATTGATCATTGATTATTTTTCGAAGAGAAAAATGGGAAGTCTTGCAGTGGGAATTATAAAAGGTATTGCTGAATATTACAAAGAATCTGACAGAGTAAAAGTCATTTCTTTAAGCAATCCCAACGAAGAACGTGTTCAGATACGTGTTGAATTCCTGTAGTATCAAAAACAAATCAATAAAAATTTAAAGGGATCTTATCTGTGAGATCTGCGTTAAAAGTGGCTCCAAACTTCAGTACTTTAATTTTAAGTGGTACGGATCATCTGCAGATATTTTATCACATCTTTGAGATAGGAAACAATGTTCTGATCTTTTTTCTCAATGATAAGATCCAGCTCTCCGTAAAGATTATTGGCCCCGCATTTAAAATCGGCGGGAATAGCGGAGATAAGATTAGCGGCGTATAACGAATGACCAAAAGCTGTATTGATAACAAGATTGTATTTTTTGTTTCTCAGATCAGAGAACACCTGCTCGGTGGGAAGTCCCAGGAAACTTTTTTCTTTTTTTGTGAGACATTTCCAATCCCCATATGAAGCCTGTTTTGATTTTGGTTCCAGAAAAAGCACTTCAATATTTTTTTTTGTACTGTCAATGAATTTATCGAGTTCGTGTTTGCTTAACGAAGAAGCATTATCGATGACGAGAACGATCTTATCGATCTTCTCCCAACTGAGAAATTGTTTCTGACGCTTCGGGTTTTCTTTTTCGATGCGTGAACGGGTAAAATAATCAGCCAGCGAACCAAACATTATTTCACGAGGTCTTTAGCAAGAGAGATAAATTTTTTAACTGTATCTTCAAGACTGCCGTAACTCTTTCCCCCGGCAGCGTTAATATGTCCGCCGCCATTGAAATGCGCGCGCGCGAATGTGTTCACATCAATTTTTCCTTTGCTGCGAAAAGAGGTTTTTACTCCGCCTTCCGATTCGTTGAAAAGAGCGCAGACTTTTATTCCTTTGATCGAGAAAGGATAATTGACTAAACCTTCTGTATCTCCTTTTTTATAATCGAATCGTGTTAATTCTGATTCGCTGAGCGCGATATAAGCTACAGGTAATCCTTCAAGGATGGTCATTTTTTCGCTGAGCGCGTAACCAAGAAGTTTCATGCGCGATTCGCTATAGGTATCATAAACAGCAGAATGTATTTCGCTTGGAATAATTCCTGTTTTCAATAGTTCCGCAATGATAGTATGCGTTTTTGAACTCACACTCGGATAACGAAACGAACCGGTATCGGTCATTAAACCAACATAGAGACAAGCTGCTATTTTCTTATCGATTTGTTTTTTTCCACCGAGACCAATAATTAGATCGTAAATTAATTCGCAGGTACTGCAGGCATTTACATCATGAAAATAAAGCGACGCGTAAGTATCAGGTTGTTGGTGATGATCGACGAGAATTTTAGGAGCGGAAGTTTTCGCAATTTCTTCTCCAAGCTTTTCAATCCGTTTAAACGAGTTAAAATCAAGGGTAAAAATGGCCCCGGCTTTCGCGAGAAGTTTGTTCACCTTAGCCTCATTTTTTTCATAAACCAAAACCGATTTATCGCCGGGCATCCATTTAAGAAAATCGGGATATTCGTTGGGAACTACCACTGTAACCGTTTTTTTGAGGGTTTTCAGGTAATGGTAAAGCCCCAGGCTGCTTCCCATGGCGTCTCCATCCGGACTCCAATGTGTAACAATGACAACATTATCGACTTTCTTTAATAAAGCTTTAAATTTCGGGAAGCTGTCTTTACGCATAAAACCGGGTTTACAGGGTCAAAATAGGCCCCAAAGTTAATAATATTGCGGGTTTTGCGGGAATTAAAGGGGTATTTTTTGGAGAATTAAGATTTAATTGTGTATATTTGCCCCTCTAATTTATTAAGAAAGAAATTTAACATGTTAATAGTTCAGATTAAAGAAGGCGATACCATTGAAAAGGCCTTAAAAAAGTACAAAAAGAAGTTTGAAAAAACCGGAGTGGTAAAGCAATTACGTGAACGTAAACAATTCACCAAGCCTTCTATCCGCCTTCGCGAAACCAGAATTAAAGCTGTTTACAAGCAAAAATTACAGATCGGTGCTATTGAAAAATAGTTGATAACCGTTCTTAGTTTTAGTGTTTTTTATATTGCAATCCTGACCCGAATTGACTAAATTTAGGTTAGGATTTTTTATTTTCTATGGTTGATAGTGCGGTATATGATTTTATTTCCCATCTCAATCTGCAAAAGCGAAGCAGCGCATTAACTGCGCAAAGCTATCAAACCGACCTCGAGCAATTTTTTACTTTTTTAAACGAAGATGCCGGCGAAATTCCTGCTGTTGATGTTAAAACGCATCATATCAGAGGATTTGTAGCCAGTCTTATTGATAAAGGAGATACAGCCCGTACGGCCAATCGTAAATTAAGCGCTTTAAAATCATTTTTTAAGTATTTGCTTAAAAATCAGGAAATTAAAATTAACCCTGCTTCAACAGTTTCTACAATTAAGGCGCCTAAAAAGCTGGCTGTTTTCATGGATGAAAGTCAGACCGAAAAAATTTTCAACACCTATGAATTTAAGGAAGGCTTTGATGGTCAGAGAGATAAATTGATGATGGATATTTTGTACCAGACCGGAATTCGTCGTGCAGAATTACTTGGTTTGCAAGACTCTGATATTGACCTTTTTAACCTTCAACTGAAAGTCCTTGGGAAAAGAAACAAAGAACGGATCATTCCATTTAGCCTTGAACTTAAACGAAACCTGGAAACATACCTTAACGTAAAAAAAGAATCAAATCTTACTAACCCTTATTTATTGGTTTCCTCCCAAAATAAGCAAATCAGCGTTTCACACGTCACTAAAACTGTGAAAGAAGTTCTTGGGGCTGTAACCACAAATAAGAAAAAAAGTCCGCATGTTCTGCGGCACACTTTTGCTACACATTTATTAAACAACGGAGCTGATATTAATGCGGTGAAAGAATTACTCGGTCACGCGAATTTATCGGCTACGCAAATCTATACACACAATACGATAGATAAACTGAAGAAGACTTATAAACAAGCCCATCCAAGATCGGGCAATTAATAAAATAAAGGAGGAAAAAGCCATGACAATCAACATTCAATCAGTGCATTTCGATGCCGACAGAAAACTGTTAGATTTTGTAAACGAAAAAGTAACCAAGTTGAACACATTTTACGATGGAATAATAAGTTGCGAGGTCACACTGCGACTTGATAAAAACGATTCAAGTGCCAACAAAATTAGTGAAGTAAAAATATTAGGTAAAGGGCACGAGTTCTTTGCAAAGAAACAATGTGCATCTTTCGAAGAAGCCACCGACCTGGTGTGCGACGCTCTAAGATCACAGATCAAAAAACACAAAGAAAAGAAAATGCTGTCGTTCTAATGACAATAAAATTATAATCAAAAAGCCGCTTAAGAAATTGAGCGGCTTTTTTT
>JAJONO010000016.1 GCA_021323535.1 Bacteroidota bacterium
CCTAAATGTTCTTTGGCTTTGACTTTATTTCCTGATTTTAAATACAGATCACCAAGAGTGCTGTTGTAATAACAGTTTTCACCAAACCATTTCATAGATAAAAGTTCCTTTATCGCCACATCATACCCCTGTACTTCTCCTAATGCCAGACAACGATTCAACTGCACCATTGGGTTTCCGGTTCTGTTCAGTAAATGCGTATACATTTCCAGGATCAGTTTCCAGTCAGTGTCTTCATAACTTTTAGCATTGGCATGCACATAAGCGATGATGGCTTCAATGTGAAAATCATAAAGCATTTCTCCTGACGAAGAAAGATCGAGGTACTCATTTCCTTTTCCAATCAGAAACCAGTTCCATTGTGAACGGTCCTGGTCTTTTAGCAGGATGATCATTCCTTTATCATCGAGACGGGCGTTAAACCTTGATACGTGATAACACATCATGGCCAGCAGGGCATTGGTTTGGGGTAAATTGGTTTTTATATTTTCTGAAAGAATAATGCATAAGCGCATGGCTTCTTCACAGAGGTCTTCACGTATTAATTTTTCGGGATGAGAAGAATTGTATCCTTCGTTGAACATTAAATACAATGCTTTGAGTACGGCATCTGTTCGTTGTGTCATAGCATCCGCTCCGGGATAGTCGAGCGTGATATTTTCTTCACGGATTTTTTCTCTCGTGCGGTATAATCTTTTACCAATCGTTTCTTCATTACTTAAAAAAGCATTGCCGATTTCTTTGGTGCTTAATCCGCACAATGTTTTAAGCATTAATGTGATCTGAACTTCGGTAGCGAAAGATTCGTGGCAGCAGGCAAACATCATACGCAGCTGCGAATCTTTGATTTCATTTTCGGTAAACATTTCATTGAGAGTAGGAGCGAGGGTGTACTCCGACTTTAACAGATAAGCAATATCGTTATCAATTTTATATTTTAATTGCTGCCGGCGCAGCACATCAATGGCCTTGTTTTTGGCGGCTTTGTATAACCAGGCCTGCGGGTTTTCGGGAAGGTTTCCGAATCTCCAGGTTTCTAAAGCTTTTAAAATGGTATCGTGAACAATGTCCTCGGCTTGTTCAATATTTTTTAAGCCGAATACGCGTGTAAGAACAGCAACCATTTTCCCGGCTTCGTGGCGGAATAAATGATCAATGAGTTTATTTACTTCCTGTTTGTTTTCCAATCACACACAAGATAATAAATTAGGAAGATTGTTTTTCGAGCAGTTGCTTCAATAGGGCAAGATCTTTTGTATTTGCTTTTTTCATGGCTCGCGACATAAATGGAGCAAATAACTTTGAAAAGCCTAATGGCACTCCGCGGTTAATGAGTATCATCCTGGTTTTTGTAACGTCTTCTTTTTCGAAGAGATAAGTGGTTTCCATTGGAAAAGGTCCTTGTGCGGTACTCATGACTAGTTTCCGGTCAGTAACCAGTTCTTTGATTTCATAAGTGTAAGCCAGTTCCTTACCCAGAAATTTTGCTTTAAAAGCAATCCTGGATCCAATCGCTAATGGCTTTGGTGTTTTCCATTCGGCGGAATGAATATTCACATACCATTGCGGAGCATTCTCAGGTTCGGTGGCAAAAGCAAATACTTTTTCAACCGGACAATTAATTATAGTTTCTGTTTTTACATTTACCTCTGCCATTTTTCTTTTTTAAAAGCAAGACGGACAAATCATATCCGCCTTGCTTATTATTTTACATATCCATTTTCTGGATCGGACGGATCTCTACTTTTCCATTCGATTCAAGCACGGGACAACCTTTAGCAATTTCTACAGCTTCATCCATGTTTTTTGCATTAATGATAAGATAACCTCCAACAGCTTCTTTAGCTTCAATAAAAGGTCCGTCGGTTACCACTTTCTTGGTACCATTAACCTGTTTACCGGTTTGTTGAAGTGGCTCTCCTCCTGCGAGGTTCCCGTTTTTTCCGAGACCATCCATCCAGGTCATCCATTTTTGCATGTCGGCTTGCATGGTTTCTGCTGATTGACTTGCGGCATCAGCTTGTCCGCCTCTGAATAAATAAATGAATTTTTCCATTTTCTTTTTGTTTTTTTTGTATCCTCCGAAGCTTGCCCCACCGCTGAAGTTTCAACGGCATGCAGTTAGCGTAGAAGGAAAATTGATTAATAAATTGATTTCGATATAAAGACGAGCATGTTTAAAAGAACCGGACACAAGATAAAAGATTTTTTCGGAGATTAACATAAGTTGCTGATAATCTTAATGTTAAAATTCAAAAAAGCAAATGAAATGTAGGAATAAAAATAAACGTGTTATTGATTTTTTAGTTCCTGAACAGACAATTGAATGAGTTCATTCGCTTTTTTTACAAGAAGTTCGATTGTTTTTTCATTGATCGTTTCTTTTTTTACCTCTGTCTCCAATTCCGAAAGTAAATTAACAATATCCGTGGCGCCAACAAAATTGACAGATTGTTTTAATTTATGGCATATGTTCCAGACTTCCTGTAATTGATTTTCTGAAAAATTTTTGTTCAGTTGTTCAAGATCCAAAGGAACTGTTTTAAGATAGGTACTTACCACTTTTTTAACTCCGTCCTGGTTGAGACCAAGCGTTTTGCTTAAGTAATCAAGATTAGTGACTTTCCTTTTTTCTATTGGTGAAACTGATGATGTGGCATGGCTCGTCCATTTCCGGATTTTTTCACAGAGAAATTCAGGATCAAAAGGTTTTGAAATGTAATCGTTCATTCCCGCGCTTAAACAACGTTCTTTTTCAATATGACTAACTGATGCCGAGAAAGCAATGATGGGGGTTTTATGATTAAGATTGGCTGTATTGGAACGAATAATGCTGGTGGCTTCGAGCCCCGTCAGCCCTGGCATATAAACATCCATTAATACAAGATCATATTTTTTCTGGTTCAGATAAGTTAAGGCATTAACGGCATTGTCGGCTACATCTGCCTTCGCTTTTAATTTTATGAGATCCTGTAGCGCTACGTGACGGTTGATAGGATTATCATCCACTACCAGTATATTGATATTTTCAAGATCGAAAGCAAGGTTCGGGTTTTTTCCGATGTTTACTTCAAGTTGTGAAGGATCGCCCTGGTGAAATTCTAAATTAAAAATAAAAACAGAACCCAATCCTAATGTACTGGTGGCGCGAATGTTTCCACCCTGTTGTTCAACTAACGATTTACAGATACTGAGTCCAAGACCTGTTCCACCATACTTTCGGTTAGTATCACTTTCTGCCTGCGTAAAGTTTTCGAAAATATATTCCAGTTTATCTTCAGGAATACCAATGCCGGTATCAGTAATTTTAAATTCGAGGTGAGGAATGTTTTCTGTTGTTGTATTTTTAATTTCAATAAGTATTCCACCTTTTTCTGTGAATTTAACAGCGTTGCTTGTTAAGTTAAGCAGGACCTGGTAAAGTCTCACAGGATCCCCGATCAGAGCCTGAGGCACATTATCGTTAACGGTGTATTTTAAGTAGATACCTTTTTCTTCTGTTTTGTGCTGAAGCGCAGTCTGTAGTGTTTTGACCAGTTGACGAAGATCGAATGTTATTTTTTCGAATTCAATTTTATTGGCCCGTATTTTACAAACGTCAAGAATATCGTTAATGATATGAAGCAAATTATCAGAAGATGTTTTAATGGCCTGGAGATAATTTTTCTGAGTTTCGGAAATGGGCGTGTCAAGTAATTGCCGGGTAAGGCCGGTTATGCCATTGAGCGGACTTCTCACCTCATGACTCGTATTGGCAAGAAATTGTTCCTGGATCTGAAGCGCCCTCTCTACTTCTTTTTTCGCAAGCTTAAGTTCTACATTGGTTATCTTTATTTTGTTTTCCACGGAGTCTTTAAGATTCAGAAATTGTATAACAATGTAAGTGAGCATTACAAAACCCGCTATAATACCTATCATTGGGTTGGTGTTATGATAAACCGATTCGTTATGCATGTAATCATACAATCTGAATTTGGTGTAAAGAGTCCATACGATAAGAGAAACAACAGAAACAGCAATTCCCCAACGTTTACCTAATGTAAAATAAGCGTAAAGAACTGATGTGGCGTAGAAAAGCAAATTGCCTAAACCAATTACGTCCTTGTTAAACAAAGTTCCGGTAGAAATGACTGTCATTATAACGATCGAAAAAAATACCGATGCCGCTTTTCCATTTTTTAAATATTTTAAGATGGCTAACACAATAAAAACGGCTAAGAGTCCAATGCTGCCATTGATAACTGCAAACAAAGAAGTTTTGAGTATGTACATGGTTACAACAAGTAACAGAATAGTAATGAAGTTAAGAATAGCAAGATTAAAAGTCATACGGATCTTTGCCTGCTCAAAATAATCCTGCACCGAGTTGAGGTAATCACCAATAACCCAATCCGAGAATTTAGAGTATAATTTAAATCTTTTAAAAGTAGTTATCATTACCTGCTTACTGCAATCAACTGCAAACTTAATCAAATCTACTGAATCTGAATTTGGCTGACATTGCTGTCTAAATTATTTAAATCACTGATGTTCATCCGGAAAGCACGTGGCGTAGGGCATTTCATAAAGGCATGGTAATGGAAATCCCTTAGTAAAATCATGGATAATACTTAAGTCCTAAAGGCACCTCGTGGATGAACTTTGTTTTCCAAAAAAAGAACATCTCACGCATGAAAAAAATTGTAATCATCTGGTTCGCATTTTTGTTTTTCCCTTTGTGCAATTTTGCTACCCACATTGTTGGCGGCGAACTTAATTATACTTATAACGGAGGATCAAGTTATACCATACGTTTACGACTTTACCGCGATTGCGGACCAGGTACAGCAGGTTTTCCTAACAGTGTTTCTATTTCTGTGCGTGGAAATATGGGCGCCACTTTTTCACCAGGTAAGGATTTTAATATGTCGCTTGCTTCTGTTGCCAACGTTCCTTCCAATCAGCCACCCTGCGCAGTAGCTCCAAATCCAATGCCATGCGTTCAGGTTGGGACATATAGCATTACTGTAAATAATCTTCCCCCTAATGTTGGCGGGTACCATTTGTTCTACCAGGTTACTGCAAGAAATTTATCACTCACGAATATTAACAGTGCCTGCAACTGTATCGGCGAAAGTTTTTACGCGTATATTCCGAACAACACTGTGTCATCTTTTAATAACAGCAACGCGGTATTTAATGCGCTTCCTCCATTGTTTCTCTGCGTGAACCAACCTTTTACGATCAATCATTCTGCCTCTGACGCAAACGGCGATTCGCTGGTTTATTCTTTATATACACCGTATAACGGAGATAATAACGCGGGTCCTCTTGATCCAACGTTTCCCGGAAATACTGCTGTGTTTACTCCTGTAAATTTTCTTCCTGGTTTTACTACCACTAATCCTTTAGGAGCGAGTCCGTTTTTTATTAATTCACAAACAGGTGTTATTACCGGCACTCCGGGAATGATTGGACAATTTGTTGTTGGGATAAGAGTTACCGAATACCGTAATGGAAATTACCTTTCACACACGCTTCGCGATTTTCAATTCAACGTGATCAATTGTCCCCAACCGCCGCCAACACTGGCTGTTTTAAATATGACACTTAACAATGGATGTGCAAAGACTGTAACTGCAGGAGGAATCTCGCAGGCTTCGGCAAACTGGACATCTGTTTTCCCCGGAGCAACCGGCGCGTACAACAGTTATCTTGCTTGTACCGCTGGTTGTTTAAGCAATACTGTTACAGCTTATGGAACGCCCCCGCCATTTATAGATTTCAAGATCTGCGGAACTTCAACCAACTGCGCGGCGAGTAATTTATGCGATACGTTCAGAGTATATTTCAATCCTACACTTTCTGTTTCTATTGTTCCTTCAAATCCTGTTTTGTGTTTTTCTCAAAGCTCTGGTACCATTATGGCAATTGGAGCAGGGGGAACACCACCGTACAATTATTTATGGAACAACGTAAATCCTTCACAGATCATTAACGTAGGTAACGGAACGTATAATGTGGCATTAAGCGATGCGACTGGTTGTCCGCCTGTATATAAATCGGTTACTGTAACATCGTACACTGCGCCAATCGTTGCGAACGCAGGACCAAATATTACGAAATGTATTCAGTTACCAACCGCGATTATCAATGCAAGTGTGAGTGGCGCAAGCGGCGGCATCTGGTCGGGAGGTACGGGCACTTTCAGTCCTAACAACACTACATTAAATAATCTTAATTACATACCAACACCTGCCGAGGTAGTCACGGGCTCTGTAAATCTTATTCTCACTACAACAGGAAACGGATCTTGTCCGGCCGATAGTGATACAACAACTATTTTCTTTTCAGGATTTACCGGAACAGTTAACGCGTCGTCAACACAGGTAAGTTGTTTCAATAGCATTAACGGAAGCGCTACTGTTTCAATTGGCGGAGGCGTTGCACCACATCAGTATACGTGGACTACAGTTCCCATTCAGACAAGTTCTGTGGCTACAAATTTATTTCCTGGAATTTATACTGTAACAATTAAAAACAACATAGGATGTACATCCAATGCAACTGTAAATATTACACAACCGCTTCCATTAAATATTAATTCTACTGTAACGAACGTATCGTGTTTCGGATCGGCCACCGGTTCATTAGCAGTTTTAGCCTTTGGCGGAACAGCACCATACACATACACATGGTTGCCGGGAAATCAGACAACAACTTCCATTACAAATCTTGCAGCCGGAGTTTATACATTAGATGTTACGGATTCGAAAGGATGCCCTGCAGCTGCAGTTTATTCAGTAACACAACCCGCATCTATCACTATTTCACAAACTGTTTCCACCGTAAATTGCTTTGGAGGAAATAATGGATCTGTTACAACCAATGTAACAGGAGGAACAAGTCCGTTTACTTATACCTGGTTACCGGGAGGAATCACAACTCCGAACGCGACGAATCTTACAGCGGGAACCTATACTTTAATTGTAAAAGACAATAAAAGTTGTGTGTTAACAAAAACGCTTGTCATTGCTCAATCCCCGGCTCTTACGTTGAACACTGCGCTTACACATGAAACCTGTAATTATCTTAACAATGGATCAGCAACAGTAACCGCAGGCGGAGGAAGTCCGGCTTACACCTATTCATGGATCCCGGGAAATTTTACTTCTGCCGTTGTTTCAAATCTGTCTAGTGGAACTTATACAGTTACTATAAAAGATTCTAAGCTTTGTTCCACATCAACTGTAATTGCAATTACTCAGCCGCCAGCACTCACAACCGGAATCATTAATAAAGTAAATGTAAAATGTTTTGGGGGAAGCAATGGTTCGGTTACGGCAAATCCTTCGGGAGGAACGCCTGTCTATTCATATACCTGGTTGCCGGGAATGATAACAACACCAACAGCGTCAAATTTAATTGCAGGAAATTATACTCTTATAGTCGCGGATTCAAAGTCATGTATTACCACAGTTACAACAACTATCTCTCAGCCCCTCGCATTAAATGTAGTGGCTAATTATACAAGTGTTATCTGTAATGCCAGCTCAAACGGAGCCATTTCCATTTCAGGAAGCGGAGGAGTTGCGCCTTACACCAGCACTTTACTACCGGGAAATATTTCTCCGCCATTTACAAATCTCGCTGCCGGAAATTATACAGTTTTCACTGCTGATGCGAATGGCTGTATACAAAGCAACACCATCAACATCAGCCAGCCGGCTAATTTTTCTTCAATCACAAGTTTTACAAATTCAACCTGTAACCTGCAAAACGGGGCCGCTGGTATTTCAATTACGAGCGGAGGCGCGCCGCCATTTACTTACAGCTGGATGCCTTCGGGAGGAACAGGTTCTCTCGCGTCAAACATTGGTGCAGGATCTTATACCGTTATTGTAACAGATAACAATGGTTGTCCTTCAACGCACGTTGTTCTTATCAATGATGCAAACGGACCCGGGGTGAGTATTGTTACCACAACAGATGTTTCCTGTTACGGCGGTTCTAATGGAGGAGCAACAGCCACTTTCACCGGGGGAACGGGTCCTTCATTCACATACTCGTGGAGTCCTTTCGGCGGAAACGCGCTTACGGCGACCAATTTTTCAGCGGGAGTTTACATTATAACAGTTGTAGATAATAATGGTTGTATTGGTTTAAGCATGACCAAACCAATCACAGAACCATCACCTCTTCAGGTAACTGCCACGTCAGGGAATGTTTCATGTTTTGGAAGTGGAGACGGTTCCATAGGCGCGATAGCTTCAGGAGGAACTCCTGGTTATTCGTATCTGTGGTTACCGGGTTCTTTTGCCGGAAGCAGCGTTACGGGTCTGCCATCGAATGTTTATACAGTTCAGGCTACTGATTTAAATTCATGTATTCAAACAGCAACAGTGCAGATCACAGAACCGCCAGCGCTTGCGGTTTTATCTTCAAGCATTACCGATGTAGATTGTTTTGGAAATTCAACCGGGGCGGCGAGTATTACTGTAAACGGTGGTACTCCAAACTACAGTTACACGTGGTTGCCTTCGGTGAGTAACGGTGCGGGCGCTCTCGGACTTTCATCCGGCTCCTATACTGTTTCTGTTTCTGACGCGAACGGATGTAATACATTTACAACAATCACAATTAATCAACCTGTTTCTGCTTTAGCTGCAACAGCAGTGAGTAATTCTGTAAGCTGTTTTGGTTCAACGAACGGAAGTGCTACTGTGAATGTGGCAGGCGGAACATCTTCGTATAGTTATTCATGGAGCCCGAATGTAAGTGCATCAAATTCTGTGAGCGCGCTTAGTCCCGGAAATTATAATGTTATTGTTACAGATATTAACAATTGTCAGACTACAGTTTCGTTTTCAATAACAGAACCAACAATTATCAGTGGAACATTATTACCAACCAATTCTTCCTGTGGTTTACCTAACGGATCAATTGCTGCGTTAATAAACGGAGGAGCGGGATCTTATTCTTATACCTGGACACCAGCCAATTCGTCAACACCAAATATTTCTAATTTATCTCCGGGGACTTACAGTCTTCAGGTTGCCGACGCTATGAACTGCGTCATGAATTTCTCAGTCAGCCTTGTAGATACACCAGGACCTGTTACCGCAATTTCTTCTTTTACCAACGTTATGTGTTATGGCTACAATAATGGCGCTGCTTCGGTTACTATTAATCAGGGAACGCTGCCATACCAGATAACCTGGTCGCCTTACGGCGGAAACACTGATTTTGCGAATGGATTAGTTGCCGGAGTTTATACCGTTAATGTAAGTGATGCCTTGGGTTGTCAGAGCACATCAACTGTTCAGATCACAGAACCAACCTTACTGATCGTATCGGCTTTATCTGTCACCAACGTATCGTGTTTCAGTGGAACCAATGGCGCTATTCAGGCCATCGCAAGTGGTGGGGTCCCTGCATATACTTATTCATGGTCAACCACCGCGACTACTTCTGGTATTACAGGACTAATTGCTGGAATGTATACGGTAACAATAAGAGATGCGAACCAATGCCGAAGTTCCATTGCAGGAATTGTTTCCCAGCCAACCGCGCTTTCATCTTCCATTATTGGCGTGGCTAACGCTCTTTGTTTTACCGGGAGCGGAAGCGCGAGTGTAACGGCCGCGGGAGGAACAAATCCATATTACTATCTGTGGAATAGTTCTCCTTTACAAACCGGGAATGTTCTTTCGAATGCTCCGGGTGGAACGTACACAGTTTATATTGCTGACGCGAACGGATGTGCAACAACAAGTTCGGTTATCATTACACAGCCTACACAGGTAAATACTTTTGTAAGTTTAAATGATACCATCTGCGATCTTCAGAATGGCATTCTTGTTGCAAACGCTGGTGGCGGAGCAGGAAATTACTATTACTCCTGGATGCCGATAAACATTACTAATTCAGGAACTCTGACACAAAGTCCTTCTGTTTCCACAACTTATACTGTTATGGCTTTCGACCAGAATGGCTGTGCAGGAAATTCAGTCATGTCGGGAATTGTAGTTTACAATTTTGATAAAACAAATTTACAGGTGAGTGGAATTTCTCCGGTTTGTCCCGGACAAGTAAGTTTGATCGGCGCTACCATTTCAGGAAACACGGGCCCGGTTTCTTATTCGTGGAGCCATAACTTAGGAGCATCTCCCGGAATCCACATTGTAACACCAACTGTTCAAACAGGATATATTGTGCAGGTAACCAATGCATGTGGAAAAACTATTTCTGATACAATGATTGTGGATGTGAATTCGCAGCCTGTTATTTCTATCAAATCGGATACAACAAAGATCTGTCTCCCTGGAAAAATTCAGTTCAATGATTTTTCTGTTGCGGGAAATCCGAACGATCCTATTACGTCGTGGAACTGGAGCTTTGGAAACGGGCAAATTTCTAACGATAGTAGCCCTGCGTATTCTTACACAACCAGTGGAACATATTCGGTGTGGCTCACAGTTTCAACCGATGCGGGTTGTACTTCGCAGAACGCAGGAACTCCAATTGTGATCAATGTTTACAACACGCCTATCGCTAATTTTAATCTTAACGATACGTATTTCGATCTGCCATTCGATAAACTGATCTGTACCAACACATCAACAGGTGCAACGCAATTTAACTGGACCTTTGGCGACGGACAATCGTCTACACTTATTCATCCGGTATATCAATACACAACTATTGGTAAACAAACCGTAGAGCTTGTTGCTAAGAATGATTTCGGATGCAGAGACACGGCGCGCGCTGTCATTGAAACAAATGCCGATATCGTGTTTCCTAACGCGTTTACACCGGCGCATTCAGACATGGGAGGATTTTACAATGTACTGAGCTTAGACAACAACGTGTTTCATCCTTATACATCGGGAGTAATTAAATATAAATTACAGATCTTCAATCGCTGGGGCGAAATGGTGTTTGAGTCGGAAGATGTACACTACGGTTGGGATGGAAGATACAAAGGAAAAATTTCTCCGGTTGGTGTTTACATCTGGAAAGCGTATGTAGAGTTGAACAACGGGAAGATCTTTGATAAGATGGGAGATCTCACACTTATCCGTTAAAAGAAATTGAAACCGCCTCCGCAGGGCTTCTGCGGTTAAATATGAAAAGAATTTTATTAAGCTTTATTTTTTTAAGAGTTGCTGTTTGTTTGTCGCAGGACATACATCTTACTCAGTATTTTGCTAACCCAACAAATTTGAATCCCGCGTTTGCGGGAATGAATGCCTGTTCGCGTTTTTCGATTGCGCACCGCAACCAATGGATCGGAGTTTCTACAGCATACAAAACCTATCTTGGTTCCTTTGATCATTACTTCGTAAATAAAAATCTGGGGATGGGAGTGGTGTTCAGCTCCGACGAATCAGGAAGCGGATCCCTCAGGAATGATTATGTTGGAGTGGCATTTGCTTACGAGGCTATGTTGTCAAGAACATCTTCACTAAGAATGGCGCTTCAACCCGGATTCGGATCTAGAAGCATCAACTTTAATAAATTATATTTCGGTGATCAGATCGTGCGCGGCGGAAGCGTTCCTACAATGGAGGAACCTCTTCTGAAAAGAAATTATTTCGATATCGGCACAGGTTTACTTTACACAAATAAAAATTACTGGATGGGCGCTTCTCTATCACATTTTAACCGGGCCGATATGTCTTTTATCTACAAGGGCCATGTGCCTTTTTACGATACGCTTAACGAACATCTTTCGGTAAAATATAGTGTTCACATGGGAGCCAGTTTTGTAGTCGGGGAACCTGACAGGGATGAAACTAAAGAAAGAACCATTACTCCGGCTATTATTTATAAGGGACAAAGAAAATTCGACCAGGTAGATGTTGGTTTGTATTACAATGAAAAAAATATCTGTTTGGGACTCTGGTACAGAGGGATTCCTTTTCTAAAAGCGTATAAGCCTGGATACGATAATCATGATGCAATTGCGTTGATTATTGGATTCAACACCTCCAAATATAAAATTGGCTATAGTCACGATATTACCATTTCACAGCTAACAGCAAAAACCATGGGAACACATGAAGTATCTATGTCGTACCAGGTATGCGGCATGAAAAAGAAAAGAGCTAAAAAACAGACTACCCTGATACACTGTCCGAAGTTTTAACCAAAAATTAAGGTTTTTCTCTTAGACGTATTATAGTAATTCATTAAAAAGGAGCAGGAGCAATTTCAGGAACTTTGTATCGCAATAAACAAAAACAGAACTGAAATGAAAAGAAACTTTAAAAAATCACTCGGGATCTTAGTACTGCTGGCTTTTTTTCTTACGGCTTTTAAAAATGATCCGTCCTGTAACGAAGATGCATTACTAAATAAATTCGCGCCCGCCCTCGAGGATTTTGTATTCATTACCAAATTTAAGATACACTCCGAAAAAGAAGGAGATAAAACAAATTATTCTTACGTGTTGAGTCGTGGAACCAATTACAAAATTGTGATCTGTGACGAAAACACTTCAGGAAATAAAATGATCGTGAACTTTTTAGACAGAAATAAAAAGTTAGTCGCGACCAATTATCTAAAAGCAAATAAAAAGTTCTTTCCAAGCATTAGTTTCAGCTGCCAGGTGACCGGGGTTTATTATGTGGAGGCGTACTTCGAGGGAGATAAGAAGGGTTGTGGTTTAAATATTCTAGGATTTAAAAAAGGGTAGGAGAAATTTCGTCATGAAACAGCTGAAACTATTTATTGTTTTTTTTAGTCTCACGTTTACGGTTGCCAGATCGCAATCGATCGGGGGAGCCACTGCTGGCTCCACAGCATTTTGTACATCCAGTAACGCGGGTTTTATTTCGCTGAGCGGATACACCGGAACGATTTTATTCTGGGAAGCATCTACCAATAGCGGAAACTCCTGGAACAACATCGGCAATCAAACGTCCACGCAAAGTTATTTTAATCTCGCTCAAACAACCTGGTACCGGGCCATTGTAAAGAGCGGATCTTTTCCAACCGATACATCAACGGTTTCTAAAATTACTATTCACGTTGCAGCAAAAGGTGGAACTATTACAGGCGATGGTAATTTCTGCATGAATTCCGGAACAGGAAATTTAAGTATCGTGGGCTCAACAGGAACAATAAATTACTGGGAAACTTCAACCGATAACGGAAACAACTGGACCATTGTACAAAATACATTGACCACCCTTGCGTATTCAAACATAACCAGTCTTACCATGTTTCGGGCTGTGGTGAGCAACACACCTGGATGCCCAACCGATACATCGTCTACCGGTGTTATTAAAATTGATCAGAATACGGTTGAAGGAACTGTTTCAGGAAATGACACACTGTGTTTCGGTACAAAAAATAATCTTTTAATACTGAGCGGACACTTTGGGGAAGTGCTCGACTGGCAGCGTTCAGATAATAATACCAACTGGCAATCCCTGATGCACAGCAACGACAGCATGATCATCAGTAATTCGGTTAAAACAATTTTTTATAAAGCTGTTGTAAAGAACGGTGTTTGTCCTGCGCTGGTGACTCCTGCATTCAGAGTATATGTCCCTGAAGTAAATCCAGCTTTTGCGGGAGATGATCAAACGATTCTTCTTAATGAAAAAATTACCTTGAATGGGAATGGAAACGGAAGGCCGGCATGGAAAAATGACAGCCTGATTTTATTCAGCGACCAATTCGCTCCTGTTGTTTCACCTGAAAAAAGTAAAACATACACATTAACTATTACCGACGCTTTTTCATGTGTTACTTCAGACAGCGTTCGTATTACGGTGATAGTTCCTGTTCCCAATGCTATTACTCCGAACAACGATGGAGTGAACGATTATTTTGTGATCGATAAAATTGAAAAGTATTCGGATAGTAAACTCATGGTGTTTAACAAATGGGGCGATGTGGTTTTTACTGCTGCGCCATACACAAACAACTTCAATGGAATTTCATCAAAAGGTAAGGAACTGCCTGACGAAATATATTATTACGTACTCGATTTTGGAAATGGAGACAAACCCCGCAAGGATTACATTCTCATTAAAAGATAACAGAAATGAGAAAGTTGATTATAGTTTTTTGTTTAGGCCTTGCGGGTGTTTCTTCATTCGCGCAACAGGATGCTTTGTACTCGATGTACACACAGGATAAAATGCTGGTGAACCCGGCCTTTGCAGGAAGTTCTAACTGGGCCGTGGGAACAATCAAATATCGCAGCAGTCTGACAGGGCTTGGCGATAAATTCTCGACACAAACAGTGAATTTTCACGCGCCGATTCAAGCCAAACATTTAGGTTTTGGTTTTAAACTGGTAAATGACAAACGAGCCATTCTCAACAATTTTAATTTTGGGATAGTAGCTTCGTATCATTTGAATTTTTTCGGGGGTAAATTATCGGCCGGACTAGAAGGCGGAATTTTTAATCGCAGAATAAATTACGACAAACTTGTTCTCTCAGCAAGAAACGATCAGGCAATTCCACTGCAGGCAACGTCTTCAACCGTTCCCGATTTTTCATTTGGTTTTCATTACCAGAAACGCCAGTTCTACGTTGGTTATTCTTTATATCATTTACTTAAATCAAAATTCGATAAAAAGGAAATCGATAATCCTTTATCACATCTTTACAAGAACAATTACATTCTTATTGGGAATGTTTTTGACGTATCAAAAGAATGGTCGGTGGAACCAAGTCTGTTATTGAAATGGCAGCCGCAAAGCACAACACAACTCGATATTAATTTCACTGCCTGTTACAAGGATAAAATTTCGGGAGGAATACAGTTTCGCACTAAGAATGCGTTTCTTGTTATGGTAAAATATAACATTACCGAAAATTTTAAAATCGCCTATTCGTACGATTATCCGCTCACAAAGTTCTCTCAGATCTCTAACGGCGCCCATGAAATAGTAGTTTCTTATGGAGTAAAGCTGGCGCCACCTCCAACTAAAAAAGAAATTCACCCTCGTTATTATTTCTGACATGAAAACAATCTTTAAAATTTTTGTACTGTTCGCAACAATCAATGTAAGCGCGCAGACAAGCATCCTCTGCAAAGGCGATAAATATTTTGACCGTAACCAGTTCGATATGGCAAAAAAATGTTACATGGCCGATGCTAAAGCAAAGAATAAAAAAGTAGCGGAACATTCTATGGCCCGTCTCGCAGATTGCTATCGTATTACCGGTGAATTTGAAGCCGCTGAAGCTACATATAAAAAAATCTTAAAACGTAAAAAGAACAATCCTGCTAATTACATGAACTATGGCTTGTCACTTAAAAATAGCGCCAAGTTCGAAGAAGCAAAACAACAGTTCCAGGAATATATTAAACTTAATCCAACTGATCCGATGGGACCGGTGTATTTACGCTCCTGCGATTCGGCCCAGATGTGGTTGGATGAAACTATGGGAAAGGAAGTGACCAATGTCAACTTAGTGAATACCGAAGAATCAGATTTCGCGCCAACGATCTTCAACGACAAATTATATTTCTGTTCATCGGGAAATAGAAGTAAGCAGGCGCTTATCAGTTTTGATGGCGGTAACGAAGTAAAGCGTATGGATATTTTCCAGGTGAACCTTTCGCAACTTGCCAGCGAAAATGCGGTAGACAAAAAAGTAAAGAATGTAGATGCTTTTAATACCAGCATGCACGAAGGAAGCATTTGTTTTTCGAAGAGTGGAGAAGAAATGTATTTCACAAGAACTATTAAAGGTAAAAGGGATGTTGACCAGAACGGCATCACAAATTTATTGCAAATCTTTTGTAGTAAGAAGGACAGTCTCGGTAATTGGTCCGAACCAACAAGCGATCTTAGTATGAACAATACTAAATATTCTACCTTTCATCCCGCCTTATCGCATGACGGAAACAGCTTGTATTTTGTCTCTGATAAACCCGGAGGATATGGCAAGACGGATATTTACTGTTGTAAACGTAAAAAAGACGGATCGTGGGATGAGCCGGTGAACTTAGGTAGTAGTGTGAATACTTTTGGTTACGAATTATTTCCTTCGGTGTATAACGACAGCACATTGTATTTCTCATCCAACGCGCATCCGGGAATGGGTCAGCTTGATATTTTTAAAACCACGTTTACCAGTGGAAAATGGAATAATGTACAGAGTTTAAAACCGCCGGTAAATTCTATCGGTAACGATTTCGGAATTTCATTTGACGGAGAAAATAACCGTGGATTTTTTAGTTCGGATCGTTTTAACGGTAAAGGCGCCGAAGACATTTACGCGTTTTCGGAAGACGTTCCTTTGCATTTAGCCATTGCTGATGACACTTTGAAATTTGACGACAAGAAAATTTTCGATGGTATTAAATATACCATGCTCAATGAAAGCGATTCAGCTGAAAACGAATTAAATCCTGCTGAAGGAAAATACAAACTGAAGCTCGACAATAAAAAATATTACATGCTCATTGCAAAGAAGAACGGCTTTACGTATAACAAGATCAGGATACGTTTTGTAAATGACACAAGTACTAATGATATTCACATTATCTTAAATTCCGAAAGCAAACCTGTGATGTTAAACGGACATTTCTCATCTACCTTTTTCAAAAAGAAACACGATCGCGGTGAATACCTGATCAAATTCTCATCCATAGAATCAATTCCCGCTACCGTAAACGTTGACAATAACGGATACTTCGACCCTGCTTTTATTGAACCGAATAATTATTACTTTTTGTATTCGCAGATTATTTATCCGTGAGAAGAAAAACCGGAAGGGTAGTTACTGCTTGATTATTTTGAGCATTTCTGATTTACTTCCAGTATTAAATCTACCCTCCATACTTTGATTTCCACTTGTAGAAAGTCTGATCACTAATGCCCGGCTCTCTGCAGATATCCTTCACTGATACTCCTGACTCTTGTTTCTTTAATACCGCTATGATCTGCGATTCTGTAAATCTTGATTTTCATTGTTTCTTCATTTAAAATTAAGCTTTTTACTATAATTTTAAATGGTCAACTTTCAGGTAAGCTTACATGAAGATGTACAGAGTTCATAACTTTTAATTTTCGTCCGAATAAAAACTCAATGTTCATAACTTGAATGAATCCATTTTTAAATCAAAGACGTGTGTCTGAAAAGGTAACATTATCTTATTGTTGACTTTATGTCTGAACCCAGACATACTCAGCTCACATACATCAACTCAAAACAACCCCACTCTTTTTCCGGAATAACCGACGAATACTTTGTAGGTGTTTGGACGATACTCCCAATATAAGCCCACTAATTTCGTTAGAATACTTGTGACAATATACTTAAACAAATAGTCATATGTAGATTATCTTAAAATTATCAAAAGCCCAGATCCTTCGTTCATCAGAATGACAGCTTATATTTGGAGAGTTAGAAAGTTTCTTGCAACGGGACAGAAGTATTAGCGTCAGCAAAATGGACACCACCCTGATCTTACTTCTTGAGCTCTGTTCTCGCCACAAAAAAAGGCCCCCTTTCGAGAGCCTTTTTATTCCGTATCACAACAAACAACACAAGAACATAGAGATAACGGAATGTTTTTTGGAATTTGTAAAGACTATTCTTTCACCAGGGAAGAATAGATGCCAAGTCCGCAGCCTTCCACTCCATCGAGGAAAGAAAATGAGAGACAATAATTCCCGGTGGTCTTACATTCAAATTCAATTTCTTCGTAGAATCTTTTTAAGTTGGTGCTGTAAGTCGAACCAATTAAGAATTCCTGTTTTTCATTGTTGAAAATAGATACAATAGGAACGCCATCGTATTCTTCATTTCTGATCGCGTAAAATTTATAACGTATCCCACGGTTTAGCGTTACAATTTGTTTACTGTACTCAACCGGATCGTTTTTCTTCTTTTTACGGAGATAGAACGGATAATCCTGTATAAGCGTAAACTGTTTTAGTTTTGGATAAGCCTGCTGCAGCATTTTTTCTTTATTGCATTTTTCCTTTTTTAAATTGAATGAGCTTAGCAATAAAAGCGATCCTGAAACAGCGAGGATGCCCAGCATGTATTTCGGGAAGTTGGATTTCATTATTGTACGGTGTTATTGGTTAAGAATACTCTGTTTCTGAAAGAAGAAATTTCCTGGTCTATCTGAGACAAAACATCTTTCGAGATCATCACATTCGTTTCTGTATTATCCACTACAATCAGCTCTCCATTCACTTCCTGCATAGTGGGTTCTTTGTAAGTATAACTGATCTTTACTTTTTCAAATGTCTTTTTCAATCCCTGTAATTCATTCTTCAGATTTTTGTAATAATCAATGCCTTCCAGTTTATCGAGAATAGCATACATGTTGTCAATGATCACTTTTTGTTCGCCGATGCGTTTAATGATATCTTCAGAAGGATCTTTCTTTGCAATGTTGTTGAACATGTGTAAACCTTCGATCCAGGAGCCTATCAGAATAAGTACACTGAGGTCGCCACGGTTCTGCGAACGTAAATGTTCATCGATCTCGTTAAAGTTTTCGGTGGAGATACGGATGAGTGAATCTACATTGTTCCTGTTTTTGGCAAGGTTATTCAGCAACGAGAAATCAAGAAGCTGACTAACTTTTAAATCTTTTGATATGGTGTTGATCCCTTCCAGATATGAAATTACATATAAGGTTTTGTTGTTAAGATTCAGGTAACCTAAGTCTACACCATAACCACCGAGCGCGAGGGCCTGTGAGTATTTGTCGGCGAATTTGTCAGCGTTCTCTGAAGGGATAAGAAGGTCTTTGTTGAATTCGGTTTTTGATTGCGTGATCATATTCGCAGTTTCGATGGGCGAAGGCAGCGTACGCATCATTTCGTCAAGAATGTCTCTTGAAATAGAAACAGATTGCATGTTAACCGGAATAGAATCCAGAAGTTGTTTTTCCTGTGAACTCTGGTCGTTCTCTGAACAGCTTGTAAGTATGGCGATTGCGGATAGTACGAATAATGTTTTTTTCATATTGCAAAGATGGGGTGTAGTGTATGTTTTTTTAATAATGATATTCTTTATTTGTTCTAAGGGTTTTATTTTAATTTGTTTTGTCATTTTAACCAAATCATTTTAGTCAATTAGCCACATAGGACACATAGGTTTTTTATTGCTAAACTGCCTAAAGGAGACAAAGGAAATACCCTTTGGGTATTTACAGAAAAGTGTTTCTAAATTAATTTGCCTTTGGCAAGTTCTTAGGCCTCCTTTCTGCACGCAAAGATAAAACCTATGTGTCCTGCGCGGTTAAATGTCTACATCCAAACAAGATTAATTAAACCGGTTCATTATTTTTTTAAGTACATCAAAATACAGGAACGCGAAAAGCGAAATATTAATCACCCAGATAACGATCAGGTTAAATGCAAAGGTGCTGATCTCTCTCCCGAATAAATATTTGGTAGCGCTCAGAAAATGTGTCCCCGCCCCGAAAATTTTATTTCCCGAAGGCTCCCTGTAAATCGGGTCAATGACCTGTTCAAGCCTGCCATCTTCTATAACGATCTTTTCTTTTTCGAGGCTCGCCGTGCAAACTTCATCAAGCTTGTCGTTCACGTATTTTTGCTTATACTCTTCATAGATTTTTTTATCGCCAAATTTTTTAATGGTCCTGGTGATCTGTTCCTGCTTCATGTCTGAAACAGTATTGAATTTAGCGTTGTAAAATCCATTGAGTTTTCCGAGATAGCTCAGAACGCCGCTGGTGTCTTTGCACAGGGGCAATTGCGCCTTGAACCCGATCTTTGAAACTTCCTTATAATCTTTTTCAATTTCGTTTTTCACCAGTGATAATTCTTCGGCTTTGTTTTTATTTACGAGCTCCTGGAGCTTGGGGATGAAATAAACGAGCTTGTAGTTGAGTTTGCTTTCCATTTTGTTCAGCCTGAAAGTTTCCCTGGCCATTTTGTTGTTTACCTGCATATCCACCACAATGCCTTCGTAGGCCCATCGCGATATCATGAAGTTGGCCGCCGCCGGTACTTTATTTCCTCCGCCAAAATAACGGTTCAGTTTATTGAAGTTGAACATGGCGCCACCTAATAACATCTGGGGAATAATAATGAGTGGGATGATAATGTAAATAGTAACCGGACTATTAAAGCTCGCCGAAAGGATCAATCCTAAAATGTTGGCGAAACAGAACACTGATAATAACATGATAAAGAAGTTGAAATAGTTGAATTCAATCTTTAAAATAAAATGACCAATGAGCACATACAACAACGATTGTATTAACGAAATACTAAACAGCAGAGTTACTTTGGATAAGAGATAGGACAACCTGCTTAAATGCAGGAACCTTTCTCTTTTTAATATTTTCTGATCCTTGAAAATTTCTTCGGCACTTAATGTCAATCCCACCAGCAATGCCGCGATAAGAGACATGAATACATAAGCCGGCAAGTTGTAATTGTGGAAATAAGTAAATGTTTCTGATTTTGTTGTGTCTGTGTAGCGGATGATAAAACTCAGGAACATCACCAATACCGGCACTTCCAGTAAATTAATAAGAACATACTGTTTGTTGGATAATTTGGCGAGGACATCTCTGAGAAAAAAGTATTTTGTCTGTACCAGTTTCCCCGGTAATTTAAACGTACTCTGAAGTTTTGCCTGGATACCTTTAAAATTAAAGGCCATTAAAAAATGGTCCTTGTAGTATTGGTAAAATTGTATGGATGAAATTTTTCTTTTGTCAGTGTAGGTTCCGTACTCATTGATCTCTTTCAGATCAAGTAAATTGAAGATCGTTTCGGGGTTCACGCTGCCACAGGCGTAACATTCGCCCACTTCGCAGTTGATCTGGTTCGTGACTTTCTTAAAATACATCACGGACTCAATTGGATTTCCGTAGTACGTAGCGTATCCTCCTGTATCGAGGATAAGCATCTTATCAAACATTTTAAAAATGTCGGACGATGGCTGGTGAATAACAACAAAGATCAATTTCCCTTTGATGGTTAATTCTTTCAGGAGATCCATCACATTTTCCGAGTCCCTCGATGATAAACCTGATGTTGGCTCGTCAAGAAATAAAATCTGTGGCTCACGGATCAATTCGAGAGCAATGTTCAGTCGTTTACGCTGACCACCACTTATCTTTTTATTAAGTGCGTTACCAACTTTAATGGAACGTATCTCGTCGAGCCCCAGCGACAATAATGTTTTATTGATCCTGTAATGAACCTCTTCATCACTCAAATCCTTAAAACATAATTTCGCGTTGTAATATAAATTCTGAAAAACAGTAAGATCCTCAATAAGAAGGTCGTCCTGCGGAACAAAACCTATAAAACCTTTTAAAGCGTCGTCTTTATCACCAAGCTCACTGTTATTGATCTTAATACTTCCTTTTGTAGGTTTCTCTTGTCCCGATAAAAGCGTGAGTAAAGTTGTTTTGCCCGAACCGCTGGCGCCCATAATCCCCACAAGATTACCCGACATTTCGGCGATCTTTAATTCGTGCAGGGCCTGTTTTCCATTGGGGAAAGTATGATTTTCGATATGGGCCTCAAAACTGAAACTTTCATCATTATCGCTGCCAATGAATTTTGAAATGATGTTAGAATAATAAATGGTTGTTTGTGGCAACCTTAAATTACTTCCCTGCGGAAATATATATATGGTTTCGGGCTTGATAACAATCCCGTTAAGGTGTAATTCAACATGACCATGATATTTCATCACAACAATGTTGATGCTTCTGATAAATATAAATTTACAGAGCCCGTGGTAGTGACTAAAAGGCAGAAACTGCCGGCAGGTTAATTTTCCCGTTAACGATTCGTCGCCAATAACAATTTCACCGGCACTGGTTTCATTTTCAGTTTCAAAAATGAAGGATTTTATTTCATTGAATTCTGTTTTCTCAATATTAAACACATCCGCAACCGCTTCAACGATCTGTGTACGGTTCAATGATTTGTGCTGGTCCTTTTTGAAGAATTCTATGAGACGGATGAGTACAATTATTTTTTGTTTCTGGGCGAGCGTCTTGTTTATCTTTTTGCAGATGGCAAGCGTGCGCACCGAATCCTTCATCGACGTTCTCGATTTTTCGGCGGTATTTCCGTTGCTTACTTCGGTTTTTACACCGTCAAGAAATTCGTTATAAAGTTTAAGATATTCGCTTACCCTCTCAACACTAAGTTGCGAGGAGAGAAAGTCCCGTACGAATTTTTCATGGTCAGTAATTAAAACGCCGTCTTGTTTTGCAATGATGGCGAACAATTGCATCAGGGCCTTCAGTATTTCCTCACTCATTTGGCACTCACAGCTTCTTCGTTAGTAAAGCAGAATTCAACGCCACCTTTGTTCAGATTTTTCATCAGTTCACCGAATTCGTACATATCAGAATCTTCGCTGTCGCAGAACCAGTGAATTTTTGTTTTAATTCCTTTCTGACGAAGCAAACGCGCCTCCCTGTTTAATTGTATCAGGAATTTTGAAGTATACGTATTAAAATAATCAAGAATGATGTAAACGTCTAATGTTTTTTTTCCATGCTTTTTATAATCGGCAAACCAGTCGAGTACCGGGCCAAAAAAGTTGGAAGGGGCAAGAGGCGATGAGCTTCCTGAAATTACCACTTTACCCTTTTTATGATCAAGTACAATTTTGGGAGTGGAGTTGGTTGCATCCAGTTCAAAAAGAGCTGCTGAATTAAAGTTCGCTGGTTCTTCGACCAATTGTCTTGAAATACTTGTCATGATATTAAGCGGCTAAGATGTTAAACGGAATTTCTACAAGTTCCTTGTATTCTTCACCTGCTTCTACCATGTCATCATCGCCATCGGTGTAATACCATTCAATACTGAAGGAGTTTTTTCCTTCAGCTTGAATTTCTTCAAGTTTTAAAAGAATGTCGAGAATGATTTTTGAAGAGGCTGTATTAAAATATTCGAGTTTGAAAACAAACTTAAGGCTATTGCCATGAGTCGAGGTAAGTTGCTCTAACCATTCGAAAACCGGCTTATAAAAATTGCTTACATCTTCTGGTAACGATCTCCCTGAAATAACGAATTCGTTTCCTTCCGGACTATAAACGATATCCGGTGTGTCTTCTGTTCCTGTGATTTTGAGTGTTGTCATTGTTTTATGTTGTTATAATAATTTTTGATGTAATGCCATGAAGTGAACTTTGTTCTACTTCATTGGCTTATCTGGCTGTTAAGAATAAATAAAGAATGGTTCGCATCCATTTCAAAGAACTGGTAATCGAGTTTGTTGCCCGATTTCCTGGCCATATCAATGAACCCAAGTCCTGCGCCGCCAACTTCACTGATCACACTTTTTAAACGCGCCTGCTTGTAATATTCTTTCAGTTCTTCTTTGTTAAGTGAATTCACCTTATCTATTTTTTCCCGCACGATCATGATCTTATCGTGGTGTATATAATTTCCTGTTACCACACTAAAAGAATCTCTGTCTTTTCCTATCATTAAAAAAGGATGGTTTTCAGGATTCAATACCATCTGATGTTTTGCCACGTTCTGAAGGCCCTCTATCATGACATTGAAGAGTTTTTTCTTCAGGGCTTCTTCCACTTTTTCCTGCTCCAGTTTTTTTTCTGTCATGATAAGCACCGATTTTATCATTTCCTGGTCAAACATTCCATGATAGATCAAAATCACATTATGTTTGATCATGGTCGAAAATAATTCGTAGATGTTAATTGTAGATTCCATCAGTTAATTTTAGATTTGAAATGGTTGATTTAAATGAAAGAAAGTAGTTTTGCTCGTCTACCTTAATGCTTTCATACTGAATTTTTTCCCTGTTACGCTTCGAGATACCAAGTAAGCTGATAAGGAAAGGGTTTATCTGCGCGATCTCGTGGTTCGTTAATTCTTTATAGAAGTTAGCTTTGATCTCGTCGCTTTCAATAGCGTTTACCTGCTCAATAATTTCAATGATGTTATCTTTCTCTGAACTTTTAATAATGCTTCCGATATGAACCATGTAATCCTCATTTTTTTTTCCAATCAGGAAAATACTGTTGTTCTGGTGTTCCTGGTGCTTATCTATCTTGGAGAGATTTTGCGCGCATTCGATCATAAAATGAAAGATTCTTTTTTTCATGGTCTGATCCACTTCCATTTTTGATAATTTCTTGTCTGTAATTTTTAAGAGCGAGAGCAGCAAGTGCTGGTCAATGTTTCCCATGATCGATACCACAAACTGGTGCGATACCATTGTGTCATATATTTTTTTTGTAAGTTCTGTGTTCATTTTAAAATTTTATTCCTATTGTTAAAATATCATCTACCTGTTTATTGTTCCCTTTCCATTCACTTAAATATTCCACGAGATTATTTTTTAACTCTGAGAATTTTTTTTCTGAACGTTCTTCAAAAAATGTTTTTACGTTTTTGCTCATCAGTTTTTTCTTTTCAGGTCCGCCTGTCTGGTCGGGTAATCCGTCGGTGAAAAGAAAGACAGAGTCACCTTCTTTAAAATCGATCACCTGATCGGTGAAAGAATTTTTTCCTTTGTAATGCATGCCTCCGATCGGAAATTTATTTCCGCTGTAAACGGTGATTTCACCGCTGCGCTGAAAAAATAAGGGACGATGAGCACCGCTGAAAAAGAGTTGTTTGTTTTTATTATCAATGCAGCACATGGCCAAGTCCATACCATCGTTTGAGTTGCTGGCAGAAGAATCCTGCTTCAATGTTTCCACAACCGATTCATGTAATTTTCTTAAGATCATGGAAGGCATCAATACCTGATTGCAGCTGGCCACGTCTTTGAGTAAAAGACTGCCAATCATCGACATCATGGCTCCGGGTACACCGTGGCCGGTACAATCCACCGCCGCTACATATGTGTAATTACCAAGGGTAAACAGCCATGGAAAATCGCCGCTGATAACGTCTTTTGGCTGATACAGAATAAAGCTTTCGGCATATTGTTTCCTGAGGTCGTTTTCTGTTGGGTTTATGGCCTGCTGGATCTTTTTTGAGTAGTTAATACTTTCAGTGATCCTCTGATTTTGGTTCTCTACAATTTTTTTAGTCTGGTTAAGCTCTTCAATGGTTTCGGCCAGTTTCTTTTTCATGTCCCGCTCGCGCCAGGTAGCTGAAATGAGGTGATTATTCGTGGCTTCAATTTCCTGAAAATACATTTTCAACCCTTCAATTTCCTGCTTCAGGAGGTCATTTTCGGCCTTTGTCTTAAGATAAGATTCTTGAGTTATTTCTGTGGTCTGCATGTTCCGTTTTACAAAGGCAAAGTAAGGCAGCTGAGGGGCCATTTTTCCTAAGAATTATCTTTAAAAAAAGTAAGGTTTTTATTTAGGTTGAAATAGGGATTTAACTGAATCTCAACGGATGGGGTTTTGGGTAATTTCGCACTTTGATTGACACCCATTTTAGTGAAGAAAGGAAGATTGGACATGCCTAAGACAAAGAGCCTGGAGAAATTGATACACAAACAGAATCTGCTGATTGACATTACGTCGAAATATTTCGACCTGAGTTCGGCGGAAATTTCGTTACAGGAAATCTGTAATGATTTTAAACTTATTTCGGAAGCAAAATATACGTTACTTAACCGCTTCAACGACAAAACGCGCTTGAACCAAACGGCCGTTGTATCTGTTGTAGGTAATCAATTAGATGAGATCATCAAAGTCATGGGTTTTAATCCCATAGGGAAAGAATGGAAGATCACTCAGCCAACACTTAAACTTCTTCAGTCCCGCAAACTCATTAACCTTCGCGATGTAATCGAACTGAAATCTTACTTTTTAACGGCGCAACAAAGAAAAACCGTTACCAGTATTCTTGAACTTGGCGAACTTTATTCTGTTGGTATTTTCAGCAAGCGAAAAATTCTTGGTAGTATGATCCTTATACTGGACAAGGACCAGGAATTAGGATATAGCAATATTATCGAAAATTTTGCTAAGCAGGTAGGCGGATTGATATCCCGCATTGAAAGCGAAACAGAACTTGAACAGGAAAAACAGAAACTGAAAATCATTTCAGAATATTCGCCGGATCTTTTATTTATTGTAGACCGGGAAAGAATGATCCGGTATATTAACAGAGCGAGGTGGAACAACAAAGAAGATGTAGTGGGTTCGAGCGTGTTTAATTACGTACCTGAAAATTATAAAGAAAAATTTGATAGTTGGATCCGTAAAACATTTGAGCATGGTAAAACGCATTACGGCGAAATGATTGCGATGGGCATTAACAGCCCCGAAACAATTTACGCCATCAAATTTATTCCATACATGAAATATAACCAGGTGGAATACGTATACGTGGTTTCTGCCGATGTTACAGAAAATAAACGCCTTTTGCAGGAGCTTAAAAAAGCTAACCAGGCAAAGACTGAATTTCTGGCCAATATGAGTCACGAGATCCGTACGCCGCTTAACGCCATCCTGGGTTTCTCCGAACTTTTAAAAGGAAACACAAAAGAGATCAAATACGAAAAGTACATTGATGGAATTCTTACCGGTGGAAAAAATCTGCTATCGCTCATCAACGATATTCTTGATCTTTCTAAAATTGAAGCCGGCCATGTTGATCTTAAAAATGTGCCTGTAAATGTTCATTCGTTAGCGAATGAGTTTAAACAACTATTTATGCAGAAAGCGGAAGAGAAATGTTTGCGTTATTACATAAATGTTTCTGCCGGTATTCCAAAAACGGTTCTGATAGATGAAACGCGCGTAAAGCAGATTTTATTCAATCTCGTGGGCAATGCCTTCAAATTTACCGATCGCGGAGAAGTTTGTCTCACCATCAGTTACGAAAGATCAATGATCCACGATAGTAAAGTTAACCTGGTATTTGAAGTAAAGGATACAGGCATTGGTATTCCTATAGAACAGCAGAGCATTATTTTTGAAGCCTTTAAGCAACAGGACGGACAGAGCACGCGCAAATACGGTGGAACAGGCCTTGGTCTTGCTATTACTCGCCGTCTTGTAAACATGATGGGATCAATTAAAGTAGAGAGCCGGCCGGAAAAAGGAAGCACATTTACCGTGATTATCGGTGATGTTGAAATTTCGGCGGTGGATGAAGAAGAAGAACTGATGAAAGAGGAAAGAGAGTTTGAATTTAAAAGACAAACTATTCTGCTGGTGGAAGACATTGAATCGAACCGCGATGTAGTGAAAGGTTTTCTTGAACTTAGCAATCTGAATGTGATTGTTTCTGAAAACGGAAAAGAAGCCATTGAACAACTTGAAAAATTAAAGCCGGACCTGATCCTCATGGACATGATGATGCCGGTAATGGATGGGTATACTACCACAAAAGTAATACGTAAACAAAAACGATATGATAAGGTACCGATCGTTGCGCTTACGGCCTCGGCGCTAAAGCACAGCGAAGACGATATAAGAGGATTATGCAACGATTATCTGCGAAAGCCAATAAGCCGGATAGAACTCGCGAAAGTACTTGCGAAGTATCTCGAACATTCTGTCAGCTCTAACTTTGTTTGGGATAGTAATCTGGAAGATACTACCGGAAGCATAAAACTGTGCGACAAGGTAAAAGTTGAATTGAGAGATAAATTCTATGACTACTGGACCGAGGTATCTCATCTTATGAGTATCGACGATATCCAGGATTTTTCGAACCAATTGCTCGAGTATGCGCAGGTTCTGGACTCCCCGGCCCTGGAAGATTATGTAAAAACACTTATTTCTTACACCGAAAATTTTGAAATTGAAAAGATGAATGCCACTTTTTTAAGATTCAAAAAACTGATCACCTGATAGTAATGATAGAAAAACTTAAAATTAAACCCACTGTTCCAAGAACTACTGAAACCGAAGTAAATCTTCTCAGGAAAGGAAAGATATTGATCATTGATGACTCGATGGATAACATCAGGGCCATTGCCAAGATCCTGAAAGAAGAAGAGTATGATATTCTCACAGCGCATGATCCCATGAAAGGTATTTCCATTGCCGAATCAAAGCTTCCCGATATGATCCTGCTGGATGTGATCATGCCGGGAATTAACGGTTACAAGGTATGCGAAACGCTCAAAAACAATAAACACACAAAGGATATTCCCATTTTATTTTTAACATCGCTCAACGACAGCGATAGCACTTTAAAAGGTTTCCAGATGGGCGCAGTGGATTATATCAACAAACCATTTAACCGCCTCGAACTTCTTGCCAGGATAAAAAATCATCTTAATATTAAATTATCGCAGGAGCATGGTCGCGCCCTGTTCGAAAGCATTCATCATACCTACATCACATTAAACAAGGACCTTCGTATTGTAAACTACAACACCATTGCCAATATCCGCGAAGAACTTTTCGGGAAGCGTAAATTTATCATTGGCGACAATATTTTTAATTACATTGGCCAGGAAGATCATAGCCTGTTCAAAAGAAAAATTGAGGGAGTGTTTGCCGGGAAAGTTTCGGGTTTCGAAAAACAGTATCTTCACAACGAAACCAGCAGTTGGTTCAATTATGTGTTCGAACCCATTATCAGCAAGCAAGGGGAGGTAATAGGATGCCTTATTAACGGCACGGATATTACCGAGAAAAAAGGATTTGAGTTAAGGGTGCAGGAATATACACGTGAAATAAAACAGATGTATCTCGAGTCCAAGGAAAGCCTTGAATATGCCAGTTATGTGCAAAACGCCCTCTTTCCAACACGAAAAGAATTCACTTCTAATTTTGAAGAACATTTTCTAATTTGCAAGCCAAAAGATATTGTTAATGGCGACTTTTACTGGATATACCCTTCGGGAAGCAAATTGTTCTTCGTTCTCGGGGATTGCACCGGACATGGTGTAGCCGGTGCCTTACTTACTACTATTAGCATTGTGTTGCTGGAAAGAATTATTAAGCACAATAAAATAACTTTGCCTGATGAAATTCTGCACGAAATGGATCTGGGATTAAAAGACACACTGCGTCAGAAAGAAGGAGAAATGGAGAGTGGACTTGAAATAGCGGTATGCGTATTCGATAAAAAGAAACGGATACTTGAATTCGCGGGCGCTAAACGTTCTCTGTTTATGACTGTAGGTAATGAACTGATAGAAATAAAAGGGAACCGGTTTGACCTTGGCGGCTCAGGTAAAAAAATATTTAAAAAACAGCATGTCGATTATGATAAACACACTTCATTCTATATGTTTTCTGATGGCATCACCGACCAGATCGGGGGCGAAAAACGAAAACGTTTTATGACGAAGAATTTATTCAGGCTCATTGATTCGAATAAACACAGAACGATGACCGAGCAGAAAAAGGCGTATGAACATGCAATTAAAGAATGGATGAGAGATGAAGTGCAGACAGATGACCTCACTCTGATAGGATTGAAAGTAATGTAAAAAAAAACATGAGCGAGTTTTTCCCAAAGATACTCATCGTCGATGATTCTTCAGAAAACCTGAAGCTTCTTGGCAATGGATTAAAGAACCGTAATTTTAATGTGCTTACGGCGCTTAACGGGAAGCAAGCGCTCGCTCTTATCGAAAGTAAAAAACCCGACCTCATTCTACTAGATGTGATGATGCCAGTAATGGATGGCTTTGAAGTGTGCCAACGCTTAAAAAGTTCACCGCAATTGTCAACCATTCCTATTATTTTTCTCACCGCGCTTAACGATCTTCAAACCATTAAACGCAGCCTTGAACTGGGCGCGGTGGATTATGCCACTAAACCTTTTAATCTGGAGGAACTGGTACTCAAAATAAATAACCAGCTTCGTATTAAAAAACAATTCGATTATAATGCCAGGTGGATCGAGCTTCTTAAAAATGTTCTCAGGTGTGTAACCACCGAAGATTCTCCTGAGTCAAAAGATGCCCTTACAAGAGTGAGCCAGCTTCTTGCGGCCGACGAAAGTTATTTCGCGTACAACAACAATTCGTTTACATATCTGCAACTTATACAATTACTCCGGGAAACACTTTCCGATAATATAGAATATGATCAGCAGACAGAAAACCGTTTCGGTTATTCCGGGTTTGAACTGATGCAACTACTCTTCAGGTGTATTAAAGGTATAAACAGTTCTTTTGGTATTTCTCCTTCCGATATTAAAGCGGAAATTCGTCCTGTATCAGAAAGAGTACATCTTTTCACGGTGCATGTTAGTATCAAAGGCTACGAACAACAGGCAGAAAAACTCGGAGTAGAAATTGCCAACGAAGATCCTGATACAAATAACATGGATATTCTTACTTTTCAGGGAATCAGGAAGCTGCTCAATTTCAAAATAAAAAAACCGGAAGATAGTAACGACTATATTGTTGAGATTCCGATATGCAGAGAGGTAAAAGAAGATGCTTCCGGTAATGTAAGTGTTTCGTCTGCGGTTAACGCGAAGAAAGGAAGTGTGCTCATTGTTGAAGATAATGAACTCAACCAGGAATATATGCAATTACTGCTGCAGGGTTTTAATCTCAACTATGACCTCGCCAAAAACGGACACGAAGCCATTGATAAAGCCACAAAGAACGAGTATGATGTAATATTAATGGATGTAAATCTTCCGGGTATGAGCGGTCTTGAAATAACAAGTATTCTCAGAACAAAATACAATTACAAAAAGTTCATTGTAGCAGTGTCGGGTCATACCGAACAATCGTTCATCCAGGAATGTCTTCAAAGTGGATTCAACGAGTTTCTGACCAAACCCTATACTGTTAAGGATATTGAAAAGGTCCTTAAAAAGTATTCGCACATTGAAAACGTTGAAAAGAACGGAGAAACGAGAATAGAAAATGAAGGTTTTCATTCCGAATATGATTACAGCAGGGCGGTGGAACTTGCCAATGGCAGCAGGGAACTTCTTGATCAATGGTTCGACAGTTTTTGTGAATTGCTTGAAGGGGCGCTGTCACTGACCAATGAGATCAAACAAACACAAGAATATAAAAGAGGAAGTAAGGAATTTCACGCGCTTATCAATTATTCTTCCTATTTCAGAATAACAAAAGTGGCCAACTGCATTACAGATATACAGCGCTTAAGCGAACAGCTGCCGGATAGAAAAGTAGAGTTCCTGAATGCGATAAACGCGCTTGAAGTAGAACTGAACTGTGCAAAAAGTCATTATATGAAGGAGCTGCGACCGTCTGCTTAGTCTGTAGCTCTTGCTTTAAGACGAGACACGAATTTCACGAACCTGTATTGAAAAATCTGCGTGAAACTACTAAGCGTATAGCTTTGCGAACCTTTGCGCGCCTCAGCGAGAAACTTCTCTGCGAACTCCGCCTACTCCCCGCACTCTGCGGGAACGAAAGCTACTTCGGGATAATAATCTTATTCTTAATAGCCTTCGTGATCATTTCCGCTGTATTTTTTACATCCAGTTTTTTGAGAATGTTATAACGGTGCGCGTCCACCGTACTGATACTTACGAATAATTTCTCGGCAATTTCTTTATTGCTTAAACCCTGGCTGATAAGTTCAATGATCTCTTTTTCTCTTTTTGTAATATCAACCTTCTGATTATTGCGCGCCGAGCCGTTAAATTCTTTATTGATATAACTGTCTGCCAGAATCTGTGAAACGGAACGGCTTATGAATTTTTCGCCCTTCATGATCTTGTCAATCGCCGAATATAATTCATTCTTTTTGAAGTCCTTTAAAAGATAACCATTGGCGCCTGCTTCAAAACAATTATTGATGTATAGCTGGTCGGCGTGCATACTTAATACGAGCACCCTGATAGATCCACCTGAAAGTTTTTTTATTTTTTTAGTGAGTTCAATCCCGTCCATTCCTTCCATAGAAATATCGGTGATCACAATGTCTACCTGTGTTTTATTAAGATCGGCTAAAAGATCCTCAGCGCTTTCAGCTTCTCCAACAATCTGGTATTCTGCGTTAAGTTCAAGTAAGTTCTTAATACCATATCTTACAATATGGTGATCTTCTACTAAATAAATCTTAGTCATGGGTGATGGGGGTTTGTTTTGGTTTTTAAAATTATCTCAAAGCCCATTTTTGTTCTGGTGCGGATGAGTAATCTGGAGTTAATACTTTTTGCTCTTTCTTCAATATTTAATAATCCTAACTTCTGCATTTTCGTTTTCTTCAGCGCCCGCTTGTCAATTCCTTTTCCGTTATCGAGTACATGCAAGGTGAGGCCCTTTTCTGAATAGAACAAATTTATTTCAGCATGTGTAGCATTTGAATGCGTGATAATGTTCTTTACCGCTTCCTGTATGATACGGTAATAATTTATCTCAATGTCACTTTCAAACCTTAACCCCTCAATATTGGAATTAAGTTTAAAAGTAGTAATTTTATTTAACTTATTAATAAATTGATATACAGAAGAGTAAAGACCGAATTGATACAGGCTGGCCGGTGAAAGACTGGTAGAAATTCCTCTCAGTTCCTGGATAATTTCCGACAATACTTCACTTACAAAATCCACCTTTTTCCGTTCATTGGTTTTAAGTGAACCGCTCATGTTCAGGCTTTCAAGATTCATGCGTACCGCGCTCAGCATCTGGTTTAATCCTTCATGGATTTTTTTCGCGAGATGTTTTTGATCATTCTCCTGTTTTTGTATCAGAGAAAGGCTCCCCGCTGTTTCGTTTTCTATAACGACTTTCGTTTCCGGGCGTAATCCAAGTTTGGTAAGGTTACGAAGGTTGGTAATATCGCGTCCTATCGAAATGTAATTGGTGATCTCACCATTCATGTTAATGAAAGAAGTGATGATCTTTTCTTCAACAAAAATCTGCCCGTCTTTTTTCTTGTTAATAAAGTTACCTTTAAACGTACGCTTTTTCAATAAGGTTTTCCACATGTCTTTATAAAAACTCTCCGGATGCTTTCCTGATCGGAGAATGTTCATAGAGGAGCCAAGAAGTTCGTCGGACGAATATCCTGTTATCTTCGTAAATACAGTATTCACATATTCAATTCTTCCGGCATTATCGGTTATCACAACAAGGTCCTGCGACTGAGCGGTAATATTAAACAGTTTCTGAATTCTTACAATGTTGCTTTTTCCAGAGGTAATATCTTTAAATACAACGAGCGCTTTTTGTTCGCCCATGGCTGTAATGTTTACTTCAAACCAGGTCGTAAGATTATTCGCTTCCATTTCGAGCTCGGTTTTTAACTGGTCGCCGCTCTTAAGAACACGATCAATTAATTTCTCAAGGGTTCCCGGAATAATATGGCTGAGTACCCGGGAAATTTTTTTTCCTTCAATGAATTTCGTACTGGGGATCAAAACATTTCGTTCATACGATTTAAAATACGATCTTACAATTTCATAGTTATCATCAACAATAATAAAAGAATATGGAACCGCTCTTATAATACCTTCTTTTTCCTGTTCGCTTTTTACAAGCTTTTCTTTTACGTGCATCAGTTTTGTGATATCCTGCGCGTAGCCAATGATCTTATCGGGTTTGCCGCTGGCATCTTTCAGGATACTGGCCCTGTCATGTACCCATTTTGTTTTTCCTGTTGGAGTAATAATCCTGTATTCGAGTTCAAATTCTCCACTGTTCAGATTTTTTTTATTCTTCGTAATAACATTATTCAGGTCATCGGGATGAATGTATTTTCTTACCGAATTCTCCCTGTAAATTTCTTCAAGGGAAGTTTCATAAATGCTTTCAAAGCCAGGGCTCAGAAATTCAATTTTCTTTTCTTTGATAGAAAACACCCAATAAGCGAGGTTAAGAGAGCCGAGCACTTCATGTATCTTTTCATTGCCTATACTATCCATTTTCAGATGATCAGAAATGAAATTCACAATGCCGATCGATCCTATTATTTTTCCATCACCGTTAAGCAGTGGTGAACCTTTTATCTGCAATTTCCAGATCTTGCCGGTTTTGGTCTTAAAACTTATTTGGTAAAGGCTGGTAATACCTTTTTTTCGGTCGTTGAGTTTGCTTAAGATCAGGTTCAGATTTTCCTTGTCAAGAAAATCAGCGCCATTTCTGCCAACCACATCATCCTGTTTATATCCAAAGGCTTCTTTCAGTTTTTCGTCAACAAATAATATATTGCCTTCAAGGTCCAGTTTCACAACTCCTTCAAGAGATTCGCTCAGAACAGTCTGTCTGTTATTGTTTCCGTAAGAGTTTTGTTGCATAGAATTCCACCGCTTTTACGGCCTTTCGTCTTAGTTGTTTCTCAATAATGGAGTAAATGACGTCGCAAAAATAGTAATGGAGTCAACCATAGAGCCTATGGTTATTATGCATTTTTTAATTAAATAAAACCCTTAATTTTTTTAAAGACAAACCCTAATGTTTTTGGATCGTCGTGGAAATAATTTTGTCCCCACAACCAGTTATGACTTTAAACGTGATGATCAGATGTATGAAAATAATAGCGATTTGCCTGATTTTACTGGGAAGTACAGGCTTCAGGTCTGGCACTGCACGCTCATCAGATATCTATAAAAGATATAAGATCAAAGAAACAACCGCTCATTTCAAAGATGCACTCCTTGTGCTTTATTCCGATCATACTTACGTAAACTTCGGAATTATTTATGCAGGTGTTAACGATATATACGTATGGCACTCGTCTGGCTCATGGACCGAACAGAATAAAATGATGGTTCTGAAAAAGAACGACGGGATCTTCGACCTCGAATTGCTCAAGAAGGATATTAAGCGTTATTACAAAGGAGGACCAAACTACCGCTTCTTTAAACAAAGCTTTCAGTACATCTCCGACAATTTTAAGGAACGCGCATTCAGTTACGAAAATTCGGAGCTGGTTGACAACAGAAAAAATATCAGTTACAGGGAAGTAAAAAAATAAAAACCAAAATCATGGAAACAACAAAAACAACAACACAGGAAAACCAATCGTTTTCTTTCAGCAGCAACGAAACAACTGTTGCTGGTGATCGCAGTGAAGCGCAGTTAAAATTAATGGACGTTTCGCGAAAAGGTATCCAGATCTCTTTTATGCCCTCAAAACGAAAAAAAACAAAGAAAGTGACGATCAACCTCGAAGGAGAATTTACTCTCATAAATGCTTCTGTTGTTTTCGAAAATATTATGCCCGTGTTTAATGAGTTTGATGTTGTTATCATTACCCTGAAAAATATTTTTTCGATCGACCTGGCTGCTATCCAATGTTTATACAAAATTAAAATGCTGCAGGAACCAAACGGAAAAACTGTTTCAGTTGAATCCGAGCTCACCCAGGAATACAGGGAACTGGTACGCATTTCGGGTTTCCTGCCTCTATTAACTAATCCAAAATTAACCGCATAATGAACCGAACCATTTTAGTGATCGATGACTCTGAAAGTATCAGAGAAGTTATCACCGTTGGACTACAGTCTTCCGGATACAATGTAATTAAAGGAATTAACGGGGCCGACGGTCTCGAACAGCTCAGGCAGAGTCAGGGAATTGATCTTGTGATCACTGATCTTAATATGCCAGTGATGGATGGTATTTCATTTGTGAAAGAAGTTAGAAAGGATGCCAATTACAGATTCCTTCCCATTATCGTATTAACTACAGAATCGCAGGAAACAAAAAAACAGGAGGCCCGCGAAGCCGGAGCAACTGCCTGGATAATTAAACCCTTCTCAAAAGAAAAACTCGTTAACGTAATTAAAAAAATTGTTCGATAAATGGACGCAATGAAACTGACCTATATCGAAGAAGCAAACGAACTGCTCGCCAACCTTGAAATTTCATTGCTGGCGCTCGAAAATAATTCTTCCGATAAAACATGCATAGAAGAGATTTTCCGCGTGATGCATACCTTAAAAGGTAATAGCAGTATGTTTGGACTACCTGTTATTACCGACTTCGTTCATGATCTTGAAACGATTTATGACAAAGTAAGGAGCGGAGAAATGGAACTGAATAAAGAACTTATCGACTGTAGTTTTTTATGTCTCGATCATATTAAAGTAATTATTTATGACGCTGATCTTGAAAACGTCGTTAATAAAGAAAATCATTTCGAACTATTGAAAAAGATCGGTGGTTTCATTGAGGAAGCCGGATCAATTTCAGTTAACGAAAAAAAAGAATCTCAAGCTGTAAGAACAGTTTATGTTTTATTTGAACCCTCGGCAAAAATTTTCGACAATGGTACAAATCCTTTGTTCCTGGTATCTGAACTGGCATCAATGGGAAACTCAAAGGTGGTTCCTCATTTTAAATTAAGTGAAAACCAAGCCCATGATGAGTGTTTCACCTATTGGGAAATTTTTATTGAAACCGATCGCTCTGAGAATGAGATTCGCGATGTGTTCGTATTCGTAGAGGATAACGCGGAGATCTTTATTAAAGAATTGCCTTTTAAAAATGTACTAAAGAATAAGCATTTCAATGATCTTGTGTCGAAGAATATGTATGGAGATGTTGGAACAAATATGGAAGAACTGGTTCACTTATTATCAGATCAGCAAAACAACGAACCGGTTGCTGATGCGAAAAAAGAAGTTGTAATTGAAACTGATGTTTCAGAGGCCGGCGCCATTCACAGTAATAAAAAAGTATCTAAAGAAGTAAAAGAAAAAGGTGCTACAAGTATCAGGGTTTCTTCCGATAAACTCGATGAACTGATGAACCTTGTGAGTGAGCTTGTTACTACACAGGCCGGACTTACCTTATTTACTGCAAAAAATAAAACTCCTGAACTGGAAACTATTTCTGAGAATGTAGAAAAATTAACAAGAAGGTTACGCGATACCGCTTTTGGAATGACGCTCGTTCCAATCAACAATATGTTTGGAAGGTTCCAGAGAATGGTACGCGATATCTCTTCAAGCCTGGGAAAGGAAGTTGAGTTCGTGACGGAAGGAGGAGAGACGGAACTCGATAAAACCATTATTGAAACTCTTACCGATCCATTGATGCATATTCTGCGAAACAGTCTTGATCATGGTATTGAAAAGGCAGCCGACCGTGTTACAAAAGGAAAATCACCTGGCGGAAAACTGATCTTAAAATCGTTTTACTCCGGAGTGTTTGTTTACATTCAGATCATCGACGATGGAAAAGGAATTAATGTAGAAACCATTCGGGATAAGGCCATCAGTAAAGGAATCATTAAATCCACTGATAATTTAAGCGACAAAGAAATTCTTGATCTTATTTTTTACGCGGGATTTTCTACAGCGGAAAAGATCACCGATGTTTCTGGTCGTGGTGTGGGAATGGACGTTGTAAAAAGAAACATCGCCGACTTACGGGGAAACATCCTGGTGGAATCGGAAGTAAACGTTGGTACAACACTTACCATTAAGCTGCCACTTACATTGTCTATCATTGACGGATTGCTTGTAACAGTTGACAAAGTGAACTACATTATCCCGCTTTCTGTTATTACAAAATGTTACAGTGTGAAGAATGAAGACATGGCCAACAATTTCAACAGGCTTCTTACGCTGGATGGGGAACAGGTTCCTTACATTAACCTTCGCGAAGAGTTCGGATATACTGTTCAGGGATCGGGTGAGACACTCCTGATCGCCGTGAATAATGGCGACAGGGTAGTAGGTATTACAGTGGACATGATCATTGGAGAATACCAGGCTGTTATCAAGCCATTGGGAAGACATCACAAAAAACAAGACTTCGTTTCTGGCGCTTCCATTCTTGGAGATGGAACTATAGCGCTTGTGCTCGATACAAATAAAGTAATTGATTTATATACCAATAACATAAAAAGAGAAGAAAAAACATGGCAGTTAAATTAACCAAGGAAGAGAAAACGGGAGTAACCACGTCTTTTCTCTCATTTAAATTAGCGGAAGAACATTTTGCTATTGAAGTAAAAAAAATCATGGAGATCCTGGAAGTGCCAAGGATAACCAAGGTTCCACAAACACCTGATTTTTTAAAAGGTGTTGTTAACTTACGAGGAGGGGTTCTTCCTGTAATTGATACAAGAACAAAATTCGGAATGCCACAGGTAGATTTCACTGTGAATACATGTATCCTTGTGTTAAGCATCGATATTAATGATGAAACGATCACTGTAGGTGCATTGGTAGATTCTGTTTCTGAAGTTTTTGAAATGGAAGAAAAACATATTCAGCCTTCCCCAACCATTGGTGCAAGATACCGTTCTGAATTCATCAAGGGAATGATCAACGAGAAAGATCAATTCATGATGTTACTCGATATTGATAAAGTATTTTCTGCTGCGGACATTGAAACGATCCTCGAAACACACAATGAAATTGAAGAGGCTGTCGCGGAATAATTAAATGTTCATCTTAAACCATTACGCAATTTAAATAAAACCCTGAAAAGAAAGCGAAGGCATCAAAGATACTTTTGCGGAGAAAATAATCAAAAACGCTGTGCAGCGTTATCAAAACTAAATTATGAAAAAGAGAGAAATTACTATTAAGGCGAAACTCATTGCATACGCAGTTTCAATCGTACTTATCATGTGCCTGTTAGGAATATTGTTCAATCGTACGATCGATAATATTTCGTTGAATCAATCGATTAATAACGAGTTTAAAACAGTTTGGATCAAAACGCTTGAATTAAGAAAATCTGAAAAGGATTTCATGCTGAGAGAAAGCACCAATATGGATTTTTTCGAAACGGGAAGAAGTAAATATGCAGAGCAGATAGATTCAACAGTTAGCGAAGCAAAATCCTTATTGAAAGAACTTAACGAAACAAGTGTCGTGAAGGAGAACAATATTGAAATTGCGAATGTTTCTGAGCTTTTTAATCAGTACCATTTAAGTTTCAGGAAGCTGGTGGAGGCGAAAAAGAGAAGAGGAGAACTGGATTTCGGAATGATTGGTGAAATGAGAAAAGCTATACGTACACTTGAGGATGATGCCAACGGGCATGCGAAATTAATGCTCCAGATATTGACCCTTCGTCGTTACGAAAAGGATTACCTCCTTCGTAAGGAAATGGATTACGTTGATTCTCATACCAAGCTTATTGATGAGATGATGAATAACAGAGCGGTTTCAAAAACTGTAAAAGAAAAATTGGTAGTCTACAAAAATGCTTTCAATGCGATTGTTAAGATCGACGCAGAGATAGGTGTGAATGAGAAAGTGGGATTAGAGGGTGAATTGCGTGCTGCTGTTCATAAGGTTGAACCTGCAATTGATGAAATCAATAAGGCGTTAACGGAAGCTCTTGAAGCTGATAATCGCAATAGTCTTATCACACTTTTAATCATCATCGTAATTGGAATCATTATTACCATTGCAATTTCAACGTACCTGATCCGCTCTATTTCAAGATCATTAAAATACGCGGTTGACTCAGTAGGACGGATTGCTTCAGGCGACCTTAACCAGGAAATCAAAATTGAAAGCAGGGATGAGATAGGTCACTTGTTAGAGCATATGAATTTAATGACTCATAAGCTAAAAGAGATCATTTCTTCTATCCGTCTTTCATCGGTAAATATTGCCAATGCCAGCTCGCAAATGAATTCATCTGCGCAGCAAATGTCGCAGGGGGCTACAGAACAGGCAAGTTCAGTAGAAGAAATTTCTTCTTCTATGGAAGAAATGGCGGCCAATATCCAGCAAAACACAAGCAACGCCAAACAAACTGAAAAGATCGCGCAGAATGCTTCTCATGAAATTATAGAAAGTAATTCAGCGGTATTGAAAACTGTTTCGTCAATGAAAACTATTGCTAACAAAATTTCGATCATTGAAGAAATTTCACGCCAAACGAATTTACTCGCCCTCAATGCTGCTGTTGAAGCTGCACGTGCCGGGGAACATGGAAAAGGATTTGCAGTAGTTGCCGCTGAAGTAAGAAAATTAGCAGAGAGAAGTCAGCATGCTGCTGTTGAGATCAATGAAGTATCGTCTCAAAGTGTGGATGTTGCTCAGAAATCAGGTGACTTATTAAACAGCATTGTTCCAAACATTCAGAAAACCTCTGACCTTATCCAGGAGATCGCTGCTGCAAGTGTTGAACAGAACAGCGGTGCTAACCAGGTAAATGTTGCGATCCAGCAACTAAACCAGGTGGTGCAGGAAAATGCTGCTACAGCCGAAGAAATGGCTGCAGGAGCTGAAGAATTAAACGCTCAGGCGGAAAGCTTAAGAGAAATTATTTCCTTCTTCAAAACCGGTGATGAGAAAAAAGAGCAAGTGGCGAAGAAAGATTTTAAAATCAAGCCAGCTGCAACTTTTGTAAACAAGGTGCAACCAGTTAAAACAAATAGTGTTGCAAATGGAAAGCACAATAAAACAATAGATCTTAACTCTGATGCCTTAGAGTACGAAAAATACTAATCTCTCTAATTTAAATATAAGATGAAAAAGTTTTCTATAATCCCCATAATACTTTTACTCTGCGGGCAACAGGTTTCAGCTCAGGAGGCAAATACCACAGGCGACAGCATTCTTAAAAAGATTGAAATGCTGAACAAAGAAGTTAGTTCCCTTAAATCAAAATCAAAGGTACAGCCTTATTTTAGTAGCAAATCCGGACTGGGATTTGCTACACCAGATAGTTCTTATTCGATGAACATCCGTTTCAGGATGCAGAACAGGGCCATGATGAGCACAGTTTCCGACGAAGAGTTTGAACCTGCCAGCTGGGAAGCCCGAGTAAGAAGATGCCGTTTAAGTTTTACAGGGCACGTGGCGAATCCTAAGATCAGTTACTATCTCCAGTTGTCATTCTCACGCGGCGATATGGACTGGAGTGATGCAGATGCATCTAAGCTGAATACAAGTCCTAATGTAGTACGTGATGCCATGATGTATTACAAAGCCACAAAAAATCTTCAGCTTGGAATTGGTCAGACAAAATTGCCTGGCAACCGTCAGCGTTCGGTCTCTTCCGGGGCACTGCAGTTTTACGACCGTTCAATTGTGAATGGAACTTTTACTACCGATCGCGACTTCGGAATATTTGTCAATCATAATGCGCATTTAGGAAAAGAGTTCATTGTGCGTACAAAATTAGCAGCGAGCAGTGGTGAAGGAAGAAATTCTGTTTCGAGTAATCCTGGTCTTGCTTACACGGGAAGAATTGAGATTTTACCAATGGGAGCTTTTACTGATAACGGTGATTATTTTGAAGGTGACGTGGCGCGTGAATCAAAACCAAAATTGTCGATCGCCGGAGCATATCATTTCAATGACCTTGCAGTAAGGTCGGGGGGACAATTAGGAAAAGATCTTCTCGCTACAAAAAGCTTTAACGTTTACATAACGGACATCGTGTTCAAGTATAAAGGACTTGCCATTAGCAGCGAATATATAAGGAGAGATACAGATGGCTCACCGGTTTTTCCCGGAACAGATGGAAAAAGCAAAAGTATTTTAACAGGAGACGGTGTAAATACACAATTAAGTTACTGTACTAAAAAAATGTGGGAAGTGGCTTTACGTCATTCGTTGATCACTCCTCACAAGGATGTAAAATCACTGTACAAAGAGCAGGAACAATATGGCCTCGGAGTTTCAAAGTACATCAACAAGCACAAAGTAAAAGTACAGGGTAACATATTCTATAACCGCGAAAGAGATATGAAGTTAAACACAGATCACAATAAACATTTCTTCGCCGTGTTCCAGATCGAATTAGGAATTTAACCCCGGGAGGTCAACACACTTCTCAGTGTAAGGTCTGCCGGAAGAAACAAGGGATTTAAAAAAATGAAAAAAGGAATAAAGTTAAATCTGGCTTCAAGAATAGCCATAGGCTACGTGATCATCATTGTGTTCGCGGTCATTAATGCTATCATTGGGGTAACGCTGGTGGCCAAGGTCCGCTCCATTGACAGGGATGTTACTGAAGTTTATCAGACATCATCAGCAAACATTAAGGAATGTAGAAATTTACTTGAATCAGTAAATAAACTGAGTAACTCATGGATTTTTCAATCTAATGCGGATGATAAAAAGACCCTTACGAAAATATGTACAGTGATTTTTCCGGAAATGATTGGAAAAACGGCAGCGACAGTAGCTAATATTGAGGAATTAAAAGACGCTGGTAAAGTTTCTGTTTCAATGGGAAAGATGCGTCAGATGCTGACGGAATGTACAAAGCTAATGGCTATCCTTAAAACAGATGATGATTACAGCAATGATCAAAAAGTAGACAACGCTCTTTCGATCTATAAAAATGACATCGAAGCTCAAAGCAAAAACATAGACAAGGAATTAGCTATCATATTCGAAAATGTATCGGCACAGATGACAATTGCATTACAAGATAAAGAAAATGCCTTCAGTACACTTCAATACAGCCTTATTCTTCTCGCAGTATTCCTGGTTATCATCGGATTTGTTTCTTCATATTACACAACCAGGAAACTAACATCCCTGATTGGTGGCGAACCTGAAGTAGTACTTGCCATGGCTGAGAAAATCTCTCAGGGAAATCTCGTGTTTGATATTCAGGAAAGTGATCGCCAGCGTGGGGGTATTTATGGCGCTGTGATAACAATGACGGAAGAGCTGAAGAAAGTAATCGGCAATGTTGTGGGAAGTTCTCAGAATATCGCTTCTGCAAGTGACGCTATGAGTTCTTCGGCACAGCAAATGTCCAAAGGTGCAACCGATCAGGCAAGTTCGGTAGAAGAAATTTCTTCGTCGATGGAACAAATGGTCGCTAATATTCAGCAAAACACCAATAACTCAAAACAAACCGAAAAAATTGCGAAGCAATCTGCTATAGAAATTAAGGAAGGGAACGAGTCTGTTGCAAAAACAGTAAGCTCTATGAAAACGATCGCTGGTAAAATCTCGATCATTGGTGAAATTTCAAGACAAACCAATCTCCTTGCGTTGAATGCTGCTGTTGAAGCTGCCCGCGCAGGCGAACATGGTAAAGGATTTGCTGTGGTTGCTGCTGAAGTAAGAAAACTGGCTGAAAGAAGCCAGGAAGCAGCGAAAGAAATTGATGAAGTTTCCTCGATCAGTGTGAGTATCGCGCAAAAATCCGGAGAACTGCTTCATAATGTTGTTCCTAATATTCAGAAAACATCGGAGCTCGTTCAGGAAATTACTTCTGCCAGTATAGAACAGAATTCAGGTGCCGGACAAGTGAATCGCGCTATTCAACAGCTTAACCAAGTGGTGCAGGAAAATGCTGCCACCGCAGAAGAGATGGCGGCCAGTGCACAGGAATTAAACGCCCAATCGGAATCGCTCAGAAAAGCTGTTTCTTTTTTCAGAATAGCTTAACTCATAAATTATATAACTAAGACAAATCAGAACAATTAACAATGAAAAAAATGAAAAAAACAGTACTGGCAGCTTGCATGCTTTTAGCCGGGACTACAATTCTCAAATCACAGGAAACCCAGGTGAAATTCTTTGGTCAGCCCGAATTTCAGAGTCAGACAACTACAAAAAAAGGAAATTATTTCACAAACCCGGTAAACAAAGCATTGCCTCCTGTATGGTCAGATTCAACTTACGTTGATAGTACAAAGTCGGCATTCGCCCCTGGGAACTATGTTCTTTTTATTACTTCGCAGATCACGGATAAGATCAGTGTACTAAGTGAAAATACTGCTAACGTGGTAAACGGCGTTCCAACATTTGAAGTACAACGTTTATTCGCGAAATACAGCTTCAAAGATTACCTCAGTTTTAAAGTTGGGAAAATGTTCAACCCTATCGGTATATGGAATAATCAATACAACATGGGACTCGTTCTTCAACCAACTATTCAGCGTCCTTCCATTATCAGAGCTTCAAATGACGGTGGGGTTCTTCAGATTAAAAATACAGGTGTTCAGGTTGAAGGAGATAATATTACAAAGGCGCGCTTGTTCTATCGCGTATTCGTTTGTAACGGTGGCGGAACAACTATTATGAATGCCAACCTTAAAAATCAGTATGCTGTTTCGGCTGCACTGGGAGCTGAGCCTGTTGAAGGATTAAAGATTGTAGGATCTGCTCACTACGATGTTTTCTCTGCGAAACGACCAAATCTTGCTGGTATTACAAACAAAAAAGGTGGAACATCTCTTCTTTCAAATGCATCGGTTGCTTATATGAATCCTGAAAAGAATTTTGAGGTGATGGCGGAATATTATTACCAGTCAACTCAGTTCGATTCTTTAGGAGAAAAAAGCAGTTTAGGTTTGCTTACCTATGCAGGATATAAAGTAACTAATAAACTTATTCCTTACGTTCAATATGCATATTTACAAGCAGGAACAGAAAACTCAACGGATTTTTATTATGCAGGTGCAACCAATGGTGTACAGATTAAAATTCATGATATTACTCTTGGTGTAAGATATAAATTCAGTCCGAATTTTGTTGTGAAACTCGAATATAACTACCGTCAGAATCATCAGATCTATAAAGACAATTCCTTCCAGCTGCAAAATCCATTGCTTCCTGGTTATAAAGAAGGAGATAAGATTGGCAGTACAATTACACAAGGACCACGCATGCAATTTGCGTTCACATTTTAATAACACATAATTCAATTATAAATATGAAAAAGATATTTGCTCTCTTAGGTCTCACATTATTGCTGGCTTCGTTTACCAGGTATTCCGGAAGTGGTTCCGACCTTCTTATCATTGTAAATAAGGAAAATACAATTTCAAGTTTAAGCGAAAGCGAAGTGAAATTATACTGGATGAGAAAAATTAAAAAAAGATGGCCGGAGATCAATAAAAATATCCGTCCGGCTGATTATAAATCAAAAAATCCGGCGCAGTCGGCTTTCTATTCTAAAGTACTTGGGCTGACTGCCGGAGATGTTGAAACGTATTTTACGCAGAAACAATACGACAGTGCTGAAAAGCCACAGGATAAATTCTCCAGCGAAAGCGATCTTATCAATTTTGTTGCCAATGAAATTGGCGCTATTGGTTTTGTAAACGCAGGTAGTTTATCTGAAAGCGACAGGTCAAAGGTAAAAGTAGTTTGTACAATTAAAAATTAATACCTCTTACTAATCTGTCGTACAATATTAGGAACCGAATGGGTTAAATTATGGAGTAATTTATGGTTCCTGATAGAAGCTGCCTGCAAAGGCAGCTTTTTTTATGGTTAGTTTTTTTTTCTCTGCGCCTCTGCTTCTCTGCGGTGATATTTTTTAATTATATTTTTCGCATCCAACTTTGTGCCCCAATCCGCATCAGCGGATTTACTACCTCAACCCCTGCTTTGTGAACCCTGTGAATTTTACTCCGTGTCCTTTGTGGTTAAAACTACGGTAATTCCATGCTTCAATGAAACCTGCTTAAAACAGTAGACAATCTTCTCAAATCTCTAATGGAAATCCATTATAAAAACTGAATAAACTCATTATAGAAAAGCGTTCTTGGCAAAGATAACTTTGCGGAACGGAATTAATATCCTCAGAACTGAAAATGATACCGCAAGGAAAAGAAATAAGCGATAACGATTTTAAAAAACTCAGCAATTTTATTTACACCAATTACGGAATAAAAATGCCTGATGGAAAAAAAGGAATGCTCCAGGCCCGGTTGCAAAACAGGCTCAAAGCAAATAATCTCGAATCGTTTAAAGAGTATTGTGATCTTGTTTTTTCTGAGAAGGGACGCGATACCGAAATCGTTCATATGATCGATGTGGTATCTACGAACAAAACCGATTTTTTCAGGGAACCCGCTCATTTCGATTTTATGACCAATGAAGTGCTTCCTGAATTTATGTCGCGCAGGAATCCCGGAGAACTTAAAATATGGAGCTCGGCTTGTTCAAGTGGCGAAGAGGTTTATACTATCGGAATGGTGATCAGTGAATTTGAAAATCATCCCGGTGAAATAAAATATTCAACTCTCGGAACCGATATATCCACACGTATTCTGGATAAGGCTGCTAACGGGGTGTATGCAGAAGAGCGTGTAGCCGGTATTCCCATGAGCCTTAAAAAGAAATACTTCCTCAGAAGCAAAAACAGGGAAAATCCTACTGTAAAAGTGATTGGCGACCTTCGTAAAAATACATCCTTTCAACGACTCAATTTAATGGATCCTGAATATTTCAGTGTTCCCAGGGATCACGATATCGTTTTCTGCCGTAACGTACTCATTTATTTCGACAGGCAAACGCAGGAAAAAGTGATCAACAAACTCTGCTCGCACCTTAAGCCTGATGGATATTTTTTTCTCGGACATTCAGAATCGATTACAGGCATGAATGTTCCACTGAAACAAATAAAACCAACGATCTTTAAAAAAATCATATAACTAATTATTGCCGAACAATGACAAGTATAACCGATAAAGAACTTCTCAACGAACTTCAATGCCGTCTTCAAAGAAATGATTCTTCTGAACTGATGGCCCAGCTGAAAAAGGTGAACGATAAATTACTGGCATCTGAAAAACTGAAAAGTAACTTTCTGTCAAATATCCGCAACGAAATAAATAATCCTGTTTCGGCAATTCTCGAGATGGCAAAGAGCTTATCCGAAAAAAGAGTTCCCGCCAAAAGTCTTGAACTGATCTCTATATTAATTTATAATGAGATCTTCAGCCTCGATTTTCAATTGAGAAATATTGTTATCTCAGCCGAACTCGAAGCGGGAATCGTGGAATTGTCACCATCAAAGATCCGGATCAATGCACTCGTAAAATCCATTATTTCATCGTTCTCCAATCTCATTGAAAAGAAAAATATCGAATTCAGTTTTAAGATCGATAATGGTGACCTGCTTTTTGTAACTGATCCTGAAAAATTACATCTCATTGTCTCAAATCTTATTTCTAACGCCGTACGTTTCTGCGATGAAAAAGGATACGTAACAGTGGAAGTGATCCTGGTGGATAAAGAACTCACTTTTAAAATAAGAAACAACGGGAAAACAATTTCTAAACGCGAAAGAGCGATCATCTTCGACCGCTTCAGGCAAATAGAAGAAGGTATGAACAAATCGTACGCCGGCCATGGCTTAGGTTTGAGTATTGTTAAGGCCCTCACCGATTCTTTGAACGGAGAAATAGTTCTGGCGGTTAACGATGCGGTAGAATTTACACTCGTGCTAAAGGAACTTAGAATATCAGCAGTAACAACCGAATCGGAAAACGGAAATGATTTTATTTTTGATAACACTCATGATGCTGTGTTTTAAGTATGAGTTCAGTTCTACCAAAAAAACATTATCTATATCCCTCGGCCCTGTTCGCAGAACCGGAACCTTATATCATTGATACCGTGTTGGGATCATGCGTAGCGGTTTGTCTCTACGATCAGAAGTTAAGGAGAGGAGGCATTAATCATTACATGCTCCCTTTCTGGAACGGCGAAGGACTCGCGTCTCCCAAGTTCGGAAACATCGCGATTGAGAAATTGTTAGAAAGAATGATCAGGCAGGGTTCAAAGAAAAGTGACCTTGTTGCTAAAGTTTTTGGGGGAGCCAATCAGATGAACGCGACCATAAATATTGGCGCAAGAAATATTCAGATCGCCGAAGAAATGCTCGCCGGACTTAACATCAGGATTATTTCAAAAAGCATGGGCGGTACTGTTGGCCGGAAAATGAGTTTCAATTCCGAAAGCGGCGAAATTTTAATGCGTTTTCTCAAGTGAAAAAAATAAAAGTTTTAATAATAGATGATTCTGCATTGGTAAGACAAACTCTTACCGCTATTTTGTCTAATGACAAGGAAATTGAGATCATTGGTACTGCATCAGATCCTTACATCGCGGCGCAGAAGATCAATGAGAATAGTCCGGATGTTATTACACTTGATATAGAAATGCCTAGGATGGACGGACTCACCTTCCTGAAAAAATTAATGAGCCAGCATCCTATTCCCGTTGTTGTTGTTTCAACATTAACCGAGAAAGGAACTGAAACAGCTTTAAAAGCCCTTGAGTATGGCGCCATTGAAGTGGTTGCCAAACCAAAAATAAATACAAAAGAATTACTCGAAAGCGATGGGGAAGAGTTGTGCAGAAAGATCAAAATCGCTTCCGAGGTCGTTTTAAAAAGAAAACTTCCTTCCGCGTTAAGCGATAAGTCAGAGCTTTCACCAAAACTTTCTGCCGATGTGATGATCGAAAAGATCAACCGTCAGAGTATGATCAAAACAACGGATACTCTTATTGCTATCGGCGCGTCTACTGGTGGAACAGAAGCACTCAGATTGCTTCTCGAAAAAATGCCCGTTGATGCTCCGGGAATCGTTATCGTTCAGCACATGCCTGAAATGTTTACTAGGCAGTTTGCGAAACGACTCGATACACTTTGTAAAGTTTCTGTGAAAGAAGCTGAGAATGGTGATCCTGTTATTCCTGGGCACGTGCTCATCGCTCCCGGAAATAAACACATGATGGTGAAACGAAGCGGCGCCAGGTATTTTGTAGAAGTGAAAGAAGGCCCCCTCGTAAATCGTCACCGGCCATCTGTGGATGTTCTGTTCAGATCAACCGCACGCTACGCTGGTTCTAATGCTATAGGAGTATTGCTTACCGGTATGGGCGACGACGGAGCAAAAGGTTTGCTGGAGATGAAAGACGCCGGGGCGTATACCATTGCGCAGGACGAACAATCGTGTGTGGTGTTTGGAATGCCAAAAGAAGCTATCAAACTAAACGCGGTAGATAAAATACTTCCGCTGGATAAAATAACCAATGCTATAATAACAAAAATAAAGTAACATGAAAAAAGTACTAATAGTTGACGACTCATTATTTATGAGACAAACCATAAAAAACGCACTTATGAACAGCGGAGACTACACAGTGGTAGGAGAAGCTGCCACAGGCGATCAGGGAATTGAAATGTCGCTTGATCTGCAACCGGATGTTATCACCATGGATAATATCCTCCCTGATATGCTGGGAATTGATATCATAAAGGAACTCAGAAGAGAGGATGTAAAATCCCGTATCATTATGGTAAGCGCGGTGGGTCAGGAAAGTATTATCCAGGAGAGCAAAGCTTCGGGCGCCGACGATTACCTGGTGAAGCCTTTCACAAACGATGTGCTTCTGGATCGCATTAATAAATTATTCAATCAACCACAGATGTAATGCGCGCAATGGAAAAATTAAACGCTAAAGAATTAAACGCGGCAAAATCGATCATTAATATTGGTCTGAATAAAGCAGCCACTTCTCTTTCGTTTTTTATGAAAGAAGAGATAAAGATCAATGGCCTGGATCTGCGTTTCAACAGATTCGAAAATCAATCCGATTTCACAGGTAAATACGGAAACAATATTCATTTTCTGGTGACAGAAGTCATTGGAGAATTAAAAGGCATCTGCTGTCTTATTTTTTCTGAAGAGGAGGCTGATCATTTACGTACAGTCGCTTTACCGCAGGAGATCCGTGATAACACGCAGTTAATGGCTGAAATGTCTGACGCGATCATGCTGGAAGTGGATAATATCATTTCCGCTTCGGTGATCACCGAATTCTCGAATATACTCGGGCATAAGATCTATGGCGGCGTTCCGCATCTTAAAAAGTTCTCTCTTTCAGAAATGGAAGAATTTGTGAGAAATAACTATGAAAAAGAAATGTATATCATGAACTTTAAATCGCATTTTGCTTCATCAAAACTTGATTTTAAACCTGATTTCGTTTGGATGTTCGACAATTCTTTTCTCGACAGTGTAAAGGATTTTTCATCCTCACAATCCAATCTTAAAAAATTAGAAGTAGCTTAGGTATAAAATTGTAGCGTCTTTTTGAATGAACAAAATCCTGCCGGGTATAATTCTATTCTGTGTTTACTGCAATGCACTCTCGCAGAGCCTACCGGCAGACTCTCTTGTTGGCGGGCCTGCAGGTTCACAAACGGGGAAATATTTCAGTTCAATGAGCCGTTATGTTTCCATTTCTGCCCAGGTTATAACCGTTTACCAGAAGCCTTTCAATTTTACATCGGATAAACTTGCAAAAAATACCGCTGGAAAAATTGCTTGGAAGAATGAACATATGGCCCTTTTCGATCTCCCTCTAATGATAACACCCTGGAAAAACGGCGAGATAACAATTACCCCTGAATTTACCTGGGGAAATGCGGTTGGCGGCTCGGCAGGATTGGGCGGTTTTGTAAATGGAGTTTTCGGGGCCGTAAATCCTACGCCTTATATTTTCAAAGCACAATTTTCGCAAAAATTTGAAAACAAAAACGAAAAAGGGTTTATAAAGAGCGTAGAACTCACAGCCGGAAAAATTTATATCCAGGAACACTTCGACCTTGGAACTTGTTCGGGCGACCCGAATTCTGATTTTCTAAACTTCAATCATATTATGCCTGCGGCCTGGGATGTGGCCACTAGCTCATTTGGTTATACTTATGGTACGGGTATAAGGATCAACAGAAAAAATGATCAGTTAAACTTTGCAGCAATAACCGTGAATAAGAAACCTTCCACCGCGGAAACGGATTGGGATATTAAAAACGGGCACGGCTTAAACCTTCAATATGTGAGACGCTTTAAGTTAGCATCCTGTCCCGCATCCTTAAGGGCACTAACTTTCTATAACCGCGCCTATAGTGGCGTATATAATCAGTTTAAACGTGAGGCTCTGAACAATGCTGTTTTCTTTCCTTCAGAATTAAAATCGTACCAGGTAAAATACGGTTTCGCTTTTGGTGGAGATATTACTTTAAATAACATTGGACTTTTTACCAGGTTCAGTTGGAATAACGGTAAATCTGAAGCCATGCATTATACCGAGGCCGACCAGTCGTTTAATCTCGGAATGGTTTACAGGCCCGAAAAATTTCGCGACAATTTATTGGGTATAGCCGCTTCCATAAATGCATTATCCAATGAACACCGTTTCTTTCTTGAGAATGGCGGCGCCGGCTTTATGATGAAGGCCGGGATAAAGGAATATGATGAAGAAACGGCCCTTGAATTTTTCTACAGGTTTCATATTATGAAAAACATTTCCGCTACTATCAATTACCAGTTCATGTTTAATCCTGGTTACGATAAACAAAACGCGACAGCCGATTTTCTTGCCTGCCGGTTTAATTTTTCATTTTAAGAATATCCATGTTTGTCTGATACGAAAATGAGATCCACTCACAATTGTTCATGATGCAGTAATCAAGGCCTTTCATTACAGCCACGTATAACGATAATGTTTCTTCATCCACTTTATCCTTGATCTGTTCCAGATTTTTCATCAGTTCTTTTATTTCAGTTTTACTGTAATAATTGTTGCAGATCTTTCCTTTTTCAAATGGTGTATCAAATAATTGAACAGGACTTATCATACGACTGAGATCGGTGTTCGAACCGTTTTCTCTCAATAGCGTATTCAGGCGCCACCATTCTTTACCGTAATAAAAAACATTTTCCTGCGATGAAAGATCTTTCCCCAGGTAATCGCAGATGGTGAGTAAAGCATGTCCGTATTTCACCCATTTACCTCTGAGCCTTCGTCTTCTTAACGGAATGAAGCCGAGAAATTTTCCATATGTTTCTGAAGGAACGTATTTAAAAATAATGTTGTGAAGTTCACGTTCAATTCGTATTTCCTTATTAAGATCCTTAAAGGTTTTTGTTTGTATGATATTATCATAAAGGTGTGGGTTTCTGCAACCAAATACCGCCTTTACCTTATCCAGTTTAACTCCAAATGGTACAGCTACAATCTCCATGTTACTATTTATTGGATGATTAACTTAAGATTTTTACCGGTTGCGTCGTCGTTTAGATTAACAATGTAAACGCCTGGTTGCAGTTTCAGATTCTGAAGCTCGATATAGTTTTTTCCTTCCGGATTATTAAGTTCATGATCATAAACCAATTTTCCGTTTGGTTCAAAAATACGGATGCGGCTTATCTTCTGATTTTTTTTATCGAATGATATACAAATACTCTCGTTCTGAGAAACGGGGTTAGGAAATAAACCCGCTTCAGGTGTTTTAATGTATTTCAATAAGATAACCCAGCTGTATTTTACAGTGCCGTTACGGTCGGTTTGTTTTAAGCGGTAATAGTTTACCCCATGTAAGGGTTCATTGTCAAAGAACTCATATTCTTTTGTTGCATAACTATTACCACTTGATTTCACTGTACCTAAAGGAATAAATATTAAGCCATCTGAACTTCTCTCCAATGTGAAGTAATCATTATTCATTTCTATAGAAGTAACCCAGTTAATTTTGTGTGTATCGTTTTCTGCTGTGCCTGTAAAGCCAATGAGTTCGGTTGGTAATGGTCCGTTTGCATTATTGATAACGCCCGAATTATTGTTTCCCGAGCCTGAAGACGCAGTTGATGTTGCAGGTGTATTATTTGTGCCGCCAGCTCCGTTGTTTGTGCTTGTGGTAACATTTGACGTGGGTTGCGCCGCTGAAAAAATAATGGCGCCTTGTCCGCCACCGCCACCGCCGCCATGTTCGCCGGCATTTGTAACATCGCCGCCATCGCCTCCGCTTGCACTAATGGAAATTGCACAGGCCGGATTCACTGAATACGTATTTGATTGAAGAACAATAGAACCACCGGCGCCACCGCCACCACTTCCGTCGTTGTTGCTGTTTACCGCACCTTCTCCATTCGCTGTTATTCTAATGCTCCCCGTGCAATTTGTACCGGTAATAATGGAACCTGCTTTAAGAAGAATAATTCCTCCTCCGTTTCCTCCATCAGTACCGCTTGAATTATTTTGCTGGCCGCCACCTCCGCCACCACCCATAAATATTCTTGAAGCGTTTATGCTGGCAGATAAAGAAATCGCCCCGAGTCCATAACCTGAATTGGCATTTGTACATTGCCAGCCCTGGCCGCCATTTCCCCCCGCGGTATAATTTCCTCCGCCACCGCCACCGGTGTTGTTCTGGCTACCGCCACCGCCACCGTTCAATATTTTTCCGCGTCCGTTAACATAGCTTGTGGTGGTGGATTTATAAATTCCTTCGCCTTTATAACCTTTTTCATCCTGGCTGGTTCTGTAAGAACCATTGCTGCAGGTCTCATCGGCGTCAATTGATTTATCGCCTCCTCTGAAACCAATATGATCTGCTGAGATGCTGTGATTGAGCGTGAGAGGTCCTGCTACTTCAATCGCTATAACACCGCCTACGCTTCCATTCCAGGCAAGTCCTGTAATGCTGTTGGTGGTGCTATAACTTGCACCGAGATTACGAAATGTAATAAGTTGTACTGAAGAGTTGGCTCCTGTATTGTATGTGTTGGCGAGGTTGGCGCTTAACACAATCTGAGTTGGTGTACCTGCTGCCGGGGATACAGACGAAATGGTATTTACTTCGTAAAGCCCTGCGCTTGCTATACCGGAAAGATCTCCGAAAGTGGTCCCGTTACCTGTGTTGCCACCGATCACATCATCCTGCATCTGCATGATCACTACCTTTTGTCCGACCGCAAAAGTGTGATTGGCGATATTGACATTGGTTACAGTTAACTGCTTGCTGGCAGCAATGGCGGTAACTTTGGCATACGCGTTAAGAGTTGTTTGGGCAAGACTTATACTGCAGAAACCAAAAAAGGAGACATAAAAAAAAGAATGTAAAAAATTTTTCATCCGCACGAATACTTTTGGGGGTTAATCTTCATCAAAATTATTCCGATCAGAGCTTTGGAAGGGTCATGGTAATTCCTACTTCACCTAATGGTTTTCCATTATATTCCTAAGGAAACGAGTTAAAATCCGACTTAAAAAAGCTATTTAGTGTCATAGGACGCTCTTTGCATATTTCCTGAGGAGATTTTTCCTTTGTTTCTTTTTAAATGATCCAACAATAAAAACTATATGTCCCATGTGGTTAAATATTTTTAACTTAGGCTCATGTCACACATCGCTATTATTTCAGGAAGCATCCGGAACGGAAGAAACAGTCACCGCGTTGCTACTTACTTTCACAATTACATCAATGAAAACAAACTGGGCACATCAGAGATCCTCGATTTGAAAGAATATCATTTTCCTTTGTTTGATGAACGTTTAAAATTTCAGAAAGAACCTCTCGCTTCAGCAATTGATTTTGCCGATCGCTTTAAAAAAGCGGACGGAATTATTCTTGTTACACCCGAATATAATGGGGGATACCCTGCTTCAGTAAAAAATGCAGTGGATCTTCTTACCGATGAATGGAAAGGAAAACCTATTGCAATAGCAACGGTATCGGCAGGAGATTTTGGAGGTTCGCAGGTGATAACATCTCTCACGTTTTCTTTGTGGAAGATTCGCGCAAAAGTTGTAACCGCTATGTTTCCTGTGCCACGCGTTCAGGATAATTATGATGAACAAGGTGTTCCGAAAGATAAAACCTCAAGTGATAAACGCGCGGCTTCCTTCATACACGAACTTTTTCTGACAATGGAACAGGCAGTGAATAAATAAATTATCTCACCAACATCAACCGCGTTTTTTCTTCTTTGTCTCCCATAATAATATGCAGGAAATAAATTCCGGGCATAACGCCGTTTTCAAGCTCAACGTGGTGACTCAGATAATGGTCGTTTAGACTTACGGCTTTGCTGTAAATTACCTGGCCTATTGCGTTTATTACTTCCACCTTAACTTCTTGGAGTTGTTTCGGCGCCTGAGCCATGTTGAGCTCCAATGTAAATAATCCGTTATTAGGGTTCGGATAAATCCGGATTTCAGAGGAGTCTTTATCATCAAATGATTTGTTAGTGAAAAGAGCTTTGGTGTCAGCGCATTTTTTTACTTCCACATGCATCACAGGCGACCACTCAAAACATGATCCCTGAATGATCTTCACCTGGTAATCTCCCGATTCCAATGGCTGATAAGTTGAGGACGTTACGCCTTTAATTTGCCGGCCGTTCCAGCTCCATCGGTAAATATTTCCTTCGCTTTCCACAGCTTTAAGAACAGTATTACTGTCCTTACAAATCACTGTTGCTGTAGAAGCAAATTCCGCTCTTATCTTTTGTGTCATAATTACTTTTGTTTTTCCTGAAACAATGGTATCGCCACCGTATAAAGCCATAACACAATAATCTCCCGGAATATTTGCCTTGTACGTAGCCTCATTGGCCCCTTCTATGATGGTGCCGTTTCTCATCCATACATAATCACTTACCGTATCTTGTTTTGTTTTTAATGTTACAGACCCACCGCTGCAAAACGATACAGAATCTCCGGCATTGATCATTGGCCTTAGCATTGCATTTTTTGCTTGGCCCTGTATAATTTTTGTGACATATACTTCCGTGTGATCCCACGGGGCAAGTGTGGTACTTCCAAATGTAGAAGAAGAACGATATGCCCCGGAGCCGATAACATTTCCGGAAGGATCGGTTGCAATAGATAATCCCATTTCAATGAAACGATCGGGATCAGATTTGTCATAGGCCCCTCCTGCTTTAAGCGCCCACCTGAAATTTCCATTGAGATCGTAGGATGCAAAATAAATTTCCGTGAGGTCTGTTCCTGTTAAAGTGTAAGTTCCAAAAGTTGCTTTTTGCCCATAATTACCTGTAATATAAACGTTGGAGTTGGCATCGGTGGCAATGGCTCTTCCGTAATCATTAATGCTTCCACCGGCTTTCTTTACCCACACCACATTTCCGTTCGCGTCGTAGCGCGCCACAAAAATATCGGCGTCGCCTTTTTGCGCTGTCATAGTATAAGAACCGAAAGTAGATTTTAATCTGAATCCTCCTGTTACGAACACGCGTGAGCTATTATCTACTTTTATTCCATGTCCGTAATCGGCTGCAGTGCCTCCTGCTTTTTTTGCCCACAGAATTGTTCCGCTACTATTGTATTTGGCAATAAAAATATCCTGTGCGCCGTTAGAGCTTAATGGAACTCCACTAAAACTGGCGTTGCCGGAAAAGTAACCTGTCACGTAACAATTACCAGAGATGTCGGCACTCACTGCATAACCTTCGTCGTTACCGCTACCACCCGCTTTTTTTACCCATTGAAAAACCCCATCGGTAGAATATTTCGCTACAAAAATTTCATATCCTCCCGAGGCACTCAGAGTGGTACCCGCGAAGTTAGCGGTGCCTTCAAATTTTCCGGTGAGATAAAGCATATTTCCGCTGATACAAATGCCAAGTGCTTTATCGCTTTTATTACTTCCGCCCATTTTCTTTGCCCACACCAATCCGCCATTGGTATTGTATTTGGCAATGAACACATCGTTATCGCCATTGGAAGTAAGTGTAACTCCGCCGCCAAAATTCACGGTCTGTTCTATTTCACCGGCCACATAAGAATTTCCTGCTCCGTCAACTGCCATACAATGTGAGTAATCGCCTCCCGGACCTCCGGCTGTTTTTACCCACAGGAAATTTCCGGAAGGGCCATACTTCGCTGTATAAATATCATGATTACCTGCGCAGCCGACTGTAGTCGTACCGAATGAAGCTTTATTCATTTCGTACTTTCCCGAGATGTAAACATTACCGGCATTATCGGTTCCCACTCCGTAACCAAGGTCAAAGGCCCAGAGCCCGGCGCGTTTGGCCCAGGCAAAATATTGTGCATTAACGGCAGAAAATAAAAATATAAAAACGAAAAGGAAAAGTGTTTTCATGTTGGCTGAAAAATTGAAAGTCTACAATAAAGTTACAACCGAAAAGGGCGCTATTTTGTTTTCTTCGGTGTGAGGGAATTTTGGAAAGGTGAAGGAGGTGCGATGTTGGCTGTTCCGACAAATAAAAAAGATCGTGAATTTCACGGCCTTTTCCTTTATTGGTTGTTGGGGAACTTTTTTAGCTGCTATTATTCTTTATGAACTTAGTCACTTTTATGGAGCCATCGGAAAGTTTGATGTTCGTTGTGGTAAGAGCGCCTCAATAATTTCTTACGTGCCATTAAGCACTATGCAAAGATTCGCGGAATTCTTTCTCTATGAATAACTCCTGCTTTAAGCGTCTTGAAGGATGAAAAACTATCTGTCTATGCGGTTTTTTAAAAGAGCCAGGAACAGAGCGGGAGTGAAGAAGAAATCACCCTCCCACCAGCTTCTTAATTTCATTTAATTTCAAAAGCGCTTCCACCGGCGTGAGCGTATTGATATCGGTTTTAAGGATATCGTCTTTGATCTGTTCTAAAATAGGATCGTTCAGCTGGAAGAAACTCATTTGAATATCATCGTCCTTTTGAGTTTTTATTTTTTCCATTCCCGCAATAACTGATCCATCTTCATTGGTAAATTCAAACTCGTGTTCTTTTTCGAGTTTTTTTAAGATTACGTTGGCACGCTCGATCACGATCTTTGGCATTCCGGCCATTCTTGCCACATGAATACCAAAACTGTGTTCGCTTCCGCCTTCAGCAAGTTTTCTCAGGAAAATAATTTTATTACCGCTTTCTTTTACCGACACATTAAAGTTTTTAATCCTCGGGAAGAAATTGGTCATTTCATTTAACTCATGATAATGCGTAGCAAATAATGTTTTTGCTTTAGCGTTAGGCAAACCATGAATGTACTCTGCAATGCTCCAGGCAATACTTATTCCATCGTAGGTTGAAGTCCCTCTTCCAATCTCATCTAAAAGAACAAGGCTTCTGTTGCTGAGGTTATTTAAGATGCTAGCCGTTTCGTTCATCTCCACCATAAAGGTAGATTCACCTGAACTGATGTTGTCGGTTGCACCAACGCGCGTAAAAATTTTATCTACAATTCCTAAACGCGCTTCCTGTGCAGGAACGTAACTTCCTATCTGCGCAAGAAGAACGATTAAAGCAGTCTGTCGGAGCAAAGCAGATTTACCACTCATGTTCGGACCAGTGATCATCATCACCTGCGTGGTGTCGTTATCAAGATGTACGTTATTACTTACATAATCCACACCAACCGGTAATTGTTTTTCGATCACAGGATGCCTTCCTTCTATAATATCAATAGCGAAACCAGAATTGATTTCCGGTTCTGAATAATTATTTTCCTGTGCTAGTGTTGCAAATCCACAGAATACATCAAGCCTGGCGAGTAAAGAAGCGTTGAGTTGTATAGGAATGATGTAATCACTCAGGCTCATTACCAGGCTCTCGAACAACTGCTGCTCAAGCGCCATGATCTTATCTTCAGCTCCTAATATTTTTTCTTCGTAGATCTTTAATTCAGGAGTAATGTAACGCTCAGCGGTAGTTAAAGTTTGTTTGCGCGTCCAGTCCGACGGAACTTTATCTTTGTGCGCGTGTGTTACTTCGAGATAATAACCGAACACGTTGTTGTAAGCAACTTTCAGTGAGGTGATCCCGGTTCTTTCCACTTCACGTTGTTGTATCTGTAATAAATGATCTTTCCCGCTGAAAGCAATGCTTCTAAGTTCATCGAGTTCGGCGTTTATGCCTTTACTGATCACGTTTCCTTTCAGAACATTTACAGGAGCCTCTTCGTTAAGCTCGTTCATCAAACGTTCTTTGATGATGGAACATGGGTTCAGTTGCTCCGCGATTTTTTTCAGAGATTCATTTTCAGACGAAGCGATTTTATCTTTGATCTGCTCAATAATATCTAACGCGCGTTTCAATTGTGTGAGTTCTCTTGGGTTCACACGCATGGCTGCTATCTTTGAAATGAGACGCTCAAGATCACCTACTTCTTTTAACATGGAGGCAATTTCAGAACGTTCATCGCTTCGCTGTACAAAATATCTTACAGCGGCTAATCGTTCATTGATGGCTTCAATATTTTTTAAAGGAAGAGCGAGCCAGCGTTTCATTAAACGCGAACCCATCGGACTTACCGTTTTATCGATCACATCAATTAAACTTTTTCCGTTCTCATGATTGGAAGAATAGAGTTCAAGATTTCTGATGGTGAATTTATCGAGCCATACGAACTGGTCTTCGTCGATACGACTAACAGTTGTAATATGTTTTAAGCGATCGTGTTTGGTTTCGCTGAGGTAATGTAAAATAGCGCCGCAGGCACAAATGGCATGACGTGATTCTTCGATGCCGTATCCTTTAAGAGATTTTGTATCAAAATGTTTTACAAGGCTCTCGTAACCGTAATCGTAAGTAAAGGCCCAGTCATCTAATCCGAAAGAATAAAAACGGTCTCCGAGTAAATCGTTGAGATCTGAACGTTTATTTTTTTCGTAAAGAAGTTCGTTCGGCTTGAAATTCTGAATGAGTTTTTCAATATAGGTTGTAGATCCCTGCGCCACTAAAAATTCTCCGGTAGAAACATCGCAAAGCGCCAATCCGGCCTGATCTTTATCAATGTGTAAAGAAGCAAGAAAATTATTCTGCTGGTGATGAAGGATCTTATCATTGAAACTTACACCAGGAGTTACTAATTCGGTGATACCGCGTTTGACAATACCTTTTACCATTTTAGGATCTTCGAGCTGATCGCAGATAGCTACACGGTAACCGGCGCGCACCAGTTTTGGCAAATACGAGTCAAGTGAATGATGTGGAAATCCTGCGAGTTCGATGTGCGAGGCAGAACCGTTCGCTCTTTTGGTAAGAACAATTCCTAAAACCTTTGAAGCCTTCACCGCATCTTCCCCAAATGTTTCATAAAAATCTCCTACCCGGAACAACAGAATGGCGTCTGGATATTTCGCCTTAATACTGTTGTATTGTTTCATTAACGGGGTCTCTTTCTCTGCTACCTTGGCCATAAGCAATAAATTTACTGAGTTTAAGCCAAAAGCCGGAAAGCGATTTATAAACAAGGAATACTAAGTTTTGAGCTCCTTGATATTTTCACACACGAATTTCACGAATTCTCACTAATCCCGGGCCTCAGGTTTTCGTGTTAATTAGTAAAATTGGCGTTGGATCAAAATAATACGCGAATTGCGCAAATTTCCGCAATGAACGACCAAAAGGAATTAGCCTTAATTCGTGAAATTCACGTCAAAACTAACATAATAGTGATTAATCACCAGACACCGCTATATCATCCACTTCCCAGGTAGAGCCCGTTGTAGAGGTTCCATAATACACAACAGCAATTCGTGTATTGGCAGTTTTGTAGCTGTTCAGTGAAAGTTTACCGCTTTTTGTCCACACATATCCTCCTGTTGAAGGAAGTGTTGCCGGAAGAAGTACCCATGTTGCCGCTGAAGGATCGCCACCGGTATAATTTGTTGACACAAGCAATTCAATTGGTGGCCCGGTAAAATTATAGGCAGATGTAAATGATACGGAAGGATTGGTAATAGTACTGAGATTAAGAGCAGGAGAAATGAACCAGCTCTCGCAGGCACTGTTCGACCCGCCTGAATAATTGGATATCTTGGCAAAAAACTGACCGTTGTAACTACTTTGCATCCAGTTTACATTTCCTAATACATTGTATGTACTCCAGCCTCCATTGGTTAAGCTTGGATCATCAGCCGGTTCAAAGGATTTAATAAACAAAGGACAACCTCCGCTTGATAATTTCACATCGCTGAAGTTAGGAATGGTTAATTGCGGATCTGAATTATACTGACCCACAATAACTACCATCGATCCTTTTCCGCAGGGAATTTTGCTTTTCGCAAAGTTGGAATAACCCGATGTGCGTACGATAACATTCTGACTTGAATTCGAGCTTTCAAGAATCCGATCGAAACTGTATTTATAAACAGAAGTATCGGCGAATGATTTGCCCTTATGCCCTGCTGAAAACTCAACCGAATCAATTTCTACCAACTGTCCCTGGTAGTTCATAAGAGCGGAACCGTTTTTGGTAAGCATCTGGTTGAAGGTGATTTTTTTCGGAACCACTATATTGCCTGAAGAGATTTTTACTATGCTTTTTTCAATGTCAACCGAATCAAGCTGAACCATTTTTCCGTAATCATTCAGAATAACGTTGTTGAGGTTAATGCGGATCTGGTCGCCTTTGTACAAGCCGCCGCTATTAAGAAGTTTTACAACAAGGCCACCGGTACCATCGCTTACACAAACACTCTTATAAAAATTTCCACTGTTTTCATCGGCTGTTACGGTGCAGGTCAGACTAATATCAGTATTGAATTTAAAAAGTGTAACCGGTTTAGGAACCGTTGTGATATAATAACTGATATATTTTTTACGAATGGAATCAATGCTTATCCCACCCGAATTAGCAAGAGGACCTTTGTCTGGCGGCAATGTATATTTCTTTTTGCACGAAGAAACGATGATCGTCAGAAGTAAAGCGGTAATGATATATTTGAAATTTTTCATGTTTTAGCCGCAGAAGCTCTGCGGAAGCGTTTCAGTTTTTTAATTTTCCATTACAATAACATCGTCCACTTCATAAGTAGTAGATGCCGATGTGGTGCTTGAATATTTAAATGCGATTCTTACGTTAGAAGTTTTGAAAGCGTTGAGCGATACATTTCCGGAAGGCGTCCAGGCATAAGTGCCAGGATTATTTGGCGAAAGCGCAAAACCGGTTAATTGCGTCCACGTTGCACTTGACGGAGCGCCTGAAGAGTAATTTGTAGAAACATAAACCTCGAGTGTGTTTCCTGTAAATTTAGCAGCGGTGCGGAAATTTAAAATAGGACTTACTGCCGAACTTAAATTAAGAGCAGGGGAAATGAGCCAGTTTTCAGAGTTGGTGTTTCCTGAAATATACCCCGAAATTTTCGCGAATTCATCTGTTCCGAAAGTACTTGCTGTCCACATAACTGAAGGGTTGGTTACCGATGCCTGTGTCCAACCGCCACTTGTTAATGAGTTATCGTTCCAGTCTTTTTTATGATATACCACGCAGCCTGTTCCGTTCATATTAACTTCGGAAGTTCTTCTGATCACTAACTGGTTAGTACTTCCGTAAGCGGTGGCAATTCCCATAATGGATCCAAATCCTTTTGGCGTTTTAAGAGAAGCAAAGCTGGCATAGTTACTGGTTCTTACAGTTACCTGGTTGCCGGTACAATTTTGAATGATACGGTTAAGCGACATTTGCCCAACTGCGTCGGACCACATTTTTGCAGTGTCGGCAGGGAGAAAAGATACGTTGTTGATCGTAACTAAATCGCAAAGGTAATTCGTGTAAGGATTTGAAGGCGTAATTTGTGTAAGGTCCAATTGGATCGGTTGAGGATTTGCCCCAGATCCGAATTTCACCATCGCTTTCTCATAATCAATAGAATCAATCTCTAACATACCTGAATTCAGATTTACATCGTATCCGTCTAACATCATACGAACCGAGTCGCCAATGAAAAATCCACTTTTGCTTGAAATAAAATCGAGACGAATGGCGCCCTGTCCTGTTCTGTCGCGCACATACACTTCTTTATAAAAATTTCCACTTACTTCATCCGCAAGTACAATACCGATAAGGTAGGCTTTTGAACCGGCCGTAAAACGTTTTGTGCAATTGTTGGTGCAAGACGCGATGCTTCTTAATTGCGAAACGGTATAAATAGTTCCGTCGGAGAGTTTTTTTACCGATGGTTCATCTGGCTTCTTTTTACAGCTGTTTGCTGTTACCAGAACCGCCAGGCAAATCAGTGATAGGAATAGTTTTTTCATTATGCTCTTCTTCTTATAAAGTTAAAAATTAAAATTCACAGTTGCCATATAGGTCAGGCCCTGCATGTACCAATACCTGTTAGGGAATTTAGATACACGGCTCTGGTCCCAGCGTAACTGCTCAACTCCGCCTGTAATAATGTTAGTGTTGTTTAGGAGATTATTAATACTGAGGTTAATATTGAGGAAATATTTTTTAGCGATGCGGAAGGATTTATAACCTGTTAAATTAACGGTGTAATAAGAATCGAGTCTTTCCTGGTCAATGATCTCATGATATTCCTGCGTTTCAGTGTCCACATGTTTCGAAACGGCTTCTGCTGTTCTTCTGTCTGGATTCGGATCTACATAGATCTGATCGAAATAGTTGAAGTTAAGTCCGGCCGACCAGAATTTTTTTCCATTGTAACGGTATCCGAGTCCTGTTACCAGTTGCGGCGATCCTCCAACTTTGTAGTTTTCGAGATACACAGTTCTGCCCGAAAATAACTGCTGGTTGTTGTTATCCTGCCACGATTGTGCTGTTGGACGGTTCGAATACAGGAATTGTCCATAACCAAATGCACCTTGTAACACATGTGTTCTCAATAATGTTTTTTCAATTCCTAGTTCAACGCCATTATGTGTTTGTGCAACACCGGTCATAATGTAATTCACATTGTTGTTGTAAAGGTCGCTCCAATAAGTACGCATCCATAACTGATCTTTGATGTTGGTGTGATAAGCTGTGGCGCGTAATTTAAAGGTTGGATATTTGATGAGGTAGTTAATATCGCCTGAAAGAACTTTTTCGCTGGTAACGCCATCCACAATATCATTTCTTACACGAGGCGAAAGAAATACATTGTTTGCTTCCGGATTTCTGGTGAGGTAGGTTGCGTTAGCTGTAATAAAATGACGGCCATTGACTTTATATGTCACTCCGCCTTTTACACCATAATTAAAGAAATTAAGTTTTTCGCTTTCGCCTTTGCTGGTTGTCGGAAATTTTCCGTTGGCCATAAAACCTTCTCTCCATAATGAGGAGTTGGATACAGAGATGCCAACATACATGTCAAACGACTGAAGATTGTATTCTCCTTGTCCCCATAACTCTGCGCGATTCATATTGATTGAATAATCGTAACCGAATTTATCTCCCTGGAAGATTTTTTTATCAGGTTCATCAAGATTGTTTGCAGCGTAGATTGGGTCAACACCAAGGTTGTCGGCAAACTGGTCGTAATCGAGCCAGAAAGTTCCGCCGAGAAGATCATCCACTTCTTTATATTTTCTGTTTTTGTAAATATTAGCATTAACGCCACCACTGATAAAAAAGTTGTCAATGCGGGTGTTATAAACTGAATTGAAACCAATGTTCTTAAGATCTTCGAGCCTGCTTTCAACAATGTAACGGGAGCGTGTTTCACCGGTGTTAATTTGTCCGGTCTGAGACGGCAGGGTAAAAAGATTAGCGCGGTTCATGGCAATCAATCTGTCCCAGTTGATCTGGCGGGTATTCACATCGTTGAGCCAGTTGTTTTTTAAAATATCACCGGCGGCAGTGTCACCAATTGCATAATTGTAACTAGGCAGATAACGGTAGTAATCCGGACGAGGGTTAGGAGAGTCGAACCATGTTAAACCGCCGAGTTTTGATTTCCCGAAATTATAAAACAAGGAAGACGTTAGCTTGCTGTCAGAATTAACATTAAAAATATGAGAGAGCATTAACATAGGACGATTCACTTTACTTACATTCCCATTGCGAACTTTCCCGTCCTGGTAGCCCCAGTTTGAATTATAATAATGTGTGCCGGCTAATTCATAAGCTTCGAGTGTAGCATTAGAATTTCTTCCCTGTTCAATTGGCGCGCCAAATCCGGTAAAGCTTAAGGTGTGTTTATCATCTAAACGTTTATCGATGGCTGCGTAAACTGATGCGGCTCTGAAATACGTTCCCGGAATATATGTTTCATTTCCCCAGCGCGACGAAGCAGATATCGTGAAGGCCCAACCGTTTTGCATTAAGCCGGTAGAATGGGTGAGGGTAACGCGGTTCCCGAAAACACGGTTAGCGGCTGCATAAGATATACGTGTGCCTGCCCTGAAAGAAGAAGCTTTTGAATCGATGTTGGTATAACCCCCTGCTCCTGAAAAACCATATCGGTTGGCCACGTTGCCAAAACGGTTCTCTGTAAAACGCGTTACGTCGTTTAATCCGCCCCAACTACTCCAGGTACTGAAACCGGTTTCAAGGTTGTTTACGTTTACACCGTTGATCATGACCATCATGTTTTCAGCCAGGTAACCTCGCATGCGGTAACGACCTGCTAAAAAGTTAAATGAAAACGAAGTAAATACATCGCGGCTCGATGATAAAAGCGACGAAACATCCTGTTGTTCCAAATCGGCATCTACATCGCCTCCGGAAGTACTGAAAATAGGAATATTGAAAGCGGCCGAAGCGGTGTCGGTGTGATTATCCTTAACGACCGATGTGTCTTTTACAACGAGACGGGTTGAGTCTGTCTGCGCAAAAGAAATAGCTGCGCTGAAGATCAAACAAAAGCAAATTAAATTTCTGATCATTTTATTTTTTATTCTGTGGCTTATTTTCTTATTTGTGCTTTTCAGGAAAGATCCGGAGTGGCTTCGGTTGATCTGAAAGAGAACCAGTCAGACCCCCTCAAGGGTGTTCACTCATGCCGTAAAAAGCGTATCAAATATAGGAATTTAAGGTCCTGTGCTTATTAACTAATTATTAACAAAACTTTAATCTAAAAAGTTAAAATTAGCGCCTAAATCCCTTTATAATTGCGGGACTTAACAAAGCAGATCTATCATTTAACTTTTAAATTGAATTGATTTATTACTTTTGACTTCCTTTTATTAAAATGAAATTAAAATCACTCCTCTTTATTTCGCTGTTTTTCTTGGCTGTTTTTTCGTATTCGCAAAAACTTCAGAAAGACAAAAACTATTTTATTTCCGCCATCGGTTTCTGGAACGTGGAAAATCTTTACGATACGCTCAATGATCTGATGAAAGATGACGAAGAGTTTTTACCAACCGGACCAAATGCCTGGAACGGAGCGCGCTACCGCACCAAACTCGACCGCCTATCTGAAGTAATTTCTCAAATGGGGACAGACGCTACTCCCGATGGATTGGCTATCCTTGGTTTGTGCGAGATAGAAAATAAAAGTGTAGTAGAAGATCTTGTAAAAACACCGAGATTAAAGAGTCGCAATTATAAAGTGGTACATATCGAAGGTCCGGATGTTCGCGGTGTAGATCCTTCTTTCATTTATAATCCCGCTTATTTCAAACCTGGAAAAGCAGTTTCTTATCCTGTTGTGTTTTCGGATACAAGCGATCGTAAAACGCGCGATATTCTTGTAGTGAGCGGTTCTTTTGTTGGCGAACCAATCGCCATTCTTGTGAATCACTGGCCGTCACGAGCAGGAGGAGAATTGATCAGTTTGCCAAAACGTATCATTGCGGGAAAAACTGCAAGAAGGATAGCTGACAGTATTTCGAAGGCAAGTCCCGAAACAAAAATTATTATCATGGGCGATCTTAACGATGATCCAGTGAACGAATCGGTAAAAGAAGCAATAGGAACTTATGGAAACTGTACTAAACCAGAGGATGGGAAATATTTCAACCCTATGGAGAAACCATATAAAGAAGGAATAGGAACTTTATCTTACCAGGACAGCTGGAATCTTTTCGATCAGATCATCCTCAACAAACCATGGTTGCCTAAAGAATACGATACCTGGCAATATTATAATGTACGCATTTTCAATAAAACATATTTAAAAACCGATTACGGAAATTTTAAAGGCACGCCTTTCAGAACCTAGCGATCACTTCCCTGTGTTTATTGTTATTGCTAAGGAAAATAAGAAAGAGGATAAGAAGAAACCGTAGGGATTTTAGAATTCTGATTTCGGATTTTTGATATTTATTCAACCCCTTCAGGGTTGTACATCTTCATGTTATCATCTTGTATTCAAGCCCTTCAGGCTTGGTGTGTAAAAAAATGATCAGCGAACAATCCCAAGGGATTGAATCAATTAAAAGAATAAAGAAAAGAAAACAACCCTGACAGGGTTGAATAAATCACGACAATTCCTTTAGCGAAAGATACACCACCAGCCCCATCCCCGTTTCCAACGCTCTTTCATCAATATCGAAAGTGGCTGTGTGAACACCTGATGTAATTCCTTTTGATTTGTTTCCTGTTCCTAACCGAAAAAAACAACTTGGAACTTTTTGTGTGATGTAAGCAAAATCTTCGGCGGTCATTCGTAAAGGAAGCTCTTCTACGTTTTCTTTACCTAGATATTCCTGTGCTGAAGCAATAGAAGCAACCGTGAATTTTTCATCGTTCACTAAAAAAGGATAACCTCTTTCAATGCGTAGTTCGGCTGTTGCGTTATTTTTTAAAGCGACTGTTTTTGCAATTTCTTTCAGAGTAGCGTGTACTTCATCCCGCCATGCTTCGTTCATGGTTCTGAAGGTACCTTCAATTTCAACCTTATCGGGAATCACATTGGTGGCCCCCTTTCCTTCAATCTTTCCAAACGCTACTACAGTTGGAACGCTTTCTCCGTTTGTTCCTGTTAAAGCTCCCGGAATCATAAACCGTTTATTTATTTCGAGAAGAATTTCTGAAGCAACAATTAAAGGATTGATATAATCTGCAGGCATGGCTGCGTGTCCGCCTTTGCCAGTAACAGTCAGATATAATTCATCGGTACTGGCCATGTACATGCCGCTTTTGAACCCTACTTTTCCGGTTTCCATACTTGGGAAAACATGAAGCGCTATAGCTTTGTCTACTTTCGGATTTTCGAGAACACCTTCTCCAATCATGAGGCTTGCGCCTCCGGGTAATACTTCTTCTCCGGGCTGAAACATGATCTTCACGGTTCCTTCTATCTGATCTCTTAAATCGTTAAGAATAAAAGCGGCGCCTAACATGGTTGCCGAATGTACATCGTGTCCGCAGGCATGCATAACACCTTCGTTACAGGATTTATAAGCTACATCATTTTTTTCCAGGATCGGAAGCGCGTCCATATCGGCGCGAAGCAATAATGTTTTTTTTTCAGGATTTTTTCCTTTGATGAGTGCGATAATTCCTGTTTTTACATGCCCTGTTGTAAATGCAATTCCCGCTTCGGAAAGTTGTTTCTGAATGTATTCTGAAGTTTTAAATTCGTTAAAGGAAAGTTCGGGATGTTTGTGCAAATGTTGTCTTATCCCAACAACTTTTGTAAAATACTTTTGCGATAAAGAGTGTATCTGATTTTTATCTGCCATTATTTATTCAACAGCATTTTAATACCAATGAGAATAATGAAAGCGCCGAAGACCTGCTTTACAACTTTAGTGTCCATAGCCATTACAGTTTTACTTCCCAGGTAACTTCCAACGACGAAAGTTCCGGCCATTATAAGCGCGGTTTTATAACTGATAAATCCGCCCTTATGATAATTATAAACTCCCAGAATGCCTATTGGTAAAAGAAACATGAAAAGTGTGGTTCCCTGCGCGGTTTTCTGATCAATGTTCATCAGGTAAACCAGTATAGGCACAATAATAATACCACCCCCAATACCAATTAAACCACTTAAATAACCTGCTACTAAACCTACAATAAGTAAAATTACCACATCATTCATATATCCTTTTTTGAGCTGCAATATAGTTACGATTTTTTAGAAATCGGTAGCTAAAGAGAATCCTATTACACGTTTTTGTACTTCCCAGTTCTCGATGCCCCATCCAAAATCAAGTCGTACAAAATAACCGAGTAATCTTGAACGGAGACCAAATCCAACGCCACCAACAAGCGGACTCTTCTGGTCGATTACGGTTACAATAACTCCTGTTCCGCCTTGTCCGGTTGAAGGATCGTTCTGGTAATAGGTGATCACGTTTTGTGTATTGTCTTCGCTTAATGGATTCCATCCGTACCAGGCCATACCAATATCGGTGAACCCTATCACCTGGAAATTATTTAAGAAATCGGAACGTAAAGGATGATTGATGAGATAACGAATAACAGGGAACCTTAATTCAGAATTGAATAACACGAAGTTGTTTCCATTACGGATGTTTTGCTTGAAGCCACGCATATTCGTCGCGATTGTCTGGAAACCATATTGCTCAGGTTTTACAATGTTGATGTTGTTGTTGAAAGAAGGATTGATCCAGTTATCGACACCACCAAGATAAAAAATGAGACGATCTGTTCCCAATGAATTTCCTCCGGCGATACGATTGCACCAGGTAAGCTGCCTGTGAATTTTCTGGTAATGTCTTGCGTCGAAACCCGAAGTAAAAAGATCGCGCTGCTTGGTGTCATAAAAGCGCCAGTATTCTGTCCACACTTTAAAGCGCATACCATTCATGATGTTTAGCATCACTTTACGGGTGTTGTCAAAAATATATTCAAGACGGATGCCCGCGAGATTTTCAAAACTTCTCTTTGCGGGTAAAGTCAGATCACCATTGGATAAAAATGTAGCTCTGTCGTTACGATACATCAGGGATAAACGTGTTGCAGAAACCGGACTAAAAGGATATTTCACTGAGTATCGTACAGTATGTGTATTTATTTTAGCGAATACATTCGAGAAGCGTTCAGGATCTACGGGAACACGGGCAAAGGTTTGTCTGTCTACTAAAATCTGGTGATCGAACTGTTTTTTGCGTTGCTCCCACGACATCATGAATTCATTGTCGAGAGAAGGGTTAATGCGAAAACCTCCAACGATTCTCTGGTCCTCGAACAAATCGCTGATGCCGATCTTTGTAAGAAAGTTGAATCCCGGATTTAGATAAATGGGTGAACCACCGCCAGCGAAAAACTGGTAGTTGTTGGCGAGAAAAGAATTGTCGAACTGAGTAACTACATAATCGGTGTAAAACGAGGTGTAATAATTTTTCTGGATCGGGAATCTGAATTCGTTATTTGATTTTTTAGCAAGCGTATCTTTTTTGCTAATGTTATTTGTGGTAACGGTTGAAGTTCCTGTTCCCGCTTTTTCTCCTTCGAGTTTGTAATTATCGAAGTCAATTCCGTTTTGTGTCCCATCCCCCGATTTAGGAGAAATTGTTTCTCCTTTAGGATCTTTATAGTTGGAAGGATCGGATAAAATAGGTCGGGTAGAAGCCTTGAACCAGGTGTTCTGAGGTTCGGCCATTTTTATTTCGTTGAGTTTCGGGAGCGGACTTACCAGCAGCATATCGTTGCCATTCGCGTAAATAACATCGGCAACGTGTGTAAACTGAGTGTTAATGTGATGATCAATGATGTTTCTGTCGTAATTACTTACAGGTTTCGATTTAAAGAAATAACGGTAGTGCTCTGTTGTATCTACAAAAGAAATGGAACTGTCGAATTCTGCAATGTAACGGTTGTAAATACCGTTCTTCTCGCTGAGATAACAAACATAGTTAGGAGTATAGGCCTGGGGTAATACTTCATTTATTTCCGGACTATTGGTAACCCTCACCAATACCTTGCTGTTAAAAGGATACGGCGCCATGAACAGATCCATGTTGCGATTCATCCTGGCAAAGAACTGCGCATCGTCTTTTGTTTTTATAGTATCGTTAACACGGTTACTTTCAAATACAACATATTTGTTTCCTTTAATGAAAACAGGATTGTTATCGTCCCAGATATCGTTGGTGAGTTGTTCAATGGCGCTGCTATTAAGTACAAAAGCGAAAATATCATTCTGACCTTTTCCTTTTTTAACGGCGCTCATCACGAATTTTTTTCCATCAGGACTATAAGAAAAGTTATTTACTTTTTCAAAGCCAGGTAAAAAACGTTTTACTACTTCTTTGGTTTCAATATCTATTGTGTGAATTATGAGCTGGTCCTTTTTCTCATAGATCATGGTCACTATTTTGCCATTCGGATGCCAGGCAAGTAAAGGATAGTTGAAATCGTCGATCTGTTCTACCTTAGGACCAAATTTCAATAATCTTTTTTGTTTTTTTTCTCCGATAGTTTTAAGATAAACACGAAACTGGTTTAATTCGTTAGTAGCGTAGATCACTTGTTTTCCGTCAGGACTAACCTTTAACTGATAGTAATGCCTGATGGATTTGTATTTTTTGATAATGCTGTTGTTGTTGATCGGAGAAGTACGTGTAGAATCCTTAAACATAAAAAGTCTTCTGTTTTGAGATTCGTTGAAATCGTAAATGAGGTTGGAAAGAGATGTAGCAAGAACGAAAAGCAATGCATTATCCGGACTGCGGGTCACCCTTGTCATGTATAACAGATTCGGGATCATGGCTTCGCCGTTGGTGTCAACGATGTAATACCAGAGCGCATGTCCCGCATTAGCAGCTTGCCTTCCTGTAAGTTTGTTGAAATTATTGAAGTGATCGTTTTTTACCGCGTCATAGAGCATGTTGTCATGATAACTTGTCCAGCCTTCAGATAAATATTTTACGAGCCCCTGAGTGTACCAGGTCGGTAAATTCAGTAAAGTTGAATTACGGAGCATTTCTCTCGCGTTTCCTCCGTAAAGGATCTGGTTCACCAATAGTTCAGCAAGTGCCGCGCGGATCTGCTGATCAAGATCGGTATGTGAGCCATTAAAGTAAACACTCACTTTATCGCCAATGATCTTGGTCATTCCCCCTGTGTTACTTTGCTCTTCGCTGCTTAAGCCAAGATTACTTTGTTTGAAATCTTCCTGGTTGTTATAAACGATAATATTGATCTTATCTTCTACCTGGTAATCGAGACGTTTTTCGAGAACAGGTAATTGATTGTTTACAGAAACAGAAACATATTTCGCAATCTCAGCGCCGCCCTGGTAAGAATAAACACGGTAACGATCGAAATCGAAATAGGTCCAGACAAAATTCTGATATTGAATGCGGTTCTTGCCAAAATCCATTTGGTGCCCATAATTGAACTGAGCTTTGAAAGTAAACTGGCAAAGTAAAATAAACGCTATAAGACTAACCCGTAAAAAAGACATATTAAGTCCTTTAAAGGTAAACAATTTAAAAGGAAAACAGCCACTAAAAAAAGCTAATTTTTAGGGCAATAAAACGGATTTTTTTGCGTTAATGCGGTCTAATAAAATCAGGCCACAAGCACAGGCATATAGTTTTCTCAGATAACTTTTTCGCAACATTACAGGGGGTCTCGGAAAAAGCAGGCCGCTCCTACACGGCCGCGCATGTATCCTATAATTTTATTATTTCATCTGAACAAACAGGCGCTCTCATGGAGCTCTGAATGTTTAGAATTACATGGGCTAATAACAAGTCGTTCCTACGGAACTTTCAATAACAATTTAATTATGGAGACCCAAAAGGGCGAACTGTTTTTAAATAATAACAACATAGAGAGGGAATGAGCTCCATAAGAGCGACCTGTAAATTACCCAATGGAAACAATCATTGCCTGATTTTCGGCAGCAGCCTGATTGTAGAAATTTTTGAGACTAATGTAATTATCGAAAAGGTAGTCAAGCGCGTCGTCACCTTCATCCCAGATGCCTGGATATACATCATTCTCAGTAAGAGCTTTTGAATTATAACGTGATTTAAATTCTTCGTTGGTAATTTTATTGAGGGCGTTTGCCACTTCCTGCGTTTCCGTCACTGTAGAATAAAAATACGGAGATCCTTCGTAACCTGAATCCATTTCGTTATCCGGAAAAACGATCCATTTCATCGCGCCTTCAACATCATCAAAATCCTGAGACGATTTTCCTGTCAGTACAAAGAAAATACCGTCCCATGCTTTGTCAACATCTGTGTAACGCTCTTTGGGTAGCTTTTCGTACAATGCATCGCGGGACCCCGTGAATTCTTTAATTTCATTTTCCGAAACCCGGTAATAGCTGCCAATCATTCCCATAATTTCTGCTATTTAGAATGATAGATAAGGCATTAAACCGTGCAATCCGCCTTCGCGGCCAAAACCGCTTTCTTTGTATCCGCCGAAAGGAGAGGTAGGATCGAATTTGTTATAAGTATTGGCCCAAACCACACCAGCGCGCATTTTGGAGGTCATGTTAAAGATCTTGGAGCCTTTGTCGGTCCAGACTCCGGCACTTAACCCGTAAGGAATATTATTTGCTTTTTCTATTACTTCTTCAATGGTACGGAAAGTCTGAATGGTTAAAACCGGACCAAAAATCTCTTCCTGAACAACACGG
>JAJONO010000087.1 GCA_021323535.1 Bacteroidota bacterium
GAGGGAGGAGAAATATATTATTTTGTTGCACTCGCTGTCATTTCATTATTTAAATAAAAAATTAGTCATGCAATTAACGAACAGAAGTAAGCAAGTATCAAACAAGGAGCAGACAGCGATGGAGAAGTTGTATCTTCCGGCTATTGCTAAAGGGATGTTGATCACTGCGAGTCATATTTTCAAACGCAGACCAACCATTAAATATCCTGAAAAGCAGAGAAAAATGTCGGCGGTATACCGTGGTCTTCATGTATTAAAACGTGATACAAATGGGGCGGAACGTTGTACGGCGTGTGGATTGTGTGCAGTGGCTTGTCCTGCCGAAGCAATCACTATGGAAAGTGGTGAGCGTAAAAAAGGTGAAGAAGGATTGTACAGGGAAGAAAAGTATGCAAAAATATATGAGATCAACATGCTGCGTTGCATTTTCTGCGGATTATGCGAAGAAGCCTGTCCGAAAGAAGCCATCTTTTTAACTGACAGAATTGTTGATGCTGAATATGAGCGCGAAGATTTTGTTTACGGAAAAGATAAACTGGTAGAAAAAGTGGATAAGAGGATTGACGTTACAAAACGTCAGACTTTAGAAGTAGCCGAATTCAAAAAATTACCAGGACTAAAACACAATGAAGTCTGGACAGGAAAAACTTTAGATAAAGGAAAACACTAAAAGTTGAACGTTGAATGTTGAAGGTTTAAAGTGCTTTCAACTTTCAGCTTTCAGCTTTCAACTTAAAAATATATGTTAGGATACACAATTACTCAATGGATTTTCGGAATACTCTCTTTTCTCGCGATCATGTTCGCGTTGATGGTAGTGTTCAGTCGTAACCCGGTTAACAGCGTACTTTACCTGGTAATGACCTTTTTCTGTATTGCAGGGCACTATCTTTTAATGAATGCGCAGTTCCTCGCAATTGTTCATATTGTCGTATACGCCGGCGCTATCATGGTCCTCTTCCTGTTCGTAATCATGTTAATGAACTTAAATCATGACACCGAACCGAAAAGTAAGTGGTTACCAAAAACAATCGCCATTATTGCAGGTGGAATGATGTTATTCGTTCTTGTTGGTTCATTAAAAGGAACAGAACAATTAAATCTTTCGTCCTACGGCGCGTCGCAGATTGGCACAGTAAAAAACTTAGGTAAAGTATTATTCAGTGAGTTTTTGTTTCCATTCGAAATTGCAAGTATCCTATTATTGGCTGCAATGGTTGGGGCAATTATGATTGGTAAAAGGGAAATAAAATAATTTTAAATTTTTAGTGTTTAGTTTTTAATATTAAGCACTAATAACTAAACACTAAGAACTGAAAGGTATGATTAACGGAATCTCTATAAATTACTACTTACTGCTGAGCGCGGTATTGTTTATCATTGGAGCGGTTGGCGTAATGGCCCGCCGTAACTCCATTATTATTTTCATGTGCATTGAATTAATGCTGAATGCGGTTAATTTACTGCTTGTTGCGTTTAGTACATTACATGGTGATGCAAGCGGGCAGGTATTCGTGTTCTTTATTATGGCAGTAGCTGCCGCTGAGGTGGCTGTTGGACTGGCTATCCTGAGTATGATCTACAGGAATGTAAAAAGTATTGATACGGATCTATTAAGTAATCTAAAGAATTGATAAACGAATTGACGATTTATTTAATTTACAATTGACAAATTCAATCGTAAATCGTAAATCCAGAAAATTGTAAATAAAGATATATGATTAAACTAATTGCCCTCGTTCCATTGTTTCCATTGATAGGATTTCTCATCAACGGATTCTTCGGAAAAAAATTAAGCAAAAGCCTCAGCGGAATTATAGCTTCCGTTAGTATACTCGCGTCTTTCGTGCTTTCGGTATTGATATTTGTAGAGCTTCAGGGTTCGGCGCAAAAATCACATATTATAGAGGCATTCTCGTGGATCAATTCCGGAACACTTCATATTCCTTTCGAGTTTTTAGTTGATCCGCTTTCATCTTTATTCCTTCTTATCATTACAGGAATTGGTTTCCTTATTCATGTTTATTCTATTGGGTACATGCACGATGATGAAGGCTTCTCGCGCTTCTTTACTTACCTGAACCTGTTTGTGTTCTTCATGTTGTTACTCGTTTTAGGAAACAACTACCTGATCATGTTTGTGGGTTGGGAAGGCGTTGGACTTTGTTCGTACTTGCTCATTGGTTTCTGGTTCAAGAATACAGCTTACAACAACGCGGCAAGAAAAGCGTTTGTGATGAACCGTATTGGAGACCTTGGCTTTTTATTAGGCATTATTTTAATCTTCGTAACATTCGGAAGTATTTCTTTTAACGAGGTTTTTGATAAAGCCGGAACAGTTGGCACTTCAGTTATTACAGCAATTGCTTTATTACTCTTCATTGGCGCCATGGGTAAATCGGCACAGATTCCTTTATATACATGGTTACCGGATGCAATGGCAGGTCCCACTCCGGTATCTGCTCTCATTCACGCCGCAACGATGGTAACTGCGGGTATTTACATGGTAACGCGTTCGAATATTTTTTATTCTATCAGTGATGTGGCCAGTGAAGTGGTTGCTATTACAGGCGTAGTTACAGCATTATTCGCCGCTACGATTGGTTTATTACAAAACGACATTAAAAAAATTCTTGCTTACTCAACCGTTTCTCAGTTAGGATTAATGTTTTTAGGGCTTGGTGTTGGCGCGTATAGTTCAGCTGTATTTCACGTAACAACACATGCGTTCTTTAAAGCGCTTTTATTCTTGGGTGCCGGTTCAGTTATCCATGCGATGGGGGGCGAACAGGATATCCGTAAAATGGGAGGATTAAGCAACCACATTAAAATAACTTTCTGGACAATGTTCATAGGAACAATAGCTATCAGTGGTATTCCACCTTTCAGCGGCTTCTTCAGTAAAGATGAAATTCTTGCGCACACCTATGAACATAGTCCTGTATTGTGGTTCTTAGGAATGGTAACTTCTATGTTAACCGTATTCTATATGTGCAGAATGTTGTTCCTTACTTTCTATGGTAAGTTCCGCGGCACTCACGAGCAAGAACATCATTTACACGAATCACCAAAATCAATGACAATTCCGTTAATGGTACTAGCGCTTTTAGCGGCGGCAGGCGGATTGTTAGGACTTCCTGAATTCCTACATTTGCCAAACTGGATGCATCACAATCTTGAATCGGTGATCAAACGTCCTGATCCTATGACGATGGATCATGATAAAGAATTAATATTAATGGGACTTGCGGTGTTAGCGGCAGGTACAGTATGGTTCTTTGCGCACATGATGTACAGAGTAAATAAAGTTCTTCCGGCTGCAAAAGAAGAACAACTAAAACCTTGGCAGAAGTTAATTTACAACAAATACTGGGTAGATGAAATTTACGATGCGGTAATACGCAAACCGTTAGATTTCCTGTCGGATATATTTTACAAGTTTATGGATATTGCCATGATCGATGGAATTGTGAATGGAGTAGGGTCTGCTGTTAAAGGAGTAGGTTCTGTGGTAAGATTGGCGCAGCAGGGAAGCATCGGGTTCTATGTGATCAGCATGGTGCTTGGCGTGGTATTTATTGTTTTATTAACCTTTTTAATTAAATAGTCTAGAAGAATTTATGTTAACAGCTTTATTAATAGGATTTCCTTTAATTGCGTCACTGCTTGTATTTTTCATTAAGGGGAATGCTTCACGCAACATAGCGCTGGGGGCTTCGGTGATACAGTTCGCTATTTCATTGGCGGCCTTTTTCATGTACAGGCACAACCCCGATAACGCGATTCTGTCTTTTAACCACACATGGGTTCAATCACTCGGAATTAATTTCGCGGTGAGCCTCGATGGCATCAGCATGTTATTGGTTCTTCTTACTACTTTTCTTGTTCCTCTTATTATTTTATCTTCTTTCAAAAATGAATATGAAAACCCTCATTCATTTTACGGATTGATCCTCTTAATGCAAATGGCACTCATTGGTGTGTTTGTTGCGAATGACGGATTTTTATTCTACGTGTTCTGGGAGCTTGCCCTTATTCCTATTTACTTCATCTGTTTATTATGGGGCGGAGAAAACCGTGGAAAGATCACCTTCAAGTTTTTTGTTTATACCTTATTAGGATCGCTCTTCATGTTAGTGGGTTTAATTTATCTGTACAACCATACAGGTGGAATCACCGGCGTTAAATCATGGATGGTAAACGATCTTTACGAAGCAGGAAGATCGCTTGACCTTAAACAACAAAGCGCAGTATTCTGGATGATTTTTATCGCCTTCGCTATTAAAATGCCAATCTTCCCTTTCCACACATGGCAGCCCGATACTTATGTAAACGCCCCTACGCAAGGAACCATGCTTCTTTCAGGTATCATGTTAAAGATGGGAACCTTTGGGGTAATTAAATGGTTATTGCCTGTTGTGCCTCTTGGATTAGAAGCCTGGGGAGGAACCGCCATCACATTATCTGTGATCGGAATTGTTTACGCGTCGTGTATCGCTATTGTTCAGAAAGATTATAAACGTCTTATCGCGTATTCATCTATTGCCCACGTTGGTTTGATCTCTGCAGGTATTTTAACGGCGACACAACAGGGTGTTCAGGGCGCTGTCATGCAAATGCTCGCTCACGGTGTTAACGTTGTTGGATTATTCTTAATCGCTGATATTTTATTACGTCATACCGGAACACGTGAAATTGATAAACTTGGCGGCATCCGCGGAATGAATGGAAACTTTGCCGTATTATTTTTAATCGTGCTTCTTGGTGCGGTAGCCTTGCCATTAACGAATGGATTCATTGGTGAATTCTTATTGATCAACGGTGTTTACCAGTACAGCGCATGGATGGCTGCCTTTGCAGGATTAAGCGTTATACTTGGCGCGGTTTATATGCTGAGAAGCTACCAGGGAATTATGCTTGGCGAAAGAAAAGACAATAACATGGCTTTTGGTCCGCTTGCAACTACAGACAAAGCGGTTCTCATCATTATCTGCGTAGTGATCATCGCATTTGGTGTTTATCCAAAACCATTGAATGATCTTGCTGAAGAAGGAGTGAAACAAATTTTAATGAATCTGAAATAAAAGGAATTTAAGAGTATATGAAAGGACTATTGATTATAAGCGGACTAGGAGTTTTGGCAATGCTTGCCGAGATTTTCAGGTTTAAAAAATTATTGTTGCCAATTGTGTTGCTCGGAATTGTCGCGGCATACGCGTTCAATTTCATGGAGTGGAACAACGGATTTGTAATTTCGTATTTCAACAACATGATCGCCTTCGATAAAATGGGCATCGCGTTTTCGGGAATCATTATCGCCACAGCATTTTTCTGGTTCATTTTAGCAAACGATTACTTTGAAGATGAAACAAATGTAGTTGATCATTTCGCGCTTGTTCTTTTCGCACTCGTTGGCGCTTTAATGTTAACGTCTTTCAAAAATATGACTACGCTTTTCCTTGGTGTTGAGATCATGAGCATTCCACTTTATGTTTTAGCTGCCAGCCAGAAAAAAGATCTTAAAAGTAATGAAGCAGGTTTTAAATATCTCATCATGGGTTCTTTTGCCAGCGCTTTCCTTTTATTTGGTATTGCTTTAATTTACGGATCAACAGGAAGTTTTGATATCATGGAGATCCGTCAGCATATTTCAGCTCATACTGCAGAGCTCCCAACTTTCTTTTATGTTGGTGTGGTAATGATGCTTGTTGCCATGTGCTTTAAAGTATCGGCAGCTCCGTTTCATTTCTGGGCGCCTGATGTTTACCAGGGCTCTCCAACATTAATTACCGCGTTAATGAGTACTATTGTAAAAACAGCCGCCTTCGCTGCTTTCATGCGTTTATTCATGATAGGCTTCGCGGGTGTGAGCGAATTATGGACAGGCATACTTGCCGTTATCATTGCCATATCGCTGGTGGTTGCCAATTTCTCAGCCGCCATGCAAAGCAATGTAAAACGTATGCTGGCATATTCAAGTATTAGTCACGCCGGATTTATGTTAATGGTTATTCTTGCCAATATCCGCTCCAATATTTCGGTAGACGCTATTCTGTATTATTCATTGGCTTATTCGATCGGAAGCATTGCTGCATTCGGAATTGTGTATAATGTTACAAAAGGCGGCGACGAAAGTTTCGACGCGTTTAACGGCCTGGCAAAACGAAATCCTGGTATGGCGCTTTGCATGACGGTGGCTATGTTATCGCTTGCAGGTATTCCTGTTACATCTGGTTTCTTTGCAAAATATTTTGTATTCACGGCCATGATCGGAACAAGTTATAAATGGTTGTTGATCCTGGCTGTATTAACCTCTGCAGTGGGCGCTTATTATTATTTAAAAGTAATTATTGCGATGTATTTCAAGCCACAACAAAATACCGAGCCTGTAATAGTAGAACGCTCTCAGGTAATGGTAATCACCTTAACTTCAGCCATTGTAATTGCAATCGGAGTTGTACCTGGAATCGTAGCAGAGATGTTCCGATTCTAAAAAAATTGACAGATCATAAAATAAAAATCCTGCTTGTTTTACAGGCAGGATTTTTTTTATTAACCACAAAAAGCCGGTAATTATTTTATTGCGCAATCAGTAGTGATAGAAGGATTTATATCTACTGTAGCGTAGGCATCTTTTACCTGTTCCTCAACGTGCTTTTTTGTTTGTGCACCAACAGTAGAGCAGGCGCTTTTAGCTTGTTTTTCTTTCATTTTTTCAGAAAAGGTTTCTTTTTGAGTAACCTCTTTTGTAGATGAGGAACCGGCTTCGCTCCAGGTAACTTTCGATGTGCACTCACATGTGTATTCTTTTTTGCAGGATACCATAAAAGTGGCTCCGATGATTAATGCTAATAAGCTGATCTTTTTCATGATTTAAAATTTACGCTAAAATAAACCCGAAAAACGGACAGGAAATTCTGATTTAACGAAATAAGGCTTATAATTAATGATCAGATGAATAGAAGATTAATGATAGTCGTAAGCTTCCTTTACAAGATGTTCCATTCCCGGTCTCAGGAGATTAATACGGCCAAGAGCAACATCTATGTAAATGACATTATTCAGATGATGCGCCTTCTTTTGAACATTAAAATCTTTCGGAAAAATGGATAAACTGAAATTGACTTTGTATTGGTCGTATTTGCTTTTATCAGTAGCCTGATTAACCACAATTGTGTTCTCCATTGTAAAAACCGTCATGTCTACCACCTGATCGTTCCATTTCCCGTTAAGAAAAGTTTTTCCGTTGACTTTAAAGCTGCTTGAATTTGTGCCCGACGGAGGAATAAATTTTTCTTTTTCAAAATACCCTTTAAAATACAAATGAGTATCCATCAGGTCATTTAACCATGAGTCAGCTGAATCTTCTTCCGAGTCAAATTTTGTAAAATCCACTTTCAGATAAAATTCGTTTTTACTTTCATCGTAAAATAAATAAGAGGCATCGTCTATAGAAGAACATTGTTTATCCTCAACACATGTTTTTACCGAAGTGTTGGAGGAAGCAATTTCGCTGTGCTGCGCGTTTACAGAAACGGCGATAAATATCAATAGGGATATTAACCAGTATTTCATGACTATAAGAATAAGAGGGATGGTGACTAATTACAGATCACAATTTTCTTAGAAAGAATTGTGCCAGCAGTTTGCTGAAGACTCACCAGGTAAACTCCGTTCGCGAGTTGTGGGTCGATGTTGAAATTGTTGTATCCGGCCTTGAATTGCAGATCGTTTGTTCTTACCAATCGGCCGGCAGCATCATAAATAGTCATTACGTTGATAGTTTCATCAGAGCTTGTAGCTGTTACAACTACTCCTGTTTGAGATGAATAATAAACATTAAGGTCGTTTTTTACCTGGCAGTCAGGACTAAGAAATTCGATTTTAGAATCTTTGGCGCTCAGGTCCGTATCCACCATTTTTAAGCGATAATAATTTCCGTATTTGTTTTTATCGGGAATCGTGTAAGAATATTTTGTAACAGATCCTGAATTTCCTTTGGCGTTTACTGTTGCAATTCGTGTAAAGCTTACACCATCGTTACTATTCATGATTGCAAAATGTGACCCGTTTTTTTCGGTCGCAGTACTCCAGTTTAAAACGGCGCCGTTGTTTGCAGAACAAGTGGGAACAAAATCAATAAGCTGCATTGGTAAAGGAACCGAAACAGAAGAAAGCACATAAGGACAAAACTGTGACAGTCCGTTTGCTGTTACCGCTCCAACTCCCGCTGTCACGGCTGCAGCGCTTCCATATGTGGCATTGTCAAGGTTCCAGTAGGAGCCATCCCAGTACTGGGCGCCCAGGTTTCCTGTATTGTAAGGAGCATTTAATGTGTTTTCAGATCCACGGTACGAAAAAGTAACGTTTGCCGTTACAGCTGCACTTGGAGTAATATCCCACCAACGATCAACCACAGAATTTGAAGCGCAGGGATTTCCACTCATACCGTTATTCGGGCAATAGAAAAAACTGACTGCACCAACATTACTTGCGCCTGCCCATGGTAAGTTATCGGAAGCAGCTGTAGCGCGTGTTGATACATCGATGTTTGAAGCGCCTGCAGTAGTTTTATTAAAAGTGAAAGGAATTTGTGTGCCGGCAACGCCAAAAGGAATCACATGAGCTCCGGTAGATGTGTTCATGTTCCAGCGAAGAATGCTTGGGTTAACAGCGGCATTTGTTTCACTAAGAATATAACCCGTTCCGTAAGTGATCCCTGCTGCGGCCGGGTTTCTCATAGTTAGAACAAAAGAATTTAAACTGTAAATAACATTACCAACAGATAACACGCCATTAGTGGTTGTAACGCCACCAACGCTTGTATTTAAATTTTGTGTTTTTGTTCCGCTTCCCTGTAAGGTTAAATTATAAAATGTAGTTGAACTTGTTCCGTTAATGGTTTGGTTGGCGCCATTCATTACTACCGTTCCGTTATCGCTTCCAAAACCTGTATTGGCCGAGTTGTTGGTCCAGTCGCCCTCCATGGTAATAATCCCGGTAGCGCTTGGATTTACGATGCCGCCTGCCTGACTAAGATAATCGCCGTTTCCGTTCCCATCAATGTATATTTGCCCCGCGCCTGAAAAATTTATCTGTGCCCCATTATTCACAATTCCCTGAGAAAAAACTCCGGAAGATGCAGCAAAGAGAAAAATAAAAGTATGGCGTAATTTTAACTTCATTTATTTCTGCTGGGCTTTGTTTTCAAGCAACTGAGGATTTCTATTCAGGGCCCTGTCTTCAAAAAGAACTTTTTGTTTTTCGAGTTTTACAAGATCCTGCCAGGTAGGAGTTAAAACCAGGATAGAATTTAAACCTCCAATGAGTGAAATCACGTTTGCTTTATCTCCGGCATCAGGTATATTTTCTGTAGTTATATTTACCACTACCGAATTTTTTGTGAATGCTTCAAGAAGAATATTGTGAGCTGCCTTGGCTTCGCCTGTTTTATAATCGAAACTATTTTCTTTAAGGTATTTTGCAGCCATAGCCTGACGTAACTGGAGATCATTGTTATCGCCCTTACCGTTTTGCGCAAATGAAAAAACCGAAAGAAAAATAAAGAGTAATATGTAGTTTATTTTCATGAAATATTTTTTAATCAATTTATTGTGGTTTCACAAGGGCAACAATGTTGCTTCCGTAATTTGATAATAATCCGCCTGCTCCCATATAATAACGTATTGTATAAGTCTGCGCGGCTGCTGTCCCTGGAATATCTACCCATGTTAGTTTAATACTGTTATCAGCATTGGCAGTGCCATATTTGGCCACTTCATGAATTTCAACACCATTTCTGTAAAGCGCAAGAGCGACATACGACGCAGTTGCATTTTTGGCAAAATCAAATTCAGCTTCTATAAGTACCCTGTCTGTTGTTGCCGAAGTTGTTACGACTTGCGTTTTAAGGAGCGTACTTGCGCCAGGATTAAAGAGTGTTGTTGTTTCGACGTAATACGGACCATATGAATCGCACATGGAGCGCCATGTTGCTGTGCTTGTTAAATACATGTAGACACAATTGAGGTTAGTGTCAAACACCATCAGACCGTTTGCCGGTGCCGCAATGGCGGTACGCTGTGCCGTGGTCATTCTTGGTATTAACATCCCGCTGGTGGTTGATGTTACATCCAGCATTGCGCTTGCAGCCGGAGCCGCGCCCGTTGCGTTGATCCCTACATTTTGCGACATTCCCCAAAAACAGGAAACCCCGAATACTAACAGTAAAATTTTTTTCATTGCAATAAAATTTAGTTCTAGATCAGGGAAGAAAGTTTTAGCGATGATCCTTTGAACAAGGATCGGGGGAAATAATCGCTTCATATAAAATTAACTTAATAAATACTCGGGTGCAAATGGGAGAAATGTTAAAAACCATGCTAAATGCATCTAAAACGAATTAAGTAGGGTGAAAGATTTTAACCGGTTATTAAGAACGGCGTTTGTGTTATTTGGCAAGAAACCCTGTTATTCCCTTATAAGGCGGGCACGGGTAACACCAAGGCCGACTTTGTTACTATATATGTTCACAGAGTATAAACCCTTTGGAAGTTCGGAAGCATTGAACTCTTTCAATTTAAAGTCTACCTTCATTTCTTGGAAAAAAACTTTTCTTCCCGAGAGATCATAAATATCAATTATTATATCGCTATTTGTAAAATCAGAAGAGAATAAAATTTCAAATATTCCTTCGCTGGGGTTAGGAACAAGTTTTAAAAGTTCTTTCCCTTTGTCAATTACCAGGGAAATAGTTTTAGAGTACGACATTTTATTGTCTTTATCAAAATGCTGAAGTCTGTAATAGGCAACACCTTCATTTTTTAAAGCATCATCTATTGAATATTCAGAAGCGCCCTGCGAACTCACGACAGATAATTTTTTGAAATTGATTCCATCGTCGCTTTTCTCCAGTAAAAATTCTTTTGAATTTATTTCGTTGATCGTTTTCCAGCTTACATTCACCTTGCTTTCATCCTGTTTAGCTGTAAAATACAGAATTTCTATTGGCAACGGAGAACAGGCAGGCGAACCCGATGGCGCGTTCTGGTATGGCCAGATAGCGTTGAACACAGTGCAGTTGGCAAGCTCAACCTGATAGTTCAGAATGTAAGTGCCACCACACGCTAATCCGGCAATGGTAAGATTGGAAAGAGTTCCACAGGTTATTAACCCACAACCCGAGCTGTAGATGGTCCAGTTGAGCCAGTTTACGTTTCCGGTAGCGCCGCAATTGCTGTTGATGATAGCCTGTATCTGGGCGGTATTAAACGAAGGAGAGTTTGTGAATTGAAAATACCCAGACCAAACAGCGTTGGCCGAATAACTGTTCGCGTTCAGTGAATAGGTGGTACAACCCGAAGTTACCGCTGCTGTTGTTGGCGGTGAATTGAAATAACAACCAGCATTAGGAGCCGCGCACGAGTTGATAGGAGCGGGGTTTGAAATATACCCTCCTGGATTTGCTGTCTGTACACCAATATTAAAAACAGCTGCATAAGGAGGAATGGCACATATGGCTCCCGAAGAATAGGTAAGTTGAATGTGGTATGTATTTCCTATTGTTAAATTGGTGAGTTGATGGATTTGTGTTGCCGGACCAGCAGCTGATGACTGGCAGGAAACAGGGTTATTGGAACAGGCCGTAGTTGGAAGAGCTGTAGTAGAATAAACTGCAGAACCAAAAAAACAAGAACCGGTAACTAAATCAATTTTTACATATATGGTGCTTGCAGTGGCTACAAACCTGTACCATAATGTTGCACCAACGCCAGAATTGCAACCAACTGTTTCGCCGGCCTCGGTGGTGCCACACATTTGAGCTGAAACACTGGCCCCGTTTACGGTTAGTAATGTTGCATTTGCGAAATTATCGTTTGCGGCATTTCCACCACAGGCGGGCATGGTTATTTTTTGCTGATGGCCGGAACTATGAACAGGCACAATTTCCGATTGTTTATATTCACTTTCAGAAATTACTTTTAACTCCTGATTTATATTCTGGGAGAAACTAAGAATGGGAAATAATACTATAATGAATAGAGAAAACCTCATTTTATCCGTATTAATTATTTACTTTTTACATGCCAAACCTCTAAAATCACCTTAAATTCACGTATTTTTACCCAAAAAGCCGACAAAAAACCAAAAAATGAGCGTTTTTTCTTCAAAAAGTAGTTTTCCTGCCAATTTTCTGATCCGTCCTACCGGGCCGCAAAAATTCAAGGTGTGCGAACTGATTTCTAAGGAAAGGGCCAAAAACTCTGGCAAAAAACAGTTCTGCATTATCACGTATAGTAACCCTGCAAAAAACAAGCCAACGCCCGGATTTTACGATGTAGGGGCCGAGGAAAATTGCGATTCCTGTTCTTTCAGCACTATAGAAAATCCTCCACTTGTTCTTAAAGCCGGTACAACCCGACATGAGTACATCCAAAAAATAAACTTCCTCAAGGAACAGATACAAAAGGGGAATATTTACGAAATAAACTACTGCGTAAATTTTTTTTCTGGTGAACAGGAAATTGATCCTCTTAGTGTTTATTTAAAATTGAATGAGTTTACCAAAGCTCCTTACTCAAGTATGGTAAAACTCGGCGATGATTTTATTATCTCAGGAAGCCCGGAATTGTTTCTGAAAAAAGAAGGACAACTACTCTCAACAAAACCAATTAAAGGAACCGCCAGAAGAGGAAAGGACAAAGAAGAAGATCTTCATTTAAAAGAACAGTTATACAACAGTGTAAAAGAACGTACTGAAAACGTAATGGCGGTGGATGTGGCCCGCAACGATCTTTCGCGCCTTGCCAAAAGAGGAACCGTGGAAGTAAATAAATTGTATAACATAGAAACTTACGAAACAGTGCATCACATGGTAAGTACTGTGAAGTGTGAACTCCGTGATGAAATAACGTTTGATGAAATAATTGATGCCACTTTTCCGATGGCGAGCATGACGGGCGCGCCGAAAATAAAAGCCATGCAGTTAATTGACGAAAGCGAAACCTTCAACCGGAATTTTTATTCTGGCGCTATGGGCGTGATAGAAGAGAATGGGGATTTCGAATTGTCGGTAAACATACGCTCTGTTTTCTATAATCAAAAAACAAAACAATTGTCAATCGCAGTTGGAAGCGCCATTACCCATTTATGCGAACCCGAAAAAGAATACGATGAATGTTTGCTAAAAGCGAATGCGTTGTTAAGGGCGTTGAATGCGGGAGTGGAGTAAGGGTACGCATATCGCGCTGATTTCTCAGATCAGGGGATGTCTGTTACTCAAAACACTTTGATTAATTTTTATGATCTACGTTATCCGCGAAATCTGCGTGAACGTTTTACTGTACCTCCACAATCTTCACTTTATACTCGTACGTCTTCGTTTTTTTGTTCACGATAACATTTTCCACTTTCACTGTTAACTCTTCACCAACAAACCCTTTTTCTTTGAGCTTGTTTTCATTATCGCGTTCTTCAGAAGTTGGTACCAACGATTCTATCTTCCACACAATGGTCCCGTCAGGATAACCATCCACCCGCTTCAACATATCCACGGGATACAAATTTCCTTTTTTTCCTTTAACGGTAACTTTTACATTATTGAAATCGGCATTATGAATTTCCGGAATAGCAAACGACCATTTACAGAAAATCAAATGGTAGGGCACACACCCGCTCCATGGATAAGCTATGAATTGGTTTTTGATAGTATCGTTTCTTTGGTCCAGTCCGCAATAGAGTGCCTCACTTGAAGAGGTGGCGCCAAAGCAGAATTTAGTCGCCCTTGAAGAAAGTAACCAGCGACGATGTCCTACAAAATAATTGCTGTTACCTCTGTCGGCAATCCAGCCATCAATGAAGGCGGTGGCTTTATGGTATTCAAAGTTGGACATTCCCAGGCATGAATGCGAGCAACCATCTGCTGCTTTTTTCGAATAACATTTCCACGAAACAGGAGGTTCATGATTGAGAGCGTTATTTTTCCAGCAAATAAAAGCCGCGGCTTGAGTCTCTTCTTTTTTATCGTTAGTAATTTTGATCTGCGGAAGCCTGTTCATCATCCTGAAAAAATTAATTCTTCTTTCAGCTTTCAGATAGATCTCATTGGGAATCGTTCCGGGATCACAGGCGCCTTTATTTTTCCATCCGAAACTATCAATGGCAGATGTCGCATAAAGTTCTTTGTAAAGTAATTTAAGTTCTTCCATTGAAATTTCTTTTGGAACCTGGGCATTCACAGAGAAACCTACAGCACCAAGAACAAACAATAGAATTGATTTTATAGTCATGGGAGATTAGTTACTAAGGTTGTCACCTCTTAGTTCCCTGTAACGTTTACGAGCTTCAACAACAAAAATACTTCCCGGATATTTTACGAGAACATCCTGGTAAGCGGTTTTCGCTTTCTCTTTGTCCATGAGATTTTTTTCGTAAAGATTTGCCAGTCTGAACTGAGCATCATCGCCGTAAAGTTCGGTGGGGTAAAACTCAACAATATTTTTATACATGGCTTCTGCTTCCGCATATTTTCCGAGGCTCTGATAGATCTGCGCTTTCTTGAAATAAATATCATCGCCAAGTGTGTTGGTGCTGAACAGTTGATTGATGGTATCCATACGTGCTATGGCCTGTGAATATTTATGCTGCAGGATCATTAGCTCAGCGCTTGCGAATAATTTTAAAGGAAGATCATTGGTATCAACTCCGATAGCATCGGTAATAATGAGGCTCAGATCGAGCGCGTCGTTGGCAATTAATTTTGTGGTGGCTCCTTTAAGAACATCGGCCTGTGTTTTTGCCCATTTAAAATCTCCGGCGTAAAAACTCAGCTTCGCGTTTTTAAATTTCGCTTCCTGTCCAATGGCTTCGTATTTAAAATCTTTTTCTACCTGCGAATACAATAAGGATGCGTCCCAGATATCGCCCTTCAATAAATAAATATCGGCGAGCATAATTTTGTATTCAGCTTTCGACGATGATTCTATTCCACCCGAATTTATAAGATCCTGTAATAATACAATAGCGGGTTCGTGTTTATTAAGGTAATATGCCTGCAGGGTTGCAAGGTTTTTTACAATAACAGGTTTTAAACTGCTTGTGGCATATTTCTCAAGCGCCTTGTTAAGCTTTGCTTCCAGGGCGGAAAGGTCTTCTTGTTTTGGTTGAGGTTTTTGGGTTACTGCCAGGAACTCTACATTTAAAATATCCACCGAAGCCGCGTCGTAATACAAATTACCCGGACCTTTCTCAATGATATATTCATAGCAACGTTGAGCGGTTTCCCATTGCTGATTACTAACACATATTTTCGCAAGATCAAATACACGGTGGCCTTCTTCTTTTAAGCGTTTATCGAGCGCGCGGCTCTGCACAAATGCACCTTCGAAATCTTTTTGCTGTTTCTGAATAAAGATGAGGAATTCACTCAATACAACTTTTTCAGGACTTTTTTGAATACGTTTCTGAAGCTCCTGTTTTAGCAATGGATTTTTTATTCCGCCTTCATCATCGTCGTAGCCCAACGAATTCTGAAGATTAGTTTGAACAGAAATAATTTCTGTTTCCCTGAACTCAAGCGCGTCGAGGTATTCATTGATCATGGCTTTAACATCGCCTTTTTGTTTGTATACATCGGCGCGTTCGTAGAAATAAGGATAATCTTTGGTTCTTATTTTGTTGAAGGCCTCAATAGCGTAATCGTATAATTCGTCTTCCACAAAAGTGTTGGCTAAGTTTTGGGCATACGACTGAACGGGTAGTAATTCTTTAATGGCCTTCTGATAAGCCTCCTTTTCTTTTTTATCATCTTTCTGAATTTTATAAATTCTTCCGAGATAAACGTAGAGATAAACATTCTGCTTATTAGCCTTCAACTGTTTTTTGGTGATCTTTTCGGCCTTGGAATAATCCTTCACTGCCATTAAACTTTTATAATAATACGTGTACCAGATATCCGGATAATTATCGTACAGGTCCTCGAAGTACACATTTGCCTTATCGAATTCTTTTTGTTCGTAATACTGCAAAGCGAGTTTTTCATTGTTTTGCCCTTTTTGTGCAACAGATAAATTGACAAACAAAACAAGCAGAAGGACGGTTATTTTAGAGAGATGTTTCAAAGCTGAAAATGTCTTATAAATATAACACCAAAGATCAGGAAAAGGAAACAAAAAGCCTGCTTTTTAGTATTTTTCACAAATACCCTTTTTCAATAAAAAAAGGGGGCCAAAAAGCCCCCTCTCTCTGCATAACAAACGCTACAGTTTAATGATCTTAAATGTAACGGTATCTGGTCCGGAACTCAACCTTAAAAAATAAAAACCCGGAGCCAAATTTGATGTGTTGATAGTACATTCTTTTTCTTTTCTACTTTCATGATGAATCACTTTCCCCTCAGCATTCATGATAATGATCTCTTTTTCAGCTTCGTTTTCACTGTTAATGTTTATCACATTTGTTACAGGATTCGGGAAGATAGAAATTCCGTTACGCAGCGTATTCTTTTCAATTCCTGTCACAATACATGAAACTCCCAGTGAAACCGGTGTTCCCACACAACCCCCGAAATTGGTTTCGGTTACTGTTACGTTTCCATTGTTTCCGCCAAAGTTCATTACAATAGAATTTGTGCCTTGTCCCGATACAATTGTTGCGCCCGAAGGCACATTCCAGTTGTAGGAGGAACCTGTTGTATTGCTTACCTGATAAATTAATCCCGTTGCGTTACAGACCACAGATGTACTTCCTGTAATGGCCGATGTACTTACACTTCCTGCAACGTTCACGTAATTAGTTTTTGTTTCGTTACCAAATGAATTGTTGAACGCGTCCACATAATCAAGCGTCACTGTTTTTAATCCCTGAGTGCTGTAAGTAACGTTATGCGGACCATTTCCTGTTGCTGTGGCAGGCGAGGCGCCGCTTCCGAAATTCCATACAGGCGTTAATCCCATAAATAAATTAGGGTTGGTGTAATTCGTGAATACCACCATACTTCCTGCACAAATATTTGTGTTGTTGGCAGCGAAAAGAACCGCATTCGCACAGGCAATAGTTGCATCCAAAGCTACATTCAATGAAGATGAACCGCCCGAACCACAAGAGTTTTTTGGAGTTACAGTAAGAACAAAATTCTGATTGCTTGTATTCAGAATAATGTTGTTTGAGCCTTGTCCGGACGCGATCGACGCCGCATTCGGCGGACTAATGGTCCAACTGTAAGATGTTGCACCGCTTACTGAAGAAATTCCATAAGCGTTCACATCGCCCCGCGCAGAATATGTTAGCTCCTGAAATACTTGCTGCCGATGAAGGCGGATTTAACTGCGTAATGGTAACAACATTTGATGTGTTGGTACAAGCACTGCTCACAATCACTTTATAAACTCCGATCGTAGTTGCGTATTTTGAAGTGTTGCCAACCTGAGGCGCTCCCAATGAAATACTATTCTTGAACCACTCATAAGTGGCCCCGGAAACATTCACAGCGTTTAATTGAATAGAATCTCCCGAACACATGGCTGTTACTGCCGACGAAATAGAAGCGGTTGGCAATGCTATTGTAGAAAGTGTAATGGTGTTGGATAAAGAAACGCACCCGAAACTATTCGTTACCTGCACATAATATGTTCCACTGGTATTTCCATTTACAGTATTTTGTCCAATGGCCGGAC
>JAJONO010000088.1 GCA_021323535.1 Bacteroidota bacterium
TATTGTAAATCTATTTTATCCTGAACTTATTAAAATCCCCTTATGAAAAAACTACTCTTTTTCGTTCTAACGTTATTCAGTATCAATGCCTGGGCACAATGCTCTGCTACAGTAACTCCTAACAATCATATAATTAATTGTAATGTTTATCCTACTTATGGTTTTACTGCAGTCGCTACTACAACAGCCGGTGGTGTTCGTCACGATTGGTATAGCCCCCTTAATCCTTCTGTTCCTTTTTATACTTCTACCAATTTTACATGTTATCAAACATGTCCTTTTGCCACAGGAGTATATTCCGTTGTTACAACCTATACATCCATTCCTTGCAGTATAACTTCAACGTTTCAGGTGTCATCCATTTCAGGATTTCCAACTTTCAACGTTTCTTCTTCCAGTAATTATTCTGTTGGCTGTCTTCCTGTAAATCAAAGCTCATTATGTATAATAAACGCAACCTCAGCTAATTTATCAGCTGTTGCCTTTCTGTTCATTCCTCCGGCCTCAACATTAAGTTTACCGGCCTCTACTTTCAATTTTGGTCCTGTATCCTGTAAATCACCCTCTATATCCGGTACCTGGACCCTTGTAGTAATGGATTGGTCCAATGGATGTCAAGCCGCTTTACCAGTAATTATTAAGCCGTACAGCAATCCAAATATTAACGTAGCTGTTTCATTTCCAACACAAACGTTAACCTGCAACAATCAATCCATTATTGCAACAGGAACATCCGGTACGTCAGGGGCACAAATTACCTGGCAAATACCATCAACATCTTCAGTTATCAACTCACCAACTGTGAATGTAGGAACTTTCACAGGCCCAGGCTTTAGCAATAGTTCAACAAACTATGCGAATTACACAGTCGTTGCAACAAACACTGTTAACGGTTGCCAATCACAATCGGTTGTTCCGTTTTATCAGAATTTCAGCAGTGCCGGCAATTCCAGTTTTTCCTACGCAGTTGGCGCAAACGGGGTAGTAAACTTTTCGAACACGACAAGTGGAAATAATCCAAGTTGCATATGGGATTTTGGCGATGGTTATATTACAGTAGGTAACTCTGTTTCACATACGTATTCACTTGGGGGATTATATCCCGTTAAATTGGATATTTACGACAGTGGCGTTTCATGTTTTAAAACTTCCTCCTCAAATGTTAATGTAACCTCTGCTCCGTGTATTGCCAATACAAACTTTACTCTTACCTCCGCGGGTATACCACACCAGTGGAACCTGACTCCGGCTTACCCATGGAATATTTCTAACGCCGTATGGAACTGGGGAGATGGCTCAACTTCTAACACTCTGTATTCATCTCACACCTATTCAGCAATAGGATCTTACTCCATTTGTCTTACAGCCACGGTTTCATGTGGCACTTCATCCTCTACCTGCAACAATTATTTTTTATACAAAGGTAACTCCAGTGCACCCATGATACAGGTAAATGTGGTTCCGCCTAATTCTATTGCCACATCTATCTTTGAAGATGAAAGAAACTCGGTCATTTATTCCGTTTATCCAAACCCTTCCAACAATGTCTTAAACATAAGAGCACAATATCTTAACAGCGAAACTACTTCTATACGCATTTATAACATCCTCGGAGAACAGGTTTATATGAATGTACCAGAAGTAATTAATGGCGAATTGAACAAAACTATTCAAGTAGATAACTTTGTGAATGGTATTTATTTCATTGAGGTTACTTCCGGGAATGGCGCTTCGACAAAAAAAATTGTTATAAACCGATAAATTTCAAATCAACTTAAAATCCCCGAACATCGCTAATAAGTTTTGGCGATGTTTTTTATTTTAAAGCATTCCCCCTTGCGCCTTCGTTAAAGCTCCAGCGGTACGCGCGCAGGGTTGTAACGGGCTTTGTTTTATTCGTCTATTCACGTTGACTTCCCTCGAAGTTCCTAACCCATCTGGATTTGTCCTTTGTGTTATCATGAATATCTGAGACTCTGTATGAATTCGCCAAAGGCGAACTTTGCGCCGGCGCTAAAGCTATGGCGTAAGCGTTGTGGTTTTAAGCGCCAGATAAAACATAACTTCTTCATTTAATTCATAGTTCAAGATCCGAACATGCTTTACATAGCAGCTTTGTTTGTTTATATTGTTTGTGACCTTTAAATTTAAGAAGTGATTAACAAAAACGCGCCAGAATTTTAATCCTGGCGCGTTCCATTTAACAAAATGAGGTAATATGCTTTTTTATTACTTCAATATCAGAATTAGTTACAGACCATCCAGTTTACATTAATAATTATCAATAAGCTATATTTTTTTTGCGGTTCTGTTTTTTCCGTAGCCACAATAGGCCTGCTGCCCCTACCGATATTATAATTACCATAGATAAGATAATACTGCTGCCAATCAAAATAAGATAGTCCATTGTCTGGAATTTGCATACTGTTAAAAAGAAACCTGTCATTGTCGCCAACGACAGGTAACTAAAACAGGAATTTGTACGGGCCAAAAATAGAAAAGATAACATGCAATTACATTGACATTTGTCAATTTACTTTTCTTATAAGTTACACAGAAAATCCGAGTGGAATATTTTATCCACGCGTTAAGTGCAAACAAAGAAAAAAATCTGTAAATTTATGGCTCCTCCTCCCTTTAATATTGATGTTTATCATCAGCTCTTCGATTCCCTCCTGTAGTAGAGCATTTTAAAAAGGTGTTAACACGGAGAATAACTTTAAATTGTTGTTTCCTGCAAAGCTTTATGATATAGTTATGTTCAATTCCGAAAAATATTCTCTAACCACATCTCTCTCCGAAAAAATTATTTTTTCGCGAAAACCTAAGACCGCTGTTTTAAATTCTGTATCACTTACATTTTATTTAAAGTAATGAACATACGGATTCAGCTTTTTTCCGGATTCCTGATTTTAGCGCTTGCTTTTTTGGTGGTGTTTTATGTTAACCAACGTTTATACCAGGAAGTACTTAACAACACCAATTACCTTAATAACTCCGAAACCGTTATCAGGAACTCAAACGTACTTCACAAAAAGATAATTGAAATGCAAAGCGGGTTCCGTGGATTTTTATTAACCGGACAGGAATCTTTCCTCACTTCCTATTCCGCAGGAATAAGTTCATTACCTCCCTTAATCACAGAACAGCGCAGCCTGCTTTCGTCACCCGACCAGAAAAAGAGACTGGACTCTATAAGTACACTTCACGATCAGTGGATGGTATATGCCGACTCACTTATCTTATCTAAAAAAGATACGTTACCCGAAGCTGAGATAAGATACAAGAGGCTTATCGACCGGAAATTAAAAATGGAAGTCGGCAAAAAATTAAATGACATGATAAGTACTGTGTTTTTGTATTTCGATGACGAAGAATATAACCTAAGACAAAAACGGCGCGCCGTGTTGCAACAATCCATACAAAGTACCAAGAATATTTCCATTATATTATCGGTTGGCGTTATTCTTCTGGCATTTATTGCTTTCCTGTATTTTATAAAAATGATAACAGGACGAATTTCCCAGATGGCAAACCTTGCCGACCGCATTTCAAAGGGTAGCTTTATTTCCATGAAATATCCCAAAAAAGATGAATTCACGAAGTTGGTCAATTCTCTCAATCTAATGTCAGAAACCCTCGATAAAAATTTTAAGGAACTCAAACAGAAAAACAAGGAACTCGACCAGTTTGCTTACGTGGTGTCTCATGATCTTAAAGCGCCACTCAGGGGAATATCAAATATTGTTGACTGGATAGAAGAGGATCACGAAAATGATATTACTTCTCCTGTAGGCGATATGCTTCATCTCATTAAAGGAAGAACACTTAGACTTGAGAACATGATCAATGGTTTATTAGAATATGCGAAAATCGGACGTATAAAAAAAGGGGTTGAAGATGTGGATCTGAATACCCTGATTGCCGAGATAAAAGATATGGTTGTGCCTACAGATGTTCCCATATTTATAGAAGACACCTTACCTGTATTGAAAGCTCAACGCATCCACCTGGAGCAGGTTTTTACTAATCTTATAGGAAACGCGATAAAGTATAATAAGAGTAACGATCCGAGGATTTTTATCCGCAGTACTGATCTTGGTGAATATTATCAATTCTCAGTGGAAGATAATGGTCCGGGAATTGAAGAAAGATATTTCGAAAAGATCTTTGAAATCTTTCAAACGCTTCAGGAACGCGATGCCTTTGAAAGCACAGGTGTTGGTCTTGCTATCGTTAAAAAAATTATTGAAGATAATAAAGGTACAATAAGAGTAGAGTCTGTTATAGGAAAGGGTTCAACGTTTATTTTCACATGGCCAAAAAAATTACAGAATGAAAAAGAAAATACTGCTGATAGAAGATGATTATCTCGATGTTGAAAGCGTTAAAAGAGCGTTGAAGAAACTGAACCTGGATTTTGAAATTGAAGTGGCCCATAATGGCGTGGACGGACTTTCTATTCTTACCGAAAGTCCTTCAGGTAAAAATAAATCCATGCCCGATGTGATCATTCTTGATATAAATATGCCAAAAATGAACGGGATCGAGTTTCTGAGAATTATCAAGAGTTATTACAGTCTTAAATCCATTAAAATTTTTATCCTTACAACTTCTGCCGAAGAATACGACAAGCTCTCAACAGAAAGTTTGGGTGTTAACGGGTACATATTAAAACCGCTTAACTTCAAAGATGAAAAATCAAAAGCTACGCTCGCATTATTAACCGAGCTTCTTTCCTGATAAAACATTCAACCCTCGCTCCTGGTTAACCTCGCGTCGCCTTAGCTTCAGCGGTACGCGTACGAAGTTCCAGGCCAATAAATCCTCAACGGCTTTTCCTTCCGTTTTCCGTCTTACATTTTCCATTCTTCTGCGTATACGTAATCCTGCGTATTTCCTACGTACTCCCTTCCCTCTACATTTGCTTCATAATAAAACCCATTAAACCCATGAGATCACTTGTTATCATCTTTCTTTTCACTGCAACTCTTGCTTCGGCACAACAGATCAATTACAAAGTTATTGCCGATGAGCCCAGAAAAATCAACAACCTTTCTATTAATATAGACCTTGCTGCTATGGACTTCGGTATTGGCAACATAGACGGTGCCAGTTTTAACTTAGGAGTATGGGGCCATGCCATGTATAAACAACGTATGGGCATCGATTATTCGTACCGTTATGGCTGGTTAACCTTAGGAAAATTTGCCTCACCTGTTATTAAATCCCATTTAAATTTCCAGACAGGGGGCTTCTTCATTTTTCATAAGCGAACCGCTTCAACTACCAACAAAGTTGTTTTAAAAACAAGTTCAGGATACCAGGGAGGTAAAAATGTTACCATCACAGAATTCCTCATGGTGCCTTCGCAAAAATTCAGATACCAGGCTCTGCGTGGAGGAATTTATTTTGATCGTAGCGGTGCAAGAATCGAAAACCCTACCGGAGCCGATAGTTTCACTAATTTTTATATTCTGGGCGCTTATGGCGGACTGTGTTTCGGAAGCACCCGCCACATTATTATTCAAACCGATAAATATGGCGAAAAAGGAGTTGTATCTCATGTGCGTTTTTGTCTCGATGCAATTATTACTCCTATCAGTAACGCGCCAACGAGTTTAAAAAATCAGATCCCGATCGGTGCCCGTTTACTTTGCCAGGCATTACCTACACTTCGTAGAAGAGATAAAGGCAAAAAAGCGTATCGCACAAAAATGACAGCCGAGTTTGAAGTAGGTTACAGAATGATTGCCGGATTATATCTTGGAGGGTCCTTATCTATTCCAATTTCAAGAAGTATTAAGGCCATGCAGTCTGAAGGCGAAACTTTAGAAATGAAACGTACAGCAGAATAATAACTAAAACAGAAATTAAATATGAAAATAAAATCATTCATAGTTGCTTTAGCTGTTGCTGCAAACTTGAACGCGCAAACCGGTTACGAAGTTATTAATCTTGGAACCAACGTTAACACCAACCTCGAAGAACTGGCACCGTACATTACCCCCGATGGAAAAAAGATTTTCTTTGTTCGTCAGAATGATCCGGGAAATACGCAATCGCCAAAATACCCGAACCAGGATATCTGGTATTGTAAAAGTATGGGCGATGGAAAATGGGACAAAGCCCAACACCTCGGTTTCCCTTTCAATACATCAACTTACAACAGCATTATCGGACAATCTTCCGATGGAAATACACGATACATTAAAGGTCATTTCAGCAAAGGCGAATGGCAGAAAATGGGTTTCTCTAAAAGTATTTTAAAGGAAGATGGCTGGACAGATCCTAAAGGTTTCGACGTTCCTAAATATGCCAAGATGGTAAAGAGTAAAACCATTTCGAATTCATTGTCTGCTTCCAACAATATTCTCTTGATGTCTTTTGGTGAAGACGAAGGAAAAGACGAACATAGTATTTACGTTTCGTTTTTAAAAGACGATGATTGGACAAAACCCATGAAGCTTCCCGCGCCCATTAATACCGGAAACGGAGAAGGAACACCCTTTCTTGCTTCTGATAATGTAACTTTATATTTTAATAGTTATCGTCCGGGTGGATATGGCAGCGCCGACATCTGGATGAGCAAACGATTAGATGATACCTGGCAGAAATGGAGCGAGCCTGTAAATCTTGGAAACCAGATAAACAGCTCGGCCTGGGATGCGTACTTTACCATTCCCGCTTCAGGTGATTATTTTTATATGGTAAAGAACGGCGACGTTTGTAAAATAAAAGCGAAGGAAGAACAAAAACCAAATCCAGTTGTTTTAATTACAGGAAAAGTTCTTAATTCAAAAACGAATGCGCCAATCGGTACAAAAATAAATTACATCGACTTAGCCACTGGAACTGAATTAGGAATTGCCAACTCCAATCCAAAAACCGGTGAATACACGATCATTCTCCCCTATGGAAAAAACTATTCTTTTAAAGCTAATGAAAAAGGATTTTATTCTGTGACGGAAAATCTTGATTGCTCCAATATCAAATCTTACCAGGAGATCACAAAGAACTTATATCTCTCGCCTATAGAAACAGGCCAGGTCATCCGTATCAACAATATCTTTTTCGAAACGGCTAAGTCTGTATTAAAAGCAGAATCCTTTTTTGAACTGGATAACCTTGTAAAACTTCTTACCGAAAATTCCTCTATGGAAATTGCCATTGCGGGCCATACCGATAATGTGGGCAAAGATGATTATAACATGAATTTAAGTAAAGAACGTGCCGCGGCTGTAGTAACTTATCTTACCGGAAAAGGAATTGCGGCGGCGAGGTTAACCAGCGACGGTTTCGGAAAAACCAAACCTGTTGCCGATAACACCACCGACGAAGGAAAAAGTTTAAACCGAAGAGTTGAATTTACAATTATGAAAAAGTAAATTTTATTTATTAATTTCAAGTGATTTTATGATCAAAGTAGCCATAGTTGACGATATTAAAACAGTGAGGTCCACCATTGTCAGTAAGATTAAACTCTCCCCCGATATGACAGTGATCAAGGAATTCAGCAACGGGAAGGAAGCCCTTCACGCTGTGATGCAGGGGATGGAGGCCGATATCATTATTATGGACATTGAAATGCCCGAAATGGACGGCATCGAAGCCACAGAAAAGATCCTTGCCAAATATCCGAACACCAAAATACTAATGTGTACTGTGTTCGATGACGAAACCAATTTGTTCAAAGCCATCTGCGCTGGTGCAAAAGGTTATCTTCTTAAAGACGAAAAACCCGAAAAAATTCATCGCGCCATTTTTGAAACCATGGAAGGCGGTAGCGCCATGAGTGCAAGCATTGCCTTAAAAAGTTTAAACCTTATTAAAAACGCTACTGTAAAAACAAAAACTGAAACAACAAACACCGATAGTAATCTTACTAAGCGTGAAGTAGAAATGCTCGAACTTATAGCAACCGGTATGAGCTACGAACAGGTAGCCGACAATGCCGGTATTAGTTACGGAACAGTAAGAAAACATTTAGAAAATATTTATAGAAAATTAAACGTGCACAGTAAACTTGAAGCCGTAAACAAAGCACAGAAAGACGGACTCTTGTGACTGACTAATCTGATATTAGATTTTTGTGAAAGGAGACTTTTTGGATTCTGCTAAAAAAATAATTTCACGTGTGGCAAAACCATACGTGAAACCCGTGTTTTATTTCGTGTTCTGTCTTGTTTCTTGTTTCTCGCCTCTTGATTCTGCTTCACAGAATATCGACTCCCTCATAAAACAACTCCCCTCCCTCAAAGGAAAAGAAAAAGTCGCCGCCCTCTCCGACTTATGTTATTACACGAGCACCTCCAACACCGATCAGTCTATAAAATTCGGCAACATGGCTGTGTCCCTCGCAAAACAGCTTGGCGATTCTATTATGATTGCTTCTACCATGAATGATCTTGCGCTAAGTTATCAACTCAAAGGAAACTTCGACAGTTGTATTTACCTTGGTGAAAGTGCGTATAAGATCCGTCTCGCAAAAAAACTATATCGCGACGCTGGCGCCAGTCTCAGTAAAGCGGCAACAGGTTATTCCGAGCAGGGAAAATACTCTGTAAGCATTCAAACTTTTTTTAAATGCGTCGAACTTTTTTCAAAAGTAAATGCCGAGAATGAAATCGGGCAGATGAAAAACAACATCGGCATTATTTATGAAAAGAACAGGCAACTCACCGACGCAAAAAAAATGTATTCCGAATCGGCAGAGTCGGCACTTAAGGCAAAAAACTATTCTGCTTATGTTGTGGCAAAAGGAAACTATGCCACTATTTCCAGAAAGCTGGGCGATGCGCAGTCTTCCATTAATACCCTGAACGAACTCGTTCCTATTTGCAAAGAACATTGTCCGCCCGAATTTTTATCACAACTTTACCAGGCCCTTGGCGTTTCGGAAAGAGCCCTTAAGCACACCGAAAAAGGATTAGAATATTACCTGAAGGCCCTTGCTATTTATGAAGAGATTGGTTCCGAAACAGGCGTTGCCAGCATAAAATCCAACATAGGAAACTGTTACTTCACATTGAAACAATATGATAAAGCCGAACAGAATTTTCTCGAAGGACTCCAGCTCGCTAAAAAGGTAAAGAGCCTGCAATACCAGGAAAGAGCTTACGAAGGATTGGCCGAACTTTACAACGCAAAAGAAGAACATCAGAAAGCGAACCAGTACATGGAATTGCGTATGCGGGTTCACGATTCAATTTACAATAAAGAAACACAAAGCCGTCTGGCAGAATATCAAACGCTCTTTGATGTAAAGGAAAAAGAAAATAAAATCCTGGAGCAGGAAAAAGATATCGCTGTAAAAACACTGGAAGCTAATCGCCAGAAAACATCCATTATCATGCTTATTTCGGCTATTGTGGTTCTGATTCTCATTGTCGCATTTCTTGTCATGGTAAGTAAAATGCGCCGCCGCCGTTCCGAAATAATTTTCCAGCAGAAAATGCAGAAGGAACGTTCGCGCATTTCCAAAGATCTTCACGATAACATGGGCGCCGAATTAACCATTATTAGTTCGGCCATTGATATTAAAGCCTACGGCACAGAAAAAGAAAAAGACAAACAGGATCTCGAAACCATTTCAGACCAGGTGCGTAAAGCTTCTGCCTTAATGCGCGACACCATCTGGACCGTTAGCGAAGAAAAAGTATCGGTGGAACAATTCGGACTCAAGATCAAGGAATTTGCCGAAAGAACTTTCCAGCACAAAAATATTAAGGTACATTTTAAAAATACCGACACGCAGTTAAATCTTCGCCCCGAAAGCACGCTTAATCTCTTCCGAATGGTACAGGAAGTTATTAATAACGCTGCTAAACATTCTGCCGCTAAAAATTTCTACATCGAAAACTTCCTCAGTAACTCGTATATTATTTTATTGCAGGACGATGGTAATGGCTTCGATCAAAACACGGCCGAGCGCGGTTACGGATTAAACAACATTACCAACCGCGCCAAAGATATTAACGCCAAAGTAAAAACAAGCTCCAAACCCGGCGAAGGCACTAAGGTGGTCATTCATATCAGCGAAGATTCCATCTGGAAGTAATTTCTCCATGATTTAACAGCAAAGGCGCAAAGTCTCCGATAATTTACAATACGCAAAGAACACAATTCCCTTGCCCAAATTAGATTTGTGAACTCCGCGGCGCCTTTGCGCCTTTGTGCCTAAGCTGAAGCTATGGCGCAAGCGTTGCGGTTATGCATACGACAAACTGCGTATTCCACCTGGGCACCCCCTATCCTACCTTTACCTCATAATTTTAAAGACAGAAAAAATGAAAAAGAATTTACTACTACTCTTAGTCTCCCTGGCCTTTATTTCTTTGCATGCGCAAGTGGGCTTTCATATGCACGACAAAAACATTTATGGTTTCGCTTTCTGGAATCCCGATTCGGTTTACGCAGTTACAACCGACAAATCCATTATGCTCATAAACTCTTTTACCAAAGAATGGAAGTACATTAACAGCTACAATCTTCCTTCGTATGGCACACCGGTTCTTAAAAATAAAAACAAAGGCGCTTACCTCGCTCCTACAACAGGCTTTGTAGTATCTACTACCGATGGATGGCAAACTACCACAACAGCTTCGGTAGGATTAGGTTATCTGGGATCATCTCCTGCCGGTTATTACGGCTTTAATAAATTAGGCACAAACAGCTATACATTACAATTTTCTCCAGACGGAGTTACCTGGAACCTCGCCGAAGCCACCGGCGGTATTGTTACTATGCGCAATTTTGGAAATAAAGTCTATGCCTTTGGTGCAGGCTCCCAATCTTACGTGTCCCTCAACGGCGGACAAACATACACCAGTGTAGCCAATACCGGCACCTTTCTGGGAACGTTTGCAGGATTTCACATGGCTAGCGCCGACACATTTATTGTATTAATGACAAACACACTTTGCAAAAGTTTCGACGGCGGCACAACCTGGACCAACACGCCGCTTCCTGCCTCAATTAGCAGTGGCGCTTTCAAAAATAAAAACGAATTTTCTATTCGTCCAACCGGTGGCGCTGCAACATTTTCTTATACACAGGATGGTGGCGCAACCTGGACTGTTTGTGCAACCGCACCACCGGCCAACAGTGGTGGGCAATTAGCTTACATGGGTAACAATCTTCATTTCTTCCCCGGAAACCGAACCAGCGATTTCGGAGCAACGTGGGAACAAATGTTGCCAATATTTCTCTGCGCCGAATTCGACATGTATTATAATGCAACTAACAACATCTTCTTATCAGGAAACGCCACCGGAAAATATTCTTACTCTGTAAATAAAGGACGGTCGTTCCCTACTTTCACCAACTCAATTGCCAGTAACCAGGATATGATGGCTGTTCGTGTTTTAAACAACGGAACATTTTTAGGTGGCGACAGAAGAGGGCAGGTTTTTACAAGCTCTAACAACGGGCAAAGCTGGACACAGAAGAACAGCGAGATTGCCAACTGGAATGCCCTCAAATTTCACGTATCTTCCAACGAAACCAACATTGTTCTGTCGCGTGCCGGGCAACCTGTTGTTTCTATTGATGGAGGCTTAACATTTACCGTACTTTCAATGGGCGGTGGAAATCACATTCAAAGCATAAAACCCGATGGTACGTTTCTCGATTTAAAAGAAACCGCCGGATGGGAACTCAGAAAATTTGACGCTGCCGCAAGTACAACCGTTCTTAATTCTTACACAGCAACCTCTACCGAATATATTGCTGCGCTTCACATGGCAGATAACAGCATAGGTTACATTGTAACAACCGACAACGTTACCAAGAATAATAAAATTTACAAAACAACCGATGGCTGGGCCTCCTTCTCTCCAAAAACAGATATTACTCCTGTTAATGCCGGCACAGCAAACTACACCGGAAATGTTATTGGCGGCAACATTGCTTTTGTACAAAGTTTTGGCCCCGATACAATAATCATTACCGGAAACAACAACTCCTTTTATCATATAACAAAAGACGGAGGCAACACCTGGAGTACAATTACTGTTCCTTTTACGCCACACAAAATTTACCGTATGCACTTTCTTACATCCAGTACTTACATGGCTATTGTAAGTTATACTAACGGTTCGCAGAAAGGTGTTTACCTCAATACACATGGCGGCAGTGGTGGCCCAATTGGTATTAATGAAATCAGCGCCAAACAAATTCAAAACAACCTTGTTATTTATCCTAACCCTGGTCAAAGCGGCGAGCGCATCACAATTCCCGATCTTGAGAATGGATCCCAGATCAACGTGATTGACATTAACGGAAGAGTTGTACAAACTTTAACTTCTCAATCAGAATCGTTCACAATAGAAAATCTGAATCCAGGATTATATTTCGTACAGGTAAAAGAAAAGAACAAACAAACCCGTACTGCTAAATTAATTATACACTAGAGCGCAAACCTTCAAGGTCTACGAATAACTCAAAGACCTTGAAGGTTTAATCAAACTAATTTTCGATTCCCCAGGCACAAGCCCCGAAGAGAAATCTTTGGGGTTTTTGTTTCTTTAAAACAAAAACCTTCAAGGTCTTGGTGTACCTCAGGGTCCTTGAAGGTTTACTCATGATCTGCAATTCATCATTTTTAATTTGGCCGTTACCCCTAAAGCAGAACTCACCTTCTTTTCCTTGTAGTTCGTTCGCTTTAGCGGCCGGGCTTTCACCACTCGCTTTTTTTGTTCGCCTTCGGTCTTACAAAAAAGAGCTCAAACAATGGCTCAATCCCTAACGGAGATCCTCTCAGGTAATTATTCGAATTACATCCATTCGAAAAATATCTCTTTTCACATTCAACCCCGCTGGGGTTGTGGGGTGTTTTGTTTTACACGTCTATAAACATAGAACCCCTTGCTCCTCCGCTAAAGCCATGGCCACACGCGGTTAGCGGAAGCTCAAGGTGAAAGACATTCCTTTCCCTCAACTTTGCGAAACCTTTGCGCAGTCGCGCAGCGGCCTTTGTGCCGGCGCTGAAGCTTTGGCACAAGCATTGCGGTTAAAACATCATAGCCTATTCATTAAACTAAGCCAATCCACAAAATAAAAACATCTACCTTAGCTCCATGGCAAAAAAATGGAAAATCATAGGCGAAGAAAACGTTTCACCAAGTAAATGGTTCCCAATCATACGACACGAAGTAAAACTGGCGAGCGGTAAAACCATCGACGACTTTTTTACCGCCCCTTTCGGCAATGTGGCCATGGTATTACCACTTACAAAAGAAAACGAAATTGTTTTTGTAAAGCAGTACAAACATGGCGTTGGCGAAATTCTTATTGAACTTCCTGCAGGCTTTAAACAATTAAACAAGAGCATCGAAAAAACTGCGCTTGCCGAGCTTGAAGAAGAAACGGGAATTAAAACAACATTAAAAAATCTGATCCCTCTCGGAAAATTCTGCAACAATCCCACCAAAACAAAACACATTACTTACGGCTTTCTTGCAAAAAATCTTTCATTCAATTCAAACCAAAATCTTGAAATAACTGAAGAGATAGAACTCCTTAAACTTTCTCCCAAAGAAACACTTCGTATGATCTCGTCTGGCGAAATCTGGGTGGCAGATACCGTTGCGTTTATCTTAAAAGCACAGATGTTGTACCCAAAGTTATTTAAGTAAGCCTCTGTTTTAAGCACAATTGACGAAAAAGATGTCATCTCCTTCTGATAAAAAACTTCACGGTCTGGATCATTTACGGGCACTGGCAATTGTACTGGTGTTCTTTTATCATTACTCCGTTTTGTTTCCGCATCCTAAATGGATGGACACTTATGGCAGATTTGGTTGGATAGGAGTTGACTTATTTTTTGTACTCAGTGGATTCTTAATCGCCAATCATTTGTTTGAAGATGTACAGAATAAAAAAACGGTACCGCTCAAGCAATTTTACCTCAAACGTTTCTTCAGAATTGTTCCGGCATACATAACAGTTGTTATTATTTATTTTTCGATTCCTGTCTTCAGAGAATGGGAAGCATTATCGCCATTGTGGAAATATTTGACCTTTACACAAAACCTTGGATTAGATCTCAGGCATAACCGTACATTTTCGCATGCATGGTCGCTTTGTATCGAAGAGCAGTTTTATCTTCTCTTTCCTTTATTGCTTTTTGCACTCCTTGCATTTAAACCGGGGAAGAAAATCTTATTTATTCTCCCTATTGTTTTTCTGCTTACATTTTTTGCCCGTTTCATTACCTGGGGCGCTGTGGTTGAACCTCTCAACGGAACCCCTCAATTTGGGGTCACTTGGGCAAAATGGATTTATTATCCTACCTGGTGCCGGCTCGACGGTTTAATTGTTGGCATTTCTATTGCCGCTGTTTTTCGTTTTCTCCCAAAAACAAAAGAATACGTTCAAAGATTTTATCTTTTATTTCTGTTTGCAGGGCTCGCCATTTTAACCGGAGCATATTATATCTGCGAACAACAGGCCACCTTCCAGGCTTCCACCTTCGGATTTTCATTGGTAGCTCTTGGTTTTGGTTGTATTACCGTCAGCGCGTTAAGTCCTTCTTCGTTTATGTATAAATACCATTCTCGATTTACGGTGTTCATTGCCACACTTTCTTATTCGGTTTATTTATTACATAAAGGATTAATTCATCTCTCACAGGAATTTTGCGAACATTACGAAATGGCAGAGGATAGTACTATTGCCTTTTTGTTATCTATCGCGGGTTCGCTGGCAGGCGCGGGTGCTTTGTATCTTGTTATCGAAAAGCCGTTTCTTAAACTCCGGCGCCATTTATCGGGTAATTGATTCAGGACTTTTCAAAATTTGTACCAGCAAGGGCAAAATTGTATCCATTAACTTTTTTAAATTGTAAAATGCGAGGAAATGTTTTCTTGTTTGCGGAAAAATCTGATCCCAATGCACGGGTATGTTTTTTGTGAAAGAGTGTAAAACTAAAAAGCTTAACATCCATGAAAAACTTAAAACATCTTTTATTGACGCCGCTTCTGATCTCCTTTTTTGCATGTTCAGATACCAGGACAAATGACGACCGCGACGGAAACATTGACCGCGACAGGGATAGAGACGCGGGAACCACAGGTTATAACGGATCTACTTCCGGAAATGTAGAATCTTCTACCAGTAGCACTATGTACACACCAACTGTTACTACAGAAAGTGATTTCAGCTCAGAGTGGAACGATTATCGTAACCGTATGAACACACGCATCGACGAACTGGACAGAGATATTGACAACTACAAAGAGCGCAGGCGTGTTGAGAAAAACTCGAAACGCATTAAAGAATACGATGTGGATATTGAGCGCCGCGAAACCAGGAGAACCGAATTTAAAAACAGAATGAATAACTTTGAGGCCCGCACTAAACAAAACTGGCAGGAGTTTAAAACCGAACTCGACGACCTTTTCGACCGCGACAAAAACGACCGCGATTTTAAAAACAACGACGTAAATAATAACAATAAATAAATCTTTAATGATATTTTAAAAACCTGTGACGCAATTGCGTTGCGGGTTTTTATCTTTTCAAGTAACTCGTAGTCCTTGTAGGTTAAGGTACACTTCAAGCGCGTCACCCTGAGCGCAGTCGAAGGGCGAGAAGCGAAACTGTCATCAACACTTTTTTACTATAGTTATACCTAAAGTAAACCATAGTAAATTCCTTCAGAACCTTGAAGGTTCTCAGTCGCACGCAACACTCTTAAAGTTTTTTCTTGGTTTTAAAATAAATACGATTATTTTTATGCCCTAAACAAAAATCCCATGAAAAAAATCTACTCCCTTTCTTTTTTGCTGCTTGCAGCATTTACAACAAAAGCACAGGCACCAACTCCGGACCTGATCCATTACAAATTTAATAATACGGGCACGCTGGTAACTAATTATGCTTCGGCCCCACCTGCGGGAACTGCCACAGGAACCATAATGGGCGCGCAAACACAAACCGGCGCCATTAATTGTATGGGCGCACTGGTAGGTACAGGCGCAACAAGTACCAACGATTACGTAAATACAAACTGGGCCCCCAACCTTGGTTCAGGAGCATGGACCATTTCGTTCTGGACTTCCAATATTCTTCAAACAACTTCTACGTATTACATTCTTGGCGATGTTAATTCTGGTGGATTTCGTGTGTTTACAGGTGGTGTAGCAGGTAGCGGAAACTGGATCCTTCGTGGTGCAATGACCGATGTTTATCTTAATACAGCTGCCAGCACAACTCCATGCATGTCGTCATTCGTATACTCTCCTACACTTTCAACGGTGGTTGGTTATATAAATGGTGTGCCTACAACAACTGTTGCTCAGACATCAATGAATTTTAGCGGTACCGGTCCGTTTAAAGTTGGCGGTTACAGCTCAAGCAACAGTTTAAATTCTCTTGGCTTAATGACCGACTTCCGTCTTTATTCTACCGCGCTTAGCGATGCTGATATCTTAAATATTTACAACGCAGGCACTGCTTCACTTTCATTAAATGTTAGCGGTACATCGTCTGTTTGTTTGGGAACTGGTACACAGCTTACTGCTTCAGGAGCCAACACGTATAGCTGGAGCACAGGAGCTGCCACAAACACCATTAGCGTTACTCCAACTGTAACTACTACTTATACATTAGATGGCGCTGGTGGAACATGTACAGCACAAACCACTGCAACCGTAACCGTATTTAGCTTACCAACTGTATCTGCTACTTCATCATCTTCGATATTATGTGTAGGGCAAACCGCTTCGCTTACAGCAACCGGAGCTTCATCTTTTGTATGGAACACAACGGCAACTACTGCTGTAATTGCAGTATCGCCTGTAACTACAACAGACTATACTGTTACCGGAACAGACGCCAACAACTGTGTTAATACATTTACTATGTCGCAGGTTGTTTCTCCTTGCACGGGAATTGACAAACATTTTTCTAATGAACTACTTACTGCTTTCCCTAACCCAACAAGCGGAAACGTTTTAATTACAACTAACGTTGCCGGATTAAAAGAGGTTAAATTAACTGATGTTACCGGCCGTGCCGTTACTCAATTTGAAACTACTGATTCTTCTTTTGAATTAGATCTTGGCACTTATGCAAACGGCGTTTACATTTTACAATACAAGGCCAACAACAAAACTTCTTTTATTAAACTGGTGAAACAGTAATTTGTTTTTGTATGACTTTAAGAGCCCGCTAAGTTTTTGGCGGGCTTTTTTTGCATTAAATTTTTCGACCACATAGGCACATAGTTTTATTATTGCTGATTCGCTTAAAGCCGGAGTTATCCATAGGAAATACCCTGCGGGTATTTGCAGAGCGAGTAAAACCTTCAAGGTCTTGGTGCAACTCGTAGTCCTTGAAGGTTTACTCAAACCATCCTACACTCCCCGACCAAACTGTCATCCTGACGAAGGAAGGATCTGCACTTTTATACTCTCACCCATACTCCGTTCGCGCAGTTTTCATTATCTTTAATACAATAAAACTCAACCTCCCTCTTCTGATTATCTCACCCCAATGAATCTTGAAAAAATATATCTAAATAAAAACCGCACCCTTATTATCTGTATCATCATTTTTATTTCGGCTGCTGTTATGAGCATGGTCAACTTTTACAT
>JAJONO010000089.1 GCA_021323535.1 Bacteroidota bacterium
GATCTTTGACCGTTGGGGTAATCGTGTGTATGAAGTAACAAGTAATACAGGAAACATTGCCTGGGATGGTAAGAGTCTCGACGGTAAAGAATGTCCTGCCGGAACTTACTTCTATATTATCAAAGCAAAAGGAAAAGACGCTAAGGATTATGACATGAAAGGAAATGTCAGTCTCTACAGATAAATAGGATTAACTTATTCGTTAAAAACCCCGATATTTTAGACTATCGGGGTTTTTTATTTTAGCAAGTTTTGGCATATTTGTTGCATTAAGCCTAAATCATATTCTATGAAGAAATTATTTTTTTTAATACTCGTGTTTCTGTGTACTGGTTCCTTTGCACAGGAAAATATTTTTCAAAAAGTTAAGGAGGTTCTGAAAAAGGAATATCCCGATATGGTACTGGAAAATAAACTAATTATGATTAATGTGTGGTCGGTAAGCGATGTTGAAAGCAGAGAAATAAATATTCAGATGGATAAAACTGTAAATGTTTATCAGAATGCAAAATTAAGAGGCGGACCAAAGGGAATTATCGGCGTTATTGTTTGCAAGGATACAGATGAAAAGCTGGAAGAAATATCAGTGACAAAGGATAAAATTGTAAAGCTGAATAATGTTAAGGATACAAAAAAACTGAAGTCAGCTGATTTTAATAATATCGTTTATGACTCCAACGGAAAAGAAGTTTACAGAAACATTCCTTCGTCGGCTGTTTTTAAATCAATTCAACAATTAATAACCCGTTAAGCTTATACCATGAAAAAAATTATTGCCTGCGTATTTTTATTTCTGGGAATAAGTTTAAACGCCCAGATCAATCCGGATTGTATCAATGCTATTCCGTTATGCTCCAATCCAAGTTTTACTTTTAATGCGACCTCGGGTCCTGGTACAATAGTAGATTTTACTACAGGTAGCACGATCAGTAATCCTATCAATGATCCTTTTCCCCCAAACGCGGGCTGTCTGAAGTCAGGGGAGCTTAACCCTCAGTGGTTATTGCTCACTATTGGTAATCCAGGAAATCTTGAATTTGTTTTTGGGGCCGGAGGAAGCGCGAATCCACAGGTGGGATGTTATGATTGGGCCATGTGGCCTTACAACGCAAATACCTGTTCAGGAATATTCAACAATACTCTTCCACCAGTAAGATGTAACTGGAACGCAACATGTAATGGCGGTACAGGAATTGCATCTCCTGCCAACATCGCTTTGATCGGAGGCAACAACGGTGACTTTGAACCTCCTCTTGCTGTAAGCGCCTGTCAGCAATACATTATTTGCATTTCTAATTTCAGTGGCGTTAATACTCTTGTTTCATTTCAATCCATTGGAACAGCTTCTTTGTTATGCAGCCCAAACTGTAACCCAAGTTATACTATTTGTGCAGGTTCTGCTGCAACTATTGTACCTGTAAATTTTAACGGACTTACAAACCCTACTTTTTCAATTCAACCAGGAGGACAATCAAATACCACAGGAAGTTTCGTAGTTACTCCAACTGTTACAACTACTTACACAACTTATATTACCGGATCAAACGGAACTTCGATTCAAACAACAACTGCTACCAGCGGAGTTACTGTAAATGCTACTCCGGTATTGGCACCAACGTTTACGCAGGCCACTTGTTCCAACACAAATAACGCGGTAAATCTGGGATTAAGTTTTAACGGTGTGCCAAACGGATATACTGTAACATGGAGTCCTATGCCAGCTTCGGTAACATCGAACACTCAGACTTTTGCATCTAACCTTAACGCAGGTGTAACAAGCGTTACCATCACAACTCCGGGTGGTTGTAATACCTCTACCAGCTTTACCATGAGCACCGCTGTTGTACCAACCATGACACTTTCCAATAATACAGGCTCCTATAGTTTAACCTGTGTAACGCCAAGCGTTGACATGGTTGCATCTTCGAATTATACTAATGGAACGATCAGTTATTTCTGGTCGAGTATTTCTTTTACCGCGAATACTCCAAGTGTAAGTATTACACAAACCGGAACCTATAACATCTGCGCGTTTGACGCTGTAACATCTTGTTCAACATGTGAGACCTTTACTGTTTTTCAGAATACAACCGCACCAACATCGACTGTTAACCCTGTTAGTCAGGTCATCACTTGTGGAAGCTCGCAGGCAACATTTACAGGAACGGCTCTTGGACCCACAGTAAATATTGTTCACGAATGGTATTGTCCTCAGGCACCACCGCCAACCGGGCCACCGTCTTTTACGTCCAATAACGTAGTTTCTCCTTTTGCTACAGCTTGCGGGCCGGGAACATATACCTACATTATAAGGGATATCACAAATGGCTGTATAGTCACCAAAACGGTAAACATTACTTCCGTTTCAGGTTTCCCTACATTTAATACGTCAAGTACTTCGAATTATTCAGTAGGGTGTTCACCGCTTAACCAAACAACATTATGTATTGTAAATGCTGTTTCGGTGAATAGCGCTGCGGTTCAGTTTTTATTCTTACCACCAGGTACGCCTTCTGCTATTCCTGTACCTACAACGGTTTTTGGAGCTCAATCGTGTACAACACTTGCAACGCCTGGTCAGTGGACCTTAGTGGTTCAGGATCCTTCGAATGGTTGCCAGACAGCTTTAACGGTACCTATTTTACAAAACACGATTGCACCGCACATACTAGCTTCATTTTCTCCGATTGTGTCGCAAACATTAACCTGCTTTAATCCTACGTTGCTTGCAACAGGAACTTCGAGCACACCAGGAACAACAATATCATGGCAGGTACCATCAACGCCTCCGGTTATTCCTTCTTCAACAATTATACTTGGTACTCCAACAGGACCGGCAACTCATACAAACAACTTAACGTATGCAACGTATACTTGTATTGCAAGTAATACAGTTAACGCTTGTCAGACTACTTCATTTGTAATTGTTAACCAGAACTTCAGGATACCTACACCTAGCTTAGCTGTTGGTAACCCTTCTGTAATTAACTGTAACAACCAACCGGTAGTATTAAGTTATACAAACAACGCCGCTAACTCTGGAATTCCCGGGGCAGTTGGAGTTGTTACAAGCTGGATGGGTCCTGCCCCGCAAACGAGCCTCTCCGGGATTGCGCAATACAGTGCCAATGTAGCCGGACCATATACTTTAACTGTACAAGATAATAAAAACGGGTGTTATGGAACTAAGACCTATACAGTACTTGAAAATAAACAACCACCGGTATTGTCTCCCGTGAATGGAACCGTTGTATTGGGTTGTGCCGCCGCTTCTGTTGGATTGGTTCCAAACATAATTGGTGGAAATACTAACCATAAATTCTGGTACAGAATATACCCTGATAATGCAGCCTTCTCACCACTTAGCGCAATCGTTGGTCCTATGGGAACATCAAACGGAACGGTATATGTAGATCAGCCGGGCTATTATTCTTACGTTGTTACAAATACACTTACAGGATGTAAAATGATTGGAACCTTTTCTGTAATAGGGGGGAACCTGATAGCCAATTTTACTCCGAATTCTACCTCAGGATTTGCGCCTCTCACTGTTAATTTCACAAACAACTCAGGAAGCACAAGTACAACCAGTATTACTTCTGTATGGAGCTTCGGTAATGGGGTGGCTCAAACTACAACAACCAATATAAGCCCATCCACTACGTATACAGCTCCTGGAACTTATACAGTTTACTTAACGGCACAGCAAGGTGCATGCTTTGATACTGCAATGAAAGTGATACGGGTTGATATTCCTTCTAAACTTGAGGTACCAAACGTATTTACACCAAATGGGGATGGAAGCAATGACGAGTTCTTCCTAAAAACCCAGAACGTAACAGAGATCACAGCGTATATTTATGATCGTTGGGGTAACAAAGTTTATGAAGTATCGAGCAATACAGGAAATATTGCATGGGATGGAAAATCAATTGATGGTAAAGAGTGTGCCGCAGGAACCTATTTTTATATCATTAAAGGAAAAGGAAAAGACGGAGCAGAATATGATCAGAAAGGAAATGTAAGTCTATACCGTTAGTATAAATTCATTTTATTTAAAAGCCCTGCGACAAGAATGTTGCGGGGCTTTTTCATTTTAACATTGTGTGGCATGCTTGTTGGAAGTATGAATAAAATAAAACTGAAAAAATAAAACTCAACCTTTCAATTTTTTGAACGTATACCAAAGCAGAAGTATCTAAAAAACTAAGCCGGTACCAGTCTTTTACTGTTTGAAACTATGAGATTGCCTAAGATATTTTTAATGTATGAGAGAGTAAATTTCGTAACTTTGAAAGTACTAGCTCCGTTAAGTTTATTAAATAAATCAGAAACTAACAATCCTTTATATTCATGAAAAAAATTATTATCCTCCTTCTTGTTCTTGCCGGATTTAATCTTACTTCGCAAACCAGTTGTGCAAATGCCCAACCATTTTGTGCTGGCGGAACTTCAGGATTAACATTCCCTGCATCAACAGGTATAGGATCGGCGCAGCCAGGGCCTAATTATGGTTGCCTTGCTACAACACCAAATCCAGCATGGTATTATCTCCAGATCAATCAATCGGGTAATCTTGATATTCTTATCCAGGGACAGATAGGTTCAGGGCCGGGACAAGATGTTGACTTTATTGCCTGGGGGCCATTTTCCAGTCTGGCCGGAATATGTAATAGCTTAACCGCCGGCAACACGATCGACTGTAGTTATTCGGCAAGCTTTACCGAAACCCTTAATATTGTAGGGGCTGTTGCCGGTCAATACTACATGGTTTTGATCACGAACTTTGCAAACGTAAGCCAAAACATTGTTTTTAATCAATATGCAGGTAACGGTTCAACCAATTGCCAGCTTCTTGCTAATAACAGTGCTATTTGTGCTGGTGCAAGCGCGACTATTGTCGCTAACAATTCAACCAATTTAACCAATCCAAGTTACTCGCTTAATCCTGGAGGAATGACCTCACCAACTCCTACTTTTGTGGTGAGCCCAACTTCAACAACGCAGTATACGGTTTATGTTACAGGAACCAATCAACAGAGCGTGGTACAAACAATAACGGCAACTGCCAACGTAACGGTGAACCCGCAGCCGCAGGTATCTCCAACATTTACACAGGCAAGTTGTACAAGTTCGTATAACGCTGTTAACCTGAATTTGTCAGGAGCAGGAGGAAGTTATACAGTGGCCTGGAGCCCTCAACCCGGATCTAACCCATCGCCAACGACTTTTACAGCAAGTAATCTGCAGGCAGGAACCACAAACGTTACTGTGACCTCAGCAGGCGGATGTTCAACGACAGCGTCATTTACAATGGCTCCGGTACCAGGAACTGTAACATTTGCTATCACCCCTCCAGGGCCTTCTTATTCTATTACCTGTAATACACCAACATTAAATCTTACTGTTGCTCCAACGAATTATACCTATAGTTGGTTAAGTATCAGTAACCCTTCTATGAGCGGAACTTCTGTTACGTTTGGACCAAGCAATCAGGGTAACTGGACGGTAACCGCTACCGATCCTATAACCGGATGTCAATCGGCTCCACAGACATTTACAATAGGGCAGGATGTGAGTATTCCAAGTTCTACAGTGTCACCTGTAAGCCAGGTTATAACCTGTAACACTGGCGCTGTTACATTTACGGGAACTGCTCTTTCCCCAACAACAAATATTGAACACCAATGGTATTGCCCTTCAACGCCTTTTCCTGCAGGGCCGCCTAATTTTACTTCTAATGGCGTTATCTCTGTGTTCCCCACCAATTGTGGGCCGGGCACATACACCTACGTATTGAAAGATCTGACCAATGGTTGTATCATAACAAAAACCGTTAGTATTACTTCGGTATCTGGATTTCCAACGTTCCAGACTTCAAGCACAACAAATTATTCGGTTGGGTGTTCGCCGCTTCACCAGACAACTTTATGTGTTGTGAATGCAGTTTCAGTAAATAGCGCGGCTGTTCAATTCTTATTCCTGCCTCCGGGAACCGCTACTGCTATTCCAACTGCAACCACGGCTTTTGGGGCTTTATCGTGTACAACACTTGCAACTCCTGGTCCATGGACGGTAGTTGTTCAGGATCCTTCGAACGGTTGTCAGACAGCTATGACCATTCCTATTTTACAGAATACAATTGCGCCGCACGTTGAAGCAACATTTTCTCCAATCGTATCACAAACATTAACCTGTTTTAATCCTACATTACTTGCAACCGGAGCTTCAACAACTCCCGGAACCTCTATCTCATGGCAGGTACCATCAACGCCTCCGGTTATTCCTTCTACAACAATTCAACTCGGACCTTCTACCGGGCCGGCAACTCATACCAACAATCTTGTATATGCAAATTATACAGTTGTTGCTTCCAATACAGTAAATGCCTGTACAGCATTTTCGGTTGTTAGTATTAGTCAGAACTTCAGGATCCCAACTCCAAGTTTAGCAGTGGGAAATCCTTCGGTGATCAACTGTAATGGACAACCAGTTGTTTTAAGTTATACCAATAACGCTGCAAACTCCGGAATTCTGGGAGCTGTTGGTGTTGTTACAAGCTGGATGGGTCCTGCGCCTCAGACAAGTCTCTCGGGTGTTGCGCAATACAGCGCGTATGTGGCCGGACCTTATACACTAACAGTTCAGGATAATAAAAACGGATGTTACGGAAGCAAAACATATACTGTGGTTGACCGTACGCAGCCTCCTGTAATTTTAAATCCTACTAAAACTGCAACTCTTGATTGCGGAAATGGAACGGGGTCGAGCTCACAATCCACAAGCTTAACGGTTGTGCTTAGTTCTTCGTTATCGTCATGGTCAATCCTTTTAAAAGATTACCCTACAGGTGCTGCACTGGGACCGGGTGCAACAGGAACAGCTGTTGTTAACCAGCCTAATGGTGTTTTATCAACCGGAAATACGACTTCTCAGGCCATTACTACTGACCTCATTGGAACCTATGTTTACATTGTCATTAACAATCAAACAGGTTGCCGCGCAAGTGGTGTGATCAATGTTGTACCTGGAGGATTAACTGCAGATTTTACTCCTGATGCCACAACCGGATTTGCCCCGTTGAACGTAAACTTTACCAACAACAGTTCAACCGGAATAACAACTAACAGTATTACATCGCTCTGGAGTTTTGGTAATGGTACTTCGCAAACCACAACTACCAGTATTCAAACATCCGCCACTTATACTGCTCCTGGAACCTACACGGTAACATTACTTGCTACCAAAGGATCATGCATTGATACGGCCTTTAAAATCATTAAAATAGATGCTCCTTCTAAAATTGAAGTTCCGAATGTATTTACACCGAACGGCGATGGCAGCAATGATGAATTCTTCTTAAGGATTCAGAATGTAATTGAAATAAACATGCTCATCTTTGACCGTTGGGGTAATAAAGTTTATGATGTAACCAGTAACACCGGAAACATTGCATGGGATGGAAAAAATTTAGATGGTAAAGAGTGTGCCGCAGGAACTTACTTTTACATACTTAAGGCAACCGGAAAGGACGTAAAGACTTACGACCAGAAGGGCAATGTAAGCCTGTACAGATAGGAATTAAACAAAGAGTACTTAAATCCCGGAAGAAAATCCGGGATTTTTTTATTTTTATCATCGGAAATATGAGCGGGCAAATTAATGGAATAGAAATTCCTTTCCTTCCGGAAAAGAAAAAATACAGAGTCATTTTACGGCTTCCCGATTATTCTTTTACGAAAGGATTATTTACTGTTTTCAGTGGTTCTATTCCAAAACTGGTTTTACCGACTTTGTGCATTTGTTGTAATAAAGAAACTACTGATACAAAACAAGTGATGCCTTTTGATGATGACAGGAAATTGAAAGAACCAATGGTGGTGCCTGTTTGCGAAACATGTAAAAAACATGCATTCACAGATGCGGGTTCCACCTCACTTTATTTGCTACCCATAATGCTGGGACTTGTAGGGACAATAGCTATGTTGTATCAATTATTTTCGGCGAAAGAAATTTATAATAAGAATACATTCGTAGTTCTTTTAGCCATCTCAATTGCCTTTCTCGCCGGCGGAATTTATCTTGCTTACAGATATTCGAAACGGTTTAAATTCGCAGAGCACGGACACTCACCTGAAACAGAATTTGATTCACGGATTGATGGAGAACTCTTTATTCTTACCATTAATAAAACCCTTGTTGAAAATATTATTAAATACAATCCCGGCACTATTTTTAAGGTAAGCACAACAGCGGATCCTGAGCCTTTCTTAAAATAAAATAAAGAGAATTTTAAGGAATGTCGTTTACGGCCGGAAATCATCAAAAAAATGCGTTTTTTTCCACTTAAACTTTTGTTTTACGAATAAAACCTTAAATTTGGAGCACTTAAAATCTCAGTATGAACATTCATGAATACCAGGGCAAGAGTATCTTAAAAAGTTACGGAGTTGCTATACAGGAAGGCATTGTAGTAGATACGCCTGAACAGGCAGTTGAAGCAGCAAAAGAGTTAAAAGCAAAATATAACAGCGACTGGGTAGTGGTTAAGGCCCAGATTCATGCCGGTGGCCGTGGAAAAGGCGGTGGAGTGAAACTTGCTAAAAACCTGGATGAGGTTAAAGAAAAAGCTTCACAGATCATAGGAATGCAGCTAATAACGCCGCAAACCGGCCCAAAAGGAAAAAAAGTAAATAAAGTATTGATCACCCAGGATGTATACTATCCGGGTGCTTCTCCAACAAAAGAATTTTATATGAGCGTTCTTCTCGATAGAGCGAAAGGGCGTAACACCATCATTTACTCTACAGAAGGAGGAATGGATATTGAAGCGGTTGCTGAACATACTCCTGAAAAAATCTGGAAAGAAGAAATTGATCCACGTGTAGGGCTGCAAGGTTTCCAGGCGCGTAAGATCGCTTTTAATTTAGGTGTTAGCGGTAACGCTTTCAAAGAAATGGTAAAATTCGTATCGGCTCTTTACAAAGCTTACGAAAGCATTGACGCCTCTTTATTTGAAATTAATCCAGTGTTGAAAACAAGTGATGATAAAATCATCGCGGTTGATAGTAAAGTTTCATTTGATGATAACGGATTGTACCGTCATAAAGATTACGAAGCAATGCGCGACATTACTGAAGAAGATCCGATTGATGTTGAAGCTAGAAATGCGGAACTTAACTACGTAAAACTCGACGGAAACGTGGGTTGTATGGTTAACGGAGCAGGTCTTGCTATGGCCACCATGGACATTATAAAATTAAGTGGCGGAGAACCTGCCAACTTTCTTGATGTAGGTGGTACAGCTAACGCTGAGCGTGTTGAAAAAGCCTTCCGGATCATTTTAAAGGACCCTAACGTAAAAGCCATTCTCGTTAATATTTTTGGTGGAATTGTTCGTTGCGACAGGGTTGCTCAGGGTATTGTAGATGCTTATAAAAACATGGGAACTATCAATGTACCTATCATTGTGCGTTTACAGGGTACCAATGCCGACGCGGCCAAAAAGTTAATTGATGAATCGGGCCTTAAGGTATACTCGGCTATCGAGTTCCATGAAGCAGCAGCTTTAGTGAATAAATTATTAAAGTAAGAAAAAAACAATTATATTTATAAAATGAACAAATCAACTCTATTCCTTTTATCAGCTGTGGCAGTGTTCAGTTTCAGCAACTGCGGCGATGGCGAAAATACAGATGAGAATATAACCCCGATTGATACCACAACTAAAACTGTGGATCCAAAGACCAATCCTGTGTCTGAGACATTCTTCCAGGTTCCTTCACCAGGTGAAATGCTCACTTTCATTAAAATGGTAGGTGGAAAAAACAATAAGAATACTTCATTTTTAAATCCTGCCAGCAACGAAAAAAATTATACAGACAGTAAATCAAAAGCTCTGAACTTTGGTATCTATAGCTGCGACCTTAGCTACTGCAGTATCTTTGAAATCGGTTCTGAAGCTTTAAAATATTTCAAAACAGTTAAAACAATGGGTGATGCCATTGGTGTTTCTACCGCTATTAAACCCGAAGTTTTAAAACGCCTTGAAAGCAATATCGGAACACCTGATTCATTAGCGGTGATTACTGATGATGTTTATTTCTCTTCTTTTGAAACGCTTGAAGACAGCAAGCAAGGGCCAACTCTTGCACTTGTAGTTGCTGGCGGATGGATCGAAAGCATTTACATTGCTGTTAATCTTGCTAAATTCGAAGAAAAGAGCCCTATTATTGAGCGTCTTGCCGACCAGAAATATACACTCGAGAATCTTATTGAGTTTCTTAAAAAACACGAATCTGACCCTAATGTAGCATCAATTAAAACTGACTTTGAAGGACTTCTCGCAGAGTTTAACAAGATCAGCGAAAAAGATGTTGATTCAAAAGGAAAAGACGCAGGTAAATCAACCATGCTTGGTGGTGGAAAACAACTTGTGATTAACGAAGCGACTTACAAAGCAATCGTGGAAAAGATCAAGTCACTCAGAAACTCATACACATTAACTAAATAATCCTTAGTCATGAAATATATCGTAACCCTCGTAATAACTGTTCTTTTCAGCGCCTCTGTATTTTCGCAAGCAGGAGTTTGTGGACAGTTTCATAAAAAGTATTGCGTTCTTGAAAAAGTAAAGAACGAAAAATGGCAATACAATGCTCAAAGTAAAAGCGGTCTTTTCAACCAGGGAATGACTTCTAAATTACGTTGTGTAATTTACAAAGGAATGGATTACAGGATCTCTGTTTGCTGCGAAACAGTATTAGGAGATAAAGTAAATTATAAAATCTTTGATTCACGCACAAACGAAATGTTGTTCGATAATGCTGCTGCTGAAAACACTCAGATCTTCGAATTCCAGAGCGTTAGTACACGTCAGTTAGTAATTGAAGTAGTGGTTCCGCAGGGAGCTACCGAAAAAGATAAACACAAAGCAACTGATGCTGCCTGTGTAGGTCTTTTAATCGAGCACAAAATTACCGATAAACAAGGTTTCTCTCAATACTAAGAAGGTATTTAATTATTTGAAAGCCTCCGTGAAAACGGGGGCTTTTTTTGTTTGTATGACTCCCGGTTTTTAAAAGCCACAGATTTCGCAGATTTTCACAGATGTTTGTCATGACAACTGTTAATCTATTTAATCTGCGAAATCTGTGGCAGAAAGGACAAGCTGTTTCATCAACATTTTTACCTACATTTGAAAGCTTAATTTATCATGTCAGTACACAAAGAAATAAAGAAAGTTACCACGCATGTGCTCCAGGAAATGAAGCAACGCGGCGAGAAAATTTCGATGCTCACAGCTTACGATTATACAATGGCAAAGATCATTGACAATTCAGGGATCGATGTTATTCTGGTAGGCGATAGTGCCAGTAACGTTATGGCTGGTCATGAAACCACATTGCCCATTACACTTGATCAGATGATCTATCACGCGAGCAGCGTTATTAGAGCCATTGACAGGGCCCTGGTTGTCGTTGATCTACCTTTTGGCGCTTACCAGGCCAACTCAAAGGAGGCACTAAATTCAGCGATCCGTATTATGAAAGAAAGCGGCGCCCATGCTGTAAAACTGGAAGGCGGAAGAGAGATCAAAGAAAGTATTGAACGCATTTTAACAGCGGGTATTCCGGTAATGGGACATTTAGGATTAACTCCTCAAAGCATTTATAAATTCGGAACTTATACCGTAAGAGCAAAAGAGGCTGATGAAGCGGAACGTTTAATAGAAGACGCGAAACTGCTTGAACAATTCGGATGTTTTGCTCTTGTGCTTGAAAAAATTCCGGCCGATCTTGCCGAAAAAGTTTCTAAAAATCTTCACATTCCGGTTATTGGAATAGGAGCGGGGGGAGGAGTTGACGGCCAGGTTCTTGTTACACACGATATGCTTGGAATGACACACGAGTTCAATCCGCGTTTCTTACGACGTTATCTTAACCTTTACGAAAGTATGGGAAATGCCTTTAAGCAATACATTAAAGATGTGAAGTCAAAAGATTTTCCGAACGAAAAAGAGCAATATTAGATTGACAATAAAATTAGGAGTATGTCACCTGAGTGATCCCGATAATTATCGGGAGAAGGAAAACCGCATAGACACGTAGCTTAAAATTAAATGTGTAGAAATCATTCAATTGCAGGAGCCTCCAATAGATAGAACCTCCGGTTCTTTCATAGCCTGAACTTTTATCTGCGAAATCTGCGTCATCCTCGTGAACTTTCTTATCCCGCTCTGTGCTTCTGCAATGTAGCGCTGAGGATCGAGATAACTATTGGGAGAAGGGTAAAAGTGATCCCGACTGCACCCTCCCTCCGTTGAAAGTGACAATCTCTACAACTTTAATCCGATAATCGTTACATCATCTACTTGTTCTCTCGCGCCTTTCCAGTCATTAAACGCTTTTTCAAGCTCGCTGGACTGTTCTTCCATCTCCTTTGATGAAATACCTAACAGAAACTCTTCAAGTTGTTTGTATTTGAATTTTTTTCCTTTTGGACCGCCAAACTGATCGGCATAACCATCGGTGATGAGGTAGAAAATAGTTCCGGGTTCGTAAGCTATTTCATGAGTAGAGAATGGAAGCGGATTGTCTGTTTTTCCAATCGGTTGTTTGTTGGCTTTTATCTGGTTAACAACGCCATTGCTTACATACCATAAAGGATTGTTAGCGCCGGCCCAGGTTACTTTTTTAGTTTGGGAATTAAAGCACAGTAAAGAAACGTCCATACCGTCTTTTACATCGCCTTCGCTTTTTTCAAATGTTTCCAGAACAAGCTCTCGTGTTTTATCGAGAATTTTTCCTGGCTCCAGGAACTTAAACTCTTTTACCGTTCTGTTTAAAGCATTGGAGCAAACTACCGAAACAATGGACCCCGGAACTCCGTGTCCGGTTGAATCAGCCGCGGCGAAAAAAGTAAGATCGCCAATGCGTTCCATCCAGTAGAAATCGCCCGCGACAATATCTTTTGGCAGATACAAAATAAAACTCTCTGAAAAAACTTCTTTCACCATTTTCACCGGGGGAAGAATGGCCTCCTGCAATCGTTTGGCGTAATTGATACTATCGGTGATCTCCTTGTTTTTTTCTTCAACCAGTTCTTTCTGGTGCTCCACTTCTTTTTTCTGAGCGGTGATGATCTTGTTTTTTCTTTTATTCTCGCGAAGGTTTTTATAAACCACAATTACCAGCACCAGAACAAGTGCAAAACCAATAGTGAATGCGTAACGGATCGTTTTCTGACGTTTTAACTCCTCTTCTTTTTGCGCCTGTTGCGCCAACATTGTTTCTTCTTTCGCTTTCTGTTGCGCCTTTAAACCTTCTTCTTTTGCCTGGTATTCAACCGCGGCAAGCTGTTTAATATTAGCTTCGTTATTAATGGAATCGCGCATCAGAATAAAGAGACGCAGCATTTTCAATGAACCTTTAAAATCATTTCCCTGTTCATAAACATCAGAAAGATTTGCCGCGGCGTTTTTTATTTCACCCGGAACCTCCAGCTTTTTTGCCAGTTCAAGAGCCTGCTCAGAATGGGCTTTTGCTTCGGTATGTTTTCCGGTTTCTGTATAAAATGTTCCCAGTTGATTGTGACAGTTTAGAATTGAGGCGTTGTTTTTTGAAGCGACAGAAATATTGAGTGCCTTTAAAAAATAGTCTTCTGCTTTTTTATAATCTTTCATAGCGCGGTAAACATTTCCGAGCGCGCCCAACGCAAAAACAAGTTTATTCTGGTTACCGATTTCCTCAGCAAGATCAACAGTCTGGTTTAAAATTTCTATGGCTTTAGGTTTATCGTCAATTAAAAAATAAGTCATACCAAGACTACTCAAGCTATTGCACTGAAAAATTTTCAAACCGCTTTCTTTAGCAATGGCATAAGATTTTTCGTAACACGAGATAGCTTTTTTAAAATCTTTCTGTGAATTATAAATATCCCCCATTCCGTTAAGACAAAACGCGATCTGGGTACTGTTTTTATTACGTTCGGCAATAGCCATGCCTTTGTTATAATATTCGAGGGACTTTGGATAATTGTTCTGCGCGCGGAATATTTCTGCGAGCCCATTGTACGCAATGGTAATTTTGTTGTTGTCATGAAGATTTAATGCAAACCGGATAGCTTCATTATAACAAACAATTGCCGAATCATAATTACCTACAATTCTGTTGGCCTCACCTTTTGATAAACTACAAAACATCAGTCGTTTTGTATCCTTGATTTTATTTGCAATGACAATAGCTTTATTCTGATAGTCGATGCATTTATCATTTTCTCCTAATTGCCTGTGAATTTCAGCTTTCCATGAATATGCTTCTGCTTCGATATCCGGAAGGTTTTTTCTTTGCGAAAATTTTAAAGCAGAGTCCAGATAAAAAGCGGCTGAATCAAAATTGGCTTTTCTTACATAATTAACGCCGTATTTACAAAGCGCACTTCCTGTGCCTTTGGGATAATTATGTTTTACCGATTGAAACTCTTCTTCCTGCGCCAGTATGAACGTATTTGCTCTCCAGTTTTCAGCAAGTTCACCAAGAATATTTATTTGTTCTGTGCCAGAAAGGAGTGAAAATTGTTTCTTAAGACTATCCACCAAAGGCGATACCTGTGCGCTATCCTCTACAAGAATTTTTACATGCGGACGAAGACTGATCTGATCTTTAATTTCTTTTGTTCCGGTATCTTCGCTTCTTCCGCAGGAAAATAAAAGCAAAGCCATGCAGCAAAAAACCGAGGATCTGAATATGTTTTTTCTAAGAATGATGATTAAAAATAATAAAAAAGGCTGCTAATTGACGCAGCCTTTTCATTTTTAAATAAAGTATTTTTAAGGCAGGGCCTGTAACTGGCTCTTTATGGCCGTTATAGTAGTAGCCTGCATATTAAGATTTATTTGCGAGGAGGATATCAATACGGATTGATCAGCTGAATAATACTGACCGTTAATAACACCAATGGCCACAATATGCGCGCCTTTACCAACCGGCATGTTTTTGATTTTGAAAATGCCAGGACTTACTTCAAACAAAGCGCCAACGGTTAAACTCCCATTAAAAGAAATAAAAACAGCGGCATTTGATTTGCTGAACATGCTGCTGTTAAGACTCGCCGTAACAACTGTTTTAGGCGCGCCTATTGAATCGTACTGCGCACCAACGTTGAGCCATTTCAGAGAATCAAGAGCGGCCCTGTGAACATATTTATTAATACTGTTATCATAAGCAGTTGGAATGGTACTCAGATCTGTCCCCAGCGCCCACATTTTAGTAGAGTCTACTGCTGTAACTTTTGCGGTATAGAATTTTTGCGTCGCAGTTGGTGTTGTTGTACCGTCAGGTATAGCTACCGTTACAATTCCTGTTGAGAATAAACGCAGTGAGTTAGTGTTTTGCGAAGCTTCCATTTTTACACATCCTTTTGTTGCAACCAGTAAAGCGCCCGAAGAATTAGCGGCAGCACCTGTTAATATTACCTGTTCCTTATCGAGAATAGTTTTTACCCCGATCTCAACATTTCCAGTAAGTGTTCCGCCCGAACTTGTTACCAATGAATTTGCAGGGATCTCAATTTTCACACCATTTACATTTATCGTACTGGGAGAAGTAGCGCTGACAGTAAAAACATTTTTAGCAGCGCCGTTCGCCGCAAATACTTCCGCAATGGTATTAATTCCAGTTGGGTTGGTAGGTGTTGTAGGAGTTGGTGTTTCTTCTTCCGGTTCGGTTGTTTTCTTTTTACACTCGCTTAAAAGCAAAGGCAGTGAAAAAGCAAAAACCAATAACTTAATGGATGTTTTCATTTGAATGGGTTTTATTAATACCAAATTTAGTAAAAAACGCTACTTTGCAAATGCGAATTACTATAACAAAACCCGGAAATTACAGGACAAAAAAAGGACGGCTATACAGCAAACTCGAGACAATCTTTCCATTTTCCCTCTGAAAAAAAACAGCAGAGAAGATCCGCCACTTCCCAGCATTCGAGATCTGAAGTAGAAATAGGAGAAGGCAGTTCATTTTTGAAAATGTGTTTTTTGCCTTTGGTTTCAATTCCAAGATTCCGGGCGCCTTTTAATATTTCTTTGATGAGGTAAATTTTATCAGGAAGACAATCGGTACGTGTATGAGCAATCCGTAGTGAAGTATCGTAGTAAACCACCGCTCCTAATCCGAACACACGAATGGTAGAAACAATTTCGAATATTCTGTCAAAATTTTCAGCGTGAAGCAGGTCCTGTTCCCGTTCCAGAAGCTTGTGGGCAAACTTTCTTAACCGGCCATTATTCATCCTGTATTGGTGAATGTGTTTTTGTCCGTTTCCATCAATGGCAATACAAGAGGCGGTAATAACGTCTCTGAAATTGCGCAGGCTTTTTACATACGCAATGTGAGTATCCGGATTATTTTTCCTCTTCTTCTTATAGTCCGAAATAGCAGAATCAATCTCTGCTTTGGAGTAACTTTTGGTGCTCATTAGTACAATGGGTGTGTGTTAAATAAAACTTTTATTCACGCCAGTAGAACAAAAATTATTCCAAAAAGTGTCTGATTCTCTTTTAAGTACGATTTAATAAATGAACAACATGTTACAACATTTAAATTCGCAGTTTTAATGAGGGAAGCTGAATAAAAGCCGGAGTGAAAACGTATTTCAGAAGAGTAGAGGTAGTGAGTTTAATCGGGAAAAATGCCCTGAGATTACTTTTTTGGTTCCTCTTTCTTCTCCTTTTGAAGATTAGAAGCCAGCCACTCCCTTAGGTCATTCAATTCTTTTCCGTTAATAGAATGAGGAATGTCGTAACTTTTAAATGTAACGCCGGCTTTTTTTTCGGTAAGAAATTTAGCCGTTTCCTGCCCTTTAGAAAACTCAATAATGTTATCCTGAGTACCATGACCAATAAAAAATTTAAGCTTTGGCATTTTTAAAGGATCGGTTTTTAGTTGTTTGGTTCCGTCTAACAGAAAACCACTTAATGCAACAACACCTTTTATTTTCGATGGTTTTGAAAGCGCTATTTCACAACTCATGATGGCGCCCTGACTAAAGCCCATAAGGAACACCTGGTTACTGTCTAATTTATAAGCTTTACACGCGGCGCTAATGAAGGCAAGCACTTTGTTACGACTTTCCTTAGCCTGAGCGTAATCATGGGTTTTCTTTCCATCTGCCATATCAATTTTGTACCAGCAATATCCCTGGTCCCTTGCAGAGAACGGCGCGCGTATTGAAAAAGTAATGAAACGCTGGTCGAGTGATTTTGAAATATCGAACAGATCCTCTTCATTGCTACCATAACCGTGCAGCATAATTAGCACCGGCGTTTTAGCCGTTTTCTTTGCAGGAAGATTTACCTTATACTGAAAGTCGGTATTAATAGTAACTGTTTGCGAGCTTACTGCAAATACACAACATAACAGAAATATAAAAAGGCTTTTTT
>JAJONO010000090.1 GCA_021323535.1 Bacteroidota bacterium
AAAGCTTTTTTTGTTAAAATATTTTTTTACTTTTGCTTCGAACATTTAAAAATTAACGATGAATTCAAAATTTTTACGCACAATCGGAGCCGGACTTTCAGTAGCTGTGATACTCACAAGCTGTGATGGTTTAGGCAAAATGATCAAAAAACAAAAAGACATAAAGTATACCGTTACGCCAAATCCTATCGAAATGCATGCTGACAGCATCCAGTTCAGCGTAAACGGAAAGTTTAATCCAAAATTATTTGCTAAAAAAGTTACTTTAACTTTAACTCCGGTTGTAAAATACTCTACAGGTGGCGAAAAAGTTCTGAAACCGGTAACTTTGGTAGGTGAAAAAGCTACAGGAAGTGGTCAGAAGATAGGATACGCTTCAGGTGGAACATTCAACTACACCTCAGAAAAATTTGCTTACGAGCCAGGCATGCGAAATGCTAAAGTGGAACTTCGTGGCGAAGGATCTGTTAAAAAGAAAAAGAAAGCTTTTGCACCGGTTGAAATGGCCGACGGCACCATTACCACTCCTTTATTAGTTCGTAACGACGAAAAAGGAATCATGGGGAAAGACGCTTTTGTTAAAGTTGTTCCTGCTAACCAAACTACTCATATTTATTATGTAATAAACCAGTCAAACGTTCGTCCGGCTGAATTAAAATCAGAAGAAGCAAAAGCTTTTAATCAGTTTATTACTGATAACTTAAACTCACCATGGTATGAGTTCAAAGGAATCAGTGTATCTGCCTACGCTTCTCCGGATGGTGAAACTGAAAAGAACGAAAACCTTGCTAAGGACCGTGCTACTTCAGGTTCGAACGCTATTATGGGTGAGTTCAAAAAGAACAAAAACAAAGATGTTACTTTTGGTAAATCAAAAGAACAATACCAGATCGGAACAACCAAAGAAGACTGGGAAGGTTTCAAGTCTTTAATGGAAGCTTCTACAATGGCTGATAAAGATCTTATCTTACGTGTATTAACAATGTACTCAGATGCTGATCAACGTCGTAAGGAAATTAAAAACTTATCTAAAACTTATGTTGAGTTAGCTGATAAGATCCTTCCTAAATTACGTCGTGCTGAAATCACTGTAAACGTTGACAAAAAATCACGTACAGACGAAATGATCACTAAATTAATGACTTCTTACCCTGATAGCTTATCAGTAGAAGAACTATTATATGGTGGAAACTTAACTAACGATGTTAACACCAAAGTTCAGGTTTACAAAGCTGCTGAAACAAAATACGGTAGCGACTGGAGAACTTCAAACAACTTAGGCGTTGCTTTATTAATGCAGAACAAGGTTTCTGAAGCTGGTGAGGCTTTCAAACGTGCTGAGAAAGTTGCAAACGGCGCTACTGAAGTTAAAAATAACTTAGGTATCATCGAAGCGAAAAACGGTAACCGCATCGCTGCAAGAGATCTGTACAAACAAGCAGGTGGAGCTCCTGAAACCAAATACAACATGGGTATTCTTGATATCCGCGATGCTAAATATGCTGACGCGCTTAGTAACTTCGGCGATTTCAAAGGACATAACAAAGCTCTTGCTCAGTTATTATCTGGTAACGCTGGTGGTGTAAAAGAAACTATCGATGCAAGCAACGAAAAAGAAATGGCTTATAGCTATTACTTAAAAGCGGTTGCTGCTGCCCGTGGCGGAAACACTGCTGATGCAATCAGTAACTTAAAAACAGCTATCGAAAAAGACTCTGCTTTAAAAGCTTATGCTAAAGACGATGCTGAATTCATTAAAATGCGCGCTGACTCTGGCTTTACTGCTTTAGTAGGCTAACCCTAAAGTAGAGCACAGCTCGCTTCAGGATCATATATCCAATTAAAAAGCCTCGTGATTTTCACGGGGCTTTTGTTTTTTGACCTTGTCTAAAGTTTTAAATTTTAGACAAGCTTCAAGGGACTTTGGCGAAGTCCTTTGTTTAATTTATCTTTAATTCATGAAAAAATTATTCATCCTACTCGCGGTATTTTTTATTACGGCTTCTTTCGCGCAAAAGATTGAAAATGGCAGCTATCAGACGCTTGGTTATATTAATCAGGACGGAAAGGTAGAAGATGCATCCTATCGCACAATAGGTTATATTAATCCAAATGGTAAGGTAGAAGATGGTTCTTACAGAACGCTGGGCTATATCAGCGAAAATGGTAAAATAGAAGATGCTTCGTATCGCACACTGGGTTATTACAATTCAGGGGGAAAAGTAGAGGATGGAAGCTATAGGACACTTGGTTATGTAAAAGATGGTAAAGTTGAAGATGCTTCGTACCGTACTTTAGGATACTACGACAACAAACTCTCCGATAAAAATGTGGCGGCGGCTATGTTCTTTTTCTTTTTTGTGAAGGAATAAAACCAGGCATAATCTAGCACGCAGATATCACAAATGTCGCTGATCATAGTCATTAATTTGCAGAAGATAATCTTCGAAATCAACGTAATCTGCTAGAACCATACTTAAAGCTTTTTAATTTCTTCTACAATCGCTTTTACTTCTTCCATCGTATTGTAAACTCCGAAAGAAAACCTGAACGAATTCTTAACCTCTTCATCACTTAAGCCCATAGCTTTTAATACATGCGATGGTTCTGAAGTACCGCTGGTGCAGGCTGAGCCGCTTGAGAAAGCAAATTTATTCAGCAGGGAAATAATTTTAATGGAAGGAGGAAAGCTGAGGTTGCTTGTATTGTACAATCTCGACCGGGTACTGCCATTAATTCGTAATCGGTCAATATCCAGCAACTGGTGTTCGAAATAATTTTTCAGTTTTGAAACGTACGTGCTGTTGTCCCAGTAATTTTCCGTGAATAATTCAGCGGCTTTTCCGAATCCCGCAATTAGTGGCACATTCAAGGTCCCCGACCGTTTGTTGTATTGATGCCCGCCACCGTGGATCTGCGAAATGACATTCACTCTTGGATCTTTTCTTTTTATGTATAAAGCCCCAATTCCCTTAGGGCCGTAAAACTTATGCGCGCTGAAAGCCATAGAGTGAACACCTAGTTCTTTTACATCGCAACGTTCCTTGCCAACATATTGTGTGGCATCGCTGAAGAAAATAATTTTATGTTCGTTACATATCTCTGCGATTCTTTCAATGGGCTGAATAACGCCTGTCTCATTATTGGCGGCCATTACAGACACGAGAATAGTAGTTGGTTTAATAGATGCTCTTAGTTCTTCCAGGTCAATAATGCCTTCACGATCTACATTTAAATACGTTATTTCGGCGCCTTTAGTGCTTAGGTAGTCGCACACATCAAGAACAGCTTTATGTTCGGTTTTGCAGGTAATGATGTGATTTCCTTTGCTTGCGTAGGCTTCATAGATTCCTTTAATGGCAAGGTTTACTGATTCTGTGGCTCCGGAAGTAAAAATAATTTCTGAAGTTTCGCAGTTTATCATTTTGGCAACCTGCTCATTGGCTTTCTCTACCGCCGCCTGGGCTATCCAACCAAAAGGATGTAATCTGCTAGAAGAGTTTCCGTAATTCTCTGAAAAATATGGGAGCATGGTTTTTACAACCTCTTCGTGAACGCGTGTGGTAGCGTTGTTGTCGAAATATATTAAGTTGTTAATCATGTGTTATTCAACTACCTTTGCGCTTTTGAAACTTTGAACCAATTTTGTGGGTAAAGGTATAAATAAACACTTCGTTCTGTTGCACTTCATTGTGTTTATTTGGGGGTTTTCTCCCATTCTTGGCCGCTTCATTACCGCCGATGTGTGGCCCCTTATCTGGTACCGTATCATCATCACAATTATTGGTATGTTCATCTACCTTAAAATCGTAAAACAGGAACTCACAATTTCTAAAAAAGATCTCTTAAAACTTACAGGCATAGGCATGATCATTCTCGTACACTGGTTGTCGTTTTACGGCGCCATTAAAGCGTCTAATGTGAGTGTTACGATGGTAGCGTTTAGTACAGGTACGCTGTTCAGTTCCATCATAGAACCAATTCTTTACAAGAGAAAAATAAGGATATATGAAATTTTTATTGGCTTTGTGATCATGGGAGGAATAGCCCTGATCTTTTCTATTGAAACCAAATACTGGCTTGGAATTTTACTGGGTATTTTTGCAGCGTTTACTTCATCCCTGTTTAGCGTGCTTAACGGACTCATGGTAAAAACCGTGGAATCGCACAAGATAAGCTTTTATGAATTACTTACTGCCATTATTGGTTATAGCGTTTGTCTTCTTGCAGTAGGGGGCTTCAATGAAAAATTCTTTAGCCTTGATAGGGATTCTATTCTTGGACTGCTTACACTAAGCCTGGTTTGTACCATTTTTCCTTTTCTTGCTTCGGTGGATCTGGCTAAATATATTAGTCCTTATACCATTGTGCTTGCCGTTAATCTCGAAACCGTTTATGCCATTGTGTGGTCAATTATTTTCTTCCATGAAAATAAAGAGGTAAAACCTACGTTTTACATCGGAGTTCTTATCATTTTAGGAGCAGTTTTTTTAAATTCGTATCTCAAGCAGGTAACCGAAAAACGAATTAACACTGCCGGATAACATGCAGGTAAAAAAGATCCTGATAGTACGTTTCAGTTCCATTGGCGACATTGTGCTTACAACGCCGGTGGTACGCTGCTTAAAGCAACAACTGAAGGGGGCCGAGGTTCATTTCGTTACCAAAGAAATTTTTAGAGACACCTTAGTTCATAATCCTTACCTCGATAAACTTCATACATTTAAAAAGGATGTTGCCGAAATTTATTCTGAACTCAAAGCTGAGAAGTTTGATCTTATCATTGATCTTCATAAAAATCTCCGGAGCCTTAGGCTTAAACAGACTTTAGGAGTAAAAAGTTATTCCTTCAATAAGATCAACCTGCAAAAATTTGCAGCCGTCAATTTTAAAATGATCGGCTCTCTTCCCGATAAACATATTGTTGAGCGCTACTTTGAAACGGTTGAAAAGCTTGGCGTAAAACCAGATGAACAGGGACTCGATTATTACATTTCAAAGAATGATCATGTCAACGTTAGCACGCTTTATCTCGGAAACAATTCAGATTTTGTTTCTGTCGTTGCAGGAGGATCATATTTTACAAAACAGATCCCACTGAATAAACTCGCCGAAATATGTTCGCGTGTTAAGCTTCCTGTTATTCTTCTTGGAGGACCAACAGACAAACAGGTAGGCGATGAGCTTAAAAAACAATTCCCCGGAATCATAAATCTTTGCGGCGCTTTATCACTTAATCAGAGCGCGTCGGTTATTTCCCAATCGTCATTGGTTATTAGTTCTGATACCGGATTGATGCACATTGCGGCCGCCTTCGGAAAACGTATTATTTCCATTTGGGGAAATACTATTCCTGAATTCGGGATGGGCCCTTATAAACCCAATTCTCAGAATCAAATTCTCGAAGTAAAGGGTTTAAGTTGCCGCCCGTGTTCCAAGCTTGGCTTTAAGAAATGTCCGAAAGGGCATTTTAAGTGTATGAATGATATTGACACCACGATTTTCACGTCTGTTTAACCACAAAGTGGCGCTGAGGTATTCACAAAGCTTCTCAAAGCTCTGTGATTCTTTGTGATTTTCTTTGAGCGCCTTTGTGGTTAAAAATATGTAGAATCTCTCTTTATTACTAAATTTGCCATCTATGATCAACGCCCAGGAAATACTTTTCAAATCGGTTCAGAAAGCTCTGAAAGAACTTTATTCTATTGATTCAACCAATATTGTTTTTCAGAAAACCCGAAAAGAATTTGAAGGTGATTTTACATTGGTTACGTTTCCGTTCATAAAGGAAGCGAAGAAATCTCCTGAACAAGTGGGACAGGAGCTAGGCGACTATCTTGTGAAGAACGAAAAAACTGTTATCGCATTTAATGTTGTAAAAGGATTTTTAAATATTGTTTTATCAGATGCTTTCTGGCTCAGTTATTTTAATTCGGTAAAAGATTCTTCATTTATTGGATTTAAAAAACCCGAAAGTAGTGGAAGAACTGTGATGCTCGAGTACGCTTCTCCTAACACGAATAAGCCGCTTCACCTTGGCCACGTTAGAAATTTACTGGTAGGATTTTCTGTAGCCGAAATTTTAAAAGCGAACGGACATAAGGTAATCAAAGCAAGTATTGTAAACGACAGAGGAATTCATATATGCAAAAGCATGCTTGCCTGGAAAAAGTGGGGGAATAATGAAACGCCCGTTAGTACTGGTATGAAAGGCGATCACCTAGTAGGGAAGTATTACGTTAAATACGATCAGGAGTACAAAAAAGAGATTGACTACGCGCAAAAAACAGCATTACAAGCCTGGATTAAAATCTGGGCTAAGAAGCCAGCAAAAGAAGGCGAGATATCTAATCAAATGATTATGTTGTTTGCTGTGATGATTTTTAAATTAATTCAGAGTTTTGATCAAGGAAAACCTAAACAATTAACAGAAGTTGAAATTGATAAACTTGCCTCTGGAAATGTTCAAGACCTGGAAGAAGAAAGGGAGGAGGAGTTTATGGACGATGCAGCGCACATGTTCTATAATGGTTTGAAAAAAGAACTTGAAGGAAAAAAATTATTTTATAAAATAGGTACCGACGGTAAAAAAGAATTTGACGAAATTTTTGAATTTATTAAAGCAAAACTTCCTTTAGTAATGGAAGTTCAGGATATGCTCCGTAAATGGGAAGCCGGTGACAAAGAAACTGTCAATCTCTGGAAAATGATGAACGGTTGGGTTTACGAAGGTTTTGATGTAACCTACAAAACTGTTGGCGTTGATTTTGATCAAACATATTACGAAAGCAATACTTATATTTTAGGGAAAGAAATTGTGCAAGACGGACTTGCCAAAGGAATTTTCTATAAAAAAGAAAATGGAAGCGTTGCTATTGATCTGAGGCCAGAAGGACTCGATGAAAAAGTGGTACTGCGTAGCGATGGTACCAGCGTTTACATCACTCAGGATATCGGAACAGCCATTGAGCGTTTCAAACAATTCCCTGATTTAAAACAATTAATTTATACGGTTGGTAATGAACAGGATTTTCATTTTAAAGTCTTATTTAAAATCCTTGAAAAGCTGGGCTACGACTGGGCTAAGGAATGTTATCATTTAAGTTACGGAATGGTGGAACTTCCTGAAGGAAAAATGAAGAGCAGGGAGGGAACTGTTGTAGATGCCGATGATCTGCTCGGAGAAATGTTCACGACCGCTGAAGAAACCACAAAGGAACTTGGAAAAGTAGAAGGCTTTAATGAAGATGAACTTAAGGATCTGTATCACACGATCGGTTCAGGGGCTTTAAAATATTTTATTCTTAAAGTGGATCCTAAAAAGAAAATGTTGTTCGATCCTAAAGAAAGTATTGATTTTAACGGAAACACGGGGCCCTTCATTCAGTACACTCACGCAAGGATCAAATCTGTATTACGAAAATCTGAGAGTAGTTTTGAAGCGTCGTTGAACAGCATTTCATTTAACGCGCTTGAAAGAGAAATCATCAAACACATTTACGATTTTGAATCTGTTGTTGAAGAAAGCGGAAATACTTATAGTCCGGCTTTAATTGCTAATTATGTGTATGAACTAACGAAGACCTTCAATAAATTTTATCACGATCATAGTATTCTGAAAGAAGAAAATGAGGATGTTAAAGTGTTCAGACTTCAGATGGCGAAGGCCTGCTCGCAAACCATCGCCAATGCTATGGGATTACTCGGAATTAAGGTTCCGGAGAAGATGTAAGACTCTGTTTTTTAAGCCACAGATTTCGCAAATTAATAGATCTGTGAGGATCTACGAAATCTATGGCAAAAAAAATAAACTGTTATAAATCGTGAAATTTCTGTTTAGGTACTTGCATATTCGTGTTAATTCGTGAAATTAGTGACTGAATTCTGTGGCTTATATCTGTGAAATCAGTGTAATCTGTGGCTAAAAAATCTGGTAATGAAATTCTTCTCAGACTTCTTTAAAGGCATAGGAAATTGTTTCAGTGCCTTTGGCGTACTCTTCGGAAAAAATCTATGGCCCTATATGTTCATTCCTCTTATCATGTGGGTATTATTATGGGTTGGAAGTATTTATTTTTCTTTCCTTGCAGCCGACGGTATCAGCGAATGGCTAAAGAGTAAGATGAGCGCGGAATCTATTCCAGAGGCCGGACATTGGCTCTCGTGGATAAAACCTTTTTTAGTAAGTAAATGGTTCGGTTGGTTAATCGCTATTATTTTTAAAATTATTTTCTGGTTTGTGAGCGGAACCTTCGTGAAGTATTTCCTGCTCATGATCATGTCGCCGGTATTCGCGCTTCTTTCCGAACATACCGAAGAAAAACTAACAGGTAACAAATTTCCGTTTTCATGGACGCAGCTTCTTAAAGACATTGTTCGCGGTATTGCCATCAGTTTGCGAAACATGCTACTCGAATACACATTCATCTTTTTCGGTTTTATTCTTTGCATCGCATTTCCGCCTCTTGCTCTTGTTATAACACCTTTTTTATTGTTCCTGGGCTGGTATTACGTTGGCTTTACATTGATGGATTACAACATGGAGCGCCACAAATTCAGCGTGTCTGAAAGCACCAGTTTCATTCGTAGAAATAAAGGTTATGCCTGCGGCATTGGTCTCGTATACAGTTTCTTTTTAGCGCTACCATTTTTACCTGGAAGTATTTTAGGAATTATGTTTGGTCCGGCTACAGCGGTTGTGGGAAGCACGCTTTCTTTTCTGGAAATCAGGAAAGCGGAGGTGGGTGCCGGAAACGTAAACACTATAAAGACGCCGGTGCAGGGATAATTAATGTTGGTGCAAGGCGCGGCTTAAAACCATAAGTCCGAATTCGATCAGAAATAAAACGGCGCCAGACATTAAAAGCTTCTGATTTTTTTATAAAACCGGTTTTATCCCAACAACAATAAAGATAACGCTCAACACCACAATAATCGCGCAGGCAAAATAGAACTTTGGGATAAAGGAATGTACTTCATATCTATCAAAATTAATTGATTCTTCTATTATTATACAAGATTTTCAAGGATTGAAATGTGGAATATTCCAATGGTTGGCTTCTTTTTTTAGGAAAAAATTCAGATGAATAGCTGTAAATATTTTATTGTTTTCTTGTTTCTCATCATTTCTGTTTTCTGTCAGGCACAGGTAGGAACTGTTCGCTTTCATCTCAAACTCAAAGGAGCCTATATTTTCATTAAGGATAAAAATGTAAAACTAAGGGTTAACGATACCATTGAGAAATCACTCATCAGCGATAAAAAGGGCTACACGGGTTTTCTGGAATTGCCTGAAGGCAGTTTTAAAATTTTGTTTGATGTAGAGGGCTATAAATCCATCACGCGCACGATTAAAATTGTGAGGGCAACCGGAAGAACACTCAAAGTAAGAATGAAAAAAGAGTAGAGGATCTTAAGCTGTAAAATTGTGACTTAAAGACAGAATACAAAGAAAAAGCAGCAAGAGAAGGAATCTGATCAGTTTCATGACTTTGGATTTTAATCCAAAATTAGTTTTCCATTGCTCACATATTGTGTTGTTTAACGAAATGTAACCTACATTTAAAAAACATTGAACCATTCGCTAACAATAATTTAATGTTACGTCCTGGATTTATTCAACACTGTCAGGGCTGCGATTGGCCGTGGAAAATTAGAACCACCCTGACCAGGTTGAATAAATTGTTCAACAAAAAAGCCCCGTATTTCTACGGGGCTCTTCTGAATAAATTTAAGATCTATTTCTGACTTTTAGCTACCGATGTTTCGGTTTTAAGATCGTTAAGAATGTTTGATGCTTCGTGAACATAAAAATCTTTTGCGAGATTTTTCACCCAACGGTTCTCTCTTCCTCCTTTAACGGTGTCATTTGCATAACGCATTTTGTCATCTTCAAGAAGCATGGTATTAAACCCTTTGATCTCTTTACGAAGATCTTCATATTTTTTATTCTGATCGCGGTATTGCTTTAATTCAGCTCTGAATTTTGTAAGATTCAGATTGTATTTCGTATCGTCTTTTTTCGCACGAATCTCTTTTGATTGCTGTTCGATTAATGTAAACTGCGGACTTTTTTTAGTTCTTGCCTGGCTGTTCTTTACAACAGCAGGGTAGTTAATGTAATCAAATTCGTTATAGTCTGCCTTGTTTATCTCGTCCCACGGCATTGGATTATCCAGTTCTTTCTCGCCAAGGTCTAACATAGCGTAAGGATCCGGCAATAACACATCAGGAGTAACTCCTTTTAACTGCGTTGCTCCACCATTGATACGATAGAATTTCTGATGCGTAATTTTTACCTGTCCAACCGGTTTAATGGTATCAAACTGGGGTAATAAATAATTGTCAAGATCGAAGAATGATTGAACTGTTCCTTTTCCAAAGCTTGGTGTCCCAACAATAACGCCGCGTTTATAATCCTGGATGGCTGCAGCAAAAATTTCACTTGCCGAGGCACTGTTATGATTTACCATTACAGCTAAAGGACCGTCCCACGCCACATCCGGATTTTTATCTTCCATTACTGCGCGCATATTATTTTTCCCTTTCACCTGAACAACTGGTCCTTTCGGGAAAAACAATCCGGCCATTTCAATAACTTCCTGTAAAGATCCACCACCATTATCACGAAGATCAATGATGATACTTTTTACATTTTGTTTTTTAAGTTTTTCAATTTCTTTACGAACGTCCTGCGAACAATGGCGCGCGCCGTTTCTGGTAAAGTCAGTATAGAAACCTGGTAAATAAATGTAACCGATCTTGTTCTTGTTATCCAGGATGGCACTCTTCGCAAATGTTTCGTCTTTTTCTATAACGTCGCGAATAATAGGAATCACTTTGGTTGACCCATCACTTTTCTGCACGGTTAAACGAACTTCGGTACCTTTTTTTCCTTTAATCAGGTCAATGGCATCGTCCATGTCCATGTTGGTTACATCCACTGGTTCTGCGGCGCCCTGGGCCACTTTTATAATAAAATCGTTTTGTTTTAATTCGCCCTGTTTGTGACTAGGACTTCCAACAATCACTTCGCTTACCTGGAGCATTCCGTCTTTTTGCGATAAACGAGCGCCGATACCTTCGAATTGTCCGCTCATAGCTTCATCAAATTTCTTTTTGTCTTTAGGAGCGAAATATTCTGTATGCGGATCATAAACACCAGTAATAGCATTTGCAAATTGTGAAAAACGTTCACGTGCCGAAATTTTATTCAGGTATTTGAAAAGATCCTGGTTGTTTTTAAGGGCTTTGCGACGTGCATCCACTTCAATTGAGTCAAATGTTCTGATCTTATAAGTTGAATCTTTTTTCTCAATGGCTTTTTCCTGGTTGGCAAGCGCATCATCGATACGGGAAAGAACCTGGTACTTCAGCATCTTTGACCATTCTTTTTTAAGGTCGGCTTCAGTTTTTGCATAAGCCATTTTTTCGCCGTCTGTTTCGTATTCTTCTTCAATTGTATAGTCGAGTGGTTTCGCGAGAATTTCTTTGGCCCAGTTTTCTTTTTCTTTAATACGTTTGCTTATAAGCTCTACAGATTTTTTATAGAAATCGTGACGTTGGTTCTGTACCTGGTCGTCAATATCGCGACGGTATTTTGACAGAGCATCAACATCTTCCTGCAGCAGGAATTTTTTTCCGGCGTCAAGACGTTTCATATAAAGATCGTATACTTTTTCGCTGAATGCGTCATCCATCTTCACAGGGGAGAGGTGGTTGGCGCCAAGGCTGCCTAAAAGCAATTCAAAAATAACATCGTTCTTATCAAACACATACTTAACTGCACTGAACGATGAGAGGGCTATAGCGCTTCCTAGTAATAAGGTTTTAACGCTGAATTTTGACAGAATTTTTTGCATATACACAAATTTAATTTTTAAAAGGGACAATTCATAGTTACTACAACACATATTTTGCCAAAGGAGACTTATAACTTGTTTAAATATTGTTAAAAGCCCCAAGGCGAAGAAGACTATATTTAGAGCTGTTAAAATCAAGATTTATGATCGATTTCTCGAGAGCGGAACTAACGCATTTTGTAATTCATTATGTAGGTAACAAAGGTTTAGGTGAAGAACTTACTTTAAGTGATAAAGTGTATAAATTCAAAGATGACTTTGTAAAGGAAACATTGCTTCGTTATTTTTTATCGCCGTTCAAAACGGATATTTACCACCAGTTTAAAGGAAAAGTGGATGTAACTTTAAATAGTGTTGCCAATGTATGCGAAGATATTTTTAACGATTCTAAAGAATTTGTAAAACAATCGCGCACCGCTGCTGAGCATTTATATAACCAAAGCATGCACCCCAAAGTAAAAGGCGGGGAATTTTATGCCTGTTACTTCAGAGACGCTGTAGTGGATGGCGAACTTTGCGACGCCATCGGATTCTTTAAAACCGAGAACAAGGAAACCTTCCTAAAAGTTTACCAGCACGTTGATGAATTTGATGTGGATTGTGAAACAGGTATCAACATTAATAAACTAGATAAAGGCGCTTTAATATTTAATACAGAAAGTAAAAAAGGTTACAAATTAAGTATCCTGGATGTGAACAGCCGTAGTGCTGAAATCGCGTTATACTGGGAAGAAGATTTTCTGAATGCTACTTTAAAACCAAACGCCTATTATCATACCAAGAATTTCATTGAGGCCTCACGCGGTTTTTGCGAAGAAATTTTAGTGGAAGAAAATAATGTAGCCAAGCAGGATCAGATGATGATGCTTAACAAAAGTACAGGCTACTTCAAGGAGAAGGAAAAATTCAACATGAAGGATTTTGAGAAAGATGTACTTGTGCAGCCCGAACTGATCACAGCATTTAAAGATTACCGCAAAGACTATAACAATCGTTTCGATTTAAATACGGTGGATGAATTTGATGTATCGCCAACCGCTGTAAAGAAAAACCAGAAATACATGCGCAGCGTGGTTAAACTGGATAAAAATTTTCACATCTATATTCATGGTCGCCACGATTATGTGGAGAATGGTTACGACGATGAGAAGGGGCTCAAATATTATAAGTTGTATTATACGAACGAAACAAACTAGTCAATAGTTTATAGCCAATAGTTCAGGACCTGCTATAAACCATAAACTATTGACTAAAGACTTTAGTAGGTATGGAATTTGTATCTCTACCTACGTGGATTACGAAGTTATTATCTCTCTTATTACACTTATTGCGCTGGAAGCGGTACTTGGTATCGACAATGTTATTTTCATAAGCATATTAGCGAATAAACTTCCACTACAGAAAAGGAAAAAAGCCAGACGGTATGGATTATTACTCGCAGCCCTTTTAAGGCTGGGATTGCTTGCCATTATTTCTATTATTCTCAGATTGGATAAGGATATATTTGTTGCTTTCGGCAATGGGTTTTCCGCAAAAGACTTTATTCTCCTTGGCGGAGGACTTTTTCTGCTTTACAAAAGCGCAAAAGAAATTTATTTTAAAATGGAAGGCGAAGAGGGCGACCAGACAAAAAACATGAAGGCTGGAACTTCTTTTTTTAATGTGGTGGTTCAGATACTTATGATGGATGTTATATTTTCGGTCGATTCAATAATTACTGCCGTAGGTGTGGTTAAAGAAACCTGGGTCATGTACGTTTCTGTTCTGGCATCGGTGGCCATGATGTTACTGGCGTCGGAACCTATTAGCCGCTTCATTGACAAACATCCGGCTTTTAAAATGCTGGCACTGAGTTTTCTTTTGCTCATAGGTTTCACGCTTATTGGGGAAGGCTTCGGTTACGAAATTCCTAAAGGGTACATTTATTTCAGTATGGCATTTGCTTTCCTTGTAGATGTTTTTCAGATGCGCATGAACCGCAAAAAACGTACAAAACCTGTAGAACCCCGGGAGCACTTCAGCGACGAAGAAGAAAACCTTCCAAGGAATCTTTAGGGTATCACTTAAAAGCGTATCTTTAAGCTTTACGACCCTATTTTAACCCATAGAATAAAAAAAGCTTCAGTGAGACATAAATAAAATCTTACAATTTTATATCACTCATAGTGGAGCCACTATAAACTATAGAATATCAACTATTAATTAACACGTGACTTTCGACGATTTTAAATTTGACGAATCCCTTATGGAGGGACTCTACAGCATGGGTTACAAAACCCCCACCCCAATTCAAAAAGAAGCCATTCCGGTAATTCAGGAACATAAAGATCTTATAGCCTGCGCACAAACCGGGACCGGGAAAACCGCAGCTTATCTTCTGCCGATCATTGATCATATTCTACGTTCCGAAAAAAGACATCTGAATTGTCTGATCATTGCTCCGACACGCGAACTCGTTTTGCAGATCGATCAGCAAATTGATGGAATGGGTTATTTCTGTTCTGTTGGTTCTATTGCTATTTATGGCGGAAATGATGGAATTACCTGGGAGAAACAACGTCACGCACTTGAAGAAGGTGTGGATATTGTGTGCGCCACACCAGGGAGATTAATAGCTTTGCTGCAATCCGGCAAAATAAATTTTGAACACTTACAGCACCTTGTCCTTGATGAGGCAGACAGGATGATGGACATGGGGTTCATTGATGATTTAAAAGTGATCATCAATTATCTTCCAAAGAAACGTCAAACCATTATGTTCTCTGCAACCATGCCTCCAAAGATCAGGGAACTTGCCAAACACATTTCAAATGATCCGGTACAGGTGAACATTGCTATCAGTAAACCTGCAGCAGGAATTATTCAGCAGGCCTACGTGGTTCATGAAAATCAGAAAGAACCTCTGATAAAAGAAATTCTTAAAAACGAAGATTACCAGTCGGTGATCATCTTTTCATCTACCAAGGAAAAAGTAAAAGACCTTGAAAAAATGTTACGTAAAGCAGATGGTTCGGTGAAAGCGTTTCACTCTGATCTTGAACAAAACGAACGCGAAGAGATCATGCGCGACTTCAAAGGAAAACGTTTGAGAGTTTTGATTGGAACAGATATTTTATCACGTGGAATTGATGTGGAAGGAATCAGTCTTGTTGTAAATTACGATGCTCCGCCGGATCCGGAAGATTATATCCATCGTATCGGAAGAACAGCCCGCGCTTCTAAAGCCGGCGTTGCCATTACATTCATTAACCAGCGCGATCAGGTCAAATTCTTTAATATCGAAGCTCTGATGGGCATAGAAGTTCAGAAGATGCCGTTGCCAGTTGAGTTAGGCCCAGGCCCGGAATACAATCCGGAGAAGGCCAGAATGGACGCCAGGAACCAGAAGGGAAAGGGCGGAGGAAAGCCTTTTAAAGGCAAACCGCGTTTTCAAAAGAAAAAATAAAGTTTCATGAACGACTCTGCAGGAAAGGCCATAAAAATATCTTACCTCAGTATTGCAGGAAACACTTTATTGGCGCTGCTTAAAGGAATTACAGGTTATCTGGGAAATTCTTATGCGCTTATGGCAGACGCCATAGAATCCACTACCGATATTTTTTCATCCTTACTTGTTCTCTTTGGGTTAAAATATTCTTCCCGGCCAGCTGATAAAAATCATCCTTACGGTCATGGCCGCGCGGAGCCACTGATCACATTCATGGTTGTAGGTTTCCTGGTAGCTTCCGCAGTTATCATTGCTATAGAAAGCATTGAACACATCAAAACTCCCCACAACCTTCCGGAAACATATACACTTACAGTATTGCTGGCTGTAATTATAATTAAGGAAATATTCTACAGGATCGTGAAACGAAAAAGTGAGGATACGAAAAGCAGCTCGTTAAAAGCAGATGCGTGGCATCATCGCAGCGACGCTATAACTTCCTTTACCGCGTTTGTTGGCATATCGCTGGCCCTAATTTTAGGCAAAGGTTACGAATCGGCCGATGATTGGGCAGCTTTAATTGCAGCTGCTATTATTCTTTATAATAGTTATAAGATATTCAGGCCCGCACTTGGCGAGATTATGGACGAACATGTTTATGACGAGCTGGTAAGAACGATCAAGGAGTTATCGTTAAATACAAGAGGTGTGATAGATACAGAAAAGTGCCACATCCGTAAAACAGGCATGAAGTATCATGTCGACCTTCATGTGATTGTAAAAGGAGATATAAGCGTTAGGGAAGGGCATGAGATCGCCCATCGTTTAAAGGACCATTTAAAGGAAAATCTCCCTGAGCTGGCCAATGTGCTTATCCATGTTGAACCAAACGACGAAATGGTTAAATAGATTAAAATAGTTAAAAGCTGTTTAAACACTTTAAACTATTTTAAACATTCCGTGTAACCCATCTTCCATTTTCCATTATACATTTTACATCAAGGGTATACTTTTAACAATTTAAACCATTTTAAACAACTTTTGAACTATTGTTGTAATACCTATAACTTATATGTATATTTGATCTATGCAATCGAACGAACTGATAAAAGGAACCCTTAAAACGATCATCTTAAACCTGCTGAAAGAGAACGGTAGAATGTATGGGTATGAGATCACGCAGGCCATCCAGGAAATTACCAAAGGTGAAATTAAAATTACCGAAGGTTCGTTGTATCCCGCATTGCATGGACTTGTGGCAGAAGGCATGCTGATTACCGAATCGGTGAATATTGGAAAGAGGGTGCGTAAATATTACCGGCTCACAAAAGAAGGAAAAGTAGAAACGAAGAAAAAATTAACCGAATTCTCTGATTACATTGTTATGATGCAGGGTCTTCTCAATTTAAAACCGTCCATCTGATGCTAACATCTCTACAGATAAAAGCCATAACCTATGATGTTAATCACAGCGGAATCACTTCGTCCGAACTGCGCGACGATTTGTTCGATCACATCTGCTGTCTTGTAGAGAAAGAATTGGAAACACAGCCGGATTTCAAAAAGGCGTATTTGTCTGTGAGGAAACAATTCGGGTCACTTCGTGCTATACAAATCAAAACAGATCTTGAAATTGAAAACTCAAAACGCTTTAATGCTTTTATAAAAGTATGTAACTACGTTTTTGTTTCGTTTTACATG
>JAJONO010000091.1 GCA_021323535.1 Bacteroidota bacterium
ATCACAAAAGCAAAACATGTAACCGGTGTGGACCTTTCTGAAGAAATGCTTAACAAAGCAAAGGAAAAGATCAGTTCTGATAAAGTCCGTTTCTTATTGGCGAATATGAATAGCAACAACGACTATAGCGACAGGATGTACGATCTTGTAACATTCAGTCTTGTGATGGAACATGTAGAGAATATTGATCCGGTATTGAAGAAGGTTTCTAAAACGCTCAATTCAGGGGGATATATTTACATTGGTGAACTTCATCCTTTTAAACAATACGCCGGTTCTAAAGCAAGATTTGAGACCGAGCAAGGAACACAAATCGTTCCCTGCTTTAATCATCACATTTCTGATTTCACAGGCTGGGCAACGAAAAATAATTTCGAGGTAAAAGAGATCAGGGAATATTTTGACGACAATGACAGGAATAATCTTCCAAGAGTTCTCGCGTTGTTATTGAGGAAATTGTAATTTATGAAAACTACCTCGTACATAAAATTGTTTTTATTTCTTCTGTCACTGGTCATGGTTTTTCATTTACTGGTATTAACACAGGTAATTTCTTACACCATTGTTTGGGCCGGTAAGTTAAATTCAGTGGAAGAAATGATAGCGTTTGAATCAGTAAGCATGATCATTAATGCCATTCTTATGTTTACTCTTACAATGCGATTGAAAAACCTGAAGCGGGGTTCAGTGAATAAAGTAGTGAATGGTATCCTTTGGGCTTTTGTTATTCTTTTTATTTTAAATACGATTGGTAATCTTTTTTCAAAAAGTAAAACGGAGCTGATCTTCGGAACTATCATGACGATTACTTTTACATTTTTATGCTGGATGAGCGTAAGAAAACAAAACCAGAACTGATATTATTTTTTAAAAAGTATAAATGAAAATCAATATGACAAACCACAAATCAATCCTTATTGGGATCGGAATCTGTTTAATTATCGCGCTTAGCTCGTTTCTGAGTCAGCAAACACCAAATCATTTTATAACTATTCGTACAATAGAGTATAAAGGACCAATTTCACCCGAATCAAGACTTGTAATCGTTGACGATATGGGCGAGTTACGTGATTTTGAACTTGAAAAAGTAAATGGCAGCGGCTCCATGGGTAACAACACGAAGAGTATTAATGAAGTGATTAATAAACTTTCAAAGAAAGGTTACCAGCTTGTTTCCACAAGTTCGGGCGGACTCGGCGATCAGGCCCTTATAACAACTTTTATAATGAAAAAATAATTTCCATCCTGGCCATCCTCAAAAAAATAATAGGTAACGAACTTTATCTGTACATGAATGGTAAAATCATTTATAAAAAATGGTTGGATACCGGTCAATCTAAAATATTTGATATAATGGCTTATGATAAATACACCTTAATGAGTATTAACAGTAAAAAAATTATTGCTATTTCGGGAAGCACGCGTTTAAGCTCTTCGAATCTTAATCTTATAAAAGCCATTGCCGAATTGGCCGGACCAAAACTTGAGATCGACATTTTCGAAAGTATCGACAGAATCCCGCACTTTAATCCCGACCTCGATAATGAACATCCTCCTTACGAAGTAACTGAATTCAGAAAACGTTTAAGAGAAGCTGATGGAATTCTTATCTGCACACCGGAATACGCCATGGGAGTTCCCGGTACTTTAAAAAACGCGATTGATTGGACGGTTTCGTCAATGGAATTTTCAAAAAAACCTACAGCTTTAATTACAGCATCGTCAATGGGGGAGAAAGGGCATGCTTCTTTGCTCGAAACATTAAAAATCATTGAAGCGGGAATTTCGGATGAAACGCAGCTTTTAATTTCTCATGTAAAAATGAAAGTGAATGATAAAGGTGAGATTGTGGATGAGAAAACGCTCAAAGAAGTAAAAAAATTGATTGAAGGGCTCTGGGTCAACTTATCTAAACTTAGTGAAGAAATTCAAGGGAAACTATAGACAAGTTTCCATGACGAATTAATTCTCTGCACTCTTTGCTTACTCCGCATTCTCTGCGAGAACCCCCATTAATTCAGCATCTTCTCAAACTCTTCTTCCGAAATAATCTTCACGCCTAAATTCTGGGCCTTCTTTAATTTTTCGGGCCCCATATTATCGCCGGCTAGTAAATAAGAAGTTTTTCCACTGATAGAGCCTGAGCTTTTCCCTCCGTTCTGTTCGATCATGTCTTTTAATTGGTCGCGGCTGTACTTGGTAAACACACCACTGATCACAATGCTTAATCCTTTTAATTTATCGCCGGTGTTCGCTAAAGCTTCTTCTGATAAAGAGAATTGCAAGCCAGCCGCTTTTAAACGATCGAGAATATCTTTGTTCTGTGGATTTTTGAAATGTTGTATGATGCTTTCCGCAATAGTTTCACCCACTTCGTCAATGTGTAAAAGCTCTTCTTTCTGCATGGCGAGTAAAGCATCCATATTGCGTACTTTCCTGGTTATTTTCTTCGCAGACGTTTCTCCTACATGACGAATGCCAATGGCATACAACACCCGTTCAAAAGGAACAGCTTTACTGGCTTCAATTCCATCGATTAAATTCTGCGCCTTCTTTTCCGCCATTCTTTCCAACGGAAGTAGTTGTTCTTTTTTAAGATCGTAAATGTCGGCGATGTTCCTTAATAAATTGGCTTCAAATAATTGTTCAATGGTTTCTCCGCCTAAACTGTCAATGTTCATAGCCTTTCTCGAAACAAAATGCTCCATTTTACCTTTTACCTGCGGCGGGCATTCATTTTCATTGGGACAATAGTGCTGGGCCTCGCTTTCTTTACGAACAAGTTTAGCATGGCATTCGGGACATTCATACGCATAAACTGTTTTTACATTTTCAGGATCTCGTTTTTCAAGATCAACACCGATAATTTTTGGAATAATTTCTCCGCCTTTTTCTACAAACACAAAATCGTTCACACGAATATCAAGTTTTTCGATAATGTCGGCGTTATGAAGACTGGCTCGTTTTACCGTGGTTCCTCCTAACTGCACCGGCTGAAGATTTGCTACAGGCGTAATGGCGCCGGTTCTTCCTACCTGGTAAGTAATGCTTAATAATTTAGTAGACACCTGTTCCGCTTTAAATTTATAAGCAATGGCCCAGCGTGGCGATTTAGCCGTAAAACCTAGCTGCTGCTGTTTCTGGTAATCATTTACTTTAATAACAATACCATCGATCTCAAAAGGAAGATCGTAACGGGCCTTGTCCCAATGATCAATGAATTCAAGTACTTCGTTAATACCGTTACAAAGTTTTGCGTCATCACTTATTTTAAATCCCCAGGATTTTGCGGCCTGTAAATTTTCATAATGACTTTTATGCGGAACGTTTTCTCCGAGCAAAGAGTATAAAAAACAATCAAGATTACGTGAAGCAACAACCGCGCTGTCCTGCATTTTCATAGTACCGCTGGCGGTGTTGCGGGGATTTGCTAATGGAGTTTCGCCAATCTCCTCACGCTCTTTATTAATACGTTCAAATTCTTTTTTTGGCATGTAGATCTCTCCACGTATTTCGAAAAGGGGAGGGAAGTTCCCTTTTAATTTTAAAGGAACAGATTTAATGGTTTTTACATTCGTGGTTACATCATCGCCCTGAACGCCATCGCCACGGGTAATGGCATGTGAAATAACCCCGTTTTCATAAGTAATTCCGATAGAAAGTCCATCGAATTTTAATTCGCATACATACTGTATTTGATTGGCGCCAAAGAGATCATTTTCTAAATGTAAACCTTCTTTCACGCGACGGTCAAAATCCATCATATCATCTTTACTGTAGCTGTTCGATAAAGACAGCATCGGGTATTTGTGCTTCACAGATTTAAACTCTTTGGTAATGGCACCGCCAACACGTTGGCTTGGCGACGTTGGTAAAAGAAGTTCGGGAAATTGTTTCTCCAGTGAAATTAATTCCTCCAGCATTTTATCGAATTCAAAATCACTGATGGTCGGATTATCCAGAACGTAATAATTATGATTATGTTCTTCAATTGTTTTTGAGAGATTTTCAATTTTATGTTTCGCTTCGTCTTTTGTCATGAGGGAATTTTTTAATCGAATTGTAATGAATTTAAGATCTGTTGAAGATATTTTTCGTCTGTTGTATCAAATGAATTTAGCTGATCGCTATCAACATCAAACACGGCTACAACTTCTTTTTTTGAATTGTAAATAGGGATAACAATTTCGCTTTTACTGAGCGAACTGCAGGCAATGTGGCCCGGAAACTGTTCTACATCAGGAACAATAATGGTTTCGGATTTTTGCCAGGAAGTTCCGCAAACCCCTTTTCCTTTGGCAATACGGGTGCAGGCAATGGGTCCCTGGAAAGGTCCGAGTACGAGTTCGTTGTTTTTTACAAGGTAAAATCCAACCCAGAAAAAATCCATGCCGTATTTAAGTGCTGAGCAGATATTGGCCAGGTTGGCAATAAGATCGGTTTCGCCTTCCACGAGCGCTTTCACTTGCGGAACGAGTGCTTTGTATTTTTCTTCTTTGGTACCCGATGATATTTTAAGTTCTTCTGCCATTATTTTGTTTTATGAATTTTTTATCCGCGTAAATCTGTGAAATCCGCGGCTTATATTTTTGAGTTAAATAATTAATTGTAAGCCATCAAAGGCCAGTTCAATGTTGTTTGGAAGTTCTTTGCTTACTTCGTCGTGAAGTCCCAATTGGTGCGAAATATGAAGGAAATAAGCTTTCCTTGGTTTGAGTTCTTTTACAAGTTGAATGGCTTCTTCAAAAGTAAAATGTGAAATATGAGGTTCGCGGCGAAGCGTATTTAAAACAAGAACATCCATGTTTTTCAATTTATTTTTTTCTTCTTCCGCGATAAAATTGGCGTCGGTTATATAAACGAACTTATTTACTTTAAATCCTTTTACAGGAAGTTTGTAATGAAGCACGCTGATGGGCTCAACAAGAATATCACCTACGTAAAAAGGATCGTTTTCGAAATTGATAAGTTCCACTTCAGGAATACCGGGATATTTTTCTTCGGAAAAAATGTAAGCGAATTCGCGCTTCAATGCTGTCTGCACCCTCGATGTAGCATAAACGGGCATTTTAATTTTGTTGATGTAATTAAAGGCCCGCACTTCATCTAATCCCGCGATATGATCCTTATGTTCATGTGTGAACACAACCGCGTCGAGTTTTTTTATTTTTTCTCTCAGTAACTGCTGTCTGAAATCCGGGCCCGAGTCAATCACGAAACGCGTGCGTTCAGTTTCAATGAGTACAGAGGTACGAAGACGTTTATCCTTTTCGTTTTTACTGGTGCATACACTGCAATCGCATGCTATCACGGGAACGCCCTGCGATGTTCCGGTACCGAGAAATGTAACCTTAATTGACAAGACAAAAATATTAAGGCTTTAAATTAAGAGGAAAAAAGCGATTTTAAAAACCGTTTTTTGAACGAGGAAGAAGTCAATAGTCAATAGTTTATGGATTATGGTCTATGGATTTTGGTTGAGTTTAGTGCTATAAACTATCAATCATAAACTTCTATTGCGGCACCCTTATCATCTTCGACATATCGTATCCTTTCTCTTTATAACGCAATGCAAGTTGTTTATAAAGTTCGTCGCTCATGGTTTTTTCGCGGCTCATAAAATAAAGGAATTTTTTTTCGGGATGTCCAACCACAGTATAGGAATAATCTGCAGGAACCTCTTCGATCAGGTAATCTACTTTAAACGGCCAGAAGAACTGAACCTTCCATTTAAAATTATTGCTGCCTTTTTGGGGGAATCCTTTTGATCTTAAATGTTTCTCCTTTGGAAGTTGTTTTTTCTTATCGTGGTCGTTAGGCTTAAGATAAGTGGTGTAAATACTCACATTTCCGTTTTTCTTAATCGTATAAGTTTCGGTCATGTAGTTCCAGTGTTTGTCAACTGAAGTGGGAATACAGGCTATCACGTACCATTTTCCGGCATATTTGTCAAGATCAACGTGTATTACTGTATCCTGTCCGAAGCTTTTATTCAAGATGAAAAGAAGAATGACGATTAAGAAGCGCGCCTTCATGAAGTGGTCTTGTCAAAGTTTGTGCCAGCTTAGAAGCGAGAAGCAAGAGACAAGAGACAAGAATCAGGAGACAAGATCGAGTTTGTATAACCAATACCTCTTCCCGAAACGTGGTGGAATTTCTTTCATGATGGTGAAGCCCAACCCTTCATAAACGTGGCGGGCGGCGTTCATGAATTCGGAGGTGTGAAGTGTAATTATCTTTTCGCCGTTTTCTTTAGCCTGTTCAATGCACATCTGTGTAAGTTTTTTCGAAATGCCTTTTCCAGAGTAGGCCGGGTCAACGCCCACCATTCGAATGTGCGACCAGTCGGCCTGGTAAATTTCATCGGGATGGCCACTTGGAACGAGGAAAGCCATTCCCACAATTTTATTATAATCTTCGCAGACAAACGGAACCGATATGCCAAGAAGTTTATCCCAGAAAGCATCGCTTTTTAAATTTTTTTCCATTGTGTTCCAGTTTTCACCAAGAACATCTTTGTGCTGCGAGTAGGAGAGAAGTCCTAATTCCCGCAGTTTACTAAGCTCTTCCGGCTTTGCTTTACGGTAATTCAGAAATTTTTTTTCTTTTCCTGAACGGAGAAAAAATATTCCCATTATTAAAATAAGGGCTACAGCTATTGTAATTGCAGGCATAAAGACTCAAAGGTACAAAGGATTTATAAGCTGGCATATATTTTTCCTAGTTGTGGATGATTAACTTAAAAAAACAATTATGACTATGATCAGAAAAATAATGATGAAATCCGCAGTTGCCTGTCTGGCGCTTACATTAACTACTTCTTGCGGCGATAACGCCAAAAAAGAAGAGGACCCAAAAGATCAGGCTGAAAAAGTAAATGAAGAAGTACATAACCGCGATGGAGAAAAGGACGCAGAACGCCTTTCTGAAGCTTTTATGGGAAATCTTTACGAAATCATGTCTTCCGAAACAGCCGCCTCAAAAGCTACCACATCTGAGGTGAAGAAAATGGCTGAAATGATCAAAGAGGCCCACACGAAAATGAATACCGATCTTAAGGACCTGGCAACCCGCAAAAACATTACGGTTCCCGCAGATCTTACCGATGAACAAAAACGCGACCTTGATAAACTTAATGAAAAGACAGGGATCGATTTTGATAAAGAATATACTCAGCAAATGAAGAATAAACATGAAGATGCTGTAAAAAAATACGAGGCTATTGCCGATAATTCAAAAGATGCCGATATCAAATCATGGGCTACTAATACTGTTCCGGAAGTTAAATCTCATCTTACAATGGTGGAGTCGACCTGGGAGACGATTAAGGATATGAAAGATAAAGACGGAAAGAAAGAGCATAAAGCCATTAAATAAGGCTTTTGTTTTTGACGCGAATTTCACGAATTTTCACGAAAAGATCCTGAGTCAAGGATTCGTGTTAATTTGTGAAATTCGTGTCTTTTTTTTATAAATCAGTTTGTGTCAATCATAACTATCCTGGTCACATAATTCCATCCTTCCCCACCTTTCATATTTACGAAATAGGTTCCACCTGTGAGTTCGCCTCTTTTGATTTCTATCATGGACTCACCTTCTGAAAAGTATCTATCACAGATTTCTGATACGGTTTGTCCAAGCACATTCATAATTGTAATTCTTATTTGCTGTGGCTTTTCTGAGTTAAACCTCAAAGAAGAAACTGAAGTAACCGGATTAGGAAAAACAGTGATCCCCAAAGATCCGTTGTTTATTTTTTTCTCGCCGGTAACGGTTGTATAATATGGCTGGTCATGCGTACATGGCCCACCATATGCACCCATATCATTTAACAATGTGCCTGCGGAAGGCGATAAAGCATTGCCAGCATTAAAAGGATCCTGTATGTCATTATAAACACTGTTAGGGTCGCCGGCATCAATACATGGCGAAGCAGACGTGAGATAGTAATTATTTCCGCCAAATAAAGGGTCCATGTTAATATTTCCGGGGCCAGGATATCCGCCCTGTATATCATTATAATTGACCGTAACTGTAGATGAAATTATTTTTACCTGCAGAGCGGGCCAGTTGCCGTAAATAATATTATTACGAACAAAGGCTGAAGAGCAGCCCCCCATGTAAAACCCACCAGTACCGCCGGAATTTGGCGCGGAATTATTAACCACAGTATTATTTTCAATGTAGAGTGGCGCAAGGGTAGATTCTTCGATTGCCCATATACCCGAACCGCCATTGAATTGTTGCCCTCCGCTATTAGAAGCAATAACATTGTTTGTTATTTTTCCGCTAGTGTAGTTCAGAACCACGCCGGCGCCATACCTGGCCTGGTTAAAGGAAATATAGTTGCTGCATATTACCGGATTACCATCGCCCACGCGAATTCCACCGCCACCGGTACTCACAACCCCGACCGTGTTTGTGACAAGGTTATTGGTAATTACATTCATTCGTATTGTAGGAGAAGCTTGTTCAATAAGAATTCCCCCTCCTTCGCGAAAAATGCCGGCTCCATGAATATCGAACCATTTTGATCCCGTTCCGCCAACCAGTGTAAAACCTTGCAACACTGCCGAGGAATTTTCATTATGATTAAAGATCACACAACTTCCTGTATCAGGATGAAGCGGGGAACTTCCGTTGATGATCGTAAAATTAATGATGTTGGTGGTTTGCGTTAAATAATACTGGCTCGTAACTACAATATTTTTTCCTCTGAAGTTAATATTCTCGTAGTAAGTTCCGGGAGCCACTTCAACTGTATCTCCATTCACAGAGGCATTAATGGCGGCCTGGATACTGCTGTAAGTGGCCGGTACGTAAAGAATAACAGCGGAAACGTTTCCTGAAAGAACTATTACTAAGATGAAAGCTAAAAGATATATTTTTTTCATGATTAAATATTTTGCTATAAAGTTAATATGGAAACGTGCAAAAGTGATGAGCCATTTATAAAGTAAAGCAAACCAGATATAGGAATGGTGAGAGAAATAGAAGCTAGAAGCAGGAAAAGAACTATCGCATCATTTCTTTAGATGGAAAGTAAACGAAATTAAAACCTCCCTTTTTGTACCAGTTCCCTGCATCAAGAGAAATTTCTCTTTCAAGCCAGGAGATGCGACGGATAATAAAATTTCTTTTTTTTCCATTAACCGGAATCAATAAAGTGTCGGGCGGAAAATAATTTTTTGCAAAGAAATCTTTATTAAGAAGTATTGACCCGGGAAGCTGAAAGGGATAATCGATCTTTGAAGGCGGTTCTCCTGAATAAGGGTCATACGACATTTTTGGAAGGTACCAGGTGCCCTTTAGTGCCTGAGGGTTAAAACGATTTCTCTTCAGCTTTTCTATTATCACATCATTAAAAGTATCACGAACGTAATACCTGATTTCGCCGTTCTTTTTTGCACTGCTTTCATATTGGATCAATGTATCATGGCGCAATTCAACGGCTTCAAATATTTCGCAATGAAGGAAGGAGTCTTTTTTTAAAGTAAAACGGCGGTAATACTGATAAGGATATTCAAAACACCACATGCTATCTCCTTTAACCCTGAAATTAAAAGTTGGAATATTGTGTGGATGGTCAGCATCCCATTCACTCATTAAATACTGGTCCCTTTTCACACAGGTCCAGTCACCCTGGATCTGAGAAACGGAAAGCATGTCCTTTTTCAGCTTGGTATTAATGTCATTTTGGGACATATTACAAGCTAAAAGTAAAGCAAAAACGGCTGCTATTCCTGTAATGATAGGCTTTCCACGCATTTTTAGAAATTTATAACCAAAGGTAACATTTTATGAAGAACGACCGGTTTTTAAAGATTTTTGGTTCCCATTTGCAGTTTTGAAATAATTGCTAAATTTGGAATAATGGAAACGGCTAAACGCGACTTTATTACCGGTACTGAACTCTATAATTTATTTAAAGATTTTAATACCTGTTCGTTGAGTTATGTGTATAAAGGCATCTTTAATGCTACACTAACCGACAAGATTTTATCGCTGGCCGAAACCAATATGAACATTGTTGAAGAGACCTCTAAAACGCAAAAACGCGTGTACTTTGTAATGGTAGAGAGCCTTCAGAATATTACCCGCCACCAGGACGTTACACAGAGTGAACAAAACCACGCCTTTTTTGTTGTACAGAACCGTTCAGGCGAATACAATCTTACTTCGGCAAATATAGTTGAGGATAATAAGATCGATCATCTTAAAACAAGCATAGATAAAATTAACTCTCTTAATCCTGACGAACTTAAGGATTATTACAAATACGTTCTTGAAAACACAGGCCTCTCTGATAAGGGTGGCGCGGGTTTAGGACTGATTGAAATGGCCCGTAAATCGGGAAATAAATTATCTTACAGCTTTGATAAAGTAGACGACCTGAGTTCTTTCTTCTATTTTAAGACCAAAGTCACAGCCGACGTTGCTGGTAATGGAAAAGCGGATGATATGAAAAATGAAAAACTGCTTCATGATCTTACCAAGCAGCACCATATCAACATGATCTACCAGGGTATTTTTACCCAGGAAAATCTGAAAAGTCTTCTTACCATGACAGAGGGCAGCATTGCCCGTAACGATGATCTGGCTTACAAACGTAAAGTGGTAAGTATTATGGTGGAATTGCTTCAGAACATCTGTAATCATTCGGCGCCTCTTACCGGTGTTTCTGCAGGTAGCCCCGGAATTATTGTTGTTGCTACCACTGAAAAAGGCTGCTTTATTTATTCAGGAAATTATATCAGCAACGAACACATCGATAAAATACGTAACAAGATCATTAAAGTAAATCTTAGTTCTTTACAGGAACTGGAAGATCTTTACACAACTACGATCATGAAAGAGCAGGAGCCGGGCCAGAAAGGAGCCGGATTAGGATTCATTGATATTAAAATGAAGAGCGGAAACGATATACAGTATTCTTTCGAAGTTTATAACTCAGATTATTCTTTTATAACACTAACCTCATTTATTCCATACTAACCATGAATGATTTGAAAATAGAAGGTACGGAAGATTCTCCTACAGTGAACCTAAGTAAAACCAGCGGCGAAATCCTCATTTCGGGCCGTTCATTGCCGGAAGACGCATTCAGTTTTTACGCTCCCGTAATGGAGTGGCTCGGCGACTACGTAAAATCTCCAAATACAGATACAGTTTTTAATTTCAAACTCGAGTATTTTAATACGGCTTCTGCAAAACAAATTTTCAAAATTGTTGGTATGGCCAACGATCTTGCAAAAGGAAGCAAAGTAACCATTAAATGGTTTTACGACGAGGGCGACCGCGACATGCTTTCTTCAGGAGAACGCTTCTCTAAGCTCACGCAATTACCGTTTGAGTATATTCAGAATTAGAAGTCGATAGTGTTTGGTCAATAGTGATTAGTCTGTTACACGCAGATTACACTGATCGCGCAGATAAGAATAAAGATTTACTAATAATTGCTAAGTTTAAAAATCTGCGAAATCCGCAGAATCTGCGTGTAGTTTTAAAGCTGATTAAACCCTGAAGCCGGCCACAAGAATATCATCAGTCTGCTTACAGTTTCCTCTCCAATTCTCAATAGCGTGTTTTAATTTTTCGCTTACATCATTTGAATTAAGATCGGTTTCAAGTAAGAATTTTTCGAAGCGGCTTATAAGAAATTTGCTGTTTTTATCTCCGCCAAACTGATCGTAATATCCGTCGGTGCTCACAATTACAAAACTGTTTTTCTCAAGCGTAACGGAATGTGTTGTGAATTTTTTTTCTGTGTTGTCAAAGTTTCCGCCGATAGAATAAATATCTCCTTTTAATTCAGTGAGACCTTTACTGCTTTTTACAAAGAGAGAATGATTAGCGGTTGCATAATGTAAAACTGAATTATTTTTTTCTTCTATGCAACATACCGTTACATCCATGCCGTCATCCTGCGACAAGGTATCAAATCCCTGCTGACGCAATGCTAAACTTACTCCCTGATGAAGCTGCGTTAATATTTGTCCCGGATCAAGAATGTCTTTCTGGTTGATAATTTCATTAAGAAGAGTATTGCCGATCATGCTCATTAATGCTCCCGGAACACCATGTCCTGTAGAATCTCCGATAATAAAAAACGTTCTGTCATCATGATTTGCATACCAGTAAAAATCGCCACTCACAATATCTTTCGGCTGATACAATACAAAGAAACCATTGAGCTTATTTCTGATAACGTCTACCGGCGGAAGAATTGCCGCCTGGATACGCCTGGCATAATTAATACTGTCGGTGATCTGTTTATTCTTTAATTCAATGTTGATGTAAGCAACACTTAATTTTTCATTGGCTTTCTTTTTGAGATTGTAACGGCTAAGTAATAAAAAACCAAGAAGAAGAATTAAGACAAATCCTCCAATGGAAGCAAATGTAGTAACGCGCTGCCTGTGGATCTCCGCGTCTTTCAACTCCTTTTCGTGGTTTAGCCTTTCAATCTGTTTGTCTTTCTGGCCCGTTTGATACATCATCTGCATCTGCTCCACACTTCCTTTGTTTCTTTCGTTCAAAAGTGTGTCCCTGTATGCCATGTGAATGTTATAGTACTCATTCGATTTTTTAAAATCGTTTTTTGATTCATACAGTTTGGCGAGAAGTAAAGCAGTTTTACTTATTCCTTCTTTGTTCCTGATGCGGTTATAAATCTGGTCCGCTTTAAGCAGATTGTTCAGACTCCGGTCAAACTGATCGGTTTCAAAATAGATCTGCCCCGTTTTCTGAAGTACCTCGGCATGATTGTCGTAGGCATCGCTTTTCCCGGCTTCATAAACCTTAAGAAGATCGTTATAATAGGAAAGAGCCTTGCGATAATATTCAGGACGTTTGGTTGTGAGCGCTTTTCCAAGGTAAGCGTCGGCAAGATTAATGCTTGTCATGTTAACCGCGTTTCCATCCACTTGTTCTTTTACAAAATATTCATGGGCAACATTAAGGTATTCAATGGCTTTATCGTATTGCTTAAGCGACATGAACGCAATGGAAATGTTACTGTAAGAAATATTGAGCCATACAGTGTCGTGAATTTCTTCCCGTAACCTCATGTTTTTGATATGATACTCAATGGCACGGTTAAAAAAAATCGTATCATTGGTTAACATCCCTTTCGCCTGGTAACTGTTGGCAATGTTATTGTAGCAGTTGGCAAGTCCTTCTTTATCGTTCAACTCATCAAAAGCAGAAGCTCCTCTCAGAGTATACTCCAGGGCCTTATCGTAGTATTGAAGCCTATGATAAACGGTTCCGATCTTTCTGTAACAAAGGGCCTTATTTTTCTTTGTGGTGAGTCTTTCTGAGAAAGCGATCATTTCTGACAGTACCTCAAAGGCTTTTCCGGGCTCGTTCATGCTCAGGTTTGCCAGCGATGTAAGCTGCATGATCTTCATGGAATCGTTACCGTTGTTTTTGAGAATTTTCTGAATGGACTCCCTGGTGTCGGCATGAATAACATGCGCACTTAAAATCATTAGGACCAGTAAGAGTATTTTCCTCATTTCCCTTTTATTAAAACCTAAGGCTTCCGTTTGCGTTATAATCTTATTCCGATTACGCAAACATCGTCAACCTGTTCCAATTCTCCTTTCCAGCTTTCAAACGCTGTTTCGAGTTTTTGTTTTTGTTCTGTTAAAGATAGAGATGAAATCGTTAATAGCAAATCGTTGAGCGATTTGTATTTGAACTTTTTACCTTTCGGACCACCGAACTGGTCGGCAAAACCATCGGTATAAAGATAGAGTGTGTCGCCTTTGTGTACATCTATGGTCCGTAAAGTAAAATCTTCTTTTTTCTCACCCATTCCAACAGGCATTTTATCGCAGGCCAGATCAATGATCTCCGAATTTCTCACAAGAACAGGAGCATTGTTAGCGGCAGAGTAAGTAATGGTATTATTCTCCTGATCAATGCGAATGAGAATGCCGTCAAAACCATCTCTTTGTCCTTCTTTACTGATGCTTTCAACCAACCTGTGTCTTACATAATTAAAAACTTCATTTGGTTGAAGAATATTTTTTTCCTTGATGGCCTCACTTAAAAAACCAATGTTAAGTAAACACATAAACGCGCCCGGAACACCGTGGCCGGTACTATCACATACGGCGAGGTAAAAGAGTTTATGGTCTATAGTCGATAGTTTATAGTCAGGCTGGCCCTGAAGCGAACTCCGTTCTGCTTCAGTGGCCCAATAGAAATCCCCGCTCACAATATCTTTTGGTTTAAAGAGCACAAAATGGTTTTCTTCTTTAAGAACATCGTCGAGTACACTTTTTCCGGCAAGAAGCGCGCGTTGAATTCTCTCGGCATACCGGATAGAATCCATGATCTCTTTTTGTTTTTCTTCTACAATGTGTTTTTGATTTTCAACTTCTTCTTTCTGAGCAGAAATAATAGTGTTGGCTTTACGCTGCTGCCTTAGTCCTTTAAAAATAAAAATAGCGAGTAGAGTTACAAGAATAAGGCCGGCAACAATGAAGTAGGCTGTTACTCTTTGTTGTTTAATGGTTTCTGTAGAAAGTTGATTTTCGGCCTGCAATAATTTATTTTCCTGCTCTTTTTTATCGCTTTCGTATTTTACACCCATTTCGGCAATTTGTTTATTGGTAACTACGTTAAGCAAACTATCTTTTAAATCGGTGTACCTGTTTTTATGAACGAGTGCATTTTTATAATCGCTCTTTTGGTAATATGCTTCGTAAAGCAAACGGTGTCCTTCAGCTATGAAATCGGTAAAGCCAAGCGAATTAGCAATATCCAGACCTTTGCCAATGAAAAGAATGGCTTTATCGTATTGTTTCAAACCGATATACACTTCGCCCATGTTAATGTAATTGGTTGCCAGTCCTGAAGGATAATCTATTTCCTCAGAAATTTTATTTGCTTTTAAGAAATAAGGGAGAGCCGCATCATAATTTTTGTTGTTGACATGAATGACGGCAATGTTATTAAGACAGCCTATGACATCGACCTGGTTCCCAAGCCTGGAATGAATATCCAGCGCTTTCGAGTAGTATTCAATGGCCTTATCGTTTTTCTGACTATAGTCATTAAGCATTCCATAATTGTTGTAAGCCGAAGCAATCCCTGCGGAGTCCTTCAAACCGGTCATTTCTTTAAGGCATTCTTGAGTGTATTTTTCAGCATTGGCATATTGTCCCATCTGAATATACAGGGTAGAAATGCCGTTGAGCGCCCAGGCGTAACGATGTTTATTTCCTGTTTCCTGATTGATCACAAGATTCTTGAGATGATATTTCAGAGCCGTTTCATATTCACCGTTTTCCGCATACTTTCCCCCAAGATTGGAATACACCCATGCGAGTCCGCTTTTGTCATTTAATTCAGTGAAAATAGTGGCAGCTTTTTCAAGATATTTATAAACGTTGTTTGTGTTTTTTGTATTGTTAAGCGCATTCGCATAATAGACACATGCTTTTGCCTGACCAAGTTTATAATTCAGTTTTTCAGAAAGCAGAAGGGCCTCTTCGGCGTATTTTACCGAAGTTTTCGGATCTTTTTCTGTAAGGAGATAGGCGAGACGATTTAATGTCTTTACCTTATTTGTATCATTTTGTGAAATAGAAAGAGAATTTTTAAGCGAGTCTTCGTCAGGATCAGGCTGCGCGGATAAAGGCAAGAAACTTAAAAATAATAATATCAGGAACACTAATTGTTTTTTCATCTGATCCTGATTACTTCATCACTTATAAGAGCTTATCATTTTATCAAGGATCTCACAGGCGCTTTTTGAGATGACCGTTCCCGGCCCGAATACAAAACTGACCCCGGCTTTAAAAAGAAAATCATAATCCTGCTGCGGAATAACCCCTCCTGCAACAACCATGATATCTTCTCTGCCGTATTTTTTTAATTCTTCGATCACTTGGGGTACAAGAGTTTTATGTCCTGCCGCAAGACTCGATACACCAAGGATATGAACGTCGTTCTCAACTGCTTGTTTTGCTGCTTCAGCTGGTGTCTGAAAGAGCGGACCAATATCCACGTCAAATCCCATGTCGGCGAAACTTGTTGCAATCACTTTGGCGCCACGGTCGTGACCATCCTGACCCATTTTAGCTACCATGATACGCGGACGTCTTCCATCCAGTTCAGCGAATTTGTCAGCGAGTTCTCTTGCTTTTGCAAAATCTTTATCCATACTAATTTCTTTGCTGTAAACTCCGGCAATGGAGCGGATATTTGCTTTGTATCTTCCGAATATTTTTTCAAGGGCATAAGAAATTTCTCCAAGTGAAGCTCTTACTCTTGCCGCATTTACCGCAAGCTCAAGAAGGTTTCCTTTTCCGCTCTGAGCAGCCTCTGTTAAAGCGTTAAGCGCTTTTTCAACTTCGGCGTTATTTCTTTCTGCTTTTAATTTTTTTAATCGTTCTAATTGCTGGTTGCGGACCTTCGTATTGTCAACTTCTAAAATGTCGATGTTTGTTTTTTCATCTGTCTTAAACGCATTCACTCCAACGATCACATCTTTTCCGCTATCAATGCGGGCCTGTTTCCTCGCTGCAGCTTCTTCAATACGCATTTTCGGAATTCCTGTTTCAATAGCCTCGGCCATGCCTCCAAGTCCTTCCACTTCCTGGATGAGTTTCCAGGCTTTCTCCGCAATTTCATTGGTAAGACTTTCTACATAATACGAACCCGCCCACGGATCAACTACTTTACAGATATTGGTTTCCTGTTGTAAATAAATTTGTGTGTTGCGTGCAATGCGCGCGCTAAAATCGGTTGGAAGAGCAATGGCTTCATCCAAAGCATTAGTGTGCAAACTCTGAGTATGTCCCATTGCCGCAGCCAGAGCTTCAATACAGGTTCTTGCCACGTTGTTGAAAGGATCCTGTTCTGTTAAGCTCCATCCGCTCGTTTGGCAATGCGTTCTGAGCGCCATTGATTTTGCGGACTTAGGATTAAATTGTTTTA